>CAZSSM010000020.1:0-88421 GCA_964609385.1 uncultured Planctomycetia bacterium
CGATCGGCGCCGGGGACGAGATCCGGCGCCGACGCCTCGGCGATCAGCTGACGGACATGCCGTAGTGGTTGTGGACCTGGCTGTTGTACTGCGGGTCGCCAAAGTCGGGCCAGTTGTCCTTATCGAAGCCGGGCGCCGACTCGAGGGTCTCCTTGGCCACGTTGAGTACGAACCGCTGATTGTCCTGGTCGACGCCCAGGACGGCCCACGGGATCGCGAAGAGCTTGTCGCCCAAGCCGAGGAAGCCGCCGAAGGACAAGACCGCATAGGCGACCCGGCCGGTCGGCAGATCGATCATGATATCCTCGATCTTGCCCAGGTCCTGGCCTTCAGGGTTGACGACCGCGTCGTTATTAAGCGAATCGGCCGACATCACGCGACGGAAATCTTTGGTGCTCGTCATCGTTCTCCATCCTTTCGGTTAATTACTTGAAATCCGTCGACAATACGATTTATCGACACGTCTGGGTACGTAGACGTGGTCACGTCATGCCCGACGGCCCTGGACATGTCTGCAATGCGGATACCAACGGCCAGGGAAATCTCCGGGACGACCCGGTCCCGCCCCGACGCCGGTAGACCAATCCGGAACCCTGGAGAATCGGCGGACATCGATCCGTAGGAGGCGATCCGGACAATCCATCGAGATCGCCAGGCCGATAGGAACATCGACCCGCTTGGCAATCGCTGACCGCACCGGCCAGATGGGATGGTCGGGAATCGACCATCTGGCATGTCGATGCGCATCGAAGAGGGGTCGTCATGGTCAGACACGATCTGATCCGTCGCGTCTCCGGGAGCTGGAGGCCAACGATCGTCTCGTGCGTTCGGTCAGGTCCTTGAGGGGCTCCCCGATCTCCACCAGATAGGGTGTTGCGGGGGGCTCGAGCCCTTGGAGCGCCTTGGGCAGGCGATCGGCTTGGTCGAGGGCATAGCGACGGGCGGCCTCCAAGGTGACCTGTCCGTCATCGAGCCGCCGCCCTTTGCGCATGACCGGCCGGAGCAGCGGTTGGGTGTTCGGTGGCGCAGGGGCGTCGGCCGTCGTCAACAGGTCGCCGATCATCCGGCCGTTTGAGTCGAATCGACGATGGACCTGCTTCGGCCACGGGCGGTGGGCCTTACTCGCCGAGAGCTTCATCCGTGGGATCCCGTCGTACATGACCAGCTTATAGGCCATGTCGAGTGATGGCACGTCGTCGACGACCGCCAACGCCGTGCCGACCCCAAACCCGTCAATGGGCGCGTCGGCCGCGACGAGGTTGGCGACCTGGTACTCGTCGAGCCCCCCCGAAGCGATGATCCGGACCTCGTTCAGTCCGGCCTCGTCGAGCAGGGACCGCGATCGCATCGAGAGTTCCGAGAGGTCCCCCGAGTCGAGCCGGATCGACCCGATCGCGAACCGTCCCCCCGTCTCACGATGGAGTCGGATGATCGACCGGACCGCCTCGATCGCATCGAAGGTATCCACGAGCACGGTGGTTCCACGGAACTGCTCGGCGAACCGGAGGAACGCGTCGTCCTCGGTGCGATGGGCCTGGATGTAGCTGTGGGCCATCGTGCCGACGACCGGGATCCCGTACCGTTGCCCCGCCTCGACCAGCGCGGTGCCGTCGAGGCCGACGAGGTAGCCCGACCGCGCCACCTGCAGGGCCGCGTCGATCCCGGCGGCGCGTCGGCTCCCGAAGTCGACGACCGGACGCCCCCCGGCCGCCCGCACGACCCGCGCGGCCTTGCTCGCCACGAGCGTGGCGAAGTGGACCCGGTTGATGACGAGCGTCTCGACGATCTGCGCTTGCACGATCGGCGCCGAGATCCGAAGCAGCGGCGTGCCGGGGAAGACCAGGGTTCCTTCGGGGACCGCATCGATGTCGCCCTCGAACCGGAACATCCCGAGATCTTCGATAAATTTGGGATCCAAGATCTGCAATGATTGCAGATAATCTTGATCCTCCACAGTAAATCGGAACGCTTCGAGATCGTCGAGCAACTCGCCCAGCCCAGCCGCGACGAGCAGGCCACGGCGCTCGGGCATGCTCCGGACGAGCAGCTCGAAGTCGGCTGGCCCGTTCATGGCCTCAGCTCGATAGGCCTGCGCCATCTTGAGCTGGTAGAGGTCCAGAAAGAGCGCGGAGGTCCGTCCCCGTCGGTCGTGTTGCCATGTCATGACCGACCCCCTGACATGCTGACGTCGCCGAGGATCACGACCCCAGCTTCAGCCAGCTCGTCGAGCGCGCGTTGCCGTCCGTCGACAGCGATGGCGCGGATGCCTTCGAGATCGACGACGACATCGAGGCCGGCCCGTCGCGCGTCCAGGGCCGTCGCCAGGACGCAGACCTCCAGGGCCAGCCCGAGGATCCGGACCCGCGCGATCCCTCGATCCCGGAGCCGATCGAGCAGGTCGGTCCCCTCGAATCCGGAGTAGCCTGCGCCCCGGCGGTCGACCCCTTTGTCGATGACGACCGTTCCCTCGGGCAGAACGAGGTCGGGATGGAACGCTGCCCCATCGCTCTCCCGGACGCAATGGACCGGCCACGGACCGCTCTGGGACTGAAAGCTCTCGTGATCGCTCGGGTGCCAGTCTCTCGTGGCGACGACCAGGCCGCCCGCCTCAGCAAATCGGGCCGCCTCACGGTTGGCCCACGGCACGACGCGATCCCCCTCAGGGACAGCCAGCGCCCCGCCCGGACAGAAGTCGCGCTGAAGGTCCACGATGATCAACGCATCGACCGATCTCAGGCTAGCGGCCATCTCTGGCATGTCGGGATCCCGCGGCTCCGGGGACGGCTCGGATGGGTCAGTCCAAGCGTTCCAGGATAGACCGGGTCACGGGGATCAAGCAATGCGATGCGCCCGGCCGCGGCCCTCTCGAGCCGCGACCGGACGCCTTTTCGAATGGGTCCGTCGCCGGAGCGATCAAACCGCCTCGGCCACGACCATGGCCGAGTGTTCGCACGGCTCGAAGAAATGCATCTCCACCAGGGAGCGCCTGGGTGCGACCATCTGGATCAAATAGTGACCGACTTGAATCCGATAGTGATGCGGCGACTTGATTCCGACCGTGATTCGACTTTTCTCGATCTCAAGGAGTCCGAAGGCGAAGGCGTTGACGCCGATCTGGACCTCGTGGTCCTCGCATTGGGCGCGGGTCGGACAGATCAACACCCACTCGCCACAACGACGTGTCATCGCCAGGTGGCCGATCCCGTGAGGATCGTCCAGCGAACGGACGTAGCGTCCCTTCTCGCGCAGCGAATTGTGACGGTAGATGCCGAGCCCCTTGGGGGCGCGAACGCCGACCTTCCCCTTCTGTCCTCGAACAACTTCGAATTCGATTTCGATCTCGTGATCGGGCAAGGCAATGGTTTGACCGCTGGACAACCCAAACTTGTGGGTCAGGTTGTCATCGTCCCCTGGATCCCAGTCGAGGTATGTTGGGTATAGCACGGGGGTGCCAATCTAGATTCGAAGCAACCTGCGGGGGTCATCCGTGTCTCCGCTAGGTGGGGGTGTCCGTTCCTTCGGATGATGAGCGCGAGGCTCATGCAAAGTGGCGTCTTGCCAGTCATGTCAAGGCTAACTGGATCCTTTTTGGGCCGCAACAAGTTTCTGCGGTTTTTTTCAAGATTGAACGGTCCATCCCCAGATCGCGACGAGCGATCCCCTCCGCAAATCCGAGGAAATTCAGGGCTTGGCCAACGATTCGAACGACGCTCCGGAACCTATCGAAACGCCTCGAATTAGAACGATCGCACCGGACATTCCCGTGACGGGATGGGATCTGATCGTCTGTTCCCACATCGTATGGAGCATTGAGCGATGGATGGTTCCGGTGGTCGGCAAGTCTGTCTCTTTGCCCACTTGACGCCCTTTTGTGGTCAGGCCTTCTGGTCTGGGTAAACGAGGCGCTTTGGATCAGTGGGAAGAGTCGGATCACGCCGAGCCCGGTTTGAGAAGAAGGATCTCGATCGGAGATGGACATAAGTGCTCGTCGCGGGATCGGCCAAGTGCTCGAGATGGTCCGACGGCCCAACTCTGGCGATGGGGAAATCCCGCGGTGAAGGCCGTCTCAGAGATCCATCCACGCTCCAATCGTCGTCGATCGACCGGTGGACCTTCTGCTTTTTTCATGCCAGATCACGCAAAAGCATTCAATTCTCGCCCGCAAAGTCTCAGATATCCCTACAAGTTGGCGCGAACGTGCGCCGGATTCCACGGGGAGGTCATACGTCTGTCGGACGACGCGGTGAATCGAGGTCGGACTCTCCAGATCCAGCGAAGGGGACGATGATGTCAAAGCGTGTGCCCACGATGTCGGGACGCTCCTTTGAGCCCCTGGAGGGACGTCTGCTCCTGTCGACAGCCGGTCTGGCCGATGGCGACGCCTTAACCGTCTCGCCGGCCCCGAGGCTGGAGGATCTGCCCCGGTTCCAGATCGAACAGCGCCCGTTGCTGGCACAGCGGGGCGTCACCTTCGCGCCGGTGGCGACGACCGAGGGAGTCCGGCTCGGCCTGGTGACCGCCGACGGCCTGGTGGTCGGGGACATCGACGGCGACGGCCTGTTCGGCCCCACCGATGCGCGGGCGATCGTCAGGGCGATCGGGCAGACCCCTTCGACATCGGGACTGCCCGTAGGCGTCGACGGCGACTCGGACGGGGTCATCACCCGAGTCGACCTGTTCTTGGGACGGGTCGCCGGGCACGCCAACACGGTCCGACTCCCCGACCCGCCGGTGCCCAATCAACCGCCAACGATCACCAGCACGCCGGTGACCGAGTTCGTGATCGGCTCGGGCGGGCCGGGCGCCATCGGCGATGTCGAGCCGAGCCTGATCCCCCTGCCCGACCTGGAGCCAGGCCAGTCGTTCACGCAAGACGTCTCGATCACGCTGCCGACGACCGGGACGGTCGGCCTAGTCGACGTCTTCCTGCTCTTCGACGACACCGGGAGCTTCGAGGGCGTCTCGCCGGCCTTGATCGCCAGCTTCTCCGAGATCGTCGACGCCTTGCAGGAGAACCTGCCGGAGGTCAGCTTCGGTTTCGGGGTCGGCCGTTACGAGGACTACTTCGATCCGGACCGCGGCTTCGTCCTCGACCAGCCGATCCTGACGACCGAGACGCCGGGCTTCGAGGAGGCGCTGGACCGGGCGCTCGATGCCTCGCTGCCCGGTAACGGCGGCGACAGTCCCGAGACGATGCTGGAGGGGCTCCGTCAGGTGGCCACCGGGGCGGGCCTCGACGTCGATGGCGACGGTGACATCCTCGACGGCGACGACATCCTACCGTTCGACGCCTTCACGCCCGACCCGGACAACGACATCCTGCCGGCCAGCGGCACGCTCGGCGGCGCGGGCTTCCGGGAAGGTGCCCTGCCGGTCGTGTTGGTGGCCGGCAACATGGGAACCGTCTTCCGCGACGAGGGGCTCTCCGAGATTACCGGCCTCGGCGGCGTCACCGTCCCGCTGGCCGACCTGATCGACGTCGCCCGTGAGGAGAGCCTCGACGGCCGCGCCGCCGGGTTCCAAGAGACCGTCGACGCGCTCAACGCCTTGGGGGCCTTGGTCATCGGCCTCTCCGACAACGAGGTGCCCGGCGCGGAACTCCGGGGTACCCTGGAATCGCTGGCCATCCTGACCGGGACGACCAACGGGTCCGACTCGGCGATCCCCAGCGGGATCCCCGACGATCCGATCGACCCCGGCGACCCCCTGTTCTTCCTCGTCGACGCCGACGACAATGAGACGATCGTCTCGGGGATCACCATGGCGATCGGCAACGCCCTGACCGACGTCGCCTTCGACATCGACGTCGTCACCGGCGACCCATCGGTGAACATCACCAACCAGACCGGTGTGGTGAGTTCCGTCGGCGCGGGCCAGACAGTCGACTTCCAAGTGAGCTTCGAGGGCAACACCCTGCCCGACGCGTTCGACCTCCAGTTCGTCCGCGACGGTACCGGCGTCGTGCTCGGCGCGATCCCTGTCGTCGTCGACCCGGAGGATTCCACCTATACTTATGATGCCGATGCAGTCGATCCCGACGGCGACCCGATCACCTTCCGCCTGGCCATCGCCCCGCTCGGCGCGACGATCGACCCGACCACCGGCCTGGTCGTCTTCCCAGTCACGACCCCCGGCCGCTTCGACTTCCGGGTCGTCGCCGAGGACGGTCGAGGAGGCGCCGACGAACAGGCCTTCACCCTCGACGTGCTCGAGGGCGATACCACATGATCATAATCCTGAATTGACGATCACCTAGAGAGATTCCTCGTGATCCGCTTCGAAACCCCCGACGAGATCCACAACCAGCTCCGGAGCCGGGGGATCGATCCCGATCGGGACGCGCGCGAGGTCTACCTCGTCGCCCTCCATCGTCGAGGCGACCTCACGCGCGACCAGGTGGCCGCGGTCCTCGGGCTCAGCGGACCCGACCTCGACCGCCTGCTCGAAGACGATTAATGCCTTCGACAGGCATCGGAACAAGCAACGAACGCCGGCGATGCGGCCGACACGCCCACCGATCGAACCATGCGGATCGACCGCATCTTCGATCGAACCGACCGCAAGTACGGGGAGGCGCTCCGTGACCTCGCCAAAGTGACCCGGATTCGATCGTCGAGCCGGTCTTCCTCGATGTCGAGGACGTCGAGCAGCCCCAGCGCCGGACCATCGAGCGACACGGGGCGAGCGACACGGGGGCCGCGACCACGCCTTCTTGGAGAGCGCGGTGATGCAGCCGCGTCCGACCGCCTTCGGCCAGCGGATCCACCCGACTCTTGCCGCCCAGGCCGCCGCCTACATTGATCAGATCGCCAACAACCACCCATTCGTCGACGGTAACAAGCGGGCCGCCCTGCTCGCCGGCGAAGCTTTTCTCCTCCTCAACGGCCACGAACTCGCCCTCAGCGATCGCGACATCGACGAAACGATCCTCGACATCGCCTCCGGGAACCAACCCAAGCAAGACCTTATCACCAGCACAAAAACCAAATATATCAGAATCTGCAAAATAGATCTGATCGTCTAGCATCCACCCATCTAGCAAGGCGATCTCGTGCCCCGCATCCCATCGACTCATGGTTCGCATCCGACCTTCGGCTGTAAGCCGAGGTCAATTTGTTTCGGGGTTGGTCCGAACCCAGCCTTTCGATACTTCGTCGGTCTGGTGCTTCCGGGTGGGCAACATGCTCGTCGCCCAACAAACCAGGATACCAAATGAGATCGATCGCGAAATCAGCGGCACGACCACCCCGAGGTCGATATTCCTCAGGAGGTCGAGACGAGTTTCACTTCTCGTTCGGCATCGGGGCGGGCTCGACCCGGATAATCCGACCGTCGCGGGCGTCCTTGCCGAGCTTGTGCTCGACGGCGTCGGTCAGGGCCAGCCAACTGGCCTCGATGATGTTCTCGGAGACGCCGACGGTGCCCCAGAGGCCGTCGCGGTCGTGGCTCTCGATGACCACCCGGACCCGCGCGGCGGTGCCCGCGCCGGCGTTGATGACGCGCACTTTATAGTCGACCAGGTTCATCTCATCGAGCGTTGGGTAGTGGGTCCGCAAGGCCTTGCGTAAGGCGCCGTCGAGGGCGTTGACCGGACCGTCCCCTTCGCTGACGGTGTGCTCGACCGCGCCGTTGACGCGGACCTTGACCGTCCCCTCGGTGATCGGCGTGCCGTCGTCGTCGGCCCGGACGTTGACCCGATAGGTCAGCCGGTCGAACCAGGGGCGGTAGATCCCGGCGACCCGCTCAACGAGCAGGTGGAAGGTCGCCTCGGCGGCCTCGAACTGGTATCCCGCGTTCTCCATGTCGACGACCTGCGTGAGCACTTGATTGATCAGCTCGTGATCCTGCTGGAGGTCGCGACCAAACTCCTCGAGCTTCTCGGCGATATTGGAGCGCCCGGAGAGTTCGCTGATGAGGATCCGCTGCTCGTTGCCGACCGATTCGGGCCGGATGTGCTCGTAGCTGGCGGCGATCTTGCGGACGCCGTGGACGTGCATGCCGCCCTTGTGGGCGAAGGCGCTGGAGCCGACGAAGGCCTGACTGGGCCGGAAGTTCATGTTGGCCGTCTCGTAGACGAACCTCGAGGTCTCGGTGAGCCGCTCCAGCTTGCCGGGCCGAAGCATCTCGTAACCATCATACTTGAGGGCGAGATTGGCGATCACGCTGACCAGGTCGACGTTGCCACAGCGCTCGCCGATCCCGTTGATGGTCCCTTGGACCTGGGTGGCGCCGGCGCGGACGGCCGCCAAGGCATTGGCCACGGCCAGTTCGCCGTCGTTGTGGGTGTGGATGCCCAGGGGGACGTCGAAGTCTTGACCGACCCGGGCGACGACGTCGGCGACGAACTCGGGCAGCGCGCCGCCGTTGGTGTCGCAGAGGACCAGCCAGGTCGCGCCGGCCTCAGCGGCGGCGCGGAGGGTCCGCAGGGCGTAGTCCGGGTTGGCCTTGATCCCGTCGAAGAAATGCTCGGCGTCGTAGATGACCTCGCGGCCTTCACGGACCCCAAAGGCGACGCTCTCGGCGATCATGGCCAGGTTCTCGTCGAGGCTGACGCCCAGGACCTCCGTGGCGTGCAGGTCCCAGGTCTTGCCGACGATCGTGATGACCGGCGTCTGGGCTTCAAGCAGCGCGCGGAGCCCGACGTCCTGGTCGGCGGCGCCCCCTCGGCGCCTGGTCATCCCGAAAGCGGCGACCCGCGCGTGGGCCAGGTCGAGCTTACCGACCTCCTGGAAGTAGGCCGCGTCCTTGGGGTTGGACAGCGGGTAGCCGCCCTCGATGTAGTCGACGCCCAGCCGGTCCAGCTCGGTGGTGATGAGCAGCTTGTCCTGGAGCGAGAAGTTGACCGCCTCGCCCTGACTCCCGGCGCGAAGGGTCGTGTCGTAGGTGGCGATCCGCGTCATGGTTCCGATGTCGCAAGCGTGGCCCGGGATGGTCTCGAGTCGACCCCCCGAGTCTACCAGGCCCCGGCCGATTTGTCGTCGACCTGGCTTACATCCCATCGGACAACACGAAAGCCGACGACGGTCCTGAGGCAGTCTCGGCCGAGTCGCTCGAAGGGCCCTGAAACGGAAGCCCCGAACGCGCCTCGGCAAAAACAATCGTCCGTCCAAGCGCGGCTTAGCCGTTGCGTCGGCGACGGACCGCCCAGGCCCCGAGGCCGACCCCACCCAAACCGGCCAAGGCAAGGCTCGAAGGCTCGGGGACCGCCAAGGTCAGCGAGGCAAACGAGACGATAGCGTCGTCCTGGTAGGTCATCGGCACCTCGCCGAACGTGCCGCCGCTGTAGATCCCGAGGATCTCATCGCTGGTGTAGAAGTCGAGCAGTTCGAGGGTCACCACGTGAAACTCCCCGACGGGCAGGATGCTCAGATCCTGAATCTCGGGCGTGACGATCCCGGGCAAACCGTCGATCGCGACCGTGTCGGTCGTGATGAACGAATCGCGAGGCGTCAAATGCAGGACCAACTCCGCCGAGATGAGGTCGCCGCCGGGGAAGGTGCCGAAGTCCGGGTCGCCCGAGAAGTCGAACGTCCAAGTCGTTGACTCATCGAGCCCATTGCCGGTCCCATTGATCGTGAAATCGCCGTTGGCCCCGCCACTTGCAGGGGTCAACGATCCGGTCGCTGTATCCATAACCGTGCTCGCATGGCTGGAGGCGGCAGCCACCACTACGACCAAGACGATCGGGGCTATCGCGCGTCCGTTCATCGCTTATCCTGGTAACGAATATTTGAAAAACATCCCGAGATCGCCTCGGGGATCAACGCGGGCGAAAGGACGGTCGCAGGATAACACTCACGCAATGGGGCTGACAACAAGTCGATGCCATTGAATTTGGATCGGTCATGATCCTGGAACTGAGATGGGTTGCGATATCCCCGCCCCCATTCTTAACCTGGCAACCCAAATCGAATCGAGCCGGTTTGCCCGGGCAAAATCCGCCTTATATAGCATTAGAGTAGCCGAATCCCTCCGACCTTCATCGCCAGGGCATCCGTCCCCATGCTTCGGAGAAACAACCATCAGATGATGCTTTTCGGCAACGTACGACCGCGACGATGGTCTTGCTGTGGAACCTCGATGGCCCGACGATTGCACCCGATGTCGGGGACCCACGAATCGTCAGCGGTTCGTCGGTATTCGATCCCCAACACGTTTCCGTGAGAGACCAAGAAGAAGAGCCAAGGAGTCCGGGCAATGCGGAGTTTCGAGGATCTGGTGGCGGCGGTTCGGATTGAGGCCGAGTCGTCGCCGTTCCCGATCGACGAGCCGGTCTATCAATCCAATGGGTTCGAGAGCCCGACCGAACCGGTCCTCTGCGCCGGGTCGCTGGAGGCCCCCTTGGCCGTGCTGGGGCGCGATTTAGGCAAAGACGAGGTGGCGGCCCGGCAACCGCTCATCGGCGCGGGGGGTCGGTTGGTCCGCGAGGGGGTCCATCGCGCTCGGATCGGCCCGCCGCCCTCCAAAGCCCAGGACAAGACCCTTGAAGCGGTCCTCGACCACGTCCTGCTGACCAACACCGTCCCCTACAAGCCGCCGGGCAATAAGGCCTATCCCGAGCGGGTCAAGGCCCGGTTCCGCCCCTTCGTCGCCGAACTGCTGGCCGTCCACAGCCGAGCCTCGGCGGTCATCACCCTGGGCACCGAGGCCTTCAAGTGGTTCGCCCCCTACGCCGAGCCCGGCGCGATGGATGCCTTCTGGGAGCGCGAGGACCGCTACGAGGCCACCCTCGACGTCGAAATCAAGCTCGATGGTCCCGACGGGCCCGTCGCCAAAGGCCTCCGCGTCCTGCCCTTGCCTCACCCCTCCCCGCTCAATCAGCGCTGGTATGCTCAGTTCCCCGGATTACTCGACAAACGCATGGCTGAGGTTTCGGAATTAATCACTAATAATCGTTATTCGCTTTAAAGCTGTACCAATCGCAGACGAGTGTCGGCCAGACCGAATGTCTTGCCGAGCCGAACGGCGACCAGTCGCTCTCGGGCTGATAGGCGAACCCCCAGGAGGTGGTGTCGAAGATTTGGCTCAAGCTCACCGTGCGAAAGTAAGCACTGCCACCGTCGACACGGATGCTGTCAATGTAGTAGCACCCATCCGAACCCGACGGGATCCTCGGTCCACATCGTCCGTGCGTTTCGCGCAATTCCCAGCACGATCTTTGAAGGAAGCGTGTAGGCAGACGATTTCGCGACCGGGGGCCGGAGCGCGTCCCTGAACCCGATCGTCTCCAACGAAGGCTCATAATTCGGTTTCGATTTGCTCAACGGTCTCTCCCGACGATCGTCGACCACTCCGAGATCATCCGGCCAACCCCCTCAACGAGAGCCTTCGAAGAATCCGAATCGCATCGTGGCACATCGTCGACCGGTCGACAAGCCATGCGGGTCCCATCTGCTCGTCACCAGGCCGATGCGCCCGCCCTGCTATGCAATCATGCGTGCGGAATCACACCCATGGATCTTCGGCAATTTTTAACATTCGCTAAAGAAACACCTTGTCAGGGGGATCCGAAATCTCATAAATTACGTTTGCCGGTCGACAGAACTCATTTCCGCTCCGGCCCTTCCCTCAATCTGCTCCGGGCCCTTCCCTCCTGGAGGAGCTCTGCCGGTCCGCCCTCCTGGCGGACAGGCCCTGAAGCACAAGACGCCCCCCCGATCGCTTCCAGCAGACCGGTTCGGCCCTGGCCGTCACCTCTACTGGAAGACGGCGCCGGTCGTTTCCCCGTTCCCGGGCAGGCTGTTTCGGGACTGTCTCTGGGACGATCGGGTTCGATCGTCGTGTCGGCTCAAGGCCGGTGTGGGACCGTCGCATCCCGGTCGCGGATGCGTCGATCAGCTCAATCGGTGCGTGGGCTTGTCCGTTCCCCCGACCAACCCCTCCGGTCGTTCTAGCTGCCAAGCCCGACCCGCTGCAACGGGGGTCGCATGCCGAGGTCTTTCCGATGCGTAAACCACAGATGGTGACCGATCGTGAACTCGACATCCTGAAGGTGCTCTGGACCCGAGGTCGGGCCAGCGTGCGACAGGTCCAGAGCGACCTCAACACGCAGGAACCCGAGTCCCCGGTCGCCTACAGCACCGTCCAGACGCTCCTCAACATCATGGAGGAGCGTAAAGGATTGGTCGATCACACCGTCGAAGGGCGTACCTTCGTCTACAAGCCGATTCACCCGTCGCAGGCCACCATCCGGGACCTGACCACCCGGTTCGTCGATCGGGTCTTCGATGGCGACCTGGCCCGTGCTCTGACCGCCCTGATCCAAGCCAACTGCCCCACCCCCGAGCAGGTCAGTCAACTGCATCAGGCGCTGGACCACGCCCAGTCGACCTGCTGCCAGGACGACGGTGCTGACACCGGCACGTCGAACTACGAGGCGATCAATGGGAACGGGCTCAATGGGAACGGCACGCATGCCGGCCCCATCAGCTCCTCCGAGGCCAGCCCCGGACCGATAGCCCACGGAACCACCTGAAAGGCTCTCAGGGGCAACCCCCTTTGAAGCCGCCGAAGGTATGACGCGCCTCGGTGCGTAGGCCTGGGCCGATTCTTTGGCCTCCTTGAGAGGTCCGGATCGCACAGATCCCTCAACAGTCGAAGGCTCTCCGGGGCCCGGACTCGTCACCCGGGATGGTTTGGCCGAGATCCCGGACCACCCTCGATGATGGTGGTCCCGACTCGGCGCCCGTATGATGGTCCCCGAGTGACGGGTCCGGCATGGTCCCGTCCAACCCATCGACGCGACCATCGAGCGGGGGCCGACATGACAACCGATCGACGACCGGCCACAGGTGGAGACAGGTCACCAAGCCGTCGAACCTTTCTGGGCCGAACCCTCGGCGCCGGCGCGGCCGTAGCGGCGCTACCGAGTTTGCTAGGGATGCGACGGACCACCGACGCATCGCGACCCGTTGTCGGCTCGGGCGACTTCGCCTACGAGTGCGACCACCAATGGGGTCAGATCCCCGACTCGATCGCCTGGTACGAAACCCATGGCGTGGCCGTCGACCGCGACGGCTTGATCTACGTGACCCATCGCGCCGGCAACCGCAAGCCCAGCACGCCGGCGATGGCCCAGGACACCATGGTCGTCTTCGACCCCGACGGACGGTTCGTCCGCTCCTTCGGCAAGGAGTATCATGGTGGTGGGCATGGAATCGACATCCGTGACGAGGGCGGCCAGCAGTACCTCTATCTCAGCTTCATGCAGCCGGTCAACCTGGTCGTGAAGACCGACCTTCGCGGCGAAGTCGTCTGGACGAAAGGTCGGCCGACCGAACCGGGCGTCTACGACGATCCCGAAGCGCCCTTCCACCCGACCAACGTCGCCTTCGCCCCCGACGGAGGCTTCTATATCGGGGACGGTTACGGATCGTATTACATCCACCAGTATGACGAGAAGGCCGAGTGGGTCCGGACCTTCGGCGGTCGGGGGACCGAGCCGGGCCGGTTCCGGACGCCGCACGGGCTCTGGCTGGACGACCGGGAGGGCCGCGACCCCGCGCTGGTCGTCGCCGACCGGGCCAACGCGCGGCTGCAGTACCTCGCGCTCGACGGGCGCCCGCAGAGCCTGCTCGACGAGGTGAGTTTCCCCGCCCACTTCGACATCCGTGACGACGTCCTATTGGTGCCCGACCTGCATGCGCGGATCTCCTTGTTCGACCGCAACAACAACGTCCTCACCCACCTGGGCGACGACCCGGCCTGGACCGCTGAGGTGCTCGACGGCTTCCAGGTTCGCCGACAGCCCGAGCGCTGGCGACCCGGGCGGTTCGTCCACCCGCACGACGCCTGCTTCGACGAACTCGGCAACATCTACGTCGCCGAATGGGTCGCCACCGGCCGACTCTCCAAGCTCCGCAAGCTGGCCTGAACGAACACCCCCGTTGTCCCTCGTCCGACATCCGGATCCCTCGCGTTCCGAGAGCATCCCGACTGAGATTCATCTCTGGAGATCTTCAACATGTTCACGATCATGACAACCGCATGGCTTTCGTTGACCCTCGCGCTGCCAGCAGCGTCGCAGGAGGATACGTCCTCGTCGGCGACGATCGACGGGACCGGCCCGGGCTGGGTTACCTTGGGCGCCGACGACTTCGTCAACGTCAATTGCGACGACGAGACCTGGGCCTGGGAGGGCTCGACGGCGCACTGCAATGGCCAACCGATCGGTGTGATCCGCTCTCGGGCGACCTACACCAACTTCGAGTTGGTTGCCGAATGGCGACACCTGAAGCCGGCGGGCAACTCGGGCATCTTCCTCTGGGCGCCGGAGCGTCCGCTGTTCGACCTCGAACCCGGCCAGTTGCCCCACGGCATCGAGTGCCAGGTGCTCGACCTGGCCTACGCGACCCAGTACACCGAGCGGACCGGCAAGGAGCCTGACTGGTTCACCTGTCACGGCGACGTCTTCCCGGTCGGCGACTCGACAATGACCCCGTTCGCGCCAGTGTCTCCCAACGGGTCGCGGAGCTTCCCCAGCGAGGACCGGACCCGCGCCACGCCGGCCTGGAACCACTATTACATCCGCGCCATCAACGGCGAGGTCCGACTCTGGGTCAACGGCGTGGAGGTCTCCGGCGGCACCGACTGCCAACCGGCCACCGGCTACCTCTGCCTGGAGTCGGAGGGCTCACCAGTCGACTTCCGCAACATCCGGATCCGCCTCCTGCCCTGATCGCTCCGACCCCACACGCCAGAGCCGGACCGTCAGCGAACAGACGATGGCATCGATTTGATGTTCGTCGGCGTACTGGCGGTCCAGGCCCGGCACCCAGGGCTTCCACGCGTCAGATCCGCCAACGGCCGGCAACGGTCTGTTTGCCCGCGCAGGGCAGGCCGAGCATCCGCAGCGTGGCGTGCGGATAGACCTCCAGCGGCGATTGGCCGCGGCCCCAGAGCAGGTCGGCGATCCGCTCGTCCCGACGCGCTGGGACCTTGACCAGGTTCGTAGCCAGGATCGGCCCCCGACGCACCAGCTCGCGCTCTGAGGATCGGTTCCGCATGCCCGGGTCGACCCGGCAACGGCAGTCGTCGTCCAGGCAGCAGCGGCCGCACGGTCGTGTCAACGACCCGTTGATCGCCAACTTCCCTCGGGGGCCGACCGCCCCGACCCAGCCCAACACCTCCTCGTCCCCGAGGGCCCGCTCTAGCACGACGAGCCGCCTCCCGTGCAGGATCGCCACGCCCAAAGGCCGATGCTCCACCCCGGCCAAGTCGATCCCCACGCAGAGCCCGACCACGGTCCCGAGCCACGAACGGACCTCGGTCCCCGAGGACTGAGGCCGACACCGCGCCATCCGTGTCCAACGATCACCTCTCCCAAACCTCACAAATGTCCACTGAAATCATCATTGTCGATCCGGTCCCGATCCGTCAAGCCCACCCGGATCGGGGATTCGACGACGCGCGACAAGGGGGAGGTGGGTGAAGAATCGACGGCGTCCCCAAGTCAACGATCTTGAGGACCTAAACTGTCCATGATAGAAGATGGCACAACAGACAGCCCGACAAAAACCCAAGCAACCTATACAACTAGAATAGTGGCTTCCAGTCAGTGCAAGGCACCTCATTTACCGGGAACCCCCGTGGTTCAATCTCGATGCTATTCTAATCGGCCTCGACATCTAGGAGAGCAAGGAGACGATATCGGGATCCACTTCGTCTACGGAAGTCAATTGGTCTCGAATGCCCCTAGCGATACAATCAAGGCATCAATTCGACAGAAGGCGAGATAATGACCTTACAGATGGAGTCTTCTCAAACGGTGACTCTCGGGTCGTTCAACCCGAAGATCCTAACACCGGATTGGCTCGTTTGGAACAGGATCTTGCCTGAAGGTCTCGAGACGAAAGCAGGAATCCAGCTAACGTCATTCACTCAAGGGTTTTCCTTCAGGGCCGAGAGCATCGAATGGGTCGTCGATGCCGATCGGCTGATCGTTTCCAGTAGGGACCAAAAGGTAGACTGCGGTGAAATTACCTCGAAAATTTTGCGACAGCTGCCGCACACACCAATAAGAGCGATCGGTCACAACTTCCATTACCTCCTAGGTCTCAATGACATTGATGATAAGTATCGGCCCAGGCTGGGTCATCTTCAGCCCGAGTTGCCCGACGCGACCTTAACCCAATCCCGTTGGGTTGGGATTTTCGAGATCGGACAGACGAGGCTTGAGGTGACCCTCTCCGAAGGAAGAGACAAGGAACTGTCCAACCCATTAGCGATTATGTTTAATTTTCATAGAAACATCGATATACCACATTATACTAGAGCGGAGTCTCCCGAAGACCGGATTGGGCCCGCGATCCAAGCGGCAGAGCAATTCAAGTCGGATCGCGAAAACTCTTTTAGGCACACAAGCAGTCTTTTCAATTTAACCTATAGCATTGGAGGATCCAAACCATGAGCGTCACGGCATCCGACACGATTGGACTGAACAGCACCTCTGTTTCAATTAGGAGACAGAGTGAGCACCTGACTGAGACAACGACACCGAACCGCCTTGCCTTCCGAGAATTAGCTAGGAGGTTGGCGTTCTCATCATGCAGAGAGAGGCGTGGACTGATATCTAAAGCAGCAGGACACATCAAATCTTCCCGGGATCAACCGAAATTTATTAGTATTTTAATTGATGAGTGTATCAATGGCGACCATTCATATTCGATAGACACCGCCGTCGACATACTCGCGAAGTTTGGCGAGCTCGTGAAGAATGCTGCCATCGAGTTTTTGGTCAACGACTACCCGAGATGTATGGATTCTCACACCCACGAGAGACACCTCCACGACTCTGCGTGGACGATTTTGATCAGGGCCCTAGGCGATTCTGGACTACCCAGTTATGACGTCACGTCCCGCCTGCTCCTCTTCTGGCTGGCTGAGAATGGCACACCGATTATTCGGGAAGCGGTCGCCTCGGCGCTCGGGGTCGTCGGAGAAAGTGTAGAAACCCAAGTTCTCGAGCAGATCACGGTGATTCTCGAACGGATGAAAACTTCCGACGAGTATCAATTCGTCAGGCAGACCGCGGAAGACGCTCTGTCTGATCTGGAAGCCCCATGATTGCACCCGCGACTCCGGACAGGCCAACCTTCGTCGAGCTGTCCCGCAATAGCAAGCACGTTTACCTTCGCAAAATCGACAAATTATCCGATTGGTCCGACCAGATTGATGATGCTCTCGAGAAGGTCGCGGACATCATCTTCAGGTCGGGCCAGGACGGAGCAGTAAGCGTGTTCCGCGTTGCATCCGAGACGATCTGTCCTATGTCATTGCGGGCATCAACGGGGGACGAGACCCCAGGGGCAAACCAGCTAAGGAAATCACTTTCATATCCATTTCCGAGCAAGAGATCTCGGCTTGCGGAATCCAACTCGTCTACTCCGACGCGACGACCAAATGCACCGCCGCCAACGCGCTTCACTACGACTTGAAGTCAGATAGAGAGAGAATCGTCGAACTCTGTGAAGTACTGAAGCGAAACGGGTGCCGAGCAGTCAGCTTCACGAAGAGCCGGGTCGGGATAATCTTGCCCGCCCTGGAAACCCTCGGCTGCCTGGCGTTTGAGGACTCCGAGGAGTGTCGTAACTCGCTATGCCAGCCGTAACCTCCCTGTCCTAAACGATCGGCTCCAGCGAGATAACGATCGACTTGGAGGTCGGGGTGTTGCTCCCTTCGGCGACGCTGTCGACGGGGACGAGCACGTTGGTCTCGGGGAAGTAGGCGGCGGCGCATCGGCGCGGAATGTCGTACGGGACGACCAGGAACCGATGCGCGCGGCGAACCTGTCCGTTGTAATGGCCGAGCAGGTCAACCTCCTGACGCGGTCCGAGCCCGCGCTCGGCCATGTCCTCGGGATTGAGGAAGACCACCCGACGCTCGTTCTTGACCCCGCGATAGCGGTCGTTCAAGCCGTAGACGGTCGTGTTGAATTGATCATGGCTCCGGATCGTCATCAGGATCAACCGGTCGGGCTCCAGATCAAGCGCCTTTGGCAGTTCCTGGGCGTCCAAGTGCGCTTTGCCGTCGGGGGTCCGAAAGATGCGTTCGCGGAGCGGGTTATATAGCGGGAACCCACCAGGCTCTCGGACGCGTCGGTTGAGGTCCTCGAAACCGGGCAGGACCTCGGCGATCGCCTCGCGGATCCGATCGTAGTCGGCAGCCCACTCCTCCCAAGGGACCGTCGACCGCGCGCCCAGGGTGGCGCGGGCCAGTCGCGCGACGATCGTCGGCTCGCTGAGCAGATGCTCTGAGGCCGGCTCCAAGGTTCCCTCGGAGCGGTGAACGATCCCCATCGCGTTCTCGACGGTGACGAACTGGACAGCGCCTTGTTGATCGTCGCGCTCGGTCCGGCCCAAGCAAGGCAAGATGAGGGCGGTCCGGCCGGTGATCAGGTGCGAGCGGTTGAGCTTAGTCGAGACCTGCGCCGTCAATCGGCAACGCCGGAGCGCCTCGGCCGTGACGAGCGTATCGGGGGTGGCGGACAGGAAGTTGCCGCCCATGGCTAGGAAGACCTCGGCGCGGCCGTCGTGCATCGCGCCGATGGCCTCGACGGTGTCCCATCCGGGCCGTCGCGGGGGCTCAAAGCCGAACCGAGCGCCCAGGGCGTCCAGAAGTCCGGCTGGGGGATACGGCGTGATCCCCATGCTCCGGTCCCCTTGCACGTTGCTGTGGCCGCGGACCGGGCAGACGCCCGCGCCGGGTACGCCGATCGCCCCGCGCATCAGCAGGACGTTGACCACCTCGCGGACCGTCGCCACCGACGACCGGTGCTGGGTCAGGCCCATCGCCCAACAGGCGATGATCCGGGGCGTGCCGGCCAACCGCGAGGCTAACGCCTCGATCCGAGCCCGGTCGATCCCGGATCGCTCCGTGATCCGCTCCCAAGGTGTCGCGTCCAGGAACGCCTCGTAGGCCACAAAGCCCTCGGCGTATTCGTCCAGGAACGCGCGGTCGACCCCGGCGCCGGGATCCGCGCGGTCGATCTCCAGGAGGGCCTTGGCCACGCCCCGGAAGAATGCCTGATCCTCACCGATCCGGACCTGATAGTAATCCTCATCTTTGACAAGCGCGGTCGCGATGCCGAGCATGCCGATCGGCTCCTGTGGGTGTGCGAACCCGAGCAGGCCGGCCTCCTTGAGCGGATTGATCGCCACCAGCCGCGTGCCCCGACGCGCACAGCGCTGGAGGGTCGAGAGCATCCGCGGATGGTTCGTGCCGGGGTTCTGACCGACCAGCAGGACCACGTCGGCCCGGTCGAAGTCCTCGAACCGGACCGACCCCTTGCCAAAGCCCAGCGCCCGTTTGAGCGCGACACCGCTCGACTCGTGACACATATTGGAGCAGTCGGGCAGATTATTCGTGCCGAACTGGCGGACAAAGAGTTGGTAGAGGAACGCCGCCTCATTGCTGGTCCGTCCAGAGGTGTAGAAGATGGCGCGGTCGGGCGACTCCAAGTCGTTGAGGGCCTCGGCGATCCGGGCGAAGGCGTCGTCCCAGGAGATCGGTCGATAGTGATCGTCGCCGGGCTCCAAGACCAAAGGCTCGACGAGTCGGCCAGCGCGTTCCAGTTGATGGTCGGACCAGCCGGCCAATTCGCCCACGGGATGTCGGGCGAAGAAGTCGGCGTCGGCGTGGGTGTTGGTGGCCTCCGAGGCGACCGCCTTGGCGCCGTTCTCGCAGAACTCGAACGTCGAGCGGTGCTCGGCGTCGGGATCGGGCCAGGCACAGCTGGGGCAGTCGAACCCGCCGACCTGGTTGAGCTGGCCCAGGACGCGCAGACCGCGGGTCGGTCCGGCGGCGCGGCCGACGGCCTCCAAGGCATGGCGGACCCCCGGCGCCCCGGCGGCCCAAGTCTTGGGAGCCTCGAGCTTCAAGCCCGTCAGATCCGAGGGCGGCACCGCGCCCGAACCGGCCGACAGCTCGGGCGCTGAGCTCTGGTCGTTCGAACCTTGGAGGCTGTGGGGAGCCGTCGACGCCCCCTCGGGCACCGAGGCGTGACGGTCGGTCGTCGGTTCCTGTGCGCTCATCGATCCAGCTCCCAGGTCTGATCAAATCAGATCAGATATCATGACGAGGGTTCGATATGATGGTGCGCCGGTTCGACCCGGTCCAGTTTAGAGGGTCGCCGGCTCGGGCAGTCGGATCCGCTCCGGTTCGCTGTAGACATTGAATCGGCGCGGGCTGACGAAGCCCAGCAACGTGAGTCCGAAGGCCTCGGCCGCCTCGACGGCCAGGCTGGACGGAGCCCCCACGGCGACGACGATCGAGATCCCAGCCACGATCGCCTTGTGCACGATCTCGAAGCCGGCCCGACCGCTGACCACCAGCACCAAGCCGGAGCGCGCTTCGACGTCGAGCCCGGGCGCCTCGGGCGTGCCCAGGCATGAGGCCCCCACCAGCTTGTCCACCGCGTTGTGCCGACCCACGTCCTCGCGGACCAGCACGACCCGCCCGTCGGCCGTCATCAATGCCGCTGCGTGCAGGCCGCCGGTCGCCTCAAAGAGCGTCTGGTGAGCCCGGAGCCGATCCGGCAGTGCATGCACGACCTCGGCCTCCAGCATCGGGCCGCGACCCCGGAGCGTCCCAATGCCGGCCAGGCCCAGCGACTCCAGATGTGAACGGCCGCAGAACCCGCAGCTCGAAGGCGCCACGAACGGACGATCCAGAAGCCTTGGATCGATTCGGACCGACCCGTCCACCTCGACCCGGACCCGGTCCGGCCCACCGCGTTTGGAGGGCTCCTCGATGATCCCGACGAGGCCGGCGCCAGTCCGATCCAGGATCCGCTCGCCGATCAGGAACCCCAAGGCCAGTTGGCGATCGTGGCCGGGCGTCCGCATCAGGATCGCCAACCGTCGGGATCGGTCGGGTCCGCCGGCGGCGCCGATGTCGTCCCCGATCGCCGGTCCGATCCGGATCTCCAGGGGTTCTTCAGTGGCGAGCCGGTCCCAGACCGTCGCTGGCGTCTGGGACGTCGCCCAGACCTGACCCACCCGCGCGCGGATCACCTCGCGTCCCATGGCTGTCCCGACGCCTCCACGCGACGGCCACGACCCCAACCCGCGACCCGAACGATCGGCCCGCGGCTCGACGTCCCGCTACCGGCAATTGTTCAACAATCGGTCCCCCACCGCAACGTGAGGATCGGGCCGGCCTCCGCTTTTCGGACTAATGTTCCGCCCCGTCACCGGTCTCCGATCCACCATGATGACCGGTCGACACGTCCGTGAACCCGCCGGACGCGTCCCGAACGCTCAGCCCTCCCCCGGCTCGCCGAAGACCTCGGCCGAAGGTAGGTTCAGACCGGGGAACAGCGGGCTCCCCTCCAACGTCGACCCGCGTCGCAAAATCTGAACCGATTCCGGTGATTCATAGAGGTAGATCTGATCGAAGACCGGATGGACGATCCAGACGTGCGGGATCCCGTAGCGGAAATACTCGTGGATCCGTGTCATCATCTCGTTGACCGTGTCGCTGGGGCTGACCACCTCAATCGCCAAGTCGGGCAGCAAGTCCCAGGCCGCCAGGCTCGGCCCCCGACGGCCCGGGGTCCAACGTTCCGAAGAAAGGAACGCCACGTCGGGACGACGTTGGAGCTTCCGATCCGCGTCCAGCAAGAACATCATCTCGAAGACGACTTCCCCGAGTCCGTGCGCGGCGACGAACGATGTGAGGATCCGCACCAACCGCGCCGCCGTCAGGCTTTCTTGGACTCCCATGACCTTCTCCCGGACTTCGCCATCGACGACCTCGTAGAGCCCCGGGGACTCGACCAGGCTCGATACTGCCGAACGATGCGCCTCTACCGTCGCCATCGCGATCTCCTCCGCTCCGAAAACACCAGAGCCCCAAACCAACCTGGGTTGGGACGCTCAATCAACCCCCTGACTCGTCCACCGAATCACGATCTCCCTCCGGCAGGGGCTCCGGCCCGAAGAGGTCGATCAATGGCAAGCCGAAGCCCGGAAGGAACCGATCCCCCTCCAACGTGTCGCCGCGAGTCAACACCGTGATCGACGTCGGTGAGCGGTACACATACACCAACGCCATCACCGGATGAAACATCCAGACCACGCCCACGCCGGCGCGAAAGTAATCGTTGACCTTGGTGAGCATCTCCAGGACCAGGTCGGTCGGGCTGAGCACCTCGACGACCAACTCGGGCACCACGTCCCAAGCCGCCGTCCGAGGCGCCGGCCGGTCCAGCGGCCAACGCTCTGAGGAGACGAACGCCAGGTCGGGACGACGCTGAAGCTTGGTCTTGGGGTCTAGCAGAAACAGAAGCTCACTCACGACACGTCCTTGGCCCGATGGTTGGACGTGGGACGCCATCGCGAAAAAGAGTCGCGATGCGAACTCGACCTCGAACACACCCACCGTCTTCTCCCGGACTTCGCCATCGACGACCTCGTAGAGCCCCGGGGACTCGACCAGGCTCGATACTGCCGAACGATGCGCCTCTACCGTCGCCATCGCGATCTCCTCCGCTCCGAAAACACCAGAGCCCCAAACCAACCTGGGTTGGGACGCTCAATCAACCCCCTGACTCGTCCACCGAATCACGATCTCCCTCCGGCAGGGGCTCCGGCCCGAAGAGGTCGATCAATGGCAAGCCGAAGCCCGGAAGGAACCGATCCCCCTCCAACGTGTCGCCGCGAGTCAACACCGTGAT
Source organism: uncultured Planctomycetia bacterium (assembly GCA_964609385.1). Taxonomy (GTDB): domain Bacteria; phylum Planctomycetota; class Planctomycetia; order Isosphaerales; family Isosphaeraceae; genus CAZSSM01. Next base: position 22,676 of record CAZSSM010000020.1, read on the forward strand.
CGACGTCGGTGAGCGGTACACATACACCAACGCCATCACCGGATGAAACATCCAGACCACGCCCACGCCGGCGCGAAAGTAATCGTTGACCTTGGTGAGCATCTCCAGGACCAGGTCGGTCGGGCTGAGCACCTCGACGACCAACTCGGGCACCACGTCCCAAGCCGCCGTCCGAGGCGCCGGCCGGTCCAGCGGCCAACGCTCTGAGGAGACGAACGCCAGGTCGGGACGACGCTGGAGCTTCCGATCCGCATCCAGCAGGAACAGAGCCTCGCTCAGAATCCGGCCTCGTTCTTCGGGACGCGCCCAAGGAATCAGCTTTTCGAAAAGGATCGATGCGAACTCGACCTCGAACACACCCACCGTCTTCTCCCGGACTTCGCCGTCAACGATCTCGTAGAGCCCTTCCGGCTCGGCCTTCGCCAGCTCGGGATCGTCGAGTGTCACCACAGCCATGATGGGATCCTCCGAAGTACTTTGTCATTCGGCAACGTTGCCATTTCGCAACGATCAGGGCTCGATCCGAACGATCAGCGCGGGTCCGGGCCAGAGGACTTCGAGCATGTGGTGCTCGGTCTGCGAGCGGATCCGGAAGGTGTTGTCGAGTTCCAGGAGGCTCGGGTCGATCGGGATCAGATCGTCGTCGTAGTGGTGGTTCTTGCCGCCGATCGGCAGCGCATGCCCGTTGAGCCGGAGCGGCTCGTGGTGGCCGTCCCAGCCGTGCCAGGTCCGCAAGGCCAAGGCCGCCTCGACGATCTCCGACGGCTCGACGTCCCCCAACGGGATCCGGCACGACTTGTCGCCGCCGTTGCGGACGCCGAACGCCTCGGGCACGTCGACGGCACGCAGCAAACGGACCGAGGCCCCGTCGCGCCGGAGGCTCAGGTCGGTGATCGGCTCGGTCACCCGCCAGACACCCGTCCGGTCCTGGATCCGAGCGATCAACGCGATCGAGCCCGGCGCCTGGTCGGGGACCCATCGCGTGTCCCATAAGAGGCGGAACGGGGCCTCATTGCGCGAGCCGACATGACCGGCGATCACGGCGGGTTCCCCACGCTCAGGCTGGAAGTAGGCCCGATGCCAGTCGAGAAAGCGGCCGTCACCGTCCTCGTCGAGCCCCTCGTACCAGGCCAGCACGTCGACCCGGGCCACGTCCGCCTCGGACCCGACCTCGACGACCACCTCAGGGGCCTCGCCCAGGACCTGGCCCGGCTTCGGAGCAGTGATCTGACCCAACGCGCCACGCCCCGCATCGGACGTCGGATCGTAATAGACCCGCAGGATCAACGAGTAGAGTCCCCACTGGCCCCAGGCGTAGTCGCCCACTCCGTCGCAGGTCGCCTCCACGGTGTTGCTCCCGACGCGGAGGTCGCTCAAAGGCACATCGAAGACGGGGTTATCTTGAAAGTAATGATACGGCTCGCGCCCGTTCGGCATCATCGACGGCTCGGGCACGTCGATCCAACCGCCTCCGTTGAACCGGACCTGACGCCCTTCGGTCCGCAGATGTCCGCCCCAGCGGTCCAGCAAGGCCTCGGCCCGGACCGCCCCATCAAGGTCGTCGACGGTCAGTTCCAAAATCGGGTTGGGCAGGAACTCCAGGGCTCCTGGATAGCTCGCGTCGGGAGCAGTGACCCGCCAGTTCTTGGGACCGCCGTTGTGCAGGGCATACTCCCGATAAACCTCTCCCGGTCGTGGCCCCCCCTGTGCCCAGAATGGCCCATCGATGGAGGCCGCGTCGTCCCCGAAAGCGATGCCGGTCGCCCCCGACACGATCAAGGCGATCAGGACCAATGCCCCGTAACGAGCCCAGATCCCACCCCCAACCGACTGCCCGACCGATCCCATCATCGTCCATCCCCTTTCGCATGGACCATTTCGGAGAGACGCGTGATCGGCAAGCCGACGCCCGGCCAACCGAGCGCCATCGCCGAACCCGAGGCTCCATGTTAGGGGACAGCGCACAGGGGCACCATTGGAACGTCGCCAACGGCGAGATGAAGACCGGGTTGGACGATCATGCCCTCGGTGTTTCAGTCCCTCGCCTTCGCGTTCGACGAGGTCAAGGACCTGAGCCGGTGGTCTGACTCTCGCCGACGGGTCGGTCCCAGGATAGCCTCCGCGTTGCCAGTGGGAACGCGAAATCAAACTAGCCAGCTTATTTCGAATTTTTACTAATTTTCAAAATTGATGAGTTTAATGCGACCGTCAATCCCAGTACTCGATTGGAGCATAGTTCGGCACCTCGAAGTGTCGGATTTCCAGGCCTTGGTCGTCGCCAGGGCGGAGCCGTTGCCCTACCATGGGACCGGCGGCCGGTTGGTCCAATCCCAGGAGAAGACTTCGCCCGATAGGAACGAACCGATGGATGGGCTGTCGTTCGGCTGCCCGTCCATCGTTGGAATCCCATCGGAGAGTGATCCCACCGACTTCGAACAGGGACAGCTTCGTGCATTTCAACAAAGCGGTCATAAACCTCATGCGATTCGGTTCCATTCTCCTGTTGGTTGCGTTCGAGCTCAACGCCGCCGAACCGGATAAGTCCTGGCAGATGTCGGGGTACTTGCTCGTGCCGAACGAGAGGGTCCCGGAGGAATTCGACTCGGGTTTCTCCATGTACGTCGCAGCCTGGCCACTGCTCGAGCAATACCCGGGTCAGCGATTTCAGTCCGGATTGTTCGGAACATGGATGCACCCGCTCTACGATCATCGGCCTGCCGAGCGACTCTACACCGACATCGAGGGCGGCCTCGGCTGGTGGCGGGATACACGATTCGCGACCGAGACGCCGAAGTTCATCATGGGGGGCGTCGCGCTCAACTTCAGCGCTTGGGCAAACGGTCCCGGTGCGGGGAAGGGACGCGACTGGAGTCAACCCAATGGCAAGTATGCGGTCGTCCAACTGAGCCCGAACATCATCTGGCCACCCGACGGATTGAACCTGAAGCAAGGAACGTGTGGCGAACTGTTCGGATACGGCTACCTGCCGCTGCCGCTCACCGAGCCGAAGACAACCACGACCGGAGAAGATGTCCCAACAGGGAACCAGTGCTGGACCCTCTTCGTGAACGCAGGGAACTTCAAAGGCCCGGTCACATTCTTCGCGCCCTACTTCTGGTCCCGGGCGAGTGTCGATCGCCCCGAATTGGCGGCGATGTTCCTCGACGTTCGGCCATCGAATCCGAACCGCGCCCTGCAGATGGAAACGCAGTATGTGCCGGCAGCTCAAGCGAATGTCGATGGGACTCAATATGCACGTGTGGCTCCCACGATGTTCCCCGCGAACGCAGATGGCATGACGATGACCGCTCACCGGGTGACCTCATACCGGAAGGCTGCCCTGTGGGATCAGGTCGAGACGTGGTTCGCCGGCGGCCCCCCGGCGAGCGGACGGATCGATCCCGACGAATCGGTCATCCACAAATTCACCGGCGGCGGTGGTGCGACCTGGAAGATCTACGGATCGGGGATGGCTCGCGAGGACCGAATCCCGCTCGACTGGGACGCGTTCGCGAGGCCGACCGCGATCACCGACGACACCTTCGGCTATCGATGGAACGAGGACTTGGTCGGCCGTCGCGCGATCGCTGACAAACCGTGCGTGATCTTGCCGGAGTATTATCGGCTGGGCAAGGACCGGGATGGGAGGGACAGGTGGTTCGCCATCAAGGGCGCTGACGTCCCCTCGGAGTCCATGCTCGCGAACATCGAGTTCGGCCGGCCCGATGATGGGGTATCGGCTCCCTACGTGACGCCCGAAGGACCTGAGACGAGTTGGAAAAGTCCGGGACCGGTCGCCGGCCCCTTCAAGTCGTACCCCGGGGATGGCAGCGAAATCACCTACCATTGGTATCGTTTCGCCGATCAACCCGCCCTGTTCCATGCCGACCTGTCTCCGGCCGAACGTGAATCGCTTCAAGATCGCGTCGAGCAATTACATCGCCGTTGGACCAAAGACCGCGCGTATCTGCCACCACCGAGGCTGGGGAACCTGGCCGACATCGATCCGAACCTGATCGTGACACCGCCGGAGGGCTTGGAAGTGGGGTACGTCCCCATTGTGACTCGCCAGGGACCGAAGGAGTAATCGCCATCGAGCATCGGCCGCTCCGCGCGAACGTCGGACGGGTTTGTCCGTCACTCGTTCGCTTTGCGAGCGACGAAGAACGCGTATCCGTAGACCTCGGGGTATTCGCGACGCATCTTGATCTCGCGACGGGTGCCGTCGACGACCTCGAGCGCTTCGGGATCGCCGGCGTAGGCGGCCTCCAAGTCGGGCAACTTGGCCTCCAGCGGCCCGTAGTAGTCGTCCCACCACGATGAGTCGGGCAGATTGAATCGGTCGATCAACTCGTAGCCGGTCGCCCCGAAGAGCGTGGCGACACGATCGACGTAGGCCATGGCCGGGTACTCGTTTTGGAAAAACGCGGCCACCGCGCGCGGAGGATCCTCCTGGAGCCAGACCAATTCGGTCGCCGCGAGATAACCGCCGGGTCGGAGCAGCGGTCGCCAGGCGCGGAGGGCCTCGGCGAACCCCATGATGTAGGCCGAACCCTCGGCCCAGATCAGGTCGAAGTTCGACTCCGCGAACGGCAATCGGGCCATGTCGGCCTGGACGATCGCGATCTGCTCGGTCAGTCCGGCCCTCGCAGCGTCCTCGCGCAGTTGGTCGAGGTACTCCTCATAAAGATCGACCGCCGTGATCCGACCCGACGTCACCCTCGCCAAGGCGAGCGTCTGCATGCCGGGTCCGCAACCGACATCCAGGACCGCCGGCGCTTTGGGCAATCCGACGCACCAACCCAAGGCTCGCAGCGTGCACGCCTCCGAGCCCGGCCCCTGCCTGGGAAGTCCGCGCTGGACCTCGAAGAACACCTCGGTCAACCGCGCATCCGCGTCCATCGACACGCTCCCCTATCTCAATCAACCGTTCCGTTGACGGCAGCACGATCGGAGCATCTTCCTACCACCGTGATCCACGACGACCCGCGGTGGCAAGGTCGATCCCTCCAGGGACCGTTCTCGAGCAGATCGATCCAGATCCTGGCAATCCTTGACCGAACGACCCATGGTCATCGCGCTCGGGTTGACTCGGAAGACTGACTGGATGATCATCCCCGCTGTAGACACCCCTCGAACCCGTGGAAGTGGAAGGAGCCCGACGATGCCCGCTGTCCCTGAAGAAATGCGGTCCACCGTCATCCCCTGCCTCCGGTATCGGGATGCCCCATCGGCGATGGATTGGCTCTGCAACACTTTTGGATTCGAGCGGCAGTTCGTCGTCCCAGGTGATGGCGGAACAATCGCCCATGCTCAGCTTCGCTATGGGAACGGAATGATCATGCTCGGTTCCGTGGTCGATTCGGAATACGGGCGATCGATACGCCAACCCGACGAGGTCGGAGGGTTCGGAACTCAAAGCATCTACGTGGTCGTGTCGGATCCCGATGCGATCTATAATCAGGCTCGAGCAGCCGGCGCACCGATCGTGATCGAGATCAAGGACGAGGATTACGGTCGCCGCGGTTTCTCCTGTCGCGATCCCGAAGGTCACCTCTGGAACTTCGGCAGCTACGACCCCTGGAAGCCCCAAGATACCTGAGATCGCCCTTCGGATCGCGTGTACGTCCCGAACGGCGCGGGGACGATCGAACCTCCCCCCGCGCCCTCCTGTGGGATGATCGTGACCGATACGGTCATTTGATCCGCTTGAAGGTCTCCCGGACCTGGTTCCCGAGCGAGGTCTTCCCGGACTGGACGAACTGGTCGCGACCGCCCTGGAAGTCGATCGTGAACGTCTCGACCGATCCGACCAACCGCACGAACGTGCAGAAATTGTAGGTTTCTTTATAGGTTTTGCCGTCGAACGTGTAGGTTCCGCCGCCGATGATCGTCGGTCGGCCGGCCGGTTCATCGGTGACGATCCAGACGAAGTGGGTCGCGTTGAAGATCTTGATCTGCTTGCCAGCGGTCGGCAGGTCGGTTCGTTCCCAAGTGCCCACCAGTTGGTTGGCCGAGTCAGTGCCGGGCAACTGGGCCACCGCGAGGGTCGGGACGGCGAGGAGCAATCCAAGGGTCAGGATCGGAATCAGCACGTGCTTGGAATTCATGGTTAATTTAATCCACCAATGCGAATCGCGGGGTCAAGGCCCGGCAACGCGCCGGGCGGAGAGGTGTTGTCTCGATCGTCGGGCCGGTCGGTCATTCCTCGCGGGGCGGGACCGACTCGAGGAACTCACCGATGAACGCGAAGCCGTTGAAGTCCTGACAGGTCGGACCCACGAGCGCTTCGGGGACCGTCTGGGGCAGGCCGGGGATCGTGTGGCCGCCGCCGATGACCTTGACCAACGTGACGCTGCCCTGCTCCGGTCGGCCGACCCACTTGTGGACCTCCGCGCGACAGCCGTCGTCCTTGGTGTCCGGCAGCGGCGTGATCTCGGGCTCGGGGACGAGCCCTTGCATCACGGCCAGGTCGCGCGCCAATTCTTCGGTCGGCAGCATGTCGTACTTCTTGTCCTCGGGCCGCCGGATCCGCAGGAAGCTGCCGAAGCCCCCGTCGTAGCCGATCAAGGGATCCTTGGTCCCGTTCATGATCAGGACGTGGGTCGGCTTGTCGAGTCGGTAGTCATCGCGGAGCAGCGCTGGCAGGCTGGCGATGGCGACGACCCCGCTATGGATCTTGTCGTTGAGTTCGGAGAGCAGTTGGAGGGTCATCATCCCGCCTCGCGAGACGCCCGAGACGGTCACGCGACGCGGATCACCGCCCTCCTCGATGGCCAGGTCGATCAGGGCTGAGACGAAAGCGACGTCGTCGATCGTCGGGTCGCGTGGGCCCGGCTTGCGGTGCGGGATGTCGGCGACGTTCCAGGCCCGATCGATCGCCTCGGGCGCGATCGAGATCCAAGGGGGTCCGCTTCTCGACGGCGCGAGGTTCGCCCGACCGCCACCGCCGTGCAGGTAGATCAGGATCGGCAACCGCCCTGGGTCGTCCGCAGCGGCCCGCTTGGGAACGTGGATCAGATACTCCCGCTCGCGGCCGGCGACGGTCATCGCCCGACGTTCGACCCCGTTGGCCCGTCGAGACAGGACGCGCGGCTCGTCAACGGTCTTGGATGCGTCCTCGGCCTGGGGTCCCCGCGACGCGGCCAGCATCAAAAGCAAGACCGCCGACCCGACACAACCCATCGCGGAGACCCGCAAGCCGACTCGGATCCAACCAAATCCACCCATCAATCACTCCTCAAAGAATGCTGCGCAATGGACACTCCCCGGAATCGAGGGCCGGGCGATCCGATCAGTTTGACGTGAGCGGCAACGGTCGCCCCCAACGTTCCGAGATCCGGGGCATCGCGTGAAGTATGTGTTGTCCGAAGAACATCGGCCCCTCCGAAGTACTCCGAAACACCCCCCTTTCGTTTCAGCCTCTCTGGATCGCCGGGCTGTCACGAGCGGTCTGGCCAACGACAAGTCCGAAAGGGTGCCCCCGGTTGCGGGATCGATCGAGTGGTGCCATGATGGCTGAGGTGTCGATGGCCTGGCGCCGATCCTTCGAAGTGCTTGAGGGAGAGAACTCATGAGCGGTTCATCCGACCCGATCGATCGTCGCCGGTTCGTCGCGGCGGGCCTGGCCAGCGGCGCGGCCTTGGGAGCTGTCACCGGCCGCGCGGGGGAGGCCTCCCCATCATCTTCGCCCGCATCGACCGACGAGTCGACGACCGCGTCCGGTCCGGCGACGGTGAACCTGCCGCGTTCGGGGTTCACGACGCCGATCATCGGTCTGGGCTGCCCCTACCTGGCACGATGGACGGCGCAGGGCAAGCCCGAGGTGGCCCGTCGGGTCCTCCGCTACGCCTTCGAGCGGGGGATCCGGTTCTTCGACTCCGGCCAGCTCTATGAGATCGATCCGGTCGCCGGCGAGGCGATCTCCGAGTTCCGCGAGCACGTCTACATCTCCAACAAGACGCACGCTGCCGGTCCCGATGCGCCCGCCCTGACGCGTTCGCACGTCGAGACGGCCCTGCGGAACTATCGGACCGATATGATCGACTGCATCAAGGTCCACAACGCCTTCGACTACGACACGACCATGCGGGTGCTCGACACGCTCGACACCCTGCGCATGGAGGGAAAGCTCCGACAGGTCGGCCTCTCCACCCACGTTTACTTCGAGGTCGCCTACCGCGTCATCGACACCGGTCGGCTCGACGAGGTCATGCTCGCCAAGGGATATTTCCCCAAGGGCTACTATCAGATGCTCTCGGAGCGGAACGTCGAGTTCCGCGAATTGGCGATCGCGCGGGCCCACGAACTGGGCATGAATGTTATCGGCATGAAATGTCTGGGCGGAATCCTGTTCAATGAGGATGGACGCCGGTTCGTCCCCGATTTCGACGAATCGAAGCGCGCTCAGTTGCCCGCCGCCGCGCTCCGATGGGCCTTCGACGACCCCAGGTTGACCATGATCGCCGTCGGCATGGATCGCGAGGCCGACGTCGACGCCAGCCTCGAATTGATCTCCGGCGACCGATCGTTGACGACCGCCGATCGTCTGCTGCTGGCCGACTACTCGGCCAAGCTCTGGAGTTCCCAGTTCGTCCGTGGGATGGAGCGCCCGTTCGCCGAGCCCGGCTCGGCCTACCTCGAGCCGTACGTCGTCGGGCTCCTGGAGCGCCAAGGGGTCGACCCCGAGCCGTATCGGGCCAAGATGTCCGGTAAGGCTGAAGACACCGGCGCGTGAATATCGCCCCGATTCCATCAATCTCGAAATGTCTTCGAATCCATCGTTTCCGGGGAGTCTGCTGACCCAGTCCTCGGCGACCCAATCTGTCAATACTGATATCGAACTGACCGGACACCGGTTCCGTCCCAAATAGCCTCGGAGGATCGGTCCATGCCCTTGATCCCCGCATCGATCGTCGTTTTGTTGGCCACCGCATGGACGTCGACGTTCTCGTGGCCGTCGACGCCTTCAACGTTGCTGCCGGAGGCCGATGAGGCGTTCTTCCGCGACCGGATCGCGACGATCTTGGAGTTACGTTGCCTCCACTGCCACGGCGGTGATCGGCCCAAGGGCGACCTCTCGTTGGAGACCCGCGACACCGCGATGGTCGGGGGCCTGGGTGGACCGGCTATCGAGGTTGACGACCCCGAGGCCAGCCTGTTGCTGGACGTCATCCGCGGCGACGACCCCTTGATGCCACCCGAGGGCGATCCGCTCACCGAAGACCAGACCTCGGCGATCCGCCGTTGGATCATCTCAGGGGCCCCCTGGCCCGCCGAGATCCGGCTCCGCGACCGTCGCTTCGAGAACGATTGGTGGTCGCTCCAACCGATCACGAGCCCCGAGGTGCCCGTGGTCGAGGACCACGAACGGCCCCGCGACCCGATCGACACCTTCGTCCAAGCGCGGCTGGAGGTCGAGGGTTTGACGCCCGCCGCCGAGGCCGACAAGCGGACCTTCATCCGACGCGTCACCTATGACCTGACCGGCCTGCCGCCCACACCATTGGAGATCGACGCGTTCCTCGATGACGACGCGCCCGACGCCCACGAGCGCCTGGTCGATCGCCTGCTCAACGCGCCGCGCTACGGTGAACGGATGGCCCGTCGATGGCTCGACCTGGCCCACTACGCCGACACCCACGGCTACGACAAGGATAAGGTCCGCCCCAACGCCTGGCCCTATCGCGATTATGTGATCCGCTCATTCAATCGTGACGCTTCTTACGAGCAGTTCATCCGCGAGCAAATCGCCGGCGACGTCCTCGAGCCCGGCGACCCCGAAGGCATCGCGGCCACCGGCTTCCTCACCGCCGGCCCCTGGGACTTCGTCGGCCACGTCGAGCTTCGCGAGGGGACCGTCGATAAGAAGAAGACCCGACTGATCGACCGCGACGACATGCTGGCCACCACCATGTCGACGTTCGTCAGCACGACCGTCCACTGCGCCCGCTGCCACGACCACAAGTTCGACCCGATCCCGCAGCACGATTACTATCGGCTCCAAGCCGTCTTCGCCGGTATCGAGCGCGGCGACCGCATCGTTGAGGATCCCGAGATCGTCGACCAACGTGCCGAGCTGACCCGTCGACGCATTGAAGTCCAGGCGCGCCGGGCCAAACTGCAACAGCGGGCCGACGCGCTCGCCGGACCGGCTCTGGTACCACTGGACATTCACCTGAACGACCTCCGCACTCAGCTCGATGGCGTGCCCATACCGACGGTCGACCGGCCCAGCGCGACCAACGGCTACCACTCGGCGATCGCCCAAGAACCGGGGGGAATCAAGTGGGTTCAGATCGATCTTGGTCAGCCGTTGCCGATCGACCACGTCGTTCTCGTCCCCGCACGCCCCGTCGACTTCCCCGACACGCCCGGATTCGGGTTCCCGATCCGGTTCCACGTCGACGTTTCTAATGATGAAAACTTCTCCACATTTGAAACGCTTACGGATCAGACCGAAGACGACGTGGCGAATCCGGGCGTCGCGGCGGTCCGGGTCACCGGATCAGGCCTTGAAGGGCGATTCGTCCGGGTCACCGCAACCCGGCTCTGGGAGCGGACATCGGATTACGTGTTCGCGCTCGGCGAGTTGGCGGTCCTCTCCCAGGGTCGCAACGTCGCCCGGGGCGCTTCGGTCTCGGCTCGCGACTCGATCGAGGCTGGCCGCTGGAGTCGCAAGCACCTCGTCGATGGCGCGGACAGCCGACAGCACCTGGTCGACCTCGGCGACCCGGAGGTCCAGGCGGTGATCGATCGGCAAGCCGATCTGCTCGTCGAGATCCAGGCGGTCCATCGGCAACGATCGCGGACGTACCGCCGGATCGTCTCCGAGTCGTTCGGCGAAATGTTGGCGTCGGTCGATGCCGAGCTGGCCGCGATCGCCGAGTTGCTGAATGCGCTGCCGGAGCCGTCGAAGGTTTATGCCGCGTTGCCCCGCGAACCGCGACCGATCCACCTGCTCGCGCGGGGTGATGTCAACCAGCCCGGTTCGCTCGTCGAGCCCGGCGCGCTACGTTGCGTCTCGGCGCTGGAGCCGGTCTTCGACGACGGACCGGACGAGGGCGTCCGTCGCGCCGCGTTGGCCGAGTGGATCGCCGATCCAGCCAACCCGCTGACCTGGCGTTCGATCGCCAACCGCCTCTGGCTCCACCACTTCGGGCGGGGGCTAGTCGCGACGCCGAGCGACTTCGGCCGCAACGGCGCGTCGCCGACGCACCCCGAACTGCTCGACAATCTAGCCCTGGAAGTCCGTGACGTCGGCTCGTTGAAGCGGCTCCAACGACGGATCGTGCTCAGCGCCACGTATCGCCAGTGTTCCGACCACGACGCCCGAAACGCACAGCGAGACGCCGGCAACCGTTGGATCTGGAGGCAGAACCGCCGACGCTTGGAGGCCGAGGAGGTCCGCGACGCCGCCCTGTTCGTCGCCGGAACACTCGAATCGACGATGGGCGGCCCCGGATTCCGTCTGTTTCGCTTCCAGGACGATCACTCACCGATCTATGATCACGACGATCCGGCCTGGATCGATCCGCCTTCAGGCCGTCGACGGACGATCTACCGGTTCGTTGTCCGGAGCGTGCGGCACCCCTTCCTCGAGTGCCTCGACGGCGCCGACCCGAACGCGAACGTTGCGGTCCGCAACGAGACGATCACGGCGCTCCAGGCGTTGGCGATGCTCAACGGCTCCTTTATGCTCGCCCGCGCCGAGGACCTGGCGCGTCGGGTCGCGGCCCACGACGGACGGCCCGATCCAGGGACCGGTCCCATCGAGGCGGCCTACCGGCTCGCGCTGGGCCGATCGCCCACGGCCGACGAACGGGATGCGCTGACCGCCTACGCCAAGACCCACGGCCTGACATTGGCATGTCGGTTGATCCTCAACCTCAACGAATTTCTGTTCCTCGATTGATTGGATAAGACGTGTTGATAATGGATGACCGAACGGGGAATCCGAACCGTCGCGATTTCCTCTGGCGATCCGGGGGCGGCCTGGGCGGGATCGCGCTGGCCCGCCTGCTGGGGGCTGAGGGTCTGCTGGCCGCCGAGTCGGGGGCGATGCGACCACAAGCCGATCTCAACGGTGGCCTGCACCACCATGCGAAAGCGACGCGTGTCGTGCAGTTATTCATGTCGGGTGCAGCGAGTCAGTGTGACACGTTTGATTATAAACCATTGTTAATCAAACGGAGCGGTCAGCCGTTCGATCCCGGCGGCCCGGTCGAGTTGTTCCAGAGCAACCCGGGCGCGGTGATGGCCAGCCCTTGGGCCTGGCGACAGCACGGCCAGTCGGGCGCATGGGTCAGCGACCTGCTCCCGCACCTGGCCGGGGCCGTGGACGAGATCGCGTTCCTGCCGGCAATGACCTCCACGTCGAACGTGCACGGCCCGGCCACGTTCCTGCAGGCCACCGGATTCGTCCGGCCGGGCTTCCCGAGCGCGGGGGCTTGGGTCTCCTACGGCCTGGGCACGTTGAACGTGGACCTGCCGACGTTCGTCGTGCTTCCTGATGCGCGGGGGTTCGCCCCGAACGGCCCAGCCAACTGGGGCGCGGGGTTCCTACCCGCCGAGCATCAAGGGACGATGATCCGACCGTCGAGCCGTCGGCCGATCCGCGATCTCAACCCGCCGCCCGATGCGGCGATCTCCGACGCCGCCGAGTCTGACGGTCGCGCGCTGTTAGCACGACTCAACCGCGACCACGCCGAGGCACGGCTAGGCGACAGCCGACTGGAGGCGCGGATCGCCTCCTACGAGTTGGCGGCGCGTTTGCAGCTCAGCGCGCCCGAGGCGTTGGACCTCTCCGGCGAGTCCTCGGCGACGCGTCGGCTCTATGGGCTCGATGATCCGTCGACGGCCGATTTCGGTCGCAACTGCCTGATCGCGCGTCGGCTCCTGGAGCGCGGGGTCCGTTTCGTCCAGATCTGGAGCGGGGCCGACAACGGCTTCCCACGACGGAATTGGGACTCGCACGAGGACCTGGCGCGCGACCACGGCCAGATGGGGCGCAGCATGGACCGGCCCGCCGCAGCGCTGATCCGAGATCTCCGCCAGCGCGGGTTGCTCGACGAGACGATCGTTCACTGGACCACCGAGTTCGGCCGGATGCCCTGTAGTCAGGGGAGCCGGGGCCGGGACCATAACCCGTTCACCTTCACCAACTGGCTGGCCGGCGGCGGGATCCGGGGTGGCGTCACGCACGGCCGGAGCGACGCGTGGTCCTTTCGCGCCATGGAAGGCGTGACCACGGGCTACGACGTCCACGCGACCATCCTGCACCTGCTCGGGATCGACCACACGCGGTTGAGCGTCCGGCACGACGGGATCGACCGCCGCCTCACCGACGTTCATGGCCGGGTCATCGAACCGATCTTGGCCTAAGACCCCATTGGATCCGGGTTCGAGCGTGGGGATGGGAGGGAGGAGTTGCTCGGGCGGCTTTGGGTAGGTCGTCGTGGGGAGGGAGGAAGATGAGGGAGGGAAGGTGGTTGTTGGTTCGTGGATCGTCGACCGCGAGCTCAAGTACTACAGTGGCGCTTTTGACGTCATCGGTGTCTGACGCTTGCGGTAGAACAGAAAACTCCTTGAGACCCTCGACTCTTTGACAACCGTCAGAAGCGTTCCCACATCTGGAGTTGCCGGAACGGCTACTGTCGTATTAGGCGACCCGCTTCCGGCGCATCCGGTGAACCAGCCCGGAGCCGACCAAGGCCGACGATCCCAGAAGGATGAGCGTCGAGGGCTCAGGAATGATCGCGGCCGGTGTCGCGTAGACCGCATACGAGTTCAACGTGCTCGACGGGCTGGTCGGCGGTGCGAACCCATCACCGAAGCGATAGCCGGCGTCGCTGGCGATCCCCGTCGGCGTGATCCCGGAGCTATCGGCCAACCAAAGAAACGAGTCGGCTCCCAACGCATCATTGGTTAAGACCAGCCAGTAGGTGGTTCCAGCCTCAAGCGTGAAGGTGTCTGGCGTCGTGAAAACGAACGTGTCGATGCCCGGCACCACCAACGGCGCCTCCAGGCTCAGCAGCGATGAGCCGGGGTTCCCCCCCTGGTCATCGTAAAGCCCCAGGACCGGGACGCTTCCGGTGTTGGCAAACTCCAAGCGGAGTTCGACCGAATCCAGGGTGTAATCGATTCCGGTCGGCATCGTGAAGCCGGCCGCCTTGCTGCTAAACACGTCGCCGGTCCCACCGCCGACTTGTCCCCCGCCCGCCGGAGCGTTGATGAAGGTCCGTGACAGATCGTCGCCGGGCAGGTTGCTGATCAGGACCTGACTCGCATGGACCTCAACGGCGCACACCAAGTTGATCACAACGGTGATCGTGAGCAATGATCGAGGCATCCCTCGATTCTCCCCGAAATCGTTCGTACGTGAAACGTCATGGGTGCTGCGACAACACTGCGGTCAACAGCGCATGACAATTTGATTGAATGGAGAAGGTGATGCCAAGATAGCGAGCGTCCTTGAACCGCTTCAACGAAATCCGAAACAAAATTCAATTGGCCTGTTTCTTTTTCCCAACATCCGTGATGAGAACGCGTTACGATGGGCCCGCCTGCCCGGAACATCAGGCGACATGACGATGCGCAAGGGGACGGACCCACCCACAGGCACGCTGTTCCAGCGGCCCGATTGCCGTTTTCGAATCGAAAACCCCAAGGACACGATCATGCAAAACATGGTCATCTTGAGCGGCCTGGTGCTCCTCACCGTCGCGCCGCTCGCCGCTCAGACCCCGCCCACGGGCCCCCACGTCCACGGCGACGAGGCGCGCGTCCTGGGCCTGGACGTGGCGACGCTGGAACAGATCGACCGGTTACTGCAGGAGCAGACCGAATCACAAGAGGTCGCCGGTGTCGTCGCTCTGATCGGTCGTGGCGAGGGTCTCGGCTACTTCGAGGCCTTTGGACTTCGCGACCTCGAAGCGGGCGATCCGATGGACCGCGACGCCCTGTTCCGAATCTATTCGATGACCAAGCCGATCGTCGCGGTGGCGGCGATGTCGCTCTGGCAGGAGGATCGCTTCGACCTCGACGAGCCGATCGCCGACCGCCTGCCCGAGTGGCGCGCGGTGACCGTCGAGGCCGACGGTGGACCGGTCCCGGCCGAGCAACCGATCACCCCCCGCCATCTGATGACCCACAGCTCGGGGCTTAACTACAGCCCGGTCCGCGGCATGTCCCAGCCCGGACTGACCGTCGCCGATTTCTCCGAGCGGATCGCCCAACGCCCTTTGCGGTTCCAGCCCGGAACCTCCTACCAGTACGGCTACTCCATCGACGTCCTGGGCCGCTATCTTGAGGCGGTCGCCGATCAGCCGCTCGACGTGATCCTGTCGGAACGCATCTTCGAGCCGCTGGGCATGGAGGAGACCGGCTTCTGGGTCGAGGACCCGGCCGACACCGAGCGGATCGCCCAGATGATCCGACGGCCCGAGCCCGGCCGGCTCGTCCCCGGTCGGCGCCCCGACGACCTGCTCGAGGAGCCGACCTTGCTGATGGGCGGCCAAGGCCTGGTCTCCAATGCGGCCGACTACGCGCGGTTCTGCCGGATGCTGGTCCGCGGCGGCGAACTCGACGGCGTGCGCGTCCTCGAGACCGAGACGGTCGACCTGATGTTCACCGAGCAGCTCGAGCCGATCGGTCGGAGTTACGGGCTCGGCGGCGCTGTCGACGGGCGAGGCCGCTACAGTTGGGGCGGTGCGGCGGGAACCCGCTTCTTCGTCGATCGCCGCAACGACCTGTTCACCGTCTTCATGATCCAGGCCCAGCGCTATCAGCCGCCGACCTACGGCCTCTTCCAGCCGCTCGTCGAGCAGGCCATCGCCCCGGCCCCGACCGAGCCAATCGGCGCTCCGTCTAACTGATCAGCCGATCCTTTTGAGGTCCGTGAGTCCAGACGCATTGGAATGGGATGGGAACCGTGGTCGACTTCGGAGATGACCGACCGGGGATCGGGCCGATTCGGAGCCCAGGTCCTCGGCGGTGTCAGAGGCGTCTCATCACATCAACGGGATCACCTATCGAACGAATCACTAGGCTCGACCGCTATTGTTCCTCGTCGAGTCCCGGCTCGGATGGCTGTCGACTCCCGGCGAGCCCTCCGAACCGATCTCCCCAGTGCCTATCAGTCCTCAGCCATGAATCTCCCAAAGATATCGACGTTGGTCACACGGTTGGTTTCATGAAAATAACTTCCGTGCGAGCACGTGGGATCCACTACCCCGAACCAACCGGCCCGGCACCCGAACGGCTCCAATCCGACGAAGTCGCGAGATCTGGGGACCTCGTAATGGGTTGAGATCGCCCCGCCGACGGGATCCCAATCGGCATCGAGGTTGATCCAGCGGTCGACCATCGCGGGCCTGCGCCCGTCCGTGGTCCGCCCGAAGAGATTCCAACGCACCATCGGGATGCTCAAGGCGGCCCCGACGGTGAACAGGTTCGCGACTCGACCGGGGCTCGACCCGCGCCCGGCCAATGCGCGGAGGCCTTCATAGGCCACGACCGCCCCCCAGCTATGACTGATCACATCGAGCACCGCGCCCCGTCGGAGCAAGGGGCCGACGATCTCGAAAAACCTGCTCAAGATCGCATCGCGGGTCTCGTCCTGGAGCATGTATCGGACGAAGTCGTCGATGCCGCCCAGGTCGATCGCCCCGCGGACAGCACGGGGCAAGTCGGGAGATCCCGTCGTGGGCGGGTCCCCCCGAAGCTCCGGCCGATCGGGATCGCTCTGGGCCGCCTCCAAGCGCGCATCGTACCGGCCGTTCAGATAGGCCCTGAGTTCCTGGGCCAGGGCCTTCATCTCGTCGGTGGACTCGGTGTCTCGATTCGGCAACTGGCGCGATCGCAACTGCCGCGCGTTTACCAGGTCAGCCCAAACGACCTCGAAACGCCTCCGATCCCGGAGCCCACGGTTCTCACGGTATCTCGTCAACGCGGACCACCATGAGTTGGAGAAGCCGTCCACGTGTCGTCCGATCCCATGCACATAGACGATACAGCGCTCGCCGGCGCGGACGTCGGCGATATCCGCAGCGCGCAATCCGTCGGCCGCATCGAGGGTCCGGGGGAGACCCGATTCCCGGATCGCCTCGGTCAAGTCGCGGACCGAAGCGACCAGCGCGGAGAGGTCTCCGGAGTCGAGGCCCGAGCCGGCCGGCCTCGACTGCTTGGGTATCGGCCGCGGCCTGGCCCGGAGGAACGTTCCCGACACGCCGTTGGGTTCGAGCTTCGGGGTCTGATTATAGCGCTCATCGCTCAGACGTCGGGTCACCTCGCGGACCACCTCGCCGATCGCGCGGGTCGGCGCCTCGTCGAGCACATCGAAGAGGTTCTTGGTGAACGCCCCATAGTAGTCGGTATCGATGAAGGCATCGTGGGACTTCTGATCGTCCTGGCAGCCGGAGAGGGCGACGTGATTCATCTCCGCCTCCTCGCCATCGCGGGTCGACAGGAGTCCTCGGACGGACCGTCGTCGTTCGACGCGGAGCTGGATCTCGACCGGCGGCGGTGCGAACCGGACCAGGGAGACGGCGCGGGCGGCCCGAGACGTGTTCGGGCGGTCCGCCGCGAAGACGAATCGCTCGAGGTCCCGATTCAAGCTGGCCCCGCGGAGACGGCCGATCCGCTCCAGATCACGACTGCGCGTCATGGACCGGGCCAGCGTGACGACCGGGTCGAACAGCGGGGCATCGCCCTCGCCGTCCCAAGCGTCCCCCGGCCTCGGGACCTCGCGTGTCCCGCTACCCGAATGACAGCAGTCCAGGATCACCGTGAGCGTCGAGGATTCGGGCTTGTCTCGGGTCCATCGTCTCAGGTCGTCGTCGAGCAGATAACTCGTCCGCTCCGACCAATCCATGTCATGCAGGCAGAGCAGCTCGTCGTACGGCTCGTCGCCGCTGTCGTCGGCCACATATGAGCCGTGCCCAGAGAAATGCAGGAGGAGCGGTTCGTCCGGCCCCGCTTCGCGATAGAGCCAATCCATTCCATCCACGACGTTGTCGAGGATCGCCTCCGAGTCCTCGAGCGTCCGGATGTCACGATCGTCGAAGCCGAAATGTTCCCGGAGCAACTGGCCGATCAATTCAGTATCGTTGACGCAGCCTCTGAGATCCGACAAATTCTTGTACGCGTTGATTCCAATCAATAGTGCCTTGCCCATGATGATCGGACCTCGTCGGTACGTTGTCGCTTCCGGCTCGATAAGCGATGAAACGCAAACTCCAGATGAACTATCGCTAAACTTAGCAGTTTGACTCTAGCAAGACAATAGGTTGTCTGTTACGAACAAATCGTCCAAGGAGGTCTGCAACACAGGTCGATCGACCCTCCTTTGGATGACCGCGCCCGGATCGACGGCGTTCGCCGACCCGATCGGAGGCTCGAGTCGGGGCGTGGGGCGGATGGTCGTCGGCGATCCACCGGATCGTGGTGCTGACCTCGAACGGCTTGGCCGTGGCCGATCGGGCCGATCAGCCTCGGTTCGCTCGAAGCCCGAAGGCGCCGGCCATGAGCCGATCCAACCAGCGGTCCGGCAAGAGCCTCGGGATCGTCCAGTTCCGGAGCCGACCCTTCAAGACCACGTAGCGTGCCTTGGGCTGGGGTTGGCTCAAGGCCGTCTCGACCACCTCGGCGATCGCCTCAGGGGGCAACCCCGAGCGTTCCAGGTCTTCGGCATGGGCCAGGAACCTGCGGATCGGCTCGGCGAACGGTGTCCCCTCGTAACGGGTCATGTCGAGCGCCTGGGTCTTGGCCCAGATCGGGGTCCGGACCGCGCCCGGCTCGATCACCACGACGTCGATGCCTTGAATCATCAGTTCGCGGCGGAGGCCATCGGAATACGCCTCCAAGGCATGCTTGGAGGCCTGGTAGGCGGCGATGAACGGCGCCACGAGCCGGCCACCGACCGAGCTGATATTGATGATCCGCCCGGCTGGACGTCCGTCGGTCGCCTCCAATAGCGGGACGAACGCCTGCGCGACGATCACCGGCCCCAACCCGTTGACCAGCAGGATCTGCCGGATCTCCTCGATCGGCATATGAGTCAGGGGCCCGCCGCCGGGCATCCCGGCGTTATTGATCAGCCCCCAGAGCGGAACGCCGTCCAACGCCTCACCGACCTGTGCGGCGGCCCGCGCGATCGCCGACTCGTCCAAGACGTCGAACTGGAGCGGGACGAACGCCGGTCCGAACCGCTCGGCCAGCCGACGCGCATCGTCCTCGCGACGGACGCTGCCGAAGACGCGAACGCCCCGGCCGATCAGCCGTTCAGCGATCGCCTGGCCGATCCCGCTGGAGACGCCGGTCACGACCACGCTTTTCAGATCTTCGGGGCGTTCCGTCATGCTCATGGCCGCGTCTCCGTCTCCGATCGACTCGTCGTACCCGCACCCGCGACGGTCGCGTGCGTGCGGAGAACCCTGAGGATCATCGAGCGCCAGAGGGCATCGGGCAACACGCGACGGAGCCAGAGGTACGGCCCCGGCTTGGCCGGATAGCGGAGCCTCGAGGTGCCGTCGGTCGCCGCCCGATAGATCACCGAGGCCACCGACTCCGGGCCAGGCAGGGCGTCGGAGAGCGACTCGGTGAAGCGGCGGAACCGGCTCAGGCCCGGCTCGTAATCGGGATGCATCGCCCAGCGGATCGAGCGGGTCAGGAAGTCGGTCCGGATCCCGCCCGGCTCGATCAGCTTGATCCGGACCCCATGGTCGGCCAACTCATAGCGCATCGACTCGCTGAGGCCCTCCACGGCGAACTTCGAGCTGTGGTAGACCGAGTTGTAGGGGAACCCGATCCGGCCGCCGATCGAAGAGACGTTGATCACCACGCCGGTCCCGCGTCGACGCATCGACGGCAGGACCGCTCGGGTCACCGCCATCAGGCCGAACACGTTCGTCTCGAACTGATGACGGATCTGCTCCTCGTCGAACGCCTCCAATGGACCGGCCAGCCCGTAGCCGGCGTTGTTGACCACCACGTCGATCGGCCCGAACCGCTCGACTACTGCCGCGACCGCTCCGTCGATCGACTCCCGGTCGTTCACGTCCAGCCGAGGTCGGAAGAGCCGATCGTCCACGCCCGGCATCCCCAACGGATCGGCAGACGATCCCCGTTGCGTCGCTGCGACCCGCCAGCCCCGCTCGAGGAAAAACGAGGCCGTCGCGCGACCGATCCCCGTCGACGTGCCCGTGATCAAGACCGTCCCCACCATGATCATCCCCTGTTTGCCGCACGAAATAATTTGAACTCGAATAGTTTATTGGAGAACCAGATGACCGTCAATCCGCCCCACCTCCTCTCGCCCTGGGAGCACCTCCACCTGCAGATGCGGGTCTTGCAGGCGGTGATGTCCGAGGCTGAGCCAGCCCTGGCCGAACTCGGCCTGGACAGTAAGGGGTTCTTTCTGCTCTGCGTCCTGGAAGAGCATCCCAGCCCCGCCGCCGCGGCCGAGGCCCTCATGCTGCCTCGACCCACCGCCACCAGCCTGATCAAGCGGGCCGAGGCGGCCGGTCATCTCCAACGACGGACCGTCCCCGGCGACCTCCGCCGTTTCCACCTCTCGCTGACCGATCAGGGACGCCAAGCCCGAGAGCGCGGACAGCAGATCCTCGACCAGGTTGTCGGCCGTCGACTGGCCAGGCTCGACCACCAGCAACGCGTCGCCCTGGAAGACACCCTCAAGCGAATCGCCGAGACCCCATAACCCTCCCTCGGACCCGACACCATCCCTGCGGTCGCAGTGTTCTAAAGTCCCCACAATGGTTCGATGGAACCCCGACGCCCGGGTCGGTCCGAGAACCAGGGGCAAACCGTCCCTCAGCCTATCGGCCGCCCCAACCGCTCGAACCTCCCAAAGGACCTGCAACGCGAGAGGCCTCGAACGATGCTGACCGTCGAGTGGAACGACAGTTACGCCACCGGGGAGCCGCTGGTCGACCAGCAACACAAGACCCTGTTTCAGAACGTGGCCCGACTTGGACGATTAAGCGCCGAGAAGGATCCCGACCAGATCCAGGAGATCCTCGAGTACCTCAACACCTACGTGGCCAATCACTTCCACTATGAGGAGCGGTGCATGGAGCGTTATCGATGCCCGCTGGCCGCCCAGAACAAGACGGCCCACGAACGGTTCATCCGGACCGTCGGCGCCTTCACGCGTCGGGTCGAGGCCGAGGGACTCAACCAAGCCCTCGTCGACGACCTCGTCCATACCGTCAACGCTTGGTTGATCAGCCACATCTGCAAGGTCGACGTCGACATCAAGAAGTGCCGGAACTTGGCCAAAAACTGCCGGGAAGCCCCGACGGGCCCCAAGTCGGCCGCTGGGTAATGACGACCCCAACGCACGGCCGTCAACTTCTCCCCATCCATGGACGTTTTTCGGCTACGGACGTCTTCGTGAAGCGTATAATTTTCTTGGTCTAAAGCCGAAAATTAGCATCCGAAAGATATCTTTTTTATCGGCTTATGCCGATTCGATCCGGCGTGTCTCTTTCGGGTTGGGATCGCCGCCCGAGCGGGATTGTTCGTCGTGCTCGCGTTGTCCTTCGAGGTCATCGGGGCGATGGTCGAGCCGCTCAAGGACGTCGCGATGGCCATAGACGATCAACGTCTGCTCGGGTTCGATGACGGTCTCCCGGTCGGGGACCCCCAGGTAATCGCCGCCGGGCCGGGTGATCCCCAAGACGAGCACGCCCTCATCACGCAGGCGGAGATGGCCTAGCGAGCGGCCCGCCAACCAGTCGCCCGCCTTGACCTGCAGTTCGGCCACGACGAAGTCGCCCGAGAGATGCATCAACCGATGGAGGTCGCTATGCACCAGCCCCGTGTGGTCGCGGAGGAACCGGCTCAGCGCGATCCGGAGCCGACGCTCGAACCACGCGCTGGTGGCGACCGCCCAGAGCAGCAGCATGCCCAGCAGGAGCACGCCGATCCGGACGGATAGGGATCCCTGCTCCGCATCGACGCGCAGAAAACCCAGCACGATCGTGGCGAAGATCGTCACGATCCCCCCGTTACGAAGAATCATCAGCCAGGTTACGATCCGTCGACGGACCGGATGGTTGACCACCTTCTCCGATTCGCTGGTCGTGAACCCCGTCCCGGTCAGGGCCGAACGCGCCTGAAACGCCGCCATGCTTCTCGGCAGGCCAGTCAGCGTCAGGGCGATCGTCGCGATCCGGACCAGGATCAGCGACAAGATCAAGATTAAGACCAATGAAATCACCGCAATCATTACCTACGACTCCGGTCAACCCTCTCCGAACGATTTGTCCTCGTCGAACTGCGACCGACCAACTGCCGCAACCGCGGTGCCAAACCGCGACGCTCCCGCTTGACCGAGATCATCCCTTACTATACAAATGATGCCAATTCGACCGGGTCGGGCCGTGCCTCGGTCCGAGAAGGATCGCTAGGAGCAACCGATGAGCACGATCGACAAGACCAACATCACCACCCAAGACGTCGTCTACCCCGACTCCGACGGGCTCCCCATGGCCGACAATACCCTCCAGTTCCGATGGATCGTCACCATCAAAGAAGGGCTCGAAGCCCTCTTCCGCCAACGAAACGACGTCTTCGTCGCCGGTGACCTCCTCTGGTACCCCGTCCAGGGAGACCCCAAAGTCCGAAGAGCCCCCGACGCCTTGGTCGCCTTCGGACGACCCAAGCGAGAACGCCGATCCTACATCCAGCACGAGGAAGCAGGCGTCGCACCTCAGGTCGTCTTCGAGGTCCTCTCCCCCAACAACACCCCCCAGGAAATGCGTGAGAAACGCCTCTTCTATCAGACCTACGGTGTCGAGGAGTATTATCAATACGACCCCGACAGCGGCGAACTGCTGGGTTGGATCCGCGTGGACGACACTTTGGAGCCGATCGCGGTGATGCGGGGCTGGGTCAGTCCGCGGCTGGACGTCACCTTCGACCTGGAGGGGGTCGACCTGGTGATGACTCGGCCCGACGGGCAGCGGTTCCTCTCCGTCCAACAGATCGACCAAGAGAGGATCCGAGCCCACCAGCGTGCTGAAGAAGAGCGCCGAAACGCCGAACGCGAGCGACAGCACGCCGAAGAGGAGCGTCAGAATGCCGAACGCGAACGGCAACGCGCCGACGAGGCCACCCAGCGCGCCGACTTGCTGGCCGAAAAGCTCCGCGCCTTGGGAATCGACCCCGAGAAACCGTGACGAATCGTAAGCTCGACAGCCCGATCACTATCGATATACCAGCAGATGCATAGGGCCCATCAGGAGCAACCGATGAGCACGATCGACAAGACCAACATCACCACCCAAGACGTCGTCTACCCCGACTCCGACGGGCTCCCCATGGCCGACAATACCCTCCAGTTCCGATGGATCGTCACCATCAAAGAAGGGCTCGAAGCCCTCTTCCGCCAACGAAACGACGTCTTCGTCGCCGGTGACCTCCTCTGGTACCCCGTCCAGGGAGACCCCAAAGTCCGAAGAGCCCCCGACGCCTTGGTCGCCTTCGGACGACCCAAGCGAGAACGCCGATCCTACATCCAGCACGAGGAAGCAGGCGTCGCACCTCAGGTCGTCTTCGAGGTCCTCTCCCCCAACAACACCCCCCAGGAAATGCGTGAGAAACGCCTCTTCTATCAGACCTACGGTGTCGAGGAGTATTATCAATACGACCCCGACAGCGGCGAACTGCTGGGTTGGATCCGCGTGGACGACACTTTGGAGCCGATCGCGGTGATGCGGGGCTGGGTCAGTCCGCGGCTGGACGTCACCTTCGACCTGGAGGGGGTCGACCTGGTGATGACTCGGCCCGACGGGCAGCGGTTCCTCTCCGTCCAACAGATCGACCAAGAGAGGATCCAGCAATTCGAACGGGCCGAACGCGAACGGCAACGCGCTGACGAGGCCACCCAACGCGCCGAGCTGCTGGCCGAAAAGCTCCGCGCCTTCGGAATCGACCCTGAAGAGCCATGAGGTGGGTCGGTTCGAGCAATCAACGAAATAGCAGCTCATTATTTTGACTTTTAGTTTTTTCTCTAAAATCGACCATTGCTGAACATCGATAAAATAGACTATAATCCGAATAAACAACGTACGTTTTAAATATTTTTTATTATCAAATCAAGCACTTGGACCGAGCGCTTTCTTCGATCTGTCCTCCAGTCCCGAGTCGTCGCGGATGCAGGCGATGCAATCCTGGTGATTGTCCCAGGCTCTCTCGGAAAAATGGGTCACGCGGAGTCCGTCGATGCGAGTCGTACGGGCAATCACCCATTCCGGACTTGAAAGCGTCATCCCATAGCGGCTCCTCCTGGTGCCCGCCGCTGCATCGAGATATTCCTCGAACCCAAACCCGTCATGTTGATACTTCTGGACGAGCGACGTCACTCGCCAGGAGGGGAGATCATAGTCGGTTCCCTCTAATATATTGCGATGCGCTTTTCTTCCATGCGTCGTGAAGATCAAGATCCCACCGGGCCGAAGGACGTCCCGGAACACCCTAAGGAATTCAGAGAAGGGTTCGGAGTCGAGATGCGTGAACAGGGAGCCGACCCAGATGAGGTCGAATGCACCCCTCTCCAGGGGAATCTTGTGTGGGTCGTCTTCCGAGTATACGGGGACGGCGCCGAAGGTCGATGCACAGAAATCGACTCCATCACGGAGCAGGTCGCAAGCGGTAATCTCCGCTTCCGGAAAGGCGGCCGTGAGATAGCGTGTGACCCGACCATGGCCGCATGGCAGGTCCAGGATCCGCTTCACGTCGGATGGTGATGTCCCAGCGGCCCGCAGGCAGACGTCGATGCATTCGAGTGCGGAACGGCCCACGCTGAAATAGTGGTCCTCGTTCCCCGCAAACATGTACTCATTCGGAGACATCGTTCGTACTAAGCATCCTTCGACTCTATTTATATTCATAGCATCCGGTGTCTCTGAGTATTGAGAAGGTATCGATTGCAACCCGATCCGAACCATAGGCTATCGGAAAGACCAACGATGGTCCAGACTGTCGGCTCGGTTCGTCAGGGTTCGAGCATTGCTCCCAGACCACTTGCGATCCATAGGCGAGCGAACTCTGTTCGCTCGCGGTCTTCTACCTGCTCCTGCGTGCCGAAGAAGAACGCTGAACGCGAACGTCAACGCGCCGACGAGGCCACCCAACGCGCCGAGTTGCTGGCCGAAAAGCTCCGCGCCCTCGGAATCGACCCTGAAGAGCTGTGAGGTAGGTCGGCTCGAGCAATCGAAGCAATCAACGAGCTAGGGTTCAAACCGAGCGACAACATGAGCAGAACAAGTCCCTTCTTCCAGTTCGTCCGAGCTGCTTCGCATCGCGGAAAGGGCCAGTAGCCATTCGCCGGTGTTCTGCCACGGCTAATATATTGTCGCACTACTTTGAATCACAAATATTAATTTACAATTTTTAAATGTAGAATCGTCGAAAGTCTGTCTCAAGAACCGAATTCAATTAGTCAAGGGGACGATTGCACTCTACAACTCAGCCGAGACGCCTGGGAAGCAGGCGAGGTGCCCGACGTGGGTCGTGGGAATCACCACCTGGTCTCCCGGAACACCCAGCAAAGTCGATTGTGCCGCCAGGATGTAATCGGCGTCCGAGGCCTGTGGGGCGCCGTGGGCAGCCCGGCCCTGCGTACGAGCGATCAGAACTCGCCAGCTTGCCGCATCACTGGGGTGGTGATCGGGTCGTAGAGCCGTGTGGCCACCAAGTGATCGAGTCAGCGCAACCCGGCTGCGGCGCCCACACGGAGCAGCTCCCGGCGAATCTCGTCGGCGGCGATCTCGGAGGCAACGACTTGGGCCCGGGCCGCGTTGAGGTCACCGATCCAGTTGCGGCAGGTGTCGGCGCCGGGCTCCCCGGGCGCCTGGCTTTGCGAGGCCCAAGCGGCCCGGCATCGAGCAGGACGATGCGAACCAACTCTCCCCCGACGATCATTTCGACTCGGGAGGGGTGACGGGGAAACACCCTAGGCAGAATCATTTTTACATAATAACACGCTTACGAAGAGAAGATCCGATCCTCGGGGACACCCGCAGCCAGCAACGCAGCCACCTTCAGGCCGTGGATCTGGAGCACGGCCGGGGTCGTCTTCTTGAGGTCGGCGCGACCCATTAGGGCGAGGCTCCCCAGCGCGACGACCCCGGCGATCGCCCAACCGACCGGACCGGCTAGCAACGCCACCGTCGTTGAGGCGCCGGTGTAGGCGGCGAAGGGCAGGGTCAACCCGAAGAGGCCGGCGACCGTCGAGATCGTCACGCTCATCGTCGTGTAGAAGGCGAACCCCGAGAAGAAGACCGTCGCCGAGAGCGTGGCCATCGCGCCGGCCCCCGACAACCCGACCAGGGCCAGCTTGTCCTCCTTCGAGAGACCGCCATTGCCCAGGGTATCCTCCAGCTTCTCGAGCAGTTCGAGCCGCTGCGCCTCGGTCAACTTGTCCCACATCGCGGCGAAGACCCGCTTCTGGACCTCGCGCTCCAACATGAACGTGCTCAGCGACTCACAATCGCGGCGCGGCACGCCCTGACGCTCCGCGACCCAAGCCACCGTCGTGTGATAGTCGTATCCGTAGACGTCCCCGGAAAACGGATATTTGAGCAGATTCATCGATCTCTTCATCATGTTCTTGATGACGAGATAAGATCTCGTATACTTCCGGTCCAGGTCGGCGACGGTCGCGTCCTCCTTGAGGATCCCGAGGTTGATCATGAGTCCGAGGAGCGCGTCGTCCGGCAAGGCCTCGAGGAAGCGCCTGAAGTCGTATGGGGTCCACCTGGCGTCCGGTCGGACCAGCGGGGCAACCTGGGCGATGGGGTCGGTCGGTGCGGCGGGCTTCGAGCCCCCTGCGGTCGCTCGGCCCGTCGACGGCCCGAACCACACCCTGAGGCGACGCTTCAGGGAACTCATCGCATCCCACATCATTATTCCCTATCCTCTCCGTCGAGATCATATGGACCGATCTCGGCCTCCTTCGAGCCGATCGCACACCCCAGCGTGACAGGTGATCGAAGCTGCTCGGAGGTCGGTCGCGTCAACAACCGCGTTGATCGGTTCAACCAACCGATACGATTCGAGGGTACATGAATCCGGGGGGCCGGTCAAACAACCTCGGCCCCTGGAATAGAATCGTCGGCCCTCCCGCTTCTCCGGCTGACCGACGGTTGGGGTGGCTGGGGACTGGCCCGTTTGGGGCCAGACCCCAAGGCTGATCCGGGTGAGTCAGCCAACCGTTCTTGGCGAGGGGTCGGCCATCTCACGACATCGTCACCGGGGTCTGCTCGCGTTGCGTCGCAGTCCCCAGCCACCCGAGCACGGCGCCGGGAGGATTGGGGCCAAGATCCAATCGGCCTCATGAGCCAGCCCATGGGCTTAGGACAAATCAAAGAACTATTTACTGATTGCCGAGTTCGTCGGTTGCCGGCGCGTCGGGCGGGGGAACCTGCTCGGGCGCGGCCAGGTATTGGACGAGCGAGCGGACCTCGTGTTCGTCGAGGTTGTCCCAGAGGCCCATGGGCATGAGGGACTGGTCGCTCTCAACGCGCTCCTCGACCTCGTCCTGAGGGATGACCACGACGTCGTTGGCCGTGGCCAGGGTGATCGCGTCGCGGGTCTCCTCGCGGATGATCCCGGTCAGAATGCGGCCGTCGACGGTGGCGATCAGGTGCGCCTGGTAGTCCTTGCCGATCAGGGCATTGGGGTCGAGCACGTTGGCCAGGACGTACTCCAGGTCGGCCCTGTTGGAGCCCGTCAACTCGGGGCCGTTGTTGCCGCCGTGGTCGAAGAGCCGGTGGCACTGGGCGCAGACGCGGTCGAAGACAGCGCGTCCGAGCCGGACGTCGGGCTCGCGTTGGGGCTTGCTCTGGAGCATCTCCTGATAGCGGGCGATCGTGCGGGCCGACTCCTCACTGGCGCCCCGGACGGTGCCCCAAACTTCGGCCAGGCGGGCGTCAATCTCGGAGTCGCCCAGGTTCTGGAGCTGACGGATGATGTCGGCGGTGATCTCGCGCGAGGAGATCGTGCCCTCACCGATGGCCGCCAAGAGCGCTCGGGCGTTGTCCAGGCGCGACGTCAGCGTGTTCAGGGCGTCCCGGCGTTGGTCGGGGCTCAGGGTCGCGTAGACCTCCAGGATCGCCGGGGCGATCCGAGGATCGTCGAAACTGGCCAGGGCGCGGAGCGACGACCCACGCAGGTCGCCCTCGACGATCAAGGCGATTAAGGTCGCGACGCTCTCCGAATCACGCGCCTTGACCAGCACGTCGATCGCCTCCCGTCGACGGGCCGGGTCATTGTTGCGGTCAGCCAACACACTGCGGATCGCCGCGAGGGCGTCGGGGTCGCCAAAGGTCAGGCCGAGGGCCAAGACCTGGTTCCGGATCGCCGCGTCGTCGCTCCGCTTCAAGGGTCCGGCGACGTCGGGCCAGGCCGTCGGCATCGCGACCGAGCGCCGCCCTTTGAGCGCTTCGTTGATCTCGCGGAGCACACGGAGACGGTCGTCGTCGGACTCCAGCTTGCCGAGCCCGACGACCAGCATCGCCAAGGCCTCGTCGGTGCCCAGGCCGGCGATCCGACGAACCGTGTGGGGCAGGATCCGGTCGATCTCGGAGCGACGGGCTAGGTCGAACGCGCGTTCGGGATCGGCGGCCACAGCCGGCTCGAACCCGTACCAGATCATCAACGGCAGATTATGATCGCTCGAGTCGATGCTATGAGTTATCAACCCTTCGACGATCGCCCAGCGCTGAGCGATCGGCAACTTTTGCAGGGCCGAGGCCAGGGCCAGCCGGACGCGTGGCGAGGGGTCGGCGCTGGCCAACCCGGCGAGCGTCTCGAGGGTCGCCAGTGAGCAGGTCTGGTCCTCCATCGCCAGTTGGATCGTCCAGGCGCGGACGAACGGGCTCGGGTCCTCGAGGCCGTGGGCGATCACCTCTTGATCGATCAGGCCGGTGACGTGCAGCGCCCAGAGTCCTCGGAGACGACGGGTGTCGTCCTCGTGCTCCTTGGCCAGCGCGACCAGCGCGTCCTCGACGGCTGGGTCAAGCGCGCCTTGCGCGGCCCGCTCCTGGAGTCGGCGGCGGGCGTGGCGGACATACCAGTCGTTGCGGTGGGTCTGGAGCGCGACCAGTTCCTCGTCGTCGAGTCGGGCCAGATCCACATCGACATCGTCGCTGGATCCGTCGCCGTAGCGGACCTTGAAGATCCGGCCGTTGGTTCGGTCATGGACGTTGACTTCTCTCCGGTGACACTGTTGTTGATCATACCAGTCGATCATCCAGGCCTGGCCATCGGGTCCGTAACGGATGTTGATGATCTGGGACCAGGTGTCGTTGGCCATGAGGAAGTCGGGCTGATGGCGGGCGACGAAGCCCGAGCCGCTCGGCTCGAGGGCCTCCATGTTCAGCCGGGCGCCATGGATGTTGTTGAAGATGGGCCGGTTGCGGTACGAGTCGGGCCAGGCGTCGCCGAGGTAGACCATCAGACCACAGTGGGCGTGCCCGCCGCCGGCCGCGTCGGACCGGCCGTTGCCGGCGTGCGGCCCCTGATCGCCGAGGTAATGGACGTGATCGGCGATTGTTTTGATGTCGTCATAGGTATACGGATTGAAGTGTTGACCGGCCTGTCTCTCATATCGACCGCCGGGGAACAGGTGATAGAAGTGAGGGATGACGCAGGCGGTGATGAAGGCCTGACCGTGGTCGTCAAAGTCGACGCCCCAGGGGTTGCTGGTCCCGTGGGCGAAGACCTCGAAGACGTCGCGGGTGGGATGGTAGCGCCAAACGCCGGCGTTGATGGGGACGCGTTGGCGATCGGGCGTGCCGGGCCGACCGACCCGCGAGTGGGTGAAGACGCCGTGGCAGCCGTAGAGCCAGCCGTCGGGCCCCCAAATGAAGGCGTTGAGCGTCTCGTGGGTGTCCTGATAGCCCCAGCCGTCGAGCAGGACCTCGGGCGGGCCGTCGGGTCGGTCGTCACCATCGCGGTCGGGGATGAAGAGCAGTTCGGGCGCAGCGCCCACGAAGACGCCGTCGAAGCCGACCTCGATCCCACTGACCAGGTTGAGCCCCTCGGCGAAGACGACCTGGCGATCGAACCGGCCGTCACCGTCCTCGTCCTCGAAGATCAGGATCCGGTCACGGGCCTCGTCGGGGGCCACTTTGAGCGGATAGTTGTAGGCCTCGGCGATCCAGAGCCGGCCACGATCGTCCAGGCACATCGCGATCGGCTGGCGGACCTCCGGCTCGGCGGCGGCCAGCACGACCTCGAAGCCCTCGGGCACCTCCATGGCTTCGGCGGCCGCTTCCGGATCGAGCCCAGCGTGCATGTAGGCGTCCGGCGGCGGGGGGACGTCGCGGGCCGGCACGTCGGGCCGAGTCGCGTGGAACCGGACGTGGTCGAAGTTGAGGTGGCCCCAGCCGCCGGAGTGGTCGTCGACCAGCCGGATCCGGATCGAATCGCCTTGACGGTCGCGCAGATCGACCAGGACCGGCTTGAGCTGCTCGGTCTGGTCGCCGGTGGTGTTGAAAAGGACCTCGCCCGACTCGGCGTCGAGGACCTCCACGCGCGTCGTCCGATGGGTCCCGCCGGCGATCCAGAAGCTCAGATACGGATGGGTGATCGGGAACGGAACGGACGTCAAAGTGCCTCGGGGGGCGTCGCCGAGCCGCTCGAACCCGCCGATCCAGAACCGGTCCCGATGACCGCTGCGCATGTCGCCCCGACGCGGTGAGACGAGGTCGCCGGCGACCGGCTGGCCGTCGAACGCCTCGCCCTCGGCCACCCAGTCGTTCAGGGTCCCGTCCTCGAAGTCCAGGTTGAGCACCCGGCCGTCCGGGTCCGTCGGCACGATCGCGTCGGCCAGCCAGCCCGGCGCGGGGTTCGCCCCCGAACCCGTCGACGACCCGACGTCCGAGCCCGGCTCCGATGCGCCCGGCAAGGCCAACAAAGCGATCAGGGCCACCCCGATCCCCATGGCAAGGCCCCCCAATCGTTTCAAACCACTTCGCACGAACGTCGAGACGAACATCGACACTCCCCCAGCGGCCGTGTCGGGCGGTCCACGGCGGTCTTCAAGGTCCACCCACGTTGATCGATTCGATCGGAGTCCGGGTCCATTCACAGCGCCGATTCCGGTCGCCCCGCAATCGACCCGACACGGCCAGGCCGCCCCGCGACGCCCGGCCGAAGTCTCCAACAATCGTTCGATTTCAACGTCCGAGGCCCCGGCGGTCAATCACGACCGTGAAGAATCGGCGAATCGCCCCGGGCTCGGCCGATCGGACCCGACGCCCTCGGATCCCGTACAATGGTTCGGGACCCCCAACGCATAAGGACCATGGGAGCATCGGCCATGATCCGGTCGGTCGAGATCACCAACTTCAAGAGCATCCGCCACCAAAAGATCGACCTGGAACGGCTGACCGTCTTCGTCGGCGCCAACGCCAGCGGCAAGACCAGCGTTCTCGAGGCGATCGCGTGGGCCGCCGAGATCTCGACCTTGTGGGATCGCGTTGGCAAGGAGATCAATCCTCCCCTCCCTGCGAGCATTTCGAACCAGATCCAAACCGAATTGAAACCACAATGGTACTGTGATCTAGTTTGCAATAGTAAATCTGACATAATTTCAACAATTGTTATTTCCAATTCGGATCGGGAATTCCTCGTCAACGCGGAACCTCCGGACGATGATGGCCCTCGACGCGCCGAGCCATTGGGTCGGAGGGATTGGTCGATCTTTGTCGAGCCCGGGACGGGGGTGGACAACGAGGCGGTCAGGATGCCCTCCCTGGGCGAGATCCAGTTCCAAACCTCCCACTTGGCCAGGCCGAGCTACTCGGACCGGACCCCGCCATGCCTCGGTCCTGAAGGCGAGGACCTTTCGTCCGTGGTTGCCTACATGGCCCTGAATGATCCCGACAACTTCCGCGCCCTCGTCGATGAGTTGAAGGGATTGATCCCCCATCTCGAGCGGATCCGGTTCACCAAGTCACCCGTGACTCGGATCGAGACGGAGGTCGTCCGGCTGGGCGACGAGACGGTCGAGCGCCATCTCAAGCGCACTTATCAGGGTGACGCCCTCTTGTTCGATTTCGAGAACACCAAAGGCATCCCGGCGCGCGCTGTCAGCGAAGGGACCTTGATGCTGCTCGGCCTGCTGACCAAGCTGCTCGGCCCCGAGCGCCCTGAAGTCCTCCTGATCGACAATATCGATCGGGGGCTCCACCCGATCGCCCAGCGCGAACTGATCAAGGTGCTCCGGAAGCTCATGGAGCGGTTCCCGAACCTCCAGATCCTCGCGACGACCCACTCGCCTTACCTGCTCGACTCGGTGGAGCCGGAAGAGGTCCGCATGATGGCCCTCGATGAAGACGGGGCCTCGGTCTGCGGACGGCTGACGGACCATCCACGGTTCGAGAAATGGAAAAATGGCATGGATATGACGCCAGGCGAACTCTGGAGCCTCTTGGGAGAACAATGGGTCGCGAATCCGGAGAAGGCGGCCACGTCATGAGCCTCAAGTTCGTGGTGATCCACGAAGCGCCGGCCGACTTCGCTATCGCCACCGAGATCGCCGATCGCGTCCTGCTCGACACGATCGATTGGCTCGACACTTCCATCTTGGATACACAGCGGGAATGGGTCGGAGTTGGACCGGATGGAGAACGGTTGGCTTGGAAGACGATCAAGGGCCAGGCTCAGAGAATCGGGAAGCTCGGAATCCGGATCCATGGCCATTTCGATGGGGAACCCGCCAAGGAGGATGCCCACGCGGCCCGAATCGGCATCGCCTACGTTTTGCATGTCTGCACCGAAATCAATGCCATCCTGTTGATCCGGGATGCCGACGATCGTCCGGAGCGCCGTGACGGCTTGGAGCAAGCGCGTCGAGCGACCCCGTCGGGAGAATGCCCGATCCTGATCGGCGTGGCGGTTCCCGAGCGTGAAGCCTGGGTCCTCTGCGGTTTCGATCCGCTCGATGGTGACGAGATCCAACGGCTGGCTGAGGAGCGGCGGAACCTCGGCTTCGACCCGCGCCTCCGGTCGCACGAGTTGATCGCCTGCAAGGACGATCGGGCCAAGAAGAGTCCCAAGCGGGTTCTCTCGGTGTTGACGAACCGCGACGGGGAGCGTCAACGTCGTTGTTGGCGAGAGACGGCGATTGGGACGCTCGAGAATCGGGGGACTGCGAACGGCTTAGCGGCGTATCTCAACGAGGTCGGTTCGCGCCTCGTCCCGATCCTGACCGGCCCTTGATCTCGGTCGGGGTTCACGCGGGGGTCCGGTTCCGGGAACGAACGGCCTTGAAGAAGGCGTCGAGCTTGTCGGGG
The DNA here is from genome assembly GCA_964609385.1 of uncultured Planctomycetia bacterium. Taxonomy (GTDB): domain Bacteria; phylum Planctomycetota; class Planctomycetia; order Isosphaerales; family Isosphaeraceae; genus CAZSSM01. The sequence goes on from CAZSSM010000020.1 coordinate 56,005, forward strand.
TCGAGGTGGCCGTCGGTCCGGACGCCGCTGCAGACGTCGAGGGCGAACGGGGCGACTTGGGCGATCGCTTGGTCGGCGTTGTCGGGGTTCAGGCCGCCGGCGAGGTAGACCGGCACGTCGACGGCCTCGACGATCCGTCGGCTGATCCCCCAATCGTGCCGTCGACCGGTCCCGCCGAGCTGTTTGACGGCCCCCTTCGGATCGCCCGAGTCGAGCAACAGCGCATCGACGTGGGGGGCGATCCGCTCGGCCTCGGCGACCGCCTCGGGACCGTTCACGTGGACGACCTGCACCAAGCCGAGGTCGGGCATCGCGTCGCGGATCGCCGCATAAGTCGCTTCCGTCACGGAGTCGCAGATCTGGACGGTGTCGACCCCGAGCCGTCGACGCTGGTCGATGATCTCGACGGCCGTCCGACGGCTCGTCAGCAGGAAGACGTCGACCCACGACGGCACGACCGCGGCGATCTCGGCGATCCGCGACTCGGGGATCACGCCCGGCCCGCTCGGCATCGCCGAGACCAGGCCCAGCGCCGAGGCCCCAGCGCGGATCGCCCGCCAGGCCTCCTCGACGCTCATAATGCAACAGATCTTCACACGCACCCGGTCCACCGTCTCGTCCCCCCGTCCCCTCGCCAGATCGCCTCGACCGGGGCCGACGCCCGGCGATGATCTTCGGACCTTGTCAACCCCACCGGGATGATGTCAACTCGAGTCCGATCGCGACGCCTCGATCGCCGACGGCAAACCACCCCGACGACGGGGACAGGCGGGCGGAGGCGCCGAAAACCCTCCCTGACCCGGTCCCCCTTGGTCAGAACAGCGCAAACGGTCCTCCCGCTTTCGAGGATCTCGAAATCCCGGCCACCTCGGTCCCCGGACCCTGCAGGTCGGTCGGAGCCAGAGGTCGACCCCTCACCAACGGACGACAGAGCCCACGGACAACAGATCGGGAGATCTCCGATGATCGAGACCGAACGGCTCCGCCAGGAATCGTGCCTGCGGATCGCCAAGTTGCTCCGACAGAATTCGGAGGCCCTGACCGACCGCTGGGCGCGGCTGAGCCAACACGAGCGACCGCACAATCAGAGCACCCATTGGCACGTCCTCAGGGACGGCCTGCCGAAGTTCCTCCGGGCGGTGGCCGGTGCATTGATGCAGCCCCAAGAGGACGGCCACGGTCGGCATCGGATCCTGGCGCTGGACCACGGCGAGCACCGCTGGCAGATCGGTTGGAAGCTCTCCGACGTGGTCGGCGACTACCAATTGCTGCGGCTGGTCCTGATGGAGACGCTGGACGAGCGGCTAGACCCGCCCCCGACACCCCTGGAGCGGCTCGCGTTGAATCTCCACCTGGACGACTCGATCACTGCCGCGGTGGTCGCCTTCGTGGAGCACCAGGAGCTCCAGCTCAAGCAGGCGCATCAGCGGCTCAACGAGTTCCTCGGCGTCCTCGGACACGAGCTGCGCAATCCCCTCAACGCGATGGCGATGGGCCTCCAACTGATACAGTTCTCCGGGGCGAACGTCGATCGCAGCGACGCCGAGCAGGCCTGTCGGCACAGCATCGAGGTGATGACCCGCCTGCTGGACGACATGCTCGACGTGACCCGGATCACTCGTGGCCAGATCAACCTCGACCGACGGCCGATGGAGCTGAAGGGGGTCCTCCAACGCGCCGTCCAAGGGACCCGCTCCCAGATCGTCAGCAAGCACCATCGGCTGGAGACCCATCTGCCGCCCGGCCCGGTCTGGATCGACGGCGACGCGACTCGGCTGGAGCAGGTCGTCACCAACCTGCTCGGCAACGCGATCAAGTACACCGAGCCGGGCGGCACCATCCGCCTCAGCCTGGAGTACGACGGCGACCACGCCGTCATCCTCCGGATCCGCGACACCGGACAGGGCATCGACCGGACGATGCTTCCGCATATCTTCGACCTGTTCGTGCAGGGCCCGGAGAACACCGGGCGCGGCCTCGGCATCGGGCTGGCCCTCACGCGGATGCTCGTCGAGCTCCACGGCGGCCGGATTGAGGCCCACAGCAACGGCCTCGGCCATGGCAGCGAATTCGCCTGCACCCTGCCCCTGCTGACCGAAATGAGTCGGCCCGAGCCGGCACCCCTCCCCCCGGCCGATCGTGCCGGCGGCCACGAGCTGAACCAGGCGCCGTCGAGGCGGATCCTCATCGTCGACGACGAGGGCACCTCGACCCGGATGCTCGCGGCCCTGCTGGAGCAGTGCGGGCACGCCATGCTCATGGCCTACGACGGGGAGGTCGGGCTCGAACTCGCCCTCAACGAACTGCCCGAGGTCATCCTGCTCGACATCGGATTGCCGCGCCTCGACGGGTTCGAGGTTGCCCGCAGACTCCGCCGCGAACGCCGGTTCGACCGGACCATCATCATCGCCATGACCGGGTTCACCCCCGACGAGGGCCAGCTCCGACAGGCTCATGAGATCGGCTTCGACCACTACCTGGTCAAGCCCGTGGGACTCCGGGTGATCCAGGAACTCATCGCCGCCAATCCAGTCCGAGCCGGAGCCGCCGAGGGGGACGCCGAGGACCCGGCCTGATCCCCGATCGCCGATCCCCGATCACGGAGGATCACCCCACGGCGAACCTCGCCTCGGGTCCCAATCCCGCCCCGGGATCGGACCGAGCGGCCACGACGATCTCATCACTCCGAGTCAACACGAGGGATGGGGCTGTGGTCGATCCAATCCGCCCATCGTCGACGACGCCCCCAATGGACGGGTCGTCGAGCGGGTACGATCCGGAAAAACCCGGCATGTCCGACGCCCCCAGCAGTCTGACCGTCGAGGTCGGCGAGGACGGCCGCATCAACGCCAGGCTCTCGCCCCACGATGACCCGACCCGGTCATCGGTCGATCCCTGGTTTCTCAGGGATCAGAATTTGTAGAGCACCTGGGTGTGAATGAGCACCCCATCGTTGTCCGGCAAGGCCGGGGAATAGGAGGTCTCGCGGTAGCTGACCTCCAGGCCGAGCCGGAACGCCTTGGTGACGTCCCAGAGCAGGTTGGCGAAGTAGGTCTCGTTGCGGAGCGGTTGCAACGCGGCCAGGTCCGCGTCGACCGGGTCGTCGATCCCGTAGCCGATGTGGGTGTGGAGCGTCTCGGGGATCCAGTAGTAGTAGACCTCGCCGAAGCCGCCGGCCGAGCGGATCCCTTCGAAGGTGATCGGGTTGACCGTCGAGAGGATCCCGCCGCCGTAGGTGCCGAGCCCTTGGCCAAGGGCCATCTCGGCCTTGATCCCGAACCGTTCGGTGATCGCCCATCGCAGGTCGGCCCCGATCCCCCAAACGTCCGCGACAACGCTGACGCCGGCTGGGACATCGGTGTTGCGCAACTGCCCGATCAGCCCCGAGACGCCGAACTCCAAAGGCCTCGGCGCCAACAGGCCCTCGCCCGGAGGCCCAAGCCCGTAGGCCACCCGCGCCTCGATGTTCGGCCAGCCGTTGTCCTCGCTGAGCAGGAACTCCTCGCTGAAGAACGTGGCGACCGGCTCGCTCAGGCCCGTCTGGATCGTGATCTGTGAGTCCTCGCTCGGATACAGATAGCGCACCAGTCGCGCCTGGCCGCGATACGCGTTGCCCGTGTTGCCCGAGGCCGACAGCAGGCTGAACGGCAGGACCGTCGGCGTCAACGGATTGAAGATATCGAACTGCAAGCCGGCGGCCACCCGCCAGTCGCGGTTGTTCAGGTCGACCCAGGCCTCCAGCGGGAGGAAGCCGAACTGGTCCCGGATCACCGCCACATCGAAGAAGTTGGCCAGGAAGAGGCCACGGGACTGGAACGCGCCGATCTGCGGACCGTTGACCAGGGCGAAGAGGCTCGATTGCCGCGCGTGGGCGCTGAAGCTGTCCTGCTCGAAACCGAAGACCGAGCCGGGCGTCAGCAGGAACGGCGTGCCGGGCGCGACGGGTCGGGCGTTGCTAAAGACGAAGTCGGCCACGATCGACCCGCCGAAGAGGACCTGGAAGTTCTCGTCGCCGGTCGTGATCGTCAACCGCTTCGACAGGGACTCGACCGTCTCACTCAACTCCTGCAACGCCGAGGCGTTGGATTGGGGGGTGGCCATCGCTTGGGGGGTGGCCATGCCCCCCGTCATCGGATCGCCGAAGGGGTCCGCCATCGAAGGCGCTGAGGGGTCGGACCCGCCCACCATCATCCCCATCGAGGGATCCAGCATCGGGGTCTGGGGCGACGGGACCGTCGGGGGCAAGATCCCCGAGGCGTCCCCGTCTTGAGGAGCGAACGGAAAGGCCGCCTGAGCCGAGGGCTCCTGCGATCGCGCAGAGCCCGTCACCAGCAGGACCGCCGTCAACGTCGCCCCGAGGGCCACTCGCCAATCCATGGTCTATTCCCCTCCCGATCCGCAACGCGACTTGAGCGATTCCTCGACCTCCACAAGATCGGCGCGCCGACCGTTCCGCTTGTACTGTTTCTGCGGACCGAGTCCCCTCGGAGTCCAGACCTCGGGAACAGCCTCGGTGCGGACACCTCCCCGAAGCGACCCTCAGCCCGACACACCAATGACATCATTCCCGAGGCCTGCTCCGAGACCCCTCGCTGTCCCCAGCCACCCACGCCGTAGGCGCACGTGCAGCAGAAACAAGATGCGGTTCCAATACTATATTTATTAATATGATCGTTAAACATCAACGGGTGGCTGGGGACTGCAAGCGCAAGCGAGCAGACCCCGGGGACACCCCATACGAGTGGGCCTCCCCGAAGCGACCCTCAGCCAGACACACCGATGACATCATTCCCGAGGTCCGCTCCGAGACCCCTCGCTGTCCCCAGCCACCCCACAACAGCGCCCGGCAGGCCCGCAGGATCGCGACCGGTCGCAGCGATCCTTCCGAAGAAATGACCCGACGAGTCGGTTCGCCCGCCGCCCCGAGAAAAACCCATGAACACCCCGACCCGATCGCTTGATCTTACTTGGGGCGGGTCCCTCAGAACGCGACGGTGCGTCGAGGCTCGCCGACGGGTCGCAACGGTCGCCGGGGTCATTCGGGATGAGCATCGTGGTTCCCAATCGAACCATCACCCGACGCATCTGCCAAGCGCTCTGCGCGGGTCAGCCCATGGACGTGGCCTGCACCGCCGTGGGCGTCGATGCCCCGACCCTAAAGCGTTGGCTGGCCCTGGGCGAAGCGGCCTATCGCGAGTGCGAGGAGGAGGATCCGCACTGCCGGTTCTTCGAGGCCTTCGTCAAAGCGTTGGACGACGCCGATCAGGCCGTTGAGGCGAAACGTCGGGGACCGACCCAATCGGAACCCGGACCGCCTCCGCGACCCCGAAGCGAGCCGAGCCGCACCCGACGCGAACGATCCTCGGAGATGCCTCCGCTGGTCTGGTTGGTCGTGGAGGAAGCGCCGATCGAGATCGTCATCGGCTCGCGACCGCCCTGGGTCTATGAGACCGCCCCGACATCGCCTCCGGTCCGATCACCCGACTCGACGCAACTGATCCAACCCGACGTCGCGCCTTCAGAGCAGGCGCGGTCGGACCCGGCCGACGCTCCAGGGTCCGATCCGCGCCGCGATCCGACGGTCGGGGAGGTCGTCGAGGCCCTCGGAGTGCTCGCGATCGCCCTGGTCGTCCTGATCGCGATCGTCCTGCTGACCCTGGCGGTGATCCCGGTTGCTTTGACCGGTTTCGCCCTGATCGGGTCGATCCGCTTGGCGTTGGGTATCGCCGACCGCTGGCGAGCCGGTCTGATCGCCCTGCGCGGCGGGAGTTCGGTCGGTCTCCCGATCCCTGCTCCGGTCTCCCGAAACGCTCGTGGACACGGGCTTCGACCCGTCGAGGTCGTCCCTCTGGGCCGGACGTCGGGCTCAATCGCGTTGGCCGGTCGATCGCGGCCTCAACGGGAGTGAGAGCCCCGGCGCCCCGGAGCCTCGCCGGGCGATCGGCTGCGCGACCGACCGGGTCTCGCCCCCGACTCACCATCCGTGGGGTCGGGCCACCGCGTGATCCTCGTCGACGCGTCGCCCAGCACGATCGTCGATCCGCGCGACACGGGGCGCCGGAGCGGATCCCGACGCAAATGGGATCCGCACGTCCTCGAGGAACGGAGGCTCTTTGGCAATCCGGAATCCCACGGATCGAGATATCGGCCGGTTCTCATGTGATCGGCCGCGACATCCCCGTATGCGCAGAGACCGAGTCGCCGTTCGGATTGTGACGGCTGTGACCCGGCATCGACGAGTAAAAACGGCCGGAAACGCGCGGCCGGAAAGCCCGGGAGACACCGATCGGCGAGACGATCGAGGAACGCCCGATCCTTCGCGGGATCTTCTCGACCAGTCTCGAAGGCATCCAGCCCGGTGGTCGCCGACGATCGTCGACTCAGGTCGGGTCGCTGAGGACTCGGCCGAGGGATCGAAGGGCGGCGACGAACCGTCGGGCTCGGCCCGAGGAGATCGAACGTCTCGTCGGCCGTTTCAAGACATCGGCGCTGGGGTCTGCTCCGCGACGCGTCGCAGTCCCCAGCCATCCAGTGAGTTGGCATCGCTCGATAGAGACAAGTTCTTCATTTTACAAATTTCAGAACATCAACGATTCTGGGACGGATCGGTGCCGGATCCGACGACGTGGCAGGCTCGATCGGAGAGCCCGGCGAGGGTCCGGAGGTGGTCGTGGGTCACCTCGACCTCGGTGATCGCCTCGGCGCCGTCGGGCTCGGGGCCGGGCGGCCGGTTCGAGGCCCAACAGACCTCAACGGTCAGGGGCGGACACGATTCGGTCGAATCGCAGTTGATGAGGATATGCATCAAGTCCGGATCAACCAAATGTTCGATGGCGTTGAAGGTCCGGTCCTTAGCCCGATCGGGCTCATCGGCCCGGTCGAGCAGTGCCGTCAGCCGCGCCAGGGTCGTCAGCAACCGACGCGTCGCCCGGCGCCCCAACGGGTCCTCGAGGTCGGTCGAATCGCCGACGGGGTCGAGCGGGCAGGCGACAGTGATCGCCGGGCCATCGGCCCAATCCGAGTCGACCAGCCGGCAGGCCTCGACGAACCGTCGGGAGACCCCCTGTGGCCCGACCCGGAGCGCGGAGGCCAGAAGCATCCGACGAATCCCGTCCAGGAGCCCAACCCCGTGGATCAGCGAGGACCCGACACGTCCGGCCGACACGCAACCGAACCGGAATCGGAGCCGGTCTGCATCGGTCGTCCAATCAAACGATTCCGTTTTGATATTCATAGATGCATCCCCCTTGCCGCAACGAGAGCCATGACGGGATCGATCGGACGATGCGGCCATCCTCATGCATCAGGATCGGCGCGGAATCCAGTTTACCCGATCCGGAGCAGCCGGCAGGCCTGTTCGTAGCTGCGTTCCAGGTCGAGGGGGACGGCCAGGTCGTCGGCCAGCCAGAGCGGGAGCGTCGGCAGTGCGACGCCAAGGGCCAGCCGATGGGCCCAGGCCTCCAACAGCGCCGTCGGACCACCCTCGTCGGAGGTCCGACGGATCCAACGGCACGAGGTCGCGTAGATCGACGGGGGGCCATCATCGACCTCGGTCCAGGATGGGTCGGACCGGCCGAAGTGCTCCAGGAGTTCGAGATAGAGGTTCGCCGAACGGCCGGTCACCAGGTCGACGATCGCGACGCAGACCCGCTCGCGGAGCATCGCCACGCACTTGGCGACGAACCCGCGACGACTCTCGGGACGATCCTTGTTCGATGGACTGACGATCTCGACGGCGGCGACGAGCCGACGCCCGCGCTTCATGTCGTAGATCCGCACTTCATACGTGTCCTCAACCGCCTCGACACCCGCGACGGCCAACGTCGGTCTCGGGGGTGCGTAGATCACCGACGAGCCGGGACCCCCGTTGACGTGTGTCGACGGGATGGAGGACGATGACCCCGACTCGCGTTCGAACGTCGCTACATCGACTTCGATGGAACCGAGGTGAACGTTGGGCGCCGCGGTGTAACGGAGTGGCAACCGATCGACCAAGTCTTGGACGATCATCGCCGGCCACATCCCGTGGAGGCCGTCCCAGGAGGTCCAGTCGTCCAGCGGCGGCTCGAAGTGATCGCGCAACGGCATGGATGACGACCCCTCGATGGTTGAGCGATCGGGTCTCGGACCGAGACGGCCCGGCCCGGCGGCACCCCGAGGCTCGGGCTCAGGAGAGCAGGAACTCGAGGTCGTCGCGGGTCAGGTTGGAGATCAGGCGACGGTCGCCGGAGAGGATGGCCTCGGCCAGGTCGCGCTTCTGGTCCTGGAGGGCCACGATCTTCTGCTCGACGGTGTCCTGACAGATCAGGCGGTAGGCGAAGACGTGCTGGGTCTGGCCGATCCGGTGCGAGCGGTCGATGGCCTGGGCCTCGATGGCCGGGTTCCACCAGGGGTCGAGCAGGTAGACGTAGTCGGCCGAGGTCAAGTTCAGGCCCAGGCCGCCGGCCTTGAGGCTGATCAGGAAGACGGGGATCTCGGGGCTGTTCTGGAACCGCTCGACCTTCTCATCGCGCTTGCGGGTCCGGCCGTCGAGGTACTCGTACTTGATCCCCTGCTGGTCGAGCCGGTCGCGGACGATCCCCAGGAACGTGGTGAACTGCGAGAAGACCAGGGCCTTGTGCCCCTCGTCGATCAGCTCGGTCAACTGGGGCATGAGCATGTCGAGCTTGGCGCTGGGCTCCTCGGCCTTCTCCTTGTCGATGAGGCCGGGGTGACAGGCGGCCTGGCGGAGCCGGAGCAGGGCCTCGAGGACTTCGATCTTGTTGGTCGAGTCGAGCTCGCGGGCACCCTTCTCGAGCAGGGCCTGGCGGAAGTGGGCGCGGATCTGGTCGTAGACGGCGCGTTGGGCCGGCTCCATGGTGCAGTAGAGCACCTGCTCGGTCTTGTCGGGCAGGTCCTTGACCACCTCACGCTTGGTCCGTCGCAGGATGAAGGGCCGGAGCGAGCGGGCCAGGACCTCACGGCCTTCGGTGTCGAGCCCGCTGGCGGCAGCGCCCCCGGTGATCCCCTTGAAGACCGAGGCCGAGCCGAGCATGCCCGGGTTGAGGAACTCCAGGATCGACCAGAGTTCGCCCAGGTGGTTCTCGATCGGTGTGCCGGTCAGGGCCAGCCGGTGCTGCCCCTTGAGCAGCCGGACCGCCTTGGCCGACTGGCTCTCCGCGTTCTTGATCGCCTGGGCCTCGTCGAGGATCACGTAGTCGAATCCACGCTTGCTCAGCTCCAGGATGTCTGAGCGGAGTGTGCCGTAGGTGGTCACGATCAGGTCGTGATCGTCGAAGTCCTCGCGGAGGTCGTGCCGGTTCGGCCCGGTGTAGTCGAGCACGCGGAGCCGAGGCGTGAACTTCTCGGCCTCGCGGAGCCAGTTGAAGACCAGGGAGCGCGGTACGACGATCAGGCTGGGATCGCGTCCTTGGCGACGGCTTAGCCGGCGCTTCTGGAGCAGGGCCAACACCTGGATGGTCTTGCCCAGGCCCATGTCGTCGGCCAGGATCCCGCCGAAGCCGAACTGGTTGAGGTAGTCCATCCAGCCCAGGCCCTCTTCCTGGTAGGGCCGCAGGTCGCCCTGGAAGCCGCGTGGGGCCTTCTGCGCGGTGACCCCCTGGAACTTGCGGAGGGTCTTGCGGATCTGGTCGAAGCCCTCGTCGCAGCGGATGTCCGGCTGGGCCGCCAGCAGGGCGTCGAGCAGGCCGGCCTGCGCCTTGCCGAAGCGGACGTGGCCGTCCCCGCTGGTCCCCAACTCGGCCAGCACACCGCACTGCTTGAGCCAGTCCTCGGGCAGCATCCCGACCGAGCCGTCGCTGAGGCTGACCATGTCGCGTCCCTGACGCGCTGCGGCCAGCAGCTCCGGCAGCGGCACGCTCTGGCCGTCGCCGAAGTCGAGCACGCCGCCCAGCTCGAACCAGTCGATGTTGGTCGTGACACTGAGGTTGAACTTGCCGGGCGGTCGAATCACCTTGCCCTCGGCCCGGACCTGCCAACCGCGTTTGGCCAGCTCTCGGCTGACGGCCGGCACGCGCTTGGGCGGCAGCTCCCAGGTGCCCGGTCCGACCCGGATGTCCCGCGCCGGGACGAAGCCCAGCTCTTCGAGGACCCCGTAGGCGGCCTTCTCCTGCTCCGGCTCGCGGCGGATGACCCGTCGGAGTTCGGTCCGCACGGCCATCCGGGTCCGTGGATGGCCGGCCACCAGCGCCCCTTCGTAGTCGAAGTCCAGTTCGGCCAACACGCGGTCCACGCCCAGGGTCTGGGGCGGCGTCCGGATCGCCAGTTGCGGTTGCGGCGTAGCGCGGACCTCGTCCAGGACCAGGCCCTCGATCAGGTCGTCCGGGCTGATCCCCTCCACCGCGTCGCTGAGCAACTGGCCGAGCTTCTCGTCCTGCTTGACCAGGTCGAAGGTCAGCTCCTTCTCGTGGCGGAGTCGGGTCATCCAGAGTTCCACGCCGGAGTCGTCGAACCGGGCGGCGCGTCCGGTGCTGAGGATCATCAGACCGGGCGCCAGGATGGCCAAGGGCTCGGCCAGGTCGATCTTCTCATGGCCTCGACGCATCAAGCCGCGCCAGGTCCAACGGCCACCAGGTTCGGGCCGGACGTCCATCCGGAACTTCCAGGCCGGCCCCTCGTCCCATCGGAGCGTCGGCGGATCGTCCTCGGCCTCGGTCCGGCGGACCCGGAGCCGGTTGGTCTTGCTGAGCCGCTCGACGACCTCGGCCTGGTGCTCCGAGGCGATCACATAGCGGCGCTGGGCGCGGGCCGAGTGGCCGACGGCATGGCCCTGGACGACCCGGTTCTGCGCCGCGTTGGGGTTGACCAAGTCTTCGGGCGTGGAGCGGTACCGTTCCAGGAGGCCGAAGATCTCCAGATCCTCCTCGTCGAGCACCTGGCTGGCAGCCTGTTCGGCGGCGGCGAGGCGGTCGGCGGCGGGTCCGGGTCCCTTGACGGCGTCCTTATGCGGCCGATCCTTGGGCAGGCCCAGGAGGGCTGAGCCGGGCGACCACGGGCGCAGTGGGCCCCAGTCGCCATTGCTCTTGCGCTGGCGACGGACCGGCTCGATGACCACCTGATGGCAATCGACGGTGGCCGGGATATCGAGCACGTAGAGGACCGTCCGCTTGTTGCTGGAGGTCCGCTTGGCCGCCTTGTTGGCCTTCTGGGCCGGCTTGGTCTTCAGCCTCGCGGGGGGCCCGTGGATCCCCGGTCGGCCTTGGGCATACGGCGGCGCGATCGGCAGGGGCCGCGCGCCGCGGGGCGCGGCATAGCCGCCCGGCCCGCCGCGGTTGGCCCCATTGTGGTGGGCGTGGTGGGCATGGCCGTTGCCTTCGGCGCGTCGGTGATGATGCGGGGGTCCTTGGTGACTCGGCGGCCCACCGGGACGCGACTTGGCCGGTCGCGGCTTGGGGTGCGGCCTGCCCGGCGGAACGCGCTGTGGGATCGGCTCGCCCAGGATCGGCTCGGGCCCGCGTCGCCCCGACTGCGAGTTGAGCGAGGCCTCCAGGGCCCGTCGGTGCGGTCCGTCGGGGCCGGCGCCCAGTTCCGGACCCGGCGGATGCGACCGTCCGCGATAGCCGTTGCCCGATGCAGGCGGCGCGCCGGAGTCCCGATCGCCATGGGGCCCGTGCTCCGGCGAATCGACCGGGTCCAACGGCTCGACGTCGCCGCTGTCGGCGGCTTCCCGGTCGCCCGGCGGCAGGATCGGCACCATGCGCAGCGGCTTGACCGGCGGATAAGTCAGCAGCCCTTTGGCGTCGCAGGTTAGGAGCGTCGCCCAGATATGTTTGCACGGCACGCCGTGGGGCCGAAAATACAAGCAGGTACACGAAATCAGGAGGCGGCCGTTGTTCCGCAGCCGGATCCGGACCCGGTAGCTCTCCGTGCCGCGCACCTTGGTCCGCACCTCGCCGGGGCGTGCCATGAGGATCTTAACGCGACCCTTGGAGAAATAGGTCTGGCCGCGAGCACGGACCGCGTCCTGGAAATTTCGCGAAACGCGTTGAGCAATTCCAGTCATCGACATTGCTTCATGGGGCCGCACCGGGACGGGTCCGGTCAGGCCGAGGGTGACGGGGCTAGCCAAACCGGATCGGGCCGGGGCCCGGCCGGTTGCCTCGAGCAAGGCGGGCGGGCGGAACCGCCCCAACGAATCGGGACCGGCCGCGACGGGTAGGAGCATGACCCTTCACTCTCAACACCCCGGAGCTGAGGTGTTGAGGGGAACGGCGTCCAGGCCTCCGATGCGGCGAACGGATTCGGAGTCAGGATCGGGATCGGTCGGGACCTCCCGACGCGGAGCTGTGAGCAATGGACCGAGATTCGAGCTGATCGGGCGAGTCGTGGCGTTAACGGACTCATGGGACGATCGAACAGGGCCTCCGGCCGAGTCGATCGCCGACCGGCTCCATGCCGGTCGATCCGGGAGCACACACCAGGCTCGCGTCGGATCACCGTGGCCCCCACAATGCTGGATGCCGGGGCGGATCCCCAAGGATTAATGGGCCGATGTCGACGCCCAAGGGGCCGTGTCTGTCGGCGCTGGGGGCCGACGGGCCATGCCGATCACGCGGGTCGTACCCGATGCGGGGCCGTCGCGGTGGCTCCATGGTCTCTCCCGGGCCTCAGATCCTCGAACCGTCGGTCTGATCGGGGCTCCAACCCCGATCCCGAGAGGATCCGTCTAAGGAACGAGTACACCCGCCCCGAATGGAAGCGAAGACACGCGTTGGAACGCTCGTGATAGTCGGCCCACGCTGTCCACGCACGTGGTCCACATACGTGCGTCCCGGAACCATCCTCCGGGTGGGCCGGACAGGGTCGCGTCGGTAGGCGACCCATCATCCACGTCCTCAGGATCCTCAGCCCACAGGGAGCCCTGATCGTTGATCGAGGGAGCCCAAACCGTGGTGGGGGAGATCCGAGGATCCTCCACAATCATCCCGCGTCCCACAAAAGCGTTAACGTCGATGTGGACATCGGGATCAATGAAGATTCTCCACGGCCCGGCACGGTTTGTCAAGTCGGAGCGACCCGAAGCCGGATCGCCGGACCCTTTGAGACAGGTCATGGGTTGAGGTTGCCTCATGCGGCACAGCTTAGACGTCCAGGTTCTTCACGTCCAGCGCGTACTTTTCGATGAACTCACGGCGTGGCTCGACGTCATCGCCCATCAAGGTGGTGAACAGCTCGTTGGCCGCCGCGGTGTCGTCCAGCTTGACCTGGAGCAACGTCCGCTTCTCCGGATCCATCGTCGTCTCCCAGAGCTGTTCGGCGTCCATCTCACCGAGCCCCTTGAACCGGGTCACCTTGATTCCGCGCTCTCCCAGCCGTCGGATCAGCCCGACCAACGTCCGGAGGTCGGCCATCCGATGCCGCTCCTCGCCCCGACAGAGCGTGAACCGAGGCGGCGGGTCGTCGCCGGTCACCTCGATCGGCAGGAGCATCTCGGCCCGGAGCCCGAAGTTGTCGCGGAGCTGGATCAACCACTTGTTCAGCTCGCGGACCTCGTGCAAGGTCACCGTCCGGAACCGACCGCCGACCGGCTCGGATGGGGTCCCGGACGCTCCCGGCTCGGACGCCTCCTCGGGAGCCACTTCGGCCTCCGCATCCGACTCCCCCGCTTCCCCTTGATCGGACACCTCGGGCGTCGATGCGACCATCGGCTCGGCCTCGGCGTCCTCATCTCCCAGGACGGCGTGTTCTTGGCAGAAGGCCTCCAGTTCCTCGGCCGTGTAGAGCCAGCGGTCGGCCCCCTGATGCGAGAGGTCCTCGACTCGGAACAGCGGCAGCAGGCCGGCCAGCGGGCCGGCCCCGGACGCGTCGCCGGGATGGGCCTGGCCCAAGAAGTCACGGATCGGCAGGTTCCGTCGCTGAAGCGCGTGCAGGGCGTTGTCCAAGCCCGCGGTGATCTTTAACAGTTGGCGGAGCCGATCGCCACCAATGGCCCCGTCCGACTCGGCCGGATCCGAATCTGGGGCCACCGACTCGGCCGCGCCGGGCACCAGCACGGCGTTGGCCAAGCCCGACTCGACCAGCAGGGCGTGCATCTGCTCCTCGCTGTGCACGTACTGGCGCTGTTTGCCCCGGGCGACCATGTACAGCGGCGGCTGAGCCACGTATAGGTGACCTTGGTCGACCAGCTTGGGCATCTGACGATAGAAGAACGTCATCAAGAGGGTTCGGATGTGCGACCCGTCGACATCGGCATCGCTCATCATGACGATCTTGCCGTAGCGCCGTTTGGTCGGATCCTCCTCCTCACCGATCCCGCAGCCGATGGCGGTGATGATGTTCTTGACCTCCTCGTTGCCCAGGACGCGGTCCAACCGCGCCCGCTCGACGTTGAGGATCTTGCCCCGAAGCGGCAGGATCGCCTGGAACTGGCGATCGCGCCCCCCTTCGGCGGTCCCGCCGGCCGAGTCACCCTCAACCAGGAAGACCTCGCTGGAGTCCTGGTCGTTGGTCGTGCAGTCCATCAGCTTGCCCGGCAGGCCGCCGCCGGAGAGGACCCCTTTGCGGTTGCGGACCAGCTCGCGCGCTTTGCGGGCCGCCTCGCGGGCTTCGGCGGCCAGCACGGCCTTCTTGATCAGCTCTTTGGCCACGCTGGGGTTGTGTTCCAGGAACTCGCCGAGCCGTTCCGAGACCAGCTTGGCCACGATCGGTTCGACCTCGACGTTGGTGAGCTTCGCCTTGTCCTGGCTGCTGAACTGGGGGTGCGGCACGCGGACGCTGATGACCGCTGTGAGGCCCTCCTTGAAGTCCTCGCCGGTGATGGCCAGGTCCTTAGATTTCGGGCCCAGCCCCCCTTGCTTGGCGTAGGCCTTGAGCGTCCGCGTCAAGGCGGTGTGGAACCCGGTCAGGTGTTTGCCCCCGTCGACGGTCTTGATGTTGTTGCAGTACGAGGCGATCGTCTCGGGGATCGCCGTGGTGTACTGCATGGCCACCTCGACCTCGACCTGGTTCTCCTCATCGCGCCCTTGGTAGACGATCGGCTCGTGCAGCGGCGTCCGCGCCCGGTTCAGGTCGGTGACGAACTCGACCAGCCCGCCCTCGCTGTGGAACTCTTCGCGCTTCGGCTCGGGCCCCTCGACCCGGCGGTCCTCCAGCGTGATCCGGACCCCTCGGTTCAGGTAGGCCAGGTCGCGCAGACGCTTGGCCAGCGTGTCGTAGTGGAACTCGGTGCCGCCGGTGAAGATCAGCGGGTCGGGCACGAATTGGATCCGCGTGCTGGTGGTCCGCGTCGAGCCGGTCGCCCGGATCGGTCCGGTGGCCACCCCGCGCTCGAACTCCTGCCGCCAGATCTGGCCCTCGCGGTGGATCTCCGCCTCCAGACGCTCCGAGAGCGCGTTGACGGCCGTCAAGCCGATCCCGTGCAGGCCCCCGGAGACCTGGTAGCTGTTCTTGTGAAACTTGCCACCGGCGTGGATTTGGGTCATCACCAGTTCTAAGGCGTTGAGGCCCGACTCCTGGTGCAGCCCGACGGGGATCCCCCGCCCATCGTCCTGGATCGCGATCGAACCGTCGGGGTGCAGGACCACCTCGATCCGCGTGCAATGGCCGGCCATCGCCTCGTCGATCGAGTTGTCGATCACCTCGTAGACCAGGTGGTGCAGCCCGCCCGGACCGGTATCGCCGATGTACATCGCCGGCCGCGTCCGCAGGCCCTCGATCCCCTGCAGGTGTTGGATGTTGTCTTCGCCGTAGCCGTTCTCTTGGGACGGTTCGGAGACCGTCGCGACCGCCGTCGAGGTGGCCGACGCGTCGTCGGGGACCTCGGGGCTCCGGGGCTCATCGATCCCAGATGCCATGCTCGCTGCCGCTCCCTGAACTGTTTGTGTGGGGGTGTTGGGCGACCCCGGTCGGCCGAGACGAGCCGGGCGATGGTTCGAGGTCGTGGGTCCGTCGAAGTCGTAGGTTCGTCGAGAAAGCCGAAAAGCCAGAGGGCCTCAAGGGCGCCGCCACGCGCCGTCGGGGATCCCTCCTCGCAGGACATCGACACCCCAAAGACATCGCGGCGGGGAATGGTGGTCTCGGACGGTCGGCGATCGAGCCGGCCTCTCGGACGTTGGTTCTCAGGTGTTGCGTTTGCTCACGTGTCGGCTGGGGTGGCATCCTCGTCTGTGACCGGACCCACCCGAAACTTCAGGCGACGGATGGCCAAGTCGGGCAGCGATTCGCCCAGGCTCTGGAGCAGTTCGTGGTGACGGAAGGCGGCCAGCTCCTCCAAAAGGCTCGAGTGCGCTACGGTCACATGCAAGACCCCGCGACGAAGGCCCGCAACCCGCGTGCGCGATGCGACCGCTGTGCCCGGCCCGACGGCCCGATCCCAAGCTGACTCCAGACGGCCCTGCGACCACTGTCGCGCCAGGCCTCGGGCGGCCATCACCGCCCCCAACGCTTCGGAGAGGGGCCGAGGCCCGCGACCCGACGAGTCGTCCATCGTGTGTTTGTTCCGGCCTCAAACCGTCGTCCCACCATGGCCCGGATCGCGCTCCCCCCACGGCGACAACGGTGACGGGGTGGAACGGCGATTGGGGATCGGCCGATCGACGGGCCATCCCCGATTCCTTACCGATCATCTTATCCCAGATCGCCCCCCAGGTCCAGATCTATCCCTCCGCGGTGACTGGACTTAGAGCCCATCCAACGGGGACCGCGCCGACCGAGGGGATCCCGCCAGGACGAGGCATCGGGACGCTGGTTGGGGTCGGGCCGATCAGGTCGTCGGGTCCACATCGCCGCGCGGCATCAGCGACATCACCAGGTAGAGGTAATCGTCCTCGGTCCGCAGGACCGCCGGCTTGGTCGGGTCGGTCAGCTCGACCTCCAAGGCCGTCTCGTCGCTGAGCACCCGCAGCGCCTCCAGCAGAAACTTCGGCTCGAAGCTGATGGTCAGCTCCGGCCCTTCGTAATCGATCGCCATCTCGACCTGCGACTGGCCCACGTCGGGCGTCTCGCTGGTCAGTCGGAGCGTGCCGGGCTCGAAGTGGAAGGCCACGCCGCGGGTCAGTTGGTCCTCCTCGCGGCCGGTGACCACCGCGGCCTGCTCGATCCGGTTCCGCAACCGACCCGCCTCCAAGCTCACCTTGGACCGATGCTCCGTCGGCAGCACGTTCCGGTAGTTGGGAAACCGACCCTCGACCAGCCGGCTGTAGATTTCGGCTCGATCGGTCCGGACCGACAAGGCGCTGCCGTCATTGGCGAAGGCCAGGTGGACCGGCGGTTCGTCGCTCTGATCGCTCAGGTTCCGTTCCAGCAGGCGGAGCGCCTTGACCGGTACGACCGGCTGACCCTTCAGCGGGTCCAGGCCGTGGTTCTCCAGGTCCATCGAGGCCCGCGCCAGCCGTCGACCGTCGGTGCTGACCAGGTTGAGTCGATTGGCCTCCAAGTCCACCTCGAAGAGGACCCCAGCCATAGCATACCGCGCGTTGTCCGGGTCGGTCGCGAACGACGTCCGCCGGATCAAACGCTTCAGGTCCGCCGCGACCACCTGACAGTACGACTCGGCCCCGAAGGCCGGCACCTCCGGGAAGTGCTCCGGATCCTCGGTAGCCAGCTCGAAGCGGCTCCGTTCCGTGCTGCCCCGGACCTTCAGCAGGTCCTCCTCCAGCTCCAGGTAGAGCTGGTCGTCGGTGCTGGTCCGCAGGATCTGCTCGAACCGGCGCGTCGGCAGGACCGCACGGCCGGGCCGTTCAGCCGTTACGCCGGTCACCTCGAAGCGGATCCCCACCTCCAGGTCAGTCGCCATCAGCGTGGCCCCGGCGCCCTCGCGGACCTCCAGCAGCAGGTCCCTCAAGATCGGCTTGGGGCTCCGCATCGGGACCACCCCCGAGACCATCGCGAAGGCGTCCAACAGATCCGTACGCGTGACGAGCGCCTGCATGGGCGACATCCCCCTTGTTCTGCGTAAGCATTGAATGCGTAAAAGGGCGTCCGCGTAAAGCGAATATTGGACGCTGCGAGCGTTGGTCGAACGAAGGACGTTCCAGCCGACGTCCTTGGCTTTCGGTGCCTCTCGATCGGAATCGAAACCTGAACCAGCGCCCGCAGTAGTGGCGCCAGGCCGGGGTGTTCACAGTTGGGAGGGACGTGGGGCCAAACCCAATCTAGCAAGCGATTTGTCCCGGATCAAGGGCGCTTGTACACTGTTGACGACCTGTGGGCCGACCCGTCGCGCCGCCCGGCATGCTTCGATCGCGATGTCGCGCCCGACCGGGGTCGGCCCGCATCGCTGTCGATGGCCGATGCGCCATCGGGGTGGGCGCGACGCGCTGCCGACGCGCCGATGACGCTCGTCGACCGCCCGGACGCGGTCGCGGCGGCCTCGCCTTCGGACGTTATGGGGAGACGGGAGGCGCGTTTCTGGAGAACAAGACGCGGCTAGATTGTACGTAAAATATTTACGTGGACGCTGACGCCAAAGTGCCGTCGATGAGCCGTCGACGATTCGGATCGACCCTTGGCCCGACCGTCTCGGCCCGGGTAGGTTGTTCGTCGGAACTTGGGAATTCATGGGTCGATCCGGCTCGACTCGGCCCGGATCGGATCGATCGGGGTGGTCCCGATCTCTATTGGGAGTAGGTGGACGATGGCGACTTCGGGGGATTCGGACCGGTTCGAGGCGTCGGTCGCGCAGGCCGCCTCGTGGCTGGTCGAGGCGCAGAGCGTCCTGTTCGTCACCGGCGCGGGCGTCTCGGCCGACAGCGGTCTGCCCACCTATCGCGGCGTCGGCGGGCTCTATGACGACGTCCCCACGCCCGACGGGATGCCGATCGAGCAGGCGCTCTCCGGCGAGATGCTGGCCCGCGACCCCAAGCTGGTCTGGAAATACATGCTCCAGGTCGCCCGAGCCGTCGAGGGTGCCGCCCCCAACCGGGCGCATGAGGTCATCGCCGAGGTCGAGCGGGCCAAGCCGCGCGTCTGGACCCTGACCCAGAACGTCGACGGCTTTCACCGACGCGCCGGCTCACGCAACCTGATCGACATCCACGGCGACCTGAGCCAGATGACCTGCACCCGCTGCCCGCATCGCTATCGGATCGAGTCGGTCGACGACCTGGGCCCCTACCTGCCACCGTTCTGTAATCAGTGCGGCGCCGACATTCGGCCCGAAGTCGTCCTCTTCGGCGAGTTCCTGCTCGAAGAGAAGGTCCAGCGGCTCCGCGAGCAACTGGAGCGCGGCTTCGACCTGATCTTCACCATCGGCACGACCAGCGTCTTCGCCTACATCAGCGGGCCGATCCTTCAGAGCCGCGTCCGAGGCACCCGGACCGTCGAGATCAACCCCGATCAGACCGAGGTCTCCGACATCGTCGATCTCCGGATCACCGGACGCGCCGCCACGACCCTCGATGCGATCTGGACCCGCTGCCAGGCCGATTGAGGAACCCCGACGATCGGGCGGGTCGGCGGTTCACGAAGGATCTGGGACGATCCCTTTCCTGCAAGTTTCGCCGACGAACGTTCGATCGCATTTGTCAAGGATGGATCGCGATTATCGAAGCCATCGCGGCCGATCTCGGCAAGGACCACAGGAGTCTCCCGACGTGTCCGATCCAGTTCTGAAGGCCTACGCCATCTTCGACGGCGGAGGCGTCTTGGGGGCAGCCCTGGCCGGGGCGCTGAAGGCGGCCGAACAGGACATCGATTTCCAGGGGTTCGGCGGAACCTCAGCCGACAGCATCGTGGCCACCCTTGCAGCGGCTGGTTATACCGGAGCTGAAATCCAGAAGATTCTGATCGACACCGACTTCACCACGATGTTAGCCGAACGAGGTCGGACCGTTGAGGGTTTCCGCGATCAGATCGCCAAGCTCCGGGTCGCGTCCAAGAACGGTCTTTGGGGAATTCCCGAGATATTTTGGAGGATTTGGACCATCTATGGAATGGTCAGGGACGAACTGGGTGTTGATGACGGGCGAGAGTTGCGGGGGTTCCTCCTGGACCGAATCCGCGAGCGTTGGCGGGACGAGATCCCGGGCGATGATGTGAATTTCGCCCAGTTTTGAAAGCTGGAATCCCCCAAGCCCGGTTCGTCGCGGCGCACTTATCCGTTGAAGATCGTCGCATCCGACGTGACACGACGCCGTCCGGTCATCTTCTCGAATGAAGAGATTCAAGACGGTGCTTCGATCCTCGACGCCGTTCGGGCCTCGACCTGTTACCCGTTCCTCTTCCGGCCGTTCGATCGCAATGGACGGTGCCTATTCGTCGATGGCGGACTGACCAGCAACCTGCCGGCGTTCCTGTTCCATCAAGAACAGCGCAAGACCAGGTTCCCGGTCTTCGCCTTCGACTTGGTGTCCCAGGACGACGGACGCGGGCCGGATCGGAGCCTCTTCGGTTACCTGAAGGATTTGATCGGGACAGCCCTCGATGCGGGCGATCAGATGATACGGGACGTTCTCCGCGACATCATCCACATCCCGATCGAGATCCCGGCCGAGCCCGAATATGAGGTCCTGAATTTCGGGATGGATCGCGAGACCCGGGCGAAACTCTTTGACCTCGGCTACGACCAGACCCGACGACGCCTCGACGAAGAGCCGATCATCCGAAATGCTCGCGAGTCGGTCTATGGCCTCAAGGCTGTGACTGAGATCGATGAGCGCATGAGGGAACGGGTCCTTCAAAAGCAGCTTTGGAGTCGATTCGGCCGCCCCGAACTCTTCGGGGTCGTCCTGGCGGCGTTGGCTCGCGGTATCGAAGAGATCTCTCAGGCCCGGCGGGTCCGCGCGCACATCATGCTCAGGACTGGCGATGACGCAACGCGAATCGTCGTCTACTCTTATGGCATGGAGAATGACGAGGATCAGACCCTCGAATTGCCCATGAACGCCGGTTGCAGCGGTCAAGCATTCCAGCAATGTTGTCCCATCGTCGCCGACCTGGAGAAGGCCTCGCAAACCCCGGAGGACTGGGGGATGACTGCCGAACAGCATGCTCGGGTCCCTGCGCGATGCAAGTCGATGCTGAGCATTCCTCTCTGGGACTATCCCGATGTGGAGGGGGATTTATCGGAGGGGATCACAGTCACGCCGCTCGGCACCCTCAGCATTGATTCCGAAACCCCCTTGACCGATACTGAATGGTGGAACCCTTCTCGCGGTGATGAGCAGGTGGTTCAAACCATCTCTCTTTGGGAAAACGTAATCCGACGGTTGCTTCCGTGAGTCTTCCTATTGAGGACCCCCTGTAACGATGAGGGCCGGATCATGTCGGAAACAATCAATTCGGGCCCGTCGCCTTTGAGTCGGTATCTCCAGCTCTACCTGCCCAGCGGCCCTTTGAGCCTGGAGGAGATCCGGCCGGGAATGTATGCCGTCCAAGGCAACCTCTACCAGTTGGTGACCAATCGTTCCGAGCACCGCCGCGACGGTGTCCAGCGGACTGGTTCCGAGATGTCGAACAACGGGACGACATCTGAGAACTCGTGAGTCCGGTATCTCAGCTCAGAAGGGGAGCGCACTTGCAATGACATGGGCTCCCCGAACGATACACGCCATCCGAATTGCGATCGTCGGGATGGGAGTGATCGGCCTGACTGGGGCCGCTTCGGAGGCATCACCGGACGCGGATCGTGCATCGCGACCGAACTTGGTCGTGTTGCTGACCGACGATCAGCGGGCTGACTCGGTTGGGTTCCTAGGCAATCCGATTGTCCGGACGCCGAACCTGGACCGGATGGCCGACGAGGGCGTGGTCTTCGAGCACGCTTATGTCACCAGCGCCATCTGCACGCCCAGCCGCGCCTCCTACTTCCTCGGCCAGTACGAGCGCCGACACGGCGTCAACTTCAATTCCGGGACCGCCCTCCATCCCGACGCCTGGGCCGACTCCTACCCCGTCCGGCTCCGCCAAGCTGGCTACCTCGTCGGCTATCTCGGCAAGAACCATGTCCCAATTGGATCGCGCGGATACGACTCGGGGATCCTCGAGGCCAGCCTCGACGCCTGGTACGCCGCCCACGGGCACTTGGGCTTCTACCCCAAGGCGCGACACCCGATCTTTCGGTTCGCCGAGGCCGACACCCAGATCGAGATCCTCGATGAAGCGGCCCGCTCGTTCTTGGAGCCGGAGGCCCCTTGGCTCCGCGGGTTCGTCGCCTTCCTGGAGGGCCGACCGACCAACCAACCCTTCTGCCTGACCATCGCCTTCAACCTCCCCCATGCCGCTGGTACCAGCACCATGCGGCTCCTCCCATCCGACCCCGCGCTCTACCGGACCGCCTACCGCGACCGGATCGATCCGCTCCCCCTGCCCGACACCTACATCGCCAAGGCCGACATCAACGACCCCAAACTACCCTCCGACGTCCATAATGCGTCCAATCGCCAGAAGAGCTATGACTATGTCGATACGCCGGATTTGCTCCGCGAACGTCTTGTGAGGGAATATCAGACTGTTACCGGGATCGATCGGATGCTCGGGACGATCCGCGCGACCTTGTCCGACCATGGCCTCGCCGAGGACACCGTGATCGTCTTCGCCTCCGACCACGGCATCATGCACGGCGAGCATGGCTTGGGCGGCAAGGCGCTCAACTACGAGCCCTGCCTCCGGATCCCGTTCGTCGTGCTCGACCCCCGCGCGCCCGAATCGGCACGTCGGCGACGGCTCGTTGAGATCGCCCTCTCGATCGACATCGCCCCCACCCTGCTCGACCTCGCCGGCGCGACGATCCCCGAAGCCATGCAGGGCCGGAGCCTCGTCCCCCTACTCCATCGCGACCCGAAGGCCGATGCCGAGCCGGTCGCCTGGCGGCGCTATGCGTTCGCCGAGAACCTCTGGTCGACCGTTTTCGGCAACCCGCGTTGCGAGAGCGTCAGCGATGCACATTGGAAGTACATTCGGTATTATGCCAACGATCGCACCCTTTTCGAGGACGCCGACGGGCCCAACGCCTATCGGGTCACCCCGCACCAGCGAGACGCCTACCATCGCTGGCTGACCGCTTCGATCGACGGCGAAGTCCCCGACCACGAGGAACTCTTCCACCTCGAGACCGATCCGCACGAGCGACGCAACCGGATCGACGACCCCGAGGCGGCCGACCACCTCGAACGACTCCGCAAGGCGCTCGACCGCCTCGTCCGAGAGGCCAAAGGCGACCCCGATCGACCACCGCTCACCGTCCCGTTGGCGACCGATTGACATATCAAGAAAACAATCGAGTTCAGAATAATGAGATGGCCTCAATGCTTCGGGATCGTTCTGATTCTGGTGATCGTCCCACTCATCTCTCGGGCCGGATCGGCCGCGACCGGGGTCCCGGATCGCCCGAACATCGTGATTCTGTACGCCGACGACCTCGGCTTCGGCGACTTGGGCGTCCAGAACCCCGACTCGAAGATCCCAACGCCCAACCTAGACCGGTTGGCCTCGGAGGGGCTCCGGTTGACCGATGCCCACAGCTCGTCGGGGATCTGCACGCCGAGCCGATACGCCCTGCTGACCGGGCGTTACCACTGGCGCAAATTCCACAACATCGTCACCTCGTTCGGGCCGTCGGTTTTCGATTCGGAACGTCTAACATTGCCCGAAATGCTTCGCGCGTGCGGATATGAGACCGCGTGCATCGGAAAGTGGCACCTGGGCTGGGATTGGGAGGCGTCGCTGCGCGTGGGGGCGGGGCCGACTCGGGTCGGCCGACGGGACGTTTATGCGCCCGAGGCGTTCGACTGGACGCGACCGATCCTCGACGGTCCATTGGCCCATGGGTTCGACACGTACTTCGGCGATGATGTGCCGAACTTCCCGCCGTACACCTGGATTCGCGACGATCGCGTGGAGACAGTGCCGACGGTCCCGCTGGTCGAGACTCCCCCGACGGCCGAGGGGCGTTGGGAGGCGCGGCCGGGCCCGATGGCCGAGGGCTGGCGGCTCGACGCGGTCATGCCCCGGCTCACCGACGAGGCGGTCGCCTGGATCGCTCAGCGTGAGGGATCAGATCGACCCTTCTTCCTGTACTTCCCTTGGACCTCGCCCCACGCGCCGATCGTGCCGACGGAAGAGTATGTCGGGACCTCCGAAGCAAATGGATACGGTGACTTCGTCGTCCAGAGCGACGCGACCGCCGGCCGGATCCTGAAGGCCCTGGAAGCACACGGCTTCGACGACGAGACCCTCGTGATCTTCACCTCGGACAACGGTCCGGAGGGCTACGCCTACGAGCGGGTCCGTCGGTTCGAGCACCGGAGCATGGGGCCGCTCCGCGGCCTGAAGCGCGACATCTGGGAGGGCGGGCACCGCGTGCCGATGCTCGTCCGCTGGCCGGGCGTCGTCGAGCCGGGTCGCGTCAGCGATGTGCTGATCGGTCAGATCGACATCATGGCGACCATCGCCTCGATTATCGGTTACGACCTCGACGAGAACGACGCCGATGACAGTTTCGGCTTCCTGTCCTTGCTGATCGACTCCGAGGCCCCGACGATCCGGACGTCGCTGGTCCACAACACGAGGGCCGATCACTATGCGGTCCGTCGTGGCGATTGGGTACTCATCGATGCCCCCACCGGCGCGATCACGAAGGTCCCCCCTTGGTTCGACGAGGCCAACGGTTACCGCGATGACCCAAGGCCCGCCGCACTCTACAACCTCCGCGACGACCTCGCCCAACGCCAGAACCGGGTCGACGACCACCCCGAACTCGTCGAGGAACTCCGCGGATTGCTCGATCGAATTCGAGCCAAGGGACAGCGTCTCGATCGATCAGAATAACTAAATACAAAACATAGGAAAACGTCGGGAACTTCTCTCTGGATTGGGACCTCGAGGCGGACGTCTTCTCGCGACGATGTGACGAGGCGATTGCGTCGACGAAGGATCTCGGTAATGCATGGGTAGGTCGTTATAAGGAGATCGCTCGGAAAAAACGAGCGATCTCCTGGCAGACCGGGGCTCAGGGTCTCGCTTGGGATATCGGAGAGGGACGCATCGCGATGTGATTGGGTCACATCTCGTTCGTCGAGCGGTGATTTTCCCCAGACGCCTGGGCGTCGAGTTTCGTCAAGGGATGTCCACGTTGAAGAGTTGCCGACCCGCAACGTGCGCTTGAATGCCTGTGGGTCGAGCAACGAACGCTCCATCCCTCCATGATCCGACGTCATCGTCGCGGAGCGGTCGACGCCGCCCCGTCGCGATGACGTCGATCTATGCATGATGCGCGCTCGATATCCCGTTTCGGATCGTTTCGGGGCCGATTTCCGTCGAGTCTCCCGAAAAAATCGCCGGGCGTTGTCGGAGTCCTGGGGGCATTGACCGATTCAGCGAACCGGTTCGATCTCCCTTTCCCTCCTCAACGGCGGTTCACGCCGGATGCCGCACGATCACGCCGCAACGGTCCGCCGACACGCACCTCGAAGATTGGAGAACGTGACTATGTCGCTGAGCACCCGATTTCGTCGCCCTTTCGCCTCCCGACACCATGCGGGATTCTCTTCCCAACGCCGGTCATCGGTTCGACCCGAAGCGCTCGAAGCGCTTGAGGGACGCCTCCTGATGGCGGGCAGCATCATCCAACATACGTCGCCCGTCCCGCACGTCCGGATTTACGGGACCAGCAGCACCGACGATGTCGCCGAAGTCCGCTATAACTATGGACAGATCCGCGTCGAACTGAACGGCATGGTCCAAAATTACGGACCATCGTCGGTCCAGGAGGTCCGGTTCTACGGCTACTCGGGCGACGACTCGTTCACGAATTTGACGAGCATCACCTCGATCGCCTGGGGCTACGACGGCGACGACACCCTCAACGGTGGCTGGGTCGATGACTCACTCTACGGCAATGACGGGCTCGACCGTCTGGACGGCAATGGTGGCGACGATTACCTCGACGGTGGTGCCGATCGCGACTCGATCTATGGCGGCTACAACGATGATTATATGGTCGGCCGCGAAGGCAATGACTTCATGGACGGCGAAAACGGTCATGACAGCCTTTGGGGGAGCGAGGGCAATGACTTTCTCCGAGGCCAAAGTGGTGATGACTATCTGGTCGGCGGGGACGGAAATGACTTCGTCTATGCACACGATGGCGACGATACGGTCTTCGGAAGTGACGGCAACGACTTCTTAGATGGAGGCGATGGGAACGACCGGCTCAATGCCGACTCCGGACGTGATACGCTCTACGGAGGCGACGACCATGACACCCTCGATGGTGGTTCCGGAAACGATTACATGAGCGGTTCTTATGGGAATGACTACATAATCGGACGGTTGGGTAACGACACGCTCTACGGCAGTTGGGGCGACGACACGCTCTACGGGAGCGAGGGTGACGACACGCTCAGCGGCTCTTCGGGCGCGGACTACATCGTTGCGGGCGATGGTCACGACAGCGTCAACGGCGGCAGTGGCAACGACTCGAGCTGGGGTGGGACCGGCAACGACACGCTCGACGGCTGGTCGGGCCGGGACATGATCATCGCTTGGTCGGGCAACGACTCGCTCGATGGCGGCAGCGGCAACGACTCGCTCTATGCTGGTTCGGGCGACGACCAGCTCAACGGCAGCTCGGGCAACGACTATCTCAGCGGCGAGTCGGGGCGCGATGCTCTGCTCGGCTGGTCGGGCAACGACTCGGTCTACGGCGGCTCGGGCGCCGACCGCTTCCTCAAAATGGACGACGCGGCGGCCAACGACTCCGAGTCCGAGTTCAAGGACGACGGCTCGATCGACGTGATCATCGACTTCGATGACAGCAACGCCCGCAACCTGACCCTCAACGGGCAGGCGGTTACCGCCCAAGCCGGGACCTGGAGCGAATCCGACGTGCTCCGCGTTGACAACGCCTTCGCCATCATGGTCCAACGCACCGGGAACAACGTCCTGCTCGAACGCAAGAACGGCGCCCGGATCACCTTCGAGCGGGTCGGCAACATTGTCGACGGCATGGGCAACGTCACCGGCTTCGGCGGCTGGAACGAGAACAACGGCCGGATCGCCATCGCCCAACCTCGCTTCAGCAACGACAACAGCCTGCACCGAGTCGTCTATCATGAGATCGCTCACAACTGGGACGACGAGAACGACGATTGGGGCGACTTCCTCGCCCTGAGCGGCTGGCGCCGAAACAACTGGATCAATCAGTGGCTCTTCCCGAAGGAGGACGACGAGTTGGACAGCGGTGACGGCGAATGGTGGTACGACGACACCTCCGGATTTGCCCGCAGCTACGGGACCTGGAACCCCAGGGAGGACTTCGCCACCTCGTTCGCCTACTACTTCATGGACTACGAGCCGGGCCGGACCTGGGACTTCTCCGTCATCGGCAGCATCACCAGCAAGCAGAACTTCATGAGGAACTTCCTCAATAGCATCTGATCCATAATCCCGACGACGAACCCGGGTCGATGGTACGCGCGACCATCGACCCGCCGTCGCGAATGCTCGACCTATCATTGGAATATCTGTCAAGGAAAAGGGAAAATTGCTCTGCATCAATCCCCCGATTTCTGAGTCGTATCAGAAAATTAGAAAACTCACTAAAATCAATTTTTTAACAAGTGATGAAATCCCGGGTCGAGTGCATCGAGGATTGCATCCGAGGCCGCTTCATAATCGCCCAAAGCGACCGTGGACCCGTAGTCGGTGAATCGGAGCTTCGAAAAATGCGGAGTCGTTCCGTCCCCTGATTGCGGGAACAGCGCGAACGGGACGATCAACGATCGGAGGTCTCCCCGCAGGAGGGTGAGCGTCCGGGTCTTGGGGTCGACGCCACCGCCGATCACCGGATATTTCTCATCCCATAAGTTTTGCTTTGGGGGTCGCGTCGATTCCGAGGACCCCTCGAACGACTTTGAGGGTCTCCGTCCGTTCAGAACTTCAGGCCGAGCTGGAGCACGAAGGCGCCGTTGGGTTCGAAGTCGAAGGGAATCTCCTCGAACTCGAAGGAGCGTCCGAAGGCGTAGCCGACCTCGATCCGGCCTTGGAACCCCAAAGGGGGAATCCCGTCGTAGTTGAACTGGCCGGGCGTGGTCTCCAGGCCGATCAGGACACGGAAGTCGCGGGCGGTCATTAGGTCGCTGGCGCCGTTGGCCCGTTTGAAGGCCCAGCTCCCGCCGCCCAGTTCGAAGGCCAGGAACGCCCAATCCTCGCGGCCGGGCCGCTCGCGGAGCCGGAGCGCCAGGCGCGGCCGGGGCAGGACCAGCTCCACGCGGCGATCGGGGTCGGGCAGATAGAGCAGGCCCAAGGCCGGCACCACCGGGATGTCGCGACGGCCCGTGGCCACCACGCCGAGCAGAAACCTTGTCGATTCCGAGTATCTGTAGAAGCCAACGATCCGACCGGTTGCTCGGAACGAGTCGCCGCGCCCCTGGCGGAAGTCGGTGTACAAGCCCGGAGCGAAGGCCGCATTGAGCGTCCAGCGATCGTTCAATTGGAAGAGCGTCGAGAACTCGAGGGCCAGCGTGTAGACCTCGTTGGGCAGGTCGAAGTCGGGCGGTCCACCGTAGCTCCGGAACTGGAACCGGGGCGAGATGAAATAGCGCGGGGGGCCGATCCGGTCCCAGAAGATCGGCACCGTCGCCGAGGCGTCCAGTTCGTGGGCCGTCAGGCCGCTGGCCGGTGCGAGGAACGCGTACTCGAAGTCCTTCGGGATCCGGATCAACGCATCGAGCACGCTGAACTGTTCCGTTGGCGCTAGGTTGACGCCCGGGTCGCCGATCTGAGTCGGATCGATCAGGTCCAGCGACGGCACGTCGATGGCGAACGGATCCGTGGCACTGGAGCGGAAGACATCGGCGTCGAGCCGCAGCATGCCGTCGGTTGACCGCAGCATGCTGTCGAATCGCGGGACGTCAACGAGATCGAAGTCCGGCGACGACCGGACGAATCGGCCTTCCTCGATCACCTCAAACGAGACGCCCTGACCCCAACCGACCTGAGACTGGATCAGACCCAGGACCCATATCGAGAGCCAGAGCCCCACGCGTTCGCTTCTCATGACCCCTCCCTCGGGCGACACCGACGAACGCGACGCCCGCGAGGGGCCCCGATCGCTCGCGACCCCACAACACGCCCGTGTCCCGAACAACGACCGATTCGGACTCCCTCGCGCTGAGCATATCTCGACACGACGGCCTGACAAGCCGAGTCCCAGGCGAGTCTCCGGATCGCGGGCCGGGCCTCGAGGAGCCGTCGGAGCCTTCGGACGCGCCCGTGTCGAAGCGTGCGGTCTCGATCGGCTGAGACGCGATCGAGGCCACACGGAACCGAACAGCCGTGATGATCAACACAAATCGCGTTGATTTGCAACATCAACGAAGGACATCCCGTCGCACTGATGCATGTCGGCCCGTAGATCATGCGAGCCTTCCTGCTCTCTGATTCGCTGCCTCTCCGGCTCTTCTTCGCTTTGGGGGAATCTCGATGACCTTACTCCGACCCGCCCTGGGCCGCCCCGGGCTGGCCTCGATCCTGACTTTGACCCTGATCGGTTTGAGCGTCGCGGCGCCCGCTTCGGCCACCGACGTCCGGCTCGCTTGGGAAGACTTCTTCGTCGATGAACAGGTCGTCGCCGACGAGACGGTCCTCGACCTGGGTCCCGTCTCGGTGGAACTCGACACGGCCGTCGTCTCCGACTCCGACGGCGGCTCGTTCGACCTCGCTCCGGCCTTCGGCTCCGATTTCGTCACGTTCGAGTCGGGCGTCCTCGGCGGTCACGAGGGCCACATCAACTTGGGATTCGATAGTCAGCAGGACAATGGCTTCGAAGATTTCGTCGCCTTCCAGTTCGCCTTCGATCGCGCCGTCACCGACCTGGTCTTCGAGATCCTCGATATCGACACCGGCTCCAACCAGACCAACGACCACGACGACGCGGTGATCGTCCTCGTCGACGGCGTCAACGTCCGCGACAGCGCCTTCGATGGTCTCTACCAGCTCCAAGGCGACGCGGTCATCCTCGACAACGAGAGCGAGTTCGACGGCTTTGAGGGGAACGGCGCCGGCCCAACGGCCCTGGCCTCCCAGACCATCGGCAACGTCGCCTTCGACTTCGGTGACACCGCCGTCCAGACGATCACCATCCTCTATGCCTCCAACGATGACGCCCAGAGCAACCCGCTTCAACAGCGGATCGGTGTCAGTGACCTGCGCTTCACCGTCATTCCCGAGCCCTCAACGGTCGTCCTACTCGGCCTGGGCTTCGGCTTCGCCGGCTTGTTCGGATTACGGCGTCGCAAAGCCAATTCGTGAGCACGTTGGTCAAGAATGAGTTGCTTAACTGAATGAAGTGATGAAATTCAATGGCCTGATGGGGTTCCTGGAATATCGTCCGGTCCCATCAGGTCGTTTCGTTCGACCGTGACTCGAGCGTTTCGCCGATTTCCATGAGCCGGGCCTCAACCCGAAGCAGGTGCTCGCGGAGAAGCGATTCGGACCGCTCGACGCGATCGTTGATCAGGAACACGGCGGCGATCGTGAGCATGGCCGCGCCCGTCGCAATCATCGGCATCCCGATTGTCAGCTGATTCATCATGGACGTTGTAACAGCGATGGCGACGACTGAGACCAACGTGAACCCGAAAGCCAACCGCGCCGCCATGGTTCGCTGTGCGGGGAAGTCGCCACGATCGCGGGCCAGGACCCAGCCGGCGAACGTGGTCCATCCCAGGCCGATGAAGGCCAGAATCGTGAACAGTCCGCGGACCGGGTTCGGCAACGAATCGGGCTCGGTCATCGCCAGGGATCCGCAGACGAGCGTTCCGGCCAATCCGGCCAGGCCGACGACGATGTAGCGGAGGCGAAGCCTCGCGGAGAGGTGGCGTTCGAGTTCGCTGCGGACGCCGGCCTCGTAGCGCTCGCGGAGCCTTGGGTCGCGTGGATCGGTCTCGATCAGGGAATCGGTCGGGGCGTCATTGCGATTCGTCATCGTTCTCTCCTTCGGGTATCAACACGGCGCGGAGCGACTTCCGCGCCTTGAAGAGCCGGGACTTGACGGTGCCCGTCGGGATCTGGAGGACCTCCGCCACCTCGCCGATGCTCAGGTCGCGGAGAAAGAAAAGGGTGAGGACCTCGCGATCGGCGCTGGGGACCTTCGCCAAGGCATGGTGGACCTGTTCGGCGTCCTCGAGCCGGGCGTAGGGGTCGCCGACGTCTGGCGGGTCGATCACGAGGGGATCCTGCTTCGAGGCGTGGTCATAGCGGAAACGGTGATGGCTCATGACCGTGTTGCGGGTCAACGCGTAGAGCCAGACCGGCAATCGGTTCGGATCGTGGAGCTGGCGGATCGATCGGAGGACCTTGATCCAAACCTCCTGGAGGAGGGACCAAGCCTCCTCCTCGTCCCGGACCAGGCGCCGGATGTAGTAGAAGAGCCTGCGCTCCCAAGCGCTAATCAGCTCTTCGAACGCATCGCGCTGCCCGCGCTGACAACGGAGCACCAGCAACTCCAAGGCAAGTGTTTGACGTTCGGTTCGCAACGATCAGCCCCCTTCCGGTTCGGTACCCACCTAGTCGTGGAGGGGCGGCTGTCGGTTCATCGGCTTTGGTAGAATCCGCGTTTGGCCACGACGAGCCCTCGTGGGATCGGCGGAATGTCAGTCGTGTCATGTCTCGGTTAAGACGTCGGACTCGACGACGATCGAGGCTTGAGGCGCCCCCCCGGCTGTGCCATGCTGGTTGGATCAGCGTCGAAGGCGGTCGCGGAGGCCTTGCGTTCCGAAAGGGGATGCACCCTCAGACTCCTCGTCGTTCGTTTCGGTCAGATCAGGTCGTGGGCGTTTCGGTGATGGGTCCCGGGCGGGCGATTGAGTCGCTGTGTCGGCCGCATCGGGATTGGTCCGGATGCCCCGTCGCCTTTTGGGGTCGTGGGGGACGAAGACGTGCTGGAGTTCGCGCTGCCGCCCTTGGTCTTGCTGGGCCTGGGCGTCTTGACCGTCTTGGGCGGGATCATCGTTCTGAGACTCAACGCGTTCCTGGCGATGCTGGCCGCGGCGCTGTTGGTCAGCTTGTTGGCGCCGGGGCCGCTCCAGGACCGGGTCGGCCGCGTCGCCGAAGCGTTTGGGAATACCGCTGGTGGCGTTGGGATCGTCATCGCCCTCGCGGCGATCATCGGCAAGTGCATGATGGACTCGGGCGCTGCCGACAGCGTCGTCCGGATGTTCCTCAGGCTTTTCGGTGAGAAGCGGTCGGGCCTGGCCATGATGGGCAGCGGGTTCGCGCTCTCCGTACCGGTCTTCTTCGACACGGTCTTCTACCTGCTGGTCCCGTTGGCCCGTTCGCTCTATCGACGGACCGGCCGCTCGTATCTGAAGGCGGTCACGGCCATCGCGGCCGGCGGGGCGATCACGCACACGCTGGTCCCGCCCACGCCCGGACCATTGCTGATCGCCTCGAACCTCGGGATCGCCCATGGCCTGATGCTCCTGGACGACCTCGCGGTGGCCCTCCCAGCCGGCATCATGGGCCAAGACTACGCCGCATTC
>CAZSSM010000021.1:0-86550 GCA_964609385.1 uncultured Planctomycetia bacterium
TCGGCTCGGCTCCCGGCGACGGTGAAGCGTTCCGGGGACATATAGACCGGTGTCCCCACCATCAGCCCCGGCGCGAGCCGTTCGCCCTCGTCACCAGAGTCTTGGGAACTCTTCGCTTCCGCGTCAGCATCGGTGTGCTGGGAGTCCCCTTCCCCGATGAGTTCGGCGAGGCCCCAGTCCATGACCAGGACCTCGTCGTACTTGCCGACCATGATGTTCTCGGGTTTCAGGTCGCGATGGACGACCCCATGGTCATGGGCATAGGCGACCGTCTGCGCGACCTGGAGGAAAAACCGGAGCAACTTGGGCCGGTCCGCCGGGGACTCGGCTCGAGCCCGGCTCAGCTCGGCGAGCGTCTGCCCCTTGACCAGCTTCATCGTGAAGTAGGGCTTCTGCTCTTGGAGCATCCCCAACTCGTAGACCGGCACGATGCCGGGGTGTTGGAGCTGGCCGGTGATCCGCGCCTCGGACACGAAGCGCCGATAGCATTCCGGGTCGTCGGCATTCGACTCCCGGAGCACCTTGATGGCCAGGGGGCGACTGAGCGTCTGGTCCCTGCCCCGGTGGATCACTCCCATGCCACCCCGGGCGATCTCGTCGAGCAGGATCGGCCCACCCCGAGCCGCCCCAATTGAGGTCGGCGGATCGTCGCCATCGCTCGGGGACGGCTGCAGAGCGATGATCGTCTCCTGATCGATGCCGCGACGCTCGAAGGCATCGGGTTCGTCCGTTGTTCGGCTTGGGCCTTGTTCGATATTGAATCCGAGGGTCATCAGGCAACGCGGACAGAGCCCATCGGGCGCCTCGGGTGGACATTCCGCGCCACAGTCTGGGCAACGCTTGATGTTCGACATGGGGGGTCACTCGCTCCGTTGGGAAAAGAAAGGACCTACCTTTCCGATACGGATTAATCGCGATGACCCGGCGCGCCCGGCCTCCCTAACGCCGAAAAAAGCGAGCGAATCTCCTCCTGGACCGTCTCGTCGTTGGGCTCGCTCAGGGTCTCGGCCACCGTCTCGCAGAGCACTTGGCCATAACGCTTGCGAAGCCGACGCAAGGCCCCTCCGACGGCCTGCTCGCTGAGCCCGAGGCGCTGAGCAAGCTCGGCGTGTGAGGCGACGGTGGCCCCGGCAACGAGGAAGCTCCGGTAGTGGGCAAACCCCTCCCCTCGACCGGCCTCGGTCTCGAGCTGTTGGAGTCGCTCGAGCGCCTGATTAAGCACCTCAAGCGCCCAAGCGCGATCGAAGAGAGCCTCCGGATCGAGCTGATCGACCGGCTCAACACGGTAACGGCGGTCGGCGCCCTCGACCTCGCCGTCGATCGACAGCGAGAGCGGTTGTCTCCCAGAGCCCCGTTTGAAAGCCCTGCTCCGCTCCTTCTGATCGACCAGGAAATGGCGACAGTCGGTCATGAGCAACGCCCGGAACCGCCCCTTGCCAGCATCAGCCGCCGCGAAGAGCCGGCGATCGAGCAGCCGAGCGAAGTACTCCTGGGTTAGATCGAGCGCCTCGTCGGAACTCTTTCCTTGAGAGCGGATGAAGCAATAGACCGGGTACCAGTACCTTCGACAAAGCTCGGCGATCGCTTCGTTGAATCCAGGTGACCCGGGCTCTCCGGCCGTATTGACCCATTGCCAGATCGTGGTCGGGAACATCGGGGCGGTCCTCTTTGCAGCATCGGGAGGGAGAGGTGAGAC
Source organism: uncultured Planctomycetia bacterium (assembly GCA_964609385.1). GTDB lineage: Bacteria > Planctomycetota > Planctomycetia > Isosphaerales > Isosphaeraceae > CAZSSM01. The sequence goes on from CAZSSM010000021.1 coordinate 1,697, forward strand.
CGATCCGTGGGGAGTTATGTGAGTCTCAGCATCGATGCAAGCCTTGGAGATCCCGAAACCGGAAACGGTGTAACCGATCCGCTTGTCGTACCCCTCTAGGGTAATGGAGAGACGTTGAGCGTCCGAGCATGAGGATTCGGAGCGGATGAACACCTACGGGATTTCCAAGAGCCTGGATCGACTCTACGGCCGAGGGACGCTCAACGGACTCACCGAAGCGGAGTTGCTCGATCGCTTCGTCTCCGACCAGGACGAAGTCGCCTTCGAATCGCTGATCGAACTCCATAGGCCGCTCGTGCTCCGGATTTGCCAAGCCATCTTCGGCGATCACCAGGAGGCCGAAGACGCCTTCCAGGCCACGTTTCTCGTCTTCGTCCAACACGCCGGCACGATCCGGAACCTCATCAATCCTTAGTTGCATTGTGTTACCCGTCGTATCGCGCTCAAAACGCGGGCCCGCTTGGCGCCCCGGCAATAGCACGAACGATCTCCGACATTGACCAGCCGTTTTTCGACGTGCGCCATCGCGACGAAGAGCGATAAACACCCCTCGTCGGACGATCGAGCGCAATCTTCAAGGCGGTCGAACGAAGGACCACAGGGTGCCAAGTCCAACCCGACCTGTCGCCCAATGGATGAGGGACGCGTCCGTGGCGGCCTTGTACAATCGATCCGAGCCACACCGATTCCCTGAGCGGCTCGGCAAGGCGGCTCCGAACGGCTGACCGGATCAGGAACGACTCTGCGTCCGGTTCCCTTGCTTCTTTCGATCCGAACATTAGAAGGACTCACCATGCGTTTCGTTTCCGCGAGCTTGGTCCTGGCCCTGTTGAGCCTCAATGACGTGGCCTTGGCCGCTGCCTCGATCCAAGATGAGAAGACCGCCGCCGAGCATTTCCAGGAGGCCATCAAGGCGCTCCAGGAAGGCAAAGTTGACCTGGGAGTTCTGAGCCTGGAAAAGGCCTTTGAACTGGAACCGACCAACCCGCAATATGGACAGCTCTATGTCGGTATGTTGATCAGTTCGGCCATGGCCGGTGAGACGACCGACTATGACAAGTTCCTCAAGGCGGAGTCGATTCTCCGCACGATGATCGAGACCGAGGGGATCGACGAGCAGATCGTCACGGAGCTGAGTCCGAGGGTCTTCTACAATGCCGCCTGTGCCTATGCTCAAAAGGACCAAACCGCGAAGGCCAAAGCGGTTTTGAAAGAGGCGATCCTCGCCGGCTTCAAAGATCGGGAGCAGATCCTGGCTGACGAGGATCTCGCCGATCTTCGTGACGAGCGCTTTGAGGCGATGATCGATGGTCTCTTCGCCGAACAACGCGAAGCGATGATCAAGAAGCTGACCGAGGGCGAGGGCCTCTTTCCCTTCGACTTCGAAGTGACCAGCGTTGATGGGAAGCCCCTCAAGAAGGACAACTACCTCGGCAAAGTGCTGATCGTCGACATCTGGGGGACCTGGTGCCCGCCGTGCCGAGCGGAGATCCCCCACTTCGTCGACTTCTATGAGAAGTATCAGGATCGCGGATTCGACATCGTCGGTCTGAACTACGAGGGCGATACGACCGACGCTGAGGTCGCGAAGGTCAAGGCGTTCATGGAAGAGTTCCAGATGCCTTATGACTGCGCTCTAGGGACCGAAGAGATCCAGCAGCAAGTCCCCAACTTCCGAGGCTTCCCCACGACGCTCTACATCGATCGTGAAGGCAAAGTCCGAAAGGTCGAGGTTGGCTTCGCCCCTCAGATGCTCCCCGACATGGAATTGACCATCGAAACCCTGCTCGACCAGGAAATCGGCGATGAGAATTGAGAATCCGCAGGATTGATTCGGCAAATCTCGCGATCGACACGCGTTGACTTGCAGGTTGATCCCTTCTGATCTGAAGGAAAACGCGTGCCCGACCGGCCCCTGCTCCTGGGCCGATCGGGCACGTTTGCTTTCGATTATCGTCTCTCGCTAGGAGGGTCAAAACCCTCGCCTCTAGGCGAAGACAGCATTTCTGCAGGTGTTCAAGCCAGCACAACCTGCGAAGATCGTGATGCGAAAGTTGAAGGCATGATTGATACGACGTTACGGGTTTTTCTGGACAAGAGAAACGTCGTTGTCGCCGTACCGGCCTCCGGTACGCCCTGTCGTTTGCCGCTGGAACAAGTAACCAGACACCCATTCGCGCGTCGGGTTTGGTGTCTAGTTACTGATTGCTGAAATTTACTTACACACTCAAAAGAATACCGCTAAATGCTTCGTAATCGTCACATCCAGGTTTTCTTGTGCATTCTATCTGGGTTTTATCTCATCTCCCGTATGTTCGCTCTCATAAATATCCAAAACGGTTGAAATCAATTTCGCTAATTCGGTTACAAAGTCCTCTGCGTTCATCATCCACCTCGATTAGTATAATAGGAGCAGATGACGCACGCGCTCGGTAAAGCAGTGCTGGTTGGTCGCCCTCTCAAAGACCAGGAAAGGTCAGACCGTGCCATCGCCTTGGAACGGCCACCGTCAACTTCTAATAGTCTACCACGAGTCGGGTCCAGCTTGTGCTAGGCGGGTCAGGAAAATGGGATGTTCCTATCTTGAAAGCGCACGTGATCCAAGATCACGTGCACTCTCTGGTTTCGATTCCTCCTCGTGTCACGATTAGCCGGTTGGTTAGCGTTTGAGAGGGGAAACCGCGTAACGGATGTTTCAAAAAGTTTGCGCCGCTACGTAAGCCGTTTTGGAGTCGGCACCTTTGGGCTGGTGGGTGGTTCTGTTGTAGTCGTGGGGCTGTGCTCGGCACCGGACTCGAGTCCCGCCCAACGAAGCCCACGCCTTTCATTCAGACTCGCGAACCGCCATTGAAATGGCTCCATTTCGTAGCGTGGGATCGAGGTCGAAGCGGTCGAGGTTCATTACCTTGTTCCAGGCCGCCACGAAGTCGCGGACGAACTTCTGGTCCGAGCCGTCACTGGCGTAGACCTCGGCGATGGCTCGAAGCTGCGAGTTCGAACCGAACACAAGATCGACCGAGCTGGCGGTCCATCGGACTTCACCGGTCTTACGGTCCCGACCCTCATAGAAGTGTTCGCAGATGGGCGACTTCCTCCACTCTGTACCCAAGTCCAGCAGGTTCACGAAGAAGTCGTTGGTCAGCGTCTCGGGTCGATCCGTGAAGACACCGAGTTGAGAATTCCCAGAGTTGGCGTCCAGAACCCGCATACCGCCGATGAGAACAGTCATCTCGGGAGCGGTCAGTGTGAGCCGATGCGCCTTGTCGATCAGCATTTCTTCTGCCGGTCGAACTCGTTGGTGATCGTCGTAGTTGCGGAACCCGTCGGCGGTCGGTTCGAGCACGGCGAAGGACTCGACGTCGGTCATCTCTTGAGACGCATCGGTCCGTCCGGGCGCGAAGGGAACCCGAACGTCGATACCGGCCTTCTTCGCAGCCTCCTCAACGGCCGCGCAGCCGCCCAGCACGATCAGGTCGGCGAGCGAGACCCTCTTGCCGCCGGTCTCCGAGCGGTTGAAATCCTGTTGGATCGTCTCGAGTGTCTGCAAGACCTTGTCCAGTTCGGCCGGATCGTTGGCCTGCCAGTCCTTCTGCGGAGCCAGCCGGATCCGTGCTCCGTTGGCGCCACCGCGCTTGTCGGTTCCGCGGAAAGTGGACGCCGATGCCCACGAGGTCGAAACCAGTTGGGAGATCGAGAGTCCCGATTCGAGGATCGTGCCCTTAAGCAAGTCGATATCGGAATCGCTGATCAATTCGTGATCGACGGCGGGAACGGGGTCCTGCCACAACTGAGGTTCCGGAACCCACGGTCCGAGGCATCGCGTGACGGGTCCCATATCGCGGTGCGTCAGCTTGTACCAGGCTTTGGCGAAGGCGACTTCGAACTCCTCCGGATTCTCATAGAACCGCTTCGAGATCGGTCGGTAGATCGGGTCCACCTTCAGCGCCAGGTCGGTCGTGAACATCATCGGGGCGTGAGACTTCGACGGATCGTGGGCATCCGGGACAGTCCCCTGCCCGGCTCCGCCCTTAGGAGTCCACTGCCAGGCGCCGGCCGGACTCTTCACCAACTCCCATTCGTACCCGAAGAGATTGTCGAAATATTCGTTCGACCATTGCGTTGGGGTGGAAGTCCAAGCCCCTTCCAGACCGCTGGTGATCGTGTCGCCCGCATTGCCTTTGCCGAACCGGTTCTTCCAACCGAGACCTTGTTCCTCGAGGCTGGCTCCCTCCGGTTCAGGGCCGACATATTCGCTCGGATCGGCGGCGCCATGGGCTTTTCCGAACGTGTGTCCGCCGGCAATGAGGGCCACGGTCTCTTCGTCGTTCATCGCCATGCGGGCGAATGTTTCGCGAATGTCTCGCGCTGCGGCGAGCGGATCCGGCTCTCCGTTCGGCCCTTCCGGGTTCACATAAATCAAGCCCATCTGAACGGCGGCGAGGGGGTTCTCAAGTTCCCTGTCGCCGTTGTAACGTTCATCGCCGAGCCACTCGCTCTCGGGTCCCCAGTAGATATCCTCTTGCGGCTCCCAAACGTCTTCGCGACCGCCCGCAAACCCGAAGGTCTCGAATCCCATCGACTCGAGCGCGCAGTTCCCGGTGAACACCATCAGGTCCGCCCAGGAGATCTTTCGACCATACTTTTGCTTGATCGGCCAGAGGAGTCGACGGGCCTTATCGAGGTTGGCGTTGTCCGGCCAACTGTTGAGGGGCGCAAACCGCTGAGTGCCGTCCGAGGCGCCGCCACGACCGTCGGTCACGCGGTACGTCCCCGCGCTGTGCCATGCCATCCGAATAAAGAGCGGACCGTAGTGACCGTAGTCGGCGGGCCACCAGTCTTGAGACGTCGTCATCAACGCCTCGATGTCCTGCTTCAGGGCATCCAGGTCCAGTGACTGGAACTCCTCGGCGTAATTGAAATCTCCCCCCATCGGATTGCCCTTGACAGAGTTCTGATGAAGGATGCTCAAGTTCAATTGATTCGGCCACCAATCCCGATTCGAATACGCCCCGGCTGACGTATTGCTGCCAATCGCTGCCGTGCCGCCGCCCATCACCGGACACATGCTCGCGGATTCGATGCCTTCACCCTGAGCTTTCGGAGTTCGCGGGTTCTCATTGCCGTTCCGCTGAGGATGATTCTGTGCGAAGCTTGACGTCGCGACGCACAGCGCGATGCAACTTGTGATGACTCGAGCGATCTGGGTGATCGTGTTCATGGTCCCTCCGGGAACTGTGGTGTAACGTGAGGCAAGCAATCCGAGCTGGTCGGTCGGACCATCCGGATTATGATCGGCATCTCAAGATTCATCCAAGGCATTCTTGGTATATGCGTTATGCACGAAACGCATGGCAAGGGTGGAGCCGATCTTCAGGCCAAACCGCGTGATTCTCGCCACAAATCCCGGCGTTGCTGCGATCCCCTAGATCCAGTTGGTGCATTCTGTTACGGTCCTCCATGCATCTTGTGCATCATGGCTGCCGAGGGATCGTTTCATGGAACTCGATCAGTTGCGTTACTTCTTGCAAGTCGCCGCGCGGGGTAACTTCACTCGCGCTGCCGAAGATTTGAGGATCTCGCAGCCGGCGCTCAGCCGATCGATCCAAAAACTGGAGGAGGAACTCGGTCAGCCGGTTCTTGAACGAAAAACACGGGCCGTGTCATTGACCGATGCCGGATTGCTGCTGAAAGAACGAGCCCAACAGGTGCTCGCGATCCTCGACGACACCAAGGCCGAGATCACCGACGACGGGGAAAGCGGTCGCGTCCGTGTTGGAGCGATCCCCACGATTGCGCCCTTCTTCCTGCCCGAGATCCTCAGGCGGTTCTCAGCCGCGTTCCCCAAGGCAACAGTCATCGTGCACGAGAACACCACCGAGCTTTTGCTGAAGTGCTGCACGCAAGGTGAAATCGATCTGGCCATCATCGCCTTGCCCGTCCCAGCCAAGTACTTGGACGTTGAGGAACTCTTTGAGGAGGAACTCCTGCTCGTCCTTCCACTGGGTCATCCCCTGGCCGACAAGCCTCGAATCAGCCTTCGCGATGTGGAGCCGTATCCCTTCGTGCTGCTCGACGAAGCGCACTGTTTGTCGGACAACATCGTCACGTTTTGCCGGCAGCGATCGTTTCAGCCTGTTGCTGTGGAACGAACCAGTCAACTGGTGATGGTGCAGGAGCTTGTATCGTTATCACACGGGGTTTCTATGATCCCCGCCATGGCCCGCGAGCGCGACGAAAGCGGTCGCCGAGTCTATCGATCCCTGGTGAATCCGAAGCCGAAGCGGACGGTCGCCGTGGTATGGAACCCTTACCGATTTCAAAGCCGTCTCCTGATCGCCTTTCGGGACCAACTTCACCGTCATCAAGAACGTGCCTGACGCGACCTGATTGACGTCCGACGCGCTGCGTGGCGGAGTCTGACGATCCTGTTATCATCGATTGGGGGAACGCGAGGTCGGGCCGAGCCTAGAGGATCAACCCAACCATATCGAGGAGTATGCCAATGTCTCTGATCTTCGCCACCCTTCTGCTCACCACGACGGTCCCGACCGATGACCTCAAGGCGTCGACGGCACGACACCGTGACGTTCACGAAATCACCCTGCCATGCCCTCCCGAGCAGGTCGCGGATCGCGATGTCTTCTTCGAGGTCGATGCCCAGGTGGACTTTACGCGGCCCGATGGGAGCGAAGTGACTGTCGATGCGTTCTATGACGGCGAGTCGACTTGGAAGGCGCGGGCCTATTGCGATCGGGTAGGACCTTGGCGTTGGCGAAGCCGTGCCGACGTCAACGCGTTGAGCGACCTCGAAGGCGGTTTCGAGGTCGTCCCATCGGACTTGCCGGGCAAACTGCGTCAACATCCCGATGATCCCCACCAATTTGCCTGGGACAATGGAAATTGGTTCCTTCATCTGGGGGATACGGGATACCGATACGTCGTTGCGACCGAGCCCGAGTGGCGAGCCTACATCGATCAGGCCGTGGAGGCCGGATTTACGAAGATCCGAACCTGGTTCTGCCAGAGTCGTGGCGGGGTCGAGGCGCTTGTAACCGACGACCGTTCGGGCTTGAACCTCCCCTACTGGCGAGAGATCGATCGTCGACTCCACTACGCCCTCAAGCGTTATCCAGACGTCCAATTTCAACTGATCCCCTATGGCGAGGATACGGCCGAGCTTCGCTGCTATGCCGATGGTGACATGACGTCTCAATTCATTGCCCGTTACGCACAGGCGCGCTTCTCGGCTCTGCCCAATATTCACTGGTGCATCTCCAACGACCGGAATCTCACCGACGACCCTTCAACGGCCGGTTCTCTGCAGTCTCGGAGCGTTCGGTCGTCGACCATCGATCAGATCGGGCGCGACATGGCGTGTCGAGAGCCTTGGGGCACGTTGTTGACCAATCATCAGCGACGGTTCACCGGCTACGACTTCGCCGAAGCCCCCTGGTCGGATATCGTGACCCTCGAAGATCTCGATCAAGTCGACGGGGCCGTGATCCTCAACTACCGTCAGTTAACCAACGATCCGGTCGTTAACGATGAGGACCGCTACGAACTCTATCGGGCCCCCGAACATCCCGCCTACTTCTTCCGGCGTCTGATGTGGGCAAGCTTGCTCAGCGGAGGACATGCCACCTATTGTGGGTTGCAGACGTATCTGCCGTTCGAATCGACCGAAGCTCCAACCGGCGTTCAGGGGTATCAGACCGCCGTGGCCGATGGAAGGCTCCAGGGAGGCGCACGGGACTTTCCGCGGATCGCCGAGTTCTTCCTGGATGCCGATCTGACGTTGGTCGGTTTCGAGCCCGACGACGACATCGTAGGGACCGCGCCTAATCGGTTCAAAGCCTGTCGCGATAAGCGAACCATTCTGATCTATGCGGCCAACCCCACGCATGACGATCCAAGCAAGGCCGATGCTTCCGAGGGCAAGGCGGTCGTGTCGATCGAACTCCCGACTGGTTGGTGGACGGTCAAGTGGTTCGACCCCCGAACAGGTCGTTGGCAAACCGCCCCGGTCATACAGGCCCAAGTTGGAGGGGGGAACCCCGCCCCCCTTTCCCTCGAGAGCCCATGGGCCGGCGATGTCGTCCTCCTGCTCCGTCGAGCCGAGGAACGCTTCGGCGGCGCGCCTCGCGACAACGCGAAGGTGGCCACGCAAACCCTTGGTCGGTTTCGACTCGGTCAGAGCGATGATCGTCATCATCTCATCAGTCCCGATGGGCGTCCCTTGCTGATCCTGGGCGTCAATCATGTGGGTGCGGTCGCCCGTGATGAGCGGTTCTTCCGGGATCAGTATGAGGGGCGCTGGTCGCGGTTCGCAAAGCACCTGGATGAGCAACTCGACGACTGGGGCATGAACTGCATCGGCTACGGAGCACCGGCATCGCTCCAGGATCGCTTCCCCTACTTCGCCTCGATGAGCGTGGCTCCCATCGAGAAACACCGATCGGAGCCTGGCCCGGATGCCCCGAACGGCTACGTCTTTCCCGACGTCTTCGACCCCGACTGGCAAGAACAGATCCGTGAGCAGATCGCTGATCAGTGCCGACGCCATCGGGCCAACCCGATGTTGGTCGGCTACCTTTGGACCGACACGCCCACCTGGGATCTGCACAAGACCCGCGCCCTGCGGGGAACCGAGTGGGTCTCGGCGATTCGCGAGCTGCCCTTCGAATCGCCGGGTCGACAACGATACAACCGGTTTCTCAAACAGAGGTACGCCCGCGATCTCCCGGACTTGAATACGATCTACGGATTATCCTTATCTCACCTGGATGATCTGGACGAAACCGATCTCTCCCAGGTAGCAATCGGCAGGCATATCGTCCAAGAGGACGATGCGCGGTTCCTCGCCCTGATCGCCCGGACCTTCTACGACGTCGTCGGCACGGCGCATCGGGAGCATGATCCGGACCACCTCGTATTCGGCGATCGCTACTTGGTCGGCGACGCCCCAACATCGGTTCTCCGAGCGGCCGCCCCTTGGATCGATGCGGTGGCGGTTCAGGTTGGCGACCGATACACCCCCCTCTACCCTCCGAGCACGCGCTATCCTGCCAGGGCGATTCGTCGCCTGCACCGGATCACTGGCAAGCCAGTCTTGATCTGCGATCACGCCATCAGCTATCCCGAACCCGACGCGCCCCGGACGATCTTCGAGCAAGTGCCCGACGAAGCGGAGGCCGTTGCAGCGACCGATCGGTTCCTGGCCGCCGCCCTGTCCGAGCCGTTCGTCGTGGGGTACCTACGGTGTCAGTACATTGATCGACCCGCATCATACGGACGGGGGCTCCGTCAAGGTCTCCTCCGCGCTGACGGTATGCCACGCCAAGCCCTCCTCGATGTCTACACGCGCCGCTTCCGGTTGGCGGTCGAACTTCTCGATGGTCCCTGAGCCGTCCGTATGGAACAATGCCTCATGGCCAACCACCGTTCCGTTCTCCTCCGCCGAATAATTAGGAAGGTCATGTGCCGCTTATGGCGTCAATGAAGTTTCAAACCTCAGAGCAGCGACAGTTGGTCAGTTTATTTCGAGAAAGTAGCGCTGCGAATCGCCGACAACCACGTAGTATTGATTGTGATCGAAGCCTACCATGACTCGATACGAAGATCGTGGGCTCCGGTCACTCATGGTCAGGCAAAGTTCGCTTGATCACTCGCCTTCTCTTCCTACCTCAGCCATTTCGCCGACCGCTAAGGTCGCGACCCTCTAATCATGGACGGTCGATCGGCCCTTAGCATCGATCGATCCGGGATGGCATCGGAGAACCCTCATGCGCACGAGAAAGCCCTCCCTCGAATCGCTCGAAGGCCGGACGCTGCTCACTGCGACATTCATCGACATCGACTACTCGCCCGAATTGTCGACGGCGAGCGAGAACGCGTTCGTGACCACTATTCAGCGCGAAGACGGGGTCTACGAGACGTACCTGACCGGTTCCGAAGGCAGCGACAATGCCCTGGTCGCGACGTCGGAAACCGATCGCTTGCTCGACGGACTGGTCGGCCAAGCCTTTGGTCCTGACGTCGCCAACAAGGGCAACGACTTCGCCTTCGCCCGCGACATCGGCGACAAGGTCCAACTCTGGTCCGGTGAGCAGAGAAACAACGACCTCAAATACCACCAGCGCAATCGCTTCGACGTGCCCGGCGAATTTGTCGATCTCGACTTCGCTCCTAAGGCCTCGACCGAGACCTACAACGCCTTTTATCTAACCGTCAACGACGGCGGCACCTTCAAGACCTATCAGTACAATACCGAGAACAATACCGCCAACCACAAGTCGCTCGTCGCGCAGGGCGGCCTGCTCAACGATCTGGTCGGCCAGGCCTTTGGCCCCGATGTGGAAAACAAGGGCAACGACTTCGCCTTTGCCCGTGACATCGGCAGCAAGGTCCAGATCTGGTCCGGTGAGCAGAAAGACGGCGAACTCGAATACTTCAACCGGAATCGCTTCGAGGTGAAAGGCGAGTTCGTCGACCTCGACTTCGCGTTCGAAGCCTCGACCGACAGCTACAACGCCTTCTACTTGACCGTCAACGACGGCGGCACCTTCAAGACCTATCAGTACAATACCGAGAACAACACCACCAATCACAAGGCGCTCATTGCGCAGGGCGGCCTGCTCAACGGAGTGGTCGGCCAAGCCTTCGGCCCCGACGTGGAGAACAAGGGCAACGACTTCCGCTACGTCCGCCTGCTCGAGAACGGCACGCTCCAGTTTTGGATCGGAGAGCAGAAGGATAACGACGGCGACGGCGATGTCGACCTCAAGTACCACCAGCGGGGCAAGTTCGAATTCAAATCCTGATCGGTAGGTCTGGAGTCCGTGAAGTCGAGGGAGCCCCGTATATCGGTGCGGGGCTCCGGTCCGAATCCGTCAACTTCAGCCGACGGGGATGGGACGAAGCGGTTCAGCCCACACGAGCTTGGCGACGGAGTCTACCGAACGCGCCGGTGGTCGCAGCCGCGCCGATCAGGATCATTGCTCCCGAACCGGGTTCTGGGATGAGTGTCACGACCGGGCCGGAGATGAAGCCGGCCGTTGTCCGAGGATCGCCGATCTCCAGGTCGGAGTCGATGTCCAAGACCCAGCCATCGTCGAAGGCGTCGAAGGCCAATCCGGTGAATAGGCCGTCGGTCGTATCAACGGTCTCCAACGAAAAGTCGGTCGGAAACTCGGGGTCGATCACCTCCGGGTTGGTCTCCTCGAACGTGTCGTTACCGATGACGTAGGCGAAGTCGAAGAAGTTGTCGAAGGCCGTGTCTGGGCCGCCGTCGAATCGCTCGATCGTCCCGGCCACCAGGTCGATCGTGAACAGGGCCATCTCGTTGTCAATCGCTATGGCCGTCGATTCCATTGACCTTATAGGTCCTTGAGAGCCACGTGATCGGCCACGCACTCAAGCGAATTCCTCATGAATCGTTCAGCCGGACTTCGGTCCGGGATGTCGGAGCGGCATGGGCGTGACATGACGACGTTCTTCGGTCGTCCGCACTGGGTCAGCGCAGCCGATCCGCTCGGCATAGAGCCGCGCCGCCGGGGCGGCGGTCAGGCCATGGGCGAGGATGCTCAGCAGGACCGTCGCCGAGACCGTTGAGCCGATCAAGGAACCGCCGGTGATCCGTGACTCGTCCAGGACCAGCAGCACATATAGGATCGAGGCCACGCCGCGCGGACCGAACCAGCCCAAGAACACCACGGTATCCCAGCGCAGGCGGAGACCGATCAGCGCGAGGCCCACCGGAATCAGACGGACGATTGTCAGGCTCAACGCGGCGTACACCCAGGGACGCCAACCAGCCTCGAACGCCGACGGGGCCATCACGGCGCCGAAGAGGAGAAAGATCAGCAACGTCAGAAGCTGCCCTTCGGCCTCGGCGAATTCATAGAGGGACGTGCAGGCATCGCGGGCGACGTTGCCCAGGGCCAAGCCCGCGCAGAAGGCCGCGATGAATCCGTTTCCCCCGCACGCCTCGGCGCTCGCGTAGGCCAGGACCGCCACGGCCAGCGACGAGATCCGCTGGAACGACCCGTCCATCCAACCCTGTCGTGTCGTCCAGGCGATGACTCGTCCGCTCAACCCCCCGACGCCAAACCCGATCAGGGGTCCGAGGACGACCTGAAGGACGGCGAACTGAGCCCAGCCGACGGTCGTTCGACTTGAGGCATCCTCAGGATCCAGGCCGGCGGCGATCGCGATGACGATCAGCAGGATGGGCAGACAGATCCCGTCGTTGAGCCCGCTTTCAACGTTCAAGGCCTGGCGGATCCGGATCGGGACCCGCTCATCGCTGACAACCGCCTGGCCCAGCGCTGCGTCGGTCGGCGCCAGGATCGTCGCGAGGACCGCCGCCTCCCAGAGGCTCAACGCGCCGTGAAAGAGCCAGACCGCCACCGGGACCCCCGCGACGATCGTCAAGGGGAGCCCAATGCCCAACAGGCGGACCGGGATCGTATGCTCGCGGAAGAGCGAACGCAGATCGATCCGGGTCGCGTCGGTGAAGAGCACGAGGATCAGCGTCAGCTCGGCCAAGGACCGGACGATCTCATCGGTCGGCGCCAAGGCGATTTGCCCAGCCCCGACCCGGCCCAGGGCCAGTCCGACAGCCGCGAAGGCCATCGGTAAGGTCAACACGCCGCCGCGGATCCGCCCCGAGACAGCCCCGAAGCCGAGCACGCAGAAGGCCACGAGGAACAGCGTCAGGGGTTCCACGGCGACTCAGCTTTGAAGAATTAGACGTTGGGCTTGGAGGCGACGTTGAGGTAGGCATGCACGTGCGGCGAACCGCGGAAGTGCGAGACGAACGTCGGCCCTTCGAGGCGCCAAATGTCCCACTCCTGGTCGTTGCCCAGGTCGCCGGACTCATAGAAGGCCATCCGGAGCGTCTCGAGACCCCCGCCCTGCTCCATAATCGCCAAGGCCTCCTCGACGTCCTGCTCGCGGTACGGGGCCAGGACGACTCCGATGACCGAGCGCACTAGTTCCTGCTGGTCCTTGGACAGGTCCGTCACGGCGATTCCGGGGAAGGTGCCCGAGGCGCCTTGGATCTTGACGGCGGTTTCTCTTGGGGCTCGAGCCACCAAAGCCCGTTCGCGTTGGGCGCCGTCGAGGGCCTGGAAGACCTCGTTAGCCTTCTGGGTCTGGTAGTAGAAGACGTTGCCGGGCAGCCCTTTAAGCCCATCGCCTTCGCCGTGACCGTAGACGATCGGCCCACCGAAGGCCGCGCCTTCGACGCTGTTCCCGTCGGCCCGAATGGTCAGGTGTCGCCCGGTCATCTCCCACTCGAAGCGGTCCGAGCCCGGCTCGCCGAAGATCGCGATGTTGTACGCTTCGAACCCACCGGCGTCCTCATCCATCTGACGGAGGAATCGTTCGTAACCGTCGGGGCTGGTGACGCCTCGGAAGATTTCGCGGATCAACTCCTGCTGAGCCGAGGTGAAATCGTCACCGATAGACAATTCGGTGACCGACCAGTTCGCATTGATTCGGAACCGCTTCGGGTCGTCGAAGGGGAGGCAGATCGCTTGGCGTTGCTCGTTGCTGAGCGAGTCATAGAGCCGCTTGACGGCCGTCTCGGCGACCGCGTCGGGCCCCGGTCCGGCGATGACCTCCTGGCCTCGACTCGGGATGGCCAGGGGGCCCCAACCGCTCGCAGCCAGCGACGCTGTGCCAACTCCGAGCGCCCGCACGAAGTCGCGACGGCTCACAACGGAATGGCAATCCTGGCACGTCGTGCGATCGCGATGCTCAGACATGCTCATGCTCCTTGATGCCGCGAACGTTCCTATGGTGATGGACGGAAACAAAACGCCGATGCGACGGCGGTCGTTTAGGATCCGCAAAGAGACGATGAAGTTCAAGCCCTCAGGGTCGAAGAGTCCCATCTTTTCGACACTCATGGATCACGTGCGCGGTTCGGGCGAGCGACCAGGTCTAGACCAAGCGGGAGCGGGGAGATGACACTTCTCTCTAGACCGATCCGGTCGAATCTTCGCATCGCGGGATTCCAAACCTGTTGGCGGCGTTGATCGATGGGAAGCCTATGTCGTCGGTGACCCAGACGGCTGGCGATGACCCCGCTCCGGGATTGCTGGGATCGGTCCTGAGGTCTTGACGGGGCCTTGCGGCCTGGTGACTCTCGAAAGAGGGGGCGTTTCTCGGCGCATCGACGTCGATCCACGTCCCGAAGGCTTCCGTTTCCCTAGACTGAATGTCGTGGAGTGCGCCGCGCGTGGCGCGACATGCACTCCACGCGAGCGGAGGACGAGCACCGATGGACCGTCGAGTATTCCTGAAGACCGGAGCGGGCCTCGCGTTGTCGGCGATGACCGGGCCGGCCTCAGCCCTCTTCGATGAGCGGCCGATGCGGGTCGGCGTGATCGGCCCGGGCTGGTACGGCAAGTGTGACCTGTTCCGGCTGATCCAGGTGGCGCCGGTGGAGGTCGTCGCACTCTGCGACGTCGATTCGCGGATGCTGGCCGACGCCGCCGAACAGGTCTCGCAGCGCCAGGCCTCGAAGCGGACCCCACGGACCTACTCTGACTACCGCGCGATGCTGGCCGAGGGCGACCTCGACGTCGTGATCATCGACACGCCCGACCACCAGCACGCCCTGCCGATGATCGCCGCCTGCGAGTCCGGCCTCGACGTCTGGGTCCAGAAGCCGATCGGCGTCGACGTCCTGGAGGGCAAGGCCATGCTCGACACGGCGCGTCGGACCGGACGCGTCGTTCAGGTCGGCACCCAGCGCCGGAGCACGCCCCACCTCATCGAGGCCCGCGATCGCGTCATCAACGAGGGCTTGCTCGGCGAGATCGCGTTCGCTGAAGTCTACTGCTATTATCATATGCGTAACCGCCGAAACCCGCCCGACATCGCGCCGCCGGACTACCTCGACTGGGAGGCCTGGACCGGCCCGGCCCCGTTGCGGCCCTACAACGACATCGTCCACCCGCGCGGCTGGCGCGCCTTCATGGAGTACGGCAACGGCATCCTCGGTGACATGTGCATCCACATGCTCGATATGGTTCGCTGGATGCTCGGACTGGGTTGGCCCACCCAGATCAGTTCCAGCGGTGGGATCCTGGTCCAAACCGACGCCAAGGCCAACACGACCGATACCCAGACGGCCACCTTCTCCTTCGACGACTTGGAGATCGTCTGGCAGCACCGCTCCTGGGGCGATCCGCCCGACCCCGAGTACCCCTGGGGTGCGACCATCTATGGCACCAAGGGTACGCTCAAGCTCAGCGTCCACAAGTACGACTTCATTCCGCGCGGCCAGGGCACGCCGCTCCACGGCGAACCGCTCTTCGAATACGACAAGTATCCGATCGACCGGACCGAGAAGGACCTGGAGCGCCATGTCGCCTCGGCCATCCGCGGCCACATGGTCGACTTCCTCGACGCGATCGCCACACGCGGCCGCCCCGTCGCCGATATCGAAGAAGGTCACATCTCGACGGCCAGTTGCATCCTGGCCAACCTCGCCCTGGCCACTGGTCGCACGTTGACCTGGGATCCGGTCACGCACACCGTCGTCGGCGACGATGAGGCCAACGCCTTACTCGCCCGACCGTACCGGGCTCCCTATGTTCACCCCAAGACCAAGATCGAGGCCTAACCCGTTTGGCTCGCGAGGGCCGGGGGCTTGCTTACCCCGGCCTTCCGGCCAACCGAGGCAGGATCTCCGGCGGCCTCCAGGTTACCTCTCGGCATCGTTGGAAAGATTAGCGATGTCTCAACGACTCGCCCCCGCGATCGTCACGTCGGTCAGGGTGAGCCAGCCGTCAAGATCGGCGTCTTGGGTGGCGTTGGCGAACCGGAGCAGGATTCCGTTGGCCAGCGGATTAACCGCGCGGAGGGCGATCGTGTAGCGGCCACCTTCGAGGTCGCTCAACGGGATCCGGTCGGTCCAGACACGGGACTGGTCGGGCAGTAGACCGGTCAGTTGGCCCTCGCCGACGATCGTGCGGACGACCGCGCCGTCGTTGTCGAGCAGGGCGTACTCGATCGACCAGTCGTAGTAGAAGGGTGCGATGCCCCGGTTCTCAACGTTGACGTCGAGGCGGATCGCCCCGTCCTCACTGTCCTCGATCTCGTACGTCAAGGATGGGACATGAAAGTCATAGCCCAGCCGGCGGACCATCGCGACGGCGCGTTGGTAGCGGGTCTCGGAGGGTTCTTCGCGAAACATTCCGGTGTCCATCAGCCATGTCGCGTGCGTTGTCTCGACACACTCGAGGAAATCTTGGGCCTGCGGGACACCCGGATCCTTGTCGAAGATGACGCCCCAGAGCTCGGGTCGGATCTCGCCGCCGATCGGGTGCGTCTTCCAACGGTCCAGCGCGCTTCGGCCGGCCTCGCGGAGCTTGGCCATGTAGAACCAGTTGTCGTCTCGCCGACCGGTCTCCAAGGTCGCCCAAGCGAACGAATCGTCGTGATAGCCGAACGGCTCGCGGAAGGTCGGAGCATAGGCATAGTCATCGGGACCGGCCGGATAGCGGAGCAGGATCGGCGTCGTTGAGAACGCGTCGCGGTAGGCGTCGATCACCTCGCGTTGCGCGGCCTTGCTGGCGAACCATTCGCTGTGGGGATAGGTGTGCCACTCGCCCCAAGTCCCCAAGAGGCCGGCGGTGATGAAGCCGATCCGCGGGTCGCCGTCGTAGCGCTCGCCCATGGCGGCGATGAAGTTCTGAAGGGCGCGTCGGAGGTTCGGGTCCTCGTAGTCGGGCGTACGCACGACGAGCCTCCGGGTGAACGGACCTTCGGGATCCCTCCTCCAGACATTCACCTTCAGCCCCTCATCGAGCAGGAACTGTGGGATCCCCTGGTCCTGACCGGGATACTCCAGAAAGATCCGGAAGATCGTCTGATGGCCCCGCGAACTGACCTCGTCGAGCAGACGCTCCAGCCGGGTCCAATCGTACGCGTCCGGGCCGACCATCAACGCGCCCATCGGGAGATAGTTGAACTCCAGGCTGTGGGGAAATGGGTCCTCGCGCGGGCTGGCGTAGGGGACGAGGCCCTTGAGCGGGTTATCTGGTGGGCTCGGGGCCTCGTCCAGCGTGACCGTACGCGGCTCCGTCGCCGATGCGGGATGGGACAGGAATCCATGACATGTCGTGAATACAAGCAAGAGCGAGAGCAGGAAGATCCTGTTCATGAAAAAACCTCACAAACTGGTGTGTTTGATTACAACGATTGGTTTACTTCACTCATTTGCAGCGACGGGTTTCGATTCGGCTTGTTGACCTCGACGACGAGGGTCGAGTTCTTGGAGCCGAACCCCATGCAGTTGCAGAGGGCGACTCGGGCATTGGGGGCATGTCTCGCGTTGTTGGGGACGTAGTCGAGGTCGCAGAGCGGGTCGGGGTGTTCGAGGTTGATAGTGGGGGGGAGCGCATCGTTGCGGAGGGCCAACAGGGTGGCGACGAGTCCGGCCGCGCCGCAGGCCCCTTGAGGGTGTCCGATCAGGCTCTTGGTGCTGGACATCGGGATTCGCGTGGCGTGCTCGCCCAGGGCCCGTTTCAAGGCGGCGGTCTCGACGCGATCGTTCAGCTCGGTCCCGGTCCCGTGGGTGTTGACGTAATCGAGGTCGGCCGGCTCAAGCCCGGCCTCGCGGAGCGCGAGCTGGACGGCGCGGACGGGCTCGTCGAGGTCGTCCTTCATCGAGACGCGATGCCAGGCATCGCACGTACTGGAGTAGCCGAGGATCTCGCCGAAGATGATCGCTCCACGCGCCCGAGCGTGCTCGCGTTCCTCCAAGGTGAGCATCCAGGCCCCCTCACTGAGGACGAAGCCGTCGCGATCGCGGCTGAAGGGCCGGCAGGCGCGCTCGGGCTGGTCGTTCCAGTTCCGGCTGATGATACCCATCACGTCGAAGCCCATCAAAATCGCCGGGGCGATCGGGGCGTCCGCGCCGCCGGTGAGCATCAACGGCGACTCCCCGTACTGGATCTGCCGATAGGCATAGCCGATCGCGTCGGTGCTGGATGTGCAGCCCGTCGAGACCACATGTGAGGGTCCACGCAAACCTAGCACGATCGAGACCTCCGAGGCGATGTTGCCGTGGGTCCCGGCCGGAACGGCCAAGGCGGTGGCCCGCTCCAACTCCCCCGAGTAGTAGTGGCCGTAGAGTTCCTCGACGAAGGCGATGCCACCGCCTCCGGTCCCGAGGATGAAACCCAGGGCGCGTCGGGTCTCCAGGTCGAACGCGTCGGGTTTGAGGCCGGCCGACTCTAGGGCCTCACGCGCTGCGAGGATGGCCAAAGGGACCGTTCGGCTGACCACGCGGAGCTGGCGACGGTCCAGGGCGTCGGTCAGCTCAACGTCCCGGACGATCCCGGCGACCCGGCTGGCCAGGTGGCTGGTGTCGAATAGGTCGATGGCCGAGACGCCGCTGACCCCATCGCGATTGGCTCGGTCGAACGCCTCGGCGCCGAGCCCATTGGGACTGATCGCGCCGAGACCGGTAATGACCACGCGCCGACGCCGACCGTTCTCCATGGGGGCTCCAACCGGGTTTGAGGATCGCCTCTCGTCTCGTCTTGGTGTCGAGCCGTATTATGAGCCCGACGCGCCCCCAACGGCTACCCGCGCCGCAGTCCGACCGAACCAACTCCCAACCGTTCGGGAATCACCGATGCATATGCGACCTCCACGACTCGTTCGCAATCGCTCCGTTTGGTTGTACCTGACCGTCTCGATCGGCGTCCTCGTGGGACCGACCCGACTGGCTCTGGGTGCCGAGTTCGGCGAGCCCGAGCGGGTCGAGGTCACGAGGCCGTATCCGGGCATCACGATCCGGCACGAGGTCTACCGTGAGCCGCGACCGTTGCAGCTCTGGAGTGTCGCGATCGACCTGGCCACGCGTCCCGAGTTCGTCGTCACCGGGCGAGGCGCGATCGATGGGTTCGAGACCGACTGCCAGTCGACGCTCCAGTTCGCCGAGTCGACCGGAGTCGACCTGGCCATCAACGCCAGCGCTTTCGCCCCGTTCCGCCCCGAGCAGGGGCGAGGCATGGACGTGGTCGGTCTCGCGGCCAGCGACGGCGATGTCTATTCGCCGCCCGACCCCCGCTTCGGCGCCTTGTTGATCGACCAGGACGGCCGACCGAGGATCGTCCCCGCCCCGCTTCCCGACGACCTGGACGGGCTACGGCCGATCTGGGACGCGGTCAACGGGTTCCACGTCCTGATCCTGAGCGGCGACGCGTCCTACACCGAATGCGCGATCACCCGGACCTCCGAAGGGTTCGCCGGGATCAACCCCCGGACCGCTGTCGGGTTGAGCGAGGATCGGTCCTCGATGACCTGGATCGTCGCCGACGGCCGCCAGCCCGAATCGAGCCTCGGCCTAACCCTGAGAGAGCTGGCCGACTTCGGACGCCGATCCGGCTGTCACGACCTGCTGAACCTCGATGGCGGCGGCTCGACGACTCTGGTGCTCCGCGATCCCGAAACTGGTCGGCATCGCGTCCTCAACACCCCGGTCGGCCGAGGCGCCCCGGGGACCCTCCGCCAGGTCGGCAACAACCTCGGGGTCCAGATCGCCAAGTGATCTTCATACCTTAGCTCAATATCAGACCCCAACCGATACTCGACCGACTTGGGGTTCTTCAGGATTTCGCGATCAGTTGGCTTGGACGATCGTCTTGACCTCGCCGCCTTCCCGTGTGCCGGTCGCCCGCCAGATGTTTAGATCGACGCTGTCGATGACGAACCGGGCGCTTCCGTCCAACAGAAGCAGATTGACCCCATTGCCGTGGTAGCTCCGGGCTGAGACGGCGCCACCGACGACGTCTCCGAGATCCGATGGCGGACCGTGAATGCTGCAATCCATCACCGACCAATTCGGGGGCGCTACATGGTTATAGGTCGTATCGGCGTACTCGCCGGTAAGCCAGGACTCGCCAGCATTGGTCCAGACGCGGATCGAGCTGCCCGGCGAGGCGTCGCAGGCTCCGATCATCTCATCGGCCTCGATCGTCCTCCTTACGAAATTGTTCAAGCCCGAATGCCAGATATCCGTGAAGCGGTCCCAGGACCCTTCGTCCCTGCTCCCACGCACACGCTCGGAGAAGGCGGCGGTCTGGCTCAGGCCGTCGCGGATGTTGTGCGCGGCGAGCCGCTTGAAGCCGCTGAACGTCCCAGCCCCCTGGCGGTCACGACCCTCGAACTCATAGACGAGGGCACCGAAGCTAGCCCGGTAATTGTTGCCCGTACGCGGCCCGCCCGGGTCGGCCGGGCACAGGAACCCCTCGATCGCCATGCTGCGCGATGTGGCGTTGGTCGGATGGGTGGAAATCGGGGCCGTGGCCGAACCGAGCGAGACGTTGATGCTGTCGTAGATCGGGCTCAGCTCTATGTAAGGGAGGAGCTGATAGTGAACCGAGAGCGGGTCGACCGCCACTTCGGACCCGATACCCTCATCGAAACCACCGGATCGAACACCGGCCGGGAACGCTCCCTGGCTCTGATGGTGTGAAGACAACGCAATCCCGATCTGCTTGAGGTGATTGCTGCACTCCAGCCGGCGCGCCGCCTGTCGCGACGACATGACCGCCGGGAACAGCAGGGCGAGCAGCACCCCGAGGACGAAGATCACGACCAGCAGTTCAATCAGAGTGAACCCGCGGGAGGCTATTCGTCTGCTATCGAGCTTCATTCTGAGTCTCTCCCGTGACGATGCCGGAGACTGGGATTCGCAGCGACGCACATTCGGGGTGATCGGTTTCGACCGTGACGAAGGTCCGCCATGGTCCCTCTTCGGTCGGCGTGGTCACCGCGAAGTCGAGGGAGTGCATGAGGTCGCTTAGGTCCGGGAAATCGAGGTCGTCGTCCAGGCGGTCACCGAGGATGGCCTGTACCTGGAACTGATCTCCCGTTGTGGAGTAGAGGTTGATCTGGTTCTCGATGCGTTGGCCCGGCTCCGTCGTGCCGACGAAGACTCGGCTCGGTGACACGTTGATCGGCGGGGTGACCGACCATGAAACCGGCAGGGTGAGGCTCGCCCTCAGTTCGCCTCCACAGGTCAGATCCAACTCCACAGCGTCACGGAAGTGACCTTCCTGATCCTGTGCGAGCACAGAGACGGTCAGATCGGCTAGGTGAATGCGTTGCGAGTCACCGCGATGACCTTCCAATTCAGATCCCACGTGGTCCTTCTCGTCGAGTCGACACGAGATGGCACGGGAACGTGTCTGAGCCCGGAGTTCGCGGGACCGACACACTCCGAGGTCCTCGATGTAGATCGGCAAGATCCGTTCGGTTGCCTCGTTGGGGGACAGGCGGGCAAAATCGACCCGATCGTCTTCGGCATGGAGCGGGTTCATGACCCGCCATTCGGCCGTGATCACGCTCTTGGGTTCCACCGGGTCGTTGCTCTCGACGACGATTCGCACGCTGTTGGCATCGTGACGGTCTCCGATCCGCACCGAGGCAGAGATGGTTGCGGACTGGCCGGGCCCGAGGCTTCGGCGATCGATCCGGACGTCGGTGCACGCACAGCTCACCTTGAGCTTGGAGATCTCGATTGTGCCGGGGCCCAAGTTGCGGGCCGACACACGGAAGGTCCGCTCGTTATCGCCGATCTATCTGACGATCGTCCCCAGGTCGATCGAGGTTTTCTCGAACGTCAGCCAAGGGTTGAACGCCGCAACCGCAACGGTCTCATTCGGTTCGATCGCCGATTCGCCACAGCCCACCGTCAGCCCGATCCCGATCAACACAGCCGCCGCGATGGAGCGGGCCTTCCAGAACCGAACGGCCAGCAGTATGGCGACACTGGCGAGGAACGTTCCCAACACCGCCAGCCCAGTCCGCCACAGGATGATCTCCACCGATCGGCTCCAAGCGACCGACTCCTCGGCCCGCAACGGGACGACGCTCAGCAGGAGCACCCTACCGTTCCAGACTTTCTCGAAGGTGCTGAGACTCGACTGGTATTCACTCGGCGGGTCGATGACAGAGACGCCATCGGCGTTGACCTCATACAACAGGACGAAGTGGTTCTCGTTAACCATCGTCACACAGGCGAAATCCTCGTCTCGATCACGATAAATCAAGTTTTCGAGGGTCGTCTCGGCGGCCAGGGTCTGAGCCCCGGCCTCCTCGGCGGCGAGCTGGAGCTGCTGCACCGAGTATCCTTGCGGTCCGGGAGGCCCGATCCTCTGCTCGAACGATTCGAACGTGCCTGGTTCCAGATCCATAGAATTGAGAGCCACGTAAAGGCAGTAGCGCCCGCATCGGACGTCGGAGTCGCTTCCTTTGTCAGCGCTGGGGGCCTGTACGACGAAGAGAGCCATCATCAGTGGAATCCCGATCACGGCTGATCCTCCTTCTTGCCGCCGCCCAGGAACCCTCGCTTACGGAGTTTCTCCGAAAGCGAGTCGAGTTGGTCTGTCGTCGAGCGCTGAAAACTTGGATCGACATAATATGATTCATTTGTGATATGGTTGCTAACGAGCGTGTCGGGAGGTACCATCTTGGCGAGCGTGGCCAGACGGAACCGGCTGTCCGGTACAGGAGTCTCAACATCGACCTCGTCGATCTCGAGCTTGTATACCTCGACCACCTCGTCAGAACCACCTTTGCCATACCACGTCGCCTCACATCCTCTCAGCACGACGGCACCCCCATCTTGGCGCTCCCACTGATACCGGATCGTCTTCGACTGGCTCCTGCTTCCTGGCCCGGCTGTCCCTCGGAAGAACGTTGGGCTGCCCGCCAAGTCCAACGAGAAGTCGACCTCCATCAAACCCCCGTCCGAGTATTCTCGAACGAGCCGGTACGTTTGGGCGTCGATCCGGTCAAACCGAGACGTGTCTCCCGGGCTGACAACCGGAGAATTGGGTCCGATGATCTCCGTCCAGGGACGTCCGGAAGAGTGGTAGGGCTGACAGCAGCGCGACCAATTCGTCTCTGGGAAAACGTCGAAGAGGAAATAAGCCGTGGAGTAGGAATTGCGGTGTTCGGGCTTGTCGACAAATATTTTTTTATGAATATAACTGTATGCGTAAAATATGTCTTCGTAAATGAAACGATAATGCACAGGCGACTCTTCAAGAAGTTGTTCATGGTTTCTAGAAATGCTATTTTCAGGATCGCTGTATTTGTATGCCCAAAATGCGTTATCTGACTTCCAGAAAAAAGTACTTTCAAAATGTATTGGTTCTTTGTCGCCAATAGTGTACGTGATGTTATATCGGAACTTTCCCTGATTCAGGTGGGCAGCATTAGAAATCTGAGCGTCTTTGATCAAATCTGCAATGGAAACATACTCGTCTTGATCGACAGCAATAGAAACAATTAGCAAGAGATAGATCATTGAAATTCTGCTCCTAAACGGGTTATGCTCATCTGAGCGTAAATTTTGGAGTAAACTAAAGTGCTTGTGCACTTTCCTTATAGTCTCGCTTGGGTGATGGGGCACCGTCACCCCACTTTTCCTCCGAACGAGGCCGAAGGTACGGGGAAACTTTTCAGTAAGCGATCGAGTTCAGAGTGTGAGGCCGCGAACACGCCTCTCCAAGTTCCTTCAGATTTATGGGCAATGAGGAAAACCTTCTAACAAAGCACATGAGCAACGCTTCATTCACTGGTTTGGCTTCAGTAGACCAAGGTGCTGATAGGTTTTCAATGGGTTGCCGGGGGGTGGAGTGAAGTGTTTTCTTCGCTCCAACGCGCAAATAACGAGAGGGTTAGGACTTAGCCACAATGTTAAGATTCGCGGTATTTCTTGCCGGTGTTTTCCAAAAAAGCCCCAAATGAAGCCAAGAATGGCCAAACGCTAAGGCGGCACGGGCCCTGCAGGTGGTTGGTAATAACAATTGCTTCAATCGATCCTAAATGGCGACGATCATCCATAATCAGAAATGATCGTTTTTTTAAAGCCAGTCAACCACCGATCCATCCATGCCACCAAAGAAAGCGGCATGGTCTTCTGAAGAACCATGCCGCTTAAACTTAAAGTCGATTGATTAATCAAGGGATAAGATTATCCGTCACGACGTCAGCGTGAACGGGCCGACCAGACCGACCAGACGAAGCCTCCCGGGATGGCCGGGGACGACGTCTCGGTCTCGGCGTCATCGGCAGCATCGACGGTCACGGGTTCGGGGCGTGGGGTCGGCTGCGGGACGGTCGGCGAGGGGGGCGTGTTCGGCTCGGGCTCGACCAGCTCAATCGGCTCAGGCGTGTTGTGGACGACGATCGGGGTGTCCGGCTCGGACGTCGACGCCGATGTCGCGGTCGGTTCCGACTGGTTGGTCTGGTTGATCCCCGACTCCTGTTGCGTGGCGCGGAAGCTGGTCCAGGCCAGTGTGGAGACGTTACGCGACGGCGGCGTTGGGACGACGGCGGGCTCGAGGTTGGGGATCGACCGTTGGACCACCGCCGGAGCCTCCGCGACGACGATGGGCTCTGGCGAGGCTTCGACGATGGCCGGCTCCGGCGGGGCTTCGATGATCGTGGGCGGGGCCGGCTCGCTGAGGTCGAAGTCGACCTTCTGGTTCTGCGTGGTCATGGTGATCCGAGCATCTCGGAGCAATCGCGAGCCTTCAAAGAGCCGAATCTGATAGTCGCCCGGTTTGAGGGCCAGTTGATAACCGCCCGATCCCCAGGTCTCGACCGACGTCGAAGTGTTGTCGGCGAGCGAACGGGCCTCGACCCGAAGCCGCCCCTGCCCCTCGCCCTCGGAGTAGAAGTCGTCGCCATCACGATCGTGGTACACAACGCCGACCAGATAGGTCTGGGCGTCGTGAGGACGGGCCATCTGCTGGGTCACGACCAGCGGCCCAACCCGGGGATTTCGGCTGGCCACGACGGCCACACCGACCTCCTTGAAGGTCTCATCGATGTTGCGGTGGGGCTCGGTCAGGTTGTTGAGGTGGGCCTTGCTGGGCACGCCCCAATCGACGAGCATCGCCTGCATGGCGTGGTCGACCGACCGGGAGTAGGCATAGGCGTTTTCGGCTTCCGAACGGACCGCGCCGAAGCCGGTCCGATCGATCCGGTCGCGCGGGCTGGACCCGTCCGAGCCGGTGTGCGACTGGAACCCGCCGGTGGCCATGTCGAGGGCGTGGGCCTCGGCGGCCTCGGCCAACTCGGCGCTCCAGGCCAACGGTTCGCGCTCGGGCCGCGAGGCGATCGTGTCGACGGCCTCCTCCAGGTTCTCCCCAAAGGCGCGAAGCGTTAGGGCCAGTTGGAAGTCGGCGGTCTGCTCGATCCAGGCGGCAGCTTGATCCGGATCGGTCCGGACTTGGTTGATCCGTTCCAGCAGATACTGTTGCTGATCGGTGGGGCCACCGCCGCTCATTACGAGCCGCGACTCGAGCGACTCCATGGACGGACGGGTTTTCAACGCTCTGCGCTCGGAACGATCCATGTTCATGCCCAATCCCAATGACGGATCTGACCAGGTCCCACCGCACGGCCGCACTGGCACAATCGGCTCTTCCTCGCGTGGGGCCTGAAGAATTCCAGGAGGGGGAACGCCATCCTTGGCGCTGAGAGACGTCGAGAGATCGATGCAGCCATCGTGCCAAAGCCGCGAATTTTCGGCCTCCCAGCACGGAACCCATGATCCTTCGGTGACTTAGAATGAATCCGATTCGAGATCGCTCCGGACCAAATCATCGGAGAAGCCGGCGGGACCCCCGAAGTTACAAACCAAAGATCGGGGTGCAAACGTTGAAGTTTGTCGGATGCGCGGGTCGATCGGGCCTGCCCCGTTGGCTTGGCCGAGGCCAGGCGCGACAATGGACCCTGTGAACCCCAAAAACCCCATCCTGAGAAGGCGAGGTCGGGTCGGTCCCGAGGTCGGTCGATCGGCCCGCCCGGCGCCCGCAAACGCGTCGGAGTCGGTCATGTCCGAAGTGCAAGGGTACGTCGAGACCGCCACACAGGCCGCCCGTGAGGGCCAGCTCTCCGAGTCGTCCGCAGCCAACATCACGCGTTGGTTGACCGAGCCGGGCTTCGTCGAGTTCCGTCCTCGGCTCATCGAGGACATCGAAGCGCGGCGCTGGCAGGTGCTCGACGACGTCTATTTCAAGGTCCTGGAGTTTGGCACCGGCGGTCGTCGAGGCCGGATGTATCCGGTCGGCACCAACGTCCTGAACCGCCGGACAATCGCCGAGAGCGCCCGGGGCCTGGCCGACCACATCCTCTCGAAGCCCGAGTCGGTCGCGGCCCGTTCGTGCGTGATCGCCCACGACACCCGACACAACTCGGTCGCCTTCGCTCGGACCTGCGCTGAGGTCCTTGCCGCGGCCGGGTTTCAAGTCGCTTTGCTGGACGGCTATCGGTCGACCCCCCTGCTCTCGTTCGCGGTACGTCAACTGGGCTCTGGCTGTGGGATCATGATCACCGCCTCGCACAACCCGCCCTCGGACAACGGCTTCAAGTGCTATGCGGCCACTGGCGGCCAAGTCGTGCCGCCGGACGACAAGGCGATCATCGCGCGGGTCCAGGAGGTAATGGACCGCGAGATCCCAACCACTCCCTATGAGGCCGGGCTGGCCTCGGGCGCGATCCGGATCGTCGGCGAAGAAATCGACCGCGCCTATCTGGAGGCCGTTGTCGCGCAGGCCGTCTCCGAGGCCCGCGACTTGAAGCTGGTCTACACGCCGATGCACGGGGTCGGTGAGACCAACGTCGCCGCAGCTCTCCGACTCGCCGGTTTCGCCCATGTCGACGTCTTGTCCACCCAACGGACCCCTGACGGCGATTTCCCCAATATCCCCGGCCACGTGGCCAACCCGGAGATCCCCAAGACCTTGGAGGCCTCGATCCTGGAGGCTCGGGCCACCGGCGCCGAATTGGTCCTGGCCAGCGACCCCGATGCCGACCGGATCGGCGTGGCCGTCCCGGTCGCGGGCGATCCCAAGGGCGATTGGACGACCCTCAACGGCAACCAGATCGGCGTCGTGCAAGCGGCTTTCGTCCTGGAGAAGCTCAAGGCCAAAGGCGCGATGCCGGCCTCACCCTACATCGTCACGACGCTGGTCAGCTCGCAGATGCCGGGCGCCTTGGCCCGACGCGCGGGGGTCGAGGTTGAGGACCAACTGCTGGTCGGCTTCAAGTGGATCGCCGTGCAGATCGACGCGCGGGGTCCCGAAGGGTTCCTGTTCGCCTTCGAGGAGTCGCACGGCTACCTCCGCGGCGCGCACGTCCGCGACAAGGACGCCGCTGTGGCCAGCCTCCTGATGGCCGAGCTCTGCGCCGACCTCAAGGTGCGCGGGACCACCCTGATCGACTACCTCGACCAGCTCTATCTGGACGTCGGCCACTACGGCGAGCGCCTGATCAATAAGGTTCTGGAGGGCCGCAAGGGCGTCGAGCAGATCCAGGCCTTGATGGCCGCCTTCCGCGACCAAGCCCCGACCGAATTGGCCGGCCAGGCCGTCTTGAGGGTCGACGACTACAAGCGTCATGAGACCCGGACCCTCGACGGCTCAGCGGCGACAACTCCCCTGCCCGAGCCTTCCGGCGACCTACTGATGTTCTACCTCTCAGCGCCGGGGACTCGGTTCGCCGTTCGTCCTTCGGGGACCGAGCCGAAGCTCAAGATCTACCTTTTCGCCCGAACTGAGACCCAAGGGCGGTCCCTCGAGGACCTGCCAGCGATCAAAGCCGAGACCGATCAGACCCTCGAGCGGCTCACCAACGATATCAACGCCTACATGGATAAGGTGCTCGCCGAGACCCCGTAAGTCTCCCTTCTGAGGTTGGCGGGGGCTCTGCTCGATTGATCCTATGGGATTTAGAGCATGGCCCCACCGCTGGCCTCGATGCGCTGAGCGGTGACCCATCGGCTCGCATCGGAGGCGAGGAACGCGATCACTCCGGCGATGTCGTTGGGTTGTCCATGGCGGCCCAGGGCGGTGATGGAAGCGATCTGCTCCTGGGCCGGGCGGTGTTTGAGGTAGGGATTCATGTCGGTCTCGATCGCGCCGGGGGCGACGGAGTTGACGGTGATTCCTCGCGACCCAAGCAGCTTGGCCAGATTCTGGGTCAAGACGTCGATGGCGCCTTTCGTGGCCGCATAGGCGGTGTACTGCGGGAGCGAGAATCGGGTCAGCCCGCTCGAGAGGTTGATGATCCGCCCGCCATCACGGAGCCTGGGCAGGGCCAGTTGTGTCCCGAAGAAGACCCCTTTGACGTTGATCGCGAAGAGCCGATCGAACTGCTCCTCGGTGGTCTCCTCGAAGGGAACTCCGATGTTGATCCCCGCATTATTGATGAGCACGTCGAACTTCGACTCCCCCGTCCGACGTTCAAGCTCGGAGTCAAGTTGCTGATAGGACCGGCGGAGGCTCTTCAGATCGCCCACGTCCGCTTGCAGGGCAAACGCCTGAGCGCCATCGCGCTGGATCTCGTCAACGACCTCGTTGGCCTGATCCCGGTTGTTTCCATAATGGACGACGACGAGGAATCCTTCCTTGCCGAGTTGGATCGCCGCCGACCGTCCGAGACCTCGACTTGCCCCTGTGATCACCGCAACTTTGCCCGCCATCGGTCCCTCCGTCACATACGATGAATCGTGACAAACTCAACCTTCAATGGCCCAACAATCCCGCCTCAAGTGGCTCACCATCGGGCGCTTTCTCAACGGACCGACCTCCGGCTTACCCAGCCAAGGCTGGGTCGGAGTCGCTTGAGGAAGGCACTTTGGTCAACAGTACGAAGCTTGACAAAGTCAACTTAAATCCCTGAACAGTCTCGCGTCAAGCTGCCTGTGTTAGACGATCAAAAATGCATAAAATACAGACGAATGTCGATCCGTAGGTAAATGACGTTATTAAGTCTATCAAAAGACTTTTGGAACGAACGGTCGATGCCGATGAGCGGTTGACTCCCTTGACCGACCCGCTAGATTGAATTCTGTTCCATCATGCCATAAGAGATTGGTATGAATCCAACCGAATCCTGATCCCGACCGCATCCGGCTAGCGCCTGCCCTTGATCCAACTGGCCGATCTGGTCGAGTCCGAAGGGCCCTCGACGATCAACCGAGAATAGGGGATCCGCTCCGCCGGATCATCATCCTGGCCAAGATCCGGGGCCGCGACCGGGCCTTGTTCATCGAGGAGGGCTGTCGGGAGATCGACCGACGATCAAGTCGAACTGCAGCTCGGAAGTCTCCTCGAAGGGGACTTCAATGCTAATCCCAGCAGGGTGCCCGAAAAGTATAGCGCCGGGCGCTCGGAGTGTGCAACGCACATGCGATCAGAACCACATCACCCCCGCCAAACCCAAGTCCTGGCCCAGCCATCCGATCGCCCGGTCGGACCTGTGAACAACGGACAGAAGGTATAGCGCCCTCACAACCGTCGGGGAGCCACACTTTCTGGCCGTCGTTCACAGGAGGTCAGCGAGGGGTCTCGAAAATCATGAGATAGACTCTCAACCGATTTCGCGGACTTACCGTTTTAGTCTTGCGTCGAACCACCGATCCATTTCGGTCCGAATCTCATCCAGGTGCTCAATCAAGGTGTGCGAGCCGCCTTCGGGGACAACCAAGCGGAACGGCCGCCCCAGACGAGCGAAGTGGTCAGCCATGGTCAGACTGTTTGAAAGCCGGACGCGGTCATCATTTGCGCCATGGATCAACAGGATCTCAGTCGAGGGCGATATCTGCTCGGGCCAATAGGCTGCAGACAACCGACGCAGCGCCGCATCGGGATCGGCTTCGTAACCATCGACGATTCCCGGATAGACGTGCTCATGAAACTCCGCCCTCCGAGGATTGTCGAGCAGGTCGCTCGGTGCACCGATCAGGACGGCTGCGTGAATGAGGTCAGTCTTGGCGAGCACGCGATAGCCCAGGCTCCCGCCGCGCGAGAAGCCCCAGTATCCGATGCGCGTCGAATCGGCTTCGTCGAGGTGCGAAGCGACCGCCAGGAGATCGAGGATGTCTTGACGATCTCCGGATCCGAGGTTCGGGTGGCCGTCACTCCCGCCTTCCCCTCGGAGCGCTGACGCCATCACGATGTAACCTCGCTCGGCCAACCGACACATCTCCAAGACATCGAAGAAGGTGATCCGTCCCCATTCGGCGACCCCGCCGTGGGCGAAGACGACCACAGGAAAGGGCCCCGTCGAGTTCTGGGGCGAGATCTTGAAGCCTCTGATCTCCAGGCCATCGCTCAGGTAAGTGATTCTCTCCGCCCGAACGGTACGACCAGATTTGTACCTTAAGAATACGTCCTGCGGGACCAGCCTCCCGACGGAACCCGATCGCCAGGACGGGTCGGGGGACTCGTCCATGAACGCGAGCCAAGCCTCGTAGTTCTCGAACGGAAAGGAGTACGGCTCCTGCGACACCAACCGAGTCTGGGCCGATGCCGGGACGCCGATGGTGAAACCAATCAGAAGTGCGGCCGTGCGAAACAGCCTTCTACCGAGAGTCCCGTTCTTCCTCATCATTCATCCCGCGTTGTTTTCGGATCTCGGAGCACTCGGCCCGAAGAAGGCAGAAGCTGATCCGACGGCGAAGGACCCCGGTGATGCCGATGACCTCCCGAGGAAAAGCTGGCTCGAGAGTGTGTTGGATCCCAGACCGGCACAGTGGTTTCATCGGCGTGAATCACCTTTGAGGCTCGCACCCGCTCGACCATCAGGTCGGAGAGAGGTGTGAGCCGTTCGGTGGACTGATTGTGAGCGTCAAACCGGCCACGTGGCTGATTTAACGCCGACCTGAAAGGATGAGCTGGAATGTTTTCCGTGTCAACCGACCGGTTGGCTCGCCAAACTCCTGCCAGAGTGGCCGTCGCTTGACAGTGCTGGGGTCGACTCCCTTATCGGTCAGATTCCGGGATCCCCATGCCGCAGCGGTCCTAATAGGCGAGACGCTTCAGGGGGACGCAAACAGTCCATAGCGTTTCAGTCGAACCCCTGCCAGGCCCGGGTTCCGTCTTGGATGCCGAGATGTAAGAGGGCGAGAACTGCATCTTCGATCTTAGATATGACGCAGGTCCCCGACGCCGAACGCCCAAACGTAGCGGACTGGCCCGCCGAGAACCAATCTCGATGACATCAGAAACCGTCTCGGCAGGCCCGGGTCCACTGCAGCGCGAGGTCAGGCGTCCTGTTCTTCGGCGCTGCTTACCGAACGGGCGAAGTAGTTGAGCCAAGAGCGGTGGCCGCACAGCTCGCACCTCAGCTTGTACGGGCCATCATGCTCCTGCAAGCCTTCTTCACGCATTCGGTCGCGCCGCCCTTCGCACCAGACATTTCCCCATTCGAGGGCGTAATCAGTGTATTCCAAGTCACAGTTGGGGCAGCGGATAGACTTGACCATTTCGCTGAAGACCCGCTCCACCTCGATCATGGTGTAGGTGGTGGCCACGTCGCTCGCCTGGATGTCCCGCTCCTTGTGTCGTCCCACGCTAAAGCCTCCACGAGGCCGAACGCCCAAGCTCAACGGACCGGCCCGCCGAGAACCACCTTGATGATACCAAAGATCGCCGCGGCGGCTGGGGTCCGCTGCAGCACGCGGTTAGGCAGTCCGCCGTTCGGCTACCTGCGACAGTCGTCGGTATTCAAGATGTCTCCTGTTCCCTCACTGGGGCAGGATGACCCGATAGACATGCACTTCCCCGGGACCGACTTCCCCAATCAATTTCCCTCCGGAGAGCGTCAGACCCGACGGTCTCCCCGGGAATGCCGGATTGACGGCCGATCCTTCCGGGGCATCAGGCAACTCGATCGCGACCGGGACGGTCTCGTCTCGGCGAGTGCTGAGGACGGTGACGAGTAGCACGGCATCCTCGTGCCATAGAGCCGCGTGGATCCGGTTCCGATCCGTCACCAAGTCCGCCCGTCGGCCGTCGAGGAGTGTCGACTCGATCGCCTCGACTTCGCGTCGGAGTTTTCGAAGCTCGCGCCAGAGTTGTGGGTCGGTCTCCGGTAACACGCCGGACCCGTCGTAATAGGTGTAGGTCATCACGCCCCTGAAGCCGTGCATCAGGGCCGCGTAAAGCATGTTCCGGAGTTCCTCCGGGGTCGGCCGCCGCTGGCCTTCCCAAGAGAACGTCTGGAGGTTGGCGATCAGGCAGACGCCCGTGCCGGCCGCCTCCTCCTCCGCGTGCCGCATGTTCGAGACGTGTTCCTCGAGGGCCCGTTCGTCCCACGTCGGATCGTCCGGGCTGTTCCCGATCGGGTAGCTCTGCACGCCGAGCAGGTCGAGCGCCGTGGCGTAGTCACCCAATTCGAGGCTGGGGGCCCCGATCCCGGAGGCGTAGGTCAGGCCGTCCGGGTCGAGTTGCCGGAACTCATCGCGTCGTCGTCTCAGCTCGGCCGGCGTGATCTCCGGCTCGTCGGGCGGCCAATTGACGTCGTCGGCGATATCCCAGGCGATGATCGCTGGCGAGTCGCGGAATCGCCCCACGATCGAAGCCCGATCCTTCCAGTAGATCTCGCCGACCACCAACAATCCACGCCCGGCTGCATCCTCCATCATCCGATCTGCGATCGGGGTCGGATCAAGCGTGGGGTGGACAAGATTGAATCCGGCGTCTGCGATCACTCCGAGGTCGGCCGCCAGCCTCGGCCCCATGCGTCCGTCGACCCAGGAGACATGATAGACGCCAAAAGGGATGACCGCCTCGCCATCAATCACGAGCGATCCGTCCTCACGGACCGACGAAGATCCAGGACCCGCGTCTGGGACGCCGGTCAATAAACAGAGGGCGATCGACCATCCTCTCACCATCATTATCGGCTCCACATGCGACTGCCGCCGAACGCCCAAGCTCAGCGGACTGGCCCGCCGAGAACGACCTCGATGATACCAAAGATCGCCGCGGCGGCCGAGGTCCGCTGCAGCGCGTGGTTAGGCGGCCTCGACACCCAACGTCTAAATGTCGTCGAGGTGCGGTCGACGGATCTCGAGTCGGGTGTCGGTCGCGCCCCCGGTGTGCAGGACCTGGTAGGCCAAGTGTTCGAGCTGGACGCTGAGGTCGACCGAGATGATGCGGACCTCGCTCGGAACCTGAATCGTGGTCGGGGCGAAGTTGTAGATCCCCTGCACGCCGGCGCGAACCAACCGATCGGCGACGCCTTGGGCGACCGACCCGGGCACACAGAGCATGGCCATCCGGATCCGATGCCGACGGACCGTCTCGTCCAGCTCAGCGATCGGTTGGACCACCAAGTCCGCCCCGAGACCGATGGCGCGACCGATCTTCTCGGGCGCCTCGTCGAAGACCGCCACGATCCGAAACCCGTGCTCCTGAAACCCGTGGTATCCGATCAGGGCGCGACCCAGGTTTCCGAAGCCGATCAAGGCGATCGGCCAGATCCGGTTGACCCCGAGGATCTCGCGGAGCCGCGTGACCAACTCGGTGATCGGATAGCCGATCCCGGGCTGACCGAACTGGCCGAAATACGCCAAGTCCTTGCGGACCTGCGCGTCGCGGATCCCCAAGGCCAGGCCCAGCCGACGGCTCGAGATCCGGGTGTCGCCCTGCTTCTGCCATGTCTCCAATTGGCGGAGATAGAGCCCCATCCGCCCGATGACGGCCTGAGGCGCCAGGCGCTCCGAGCCTCCCTGAGGCCCCGAACTCGGATGGGTCGACACGCTTCGGCCTCCCTGTTGGGGCAGTCCCGAGGTTCCGAACGGCCCCAAACATCACGCATCGGCGGACTCGGACCATTGTCCAACCCAGGCTGATCACGGTCAATGGGCGCTGTCGAGGCCGAACACCCCTGTTGGCGAGCCCACACGCCATCGTCGAGCCCGGTTGACAGCTTTCCGGGATCACCATAGTCTCCCGACGCACGTCGCGGTCCCCGTTCCCCTCCCTTCCCTTTGGGATCCGGATCGGCCTCAGACCCGCTTCGGTGTCGACTCGGTTCGACGTGATGCGGGGTCTGGCCTGGAGACGGGGCGGTTTCTCCGGGAACCGGATGGGATTCGGCACGCGATCGTGGATCCGCTCGGTCCGCCCCACGGATGGGGCCAGCCCCGACGGATCGCCCCCCACCGTTGAGGAGCGTCATGGAAGATCGTCCCGCCTCGGCGTTGCGTCCGACGTCGACGACCCCGTCGCTCTCGGTCGTCATCCCGGTCCTCAACGGCGGCGCGATGCTGGAGCGCTGCCTCCGAAAGGTCCGGAGTTCGACCGTCCGCGGCTTCGAGCTGATCGTCGTCGACGACGGGTCGACCGATGATTCGGCCTCGATCGCCCAAGCCTTCGGCGCCACCCTGCTGACGCATCGCGAGCCCCGAGGTCCGGCCGCCGCCCGCAACGCCGGCGCGCGGATCGCCCGTGGCGAGATCGTCTTCTTCCTCGACGCCGACATCCTCATCGAACACCACGCCCTGGAACGCGCCCTCGATCGGTTCGCTCGACACCCCGATCTGATGGGCCTCTTCGGCTCCTATGACGATCGGCCCAGCCAGCCCGATCCGGTCAGCCAGTTCCGCAACCTGCTCCATCACTTCGTCCACCAGCAGGGTCGCTTCGACGGCGAGGTTCGCTCGGCGCGCACCTTCTGGACCGGCCTGGGCGCCTATCGACGCCACGCCTTCATGAACCTCGGCGGGTTCGACCCGGAACTCTACCGGCGACCGGCCATCGAGGATATCGAGTTCGGCTATCGCGCGACTGCCTCGGGCCATCGGATCGAGCTGATCCGTAATCTCCAAGGGACACATATGAAGAGTTGGTCGCTCTACGGCATGGTCCGGACCGACCTGCTCTGCCGAGGCGTCCCGTGGATGCTCCTCCAGTGGCGTCGCGGGGTTCACGAGAACGATCTGAACGTCCGGCCCACCCAAAAACTAAGCGTCGCCTTGACGGCCTTGGCCTTGCTCACGGCGGCGGTTAGCCCGATCTGGCCGATCCTCGGATTGGTCCCGCCGTTCTCAGCCCTGGGGATCGTCTGTCTCAACGCGCCGCTCTATCGGTTCTTCGCGGCTCGTCGCGGGCTCGGCTTCGCGATCACCGCCCTCCCATTGCACGTGCTCTACTACCTGACCTGCGGGGTCTCGGTGATCCTGGCCTCGGCGATCCACCACGCCCAGCGTCTGGAAGTGCTGGGTGTCCGGGCGCCGGGTCCGATCGGCCGCTCGGCACTGGGTGGGCAGCTTCGTGCCGACCCCGGCGGCTCGTCGATCGCGGCGGGCCACCTCAAGCCTCAAGCCGAAGCCGAGACCGTCGGAGCCGACCGCCCCGAGTCCGAAGCATCCCAAGTCCGAACCCGCTCCACGACCTCCAACACAACTGAGTCGCCCCGATGACGCAACACCCCTTTGTGGCCATCGCCCGCGCCCCGCGTCGTCGCGACGCGGTCGCCTCGGCCCTGGCCGAGATTCGGACAGCCATCGCCGAACGCCTCGAACCCGCGCATGCGGTAGTCATCAAGCCGAATCTGGTCAGCCACCGCGACCAAGCCCCCTCGACCCACGCCGACGCCTTTGGCCCGGTCCTCGATCACGTCCTGGCCGCCGGATGCGCTCGGGTCGTCGTCGCCGAGGGGGCCACCGATGCCCGTGCTGGGTTTCGACGGATGGGCCTGGTCGGCGAGGCCTGGAACCGCCCGGTCCACTTCTTCGATATCAACCGGGAAGAGAACGCCTGGGAGCCGCTGACCCTACGTGGGGTCGACGGGCAATCCCGGTCGGCCCGGCTCTCCAGGACGATCGTCGGCTCGGACTGTCGGATCAGCCTGGCGGTCGCCAAGACCCACATGACCGCCGGCGTGACCCTGTCGATCAAAAATATGCTCTCGAGCATCCATCCCGAGGATCGGATCCGGATGCACGGCTACGACGGGGCTTCAGGCTTTGCGGGGTGGCGTGCCGGGCTGGTCGCCCTGCTCAAGCAGGATCACCTGGTCGCCAAAGCGGCCAATCGGTTGCTGGGTCATCTCCGACGCGCTCGGTTCGCCTGGCGGGGGATCGACCGGCCGACGGGTTGGTCGAAGCTGGCCCCCAATGACCTGGCCTTCCTCCGCTCGATCTACGTGATGCAGCACAACTTAGTCGCCCTAGCCCGACGCACCGCGCCTCAGATCAGCGTCGTCGACGCCTTCGACGCGATGCACCGTGAAGGACCGCGCCACGGCACGCCGATCCGGATCGGCACGGTCATCGCCGGAACCGATCCAGTCGCCGTCGACGCGATCGCCACCGCCGTCATGGGCCTCGATCCCAAGGCTGTTGGCTATCTGCAACTGGCCGAGCGGGCCGGACTCGGCACCGCCGACCTCGATCGGATCACGATTCTCGGTGATCGCCTCGACGAGGTTCGCGTCGGCTGCGTGCCCCACTCCAACGACCCGTTGCATCGGATCTGGAATCGGCTCCCCGCGCTCGATCCCCGACACGCCGACTCCCCAAGCCCGCTCTATCGGCCGCATGTCCGTCCCGTTCAGCCCCTCCGAGACGCCCTTCATCATGAAGAATCGTTCTGAGCATGAAACTGCACGTGTCGAGAACGCCAATCTCAGCGTTGTGGTTGCCTTGACCGAGCCTCGGACCCTGCCTCACGTGACCGCATTCGTCGAGCAGGCGCGCGACCAAGGGGCCGACCTGATTGTCGTCGACGGGGTCGGCCTGGCCGAGCCGGAGCGGCTCGGGTTCCTCGGTCAGAGCCTCGACGTCCCGATCACCTGGCTCTCAGCCTCGAACAACACCCTCGTCCCGGAACTCTGGGCGCTCGGCGTGGCCGCTTCGGATTCGCGTTACGTGGCTTTGACGACCTCCGAGTTGGTCCCCGGCCCGAACTGGCTAGCGGCCCTGATCGGCCGGGCGCGCGGTAGCAAAGCGGCGGTCGTCGGTGGGCCGATCGCCCTCGATCCTCGAGGGTGTCCCGAGGCTCTGGCCGTCTACCTGCTCCGCTACACCAACTATCATCCGGCCTGGATCGGCTTGGCCTCGCTACCGCCGGGCGACAACGCGCTCTACGACCGTCGGAGCCTGGACCGCGTCTCGCCCGACGGAGCGCTCTGGGCTGACGGCTTCTGGGAGCACCCGATCGATCGTGCCCTCTCGGGTCGTGGCGAGCGGTTCTGCCTGGTCCCGGAGGCGGTCTTGAGCCTGGCCGGCCCGTTTGCCAAGCGGCGTTGGCTGGGCCATCGGGCGAGTCACGCCGCGCGTTTCGCACGCGACCGCGCCTCGTTCTACAGTCCGACCCGTCGACAGCTCCGGATCCTGGCCGCACCAGCGATATTCGTGACGTTGTTGGTCCGCTCGCTCCGAGGCGGGCTCCGCTGCCGACTCAACCTATCCCGACTCGTTCGGGTCGCCCCGTTCTGGATCGCCGGCCTGGCCGCCTGGACCTTCGGCGAGGCCTGGGGCACCTGGCGCTCGCTCCGCGATCCCGAAGCGGACGGGCCTTCAACGATCCACCAGGGCAAGCGCGTCACACCCGTGGCCCGCTGGTCCCATCCCGAACCGATTCCCGGCCCGCACCACCTGGAGTCAACCCCTGAGGCTTCGGCCGATCCGACGATCACTCCAACGGTTCCGGCCACCCCTCAAAGCGACGGATTGCAGAAGTCTTGGGAGGAGTCCGCATCGTGAGCCGAGTCAGCCGTCAGCCTCGCCATGTCCTTGTCGTCGGTGCGGGCTATTGGGGATCGCATCGGGCGGCTGCCGTCGTCCGGAGCCGCTCAGCGCGGCTCTTAGGGGTCGTTGATCCCGATTTGTCCCGCGCCGAAGAGCTGGCCGACTGGTTCGGCGTGCCGGCCCACGCCGACTTGGAAGAGGCCATGCACCGGACCGACGGGCTGGACGGTGTGATCATCGCCACGCCCCATGACCTGCACGCTGATCAGGTCCGCTGTGCGTTGGAGTCGGGCCACCACGTCCTCTCCGAGAAGCCGTTGGCCCTCGACCCAGAAGAGGCTCAAGACCTGGCACGGCTGGCCGACTCGCGACAGGTTGCTCTCGCCACCGGCTTGAACCATCGCTTCTACGAGCCGATCGCCGACCTGCTCGGCCACGTCGAGCGCGGTGAGCTGGGGCGGGTCCGCTCAGTCGTGTTGACGATCGGCCATTGTGACTGGGACGCCTTCCTTAACGGCTGGCGCGCCACGCCGCATCGAGCTGGCGGCGGCACGTTGGCCGACAACGGCCCGCACGGCCTTGACCTGATCCGCCAGTGCCTGACCGAGGTCGTCGCCGTCCAGGCGTCCGGCTCGCGCGACTACGACGACCCGAATGGGGGCGAGTCAGAGGCGGCGGCCTTGCTGATCGGCCGCGATGGCGGGATCGGCGTTCTGCAATCGAGCTGGAACCGACGCCAAGGCTATCTCGACCTGGAGGTTCGCGGCACCCGTGGTCAGTTGCGGGCCGGGTTGACCCCTTGGAGCCTCGACGGCTCGATCGATGGGGGCCGACCTATCCATCGTCGCTACCTGACAGCTCGGCTGGGCGATCGGCTCGATCAGATGCTCCACGGTTGTGGGTCGACCTTGGTCCGAGAGATCGAATCCTGGTGCCGACCCTATCGCGCAAACGATCCAAGGCGCCACGCCAACGGTTGGGACGGTGCGCG
This sequence comes from uncultured Planctomycetia bacterium, assembly GCA_964609385.1. Lineage (GTDB taxonomy): Bacteria > Planctomycetota > Planctomycetia > Isosphaerales > Isosphaeraceae > CAZSSM01. Next base: position 40,222 of record CAZSSM010000021.1, read on the forward strand.
GGTCACCGAACTGCTCGCCGCCTGCTACGAGGCGATGCGGACCGGGCGTACGGTCGATGTCGAGCCCTTACCGACCCGTGCGCCCAGCCAACCGATCAGCCAGTTCGTCCTCTCCGGCGAGCACGAGTTGGATTCCTGATGTCCCGACCCACCGACGACCTCGGCGCCCTGCCGATCCTGACCTACCACGCGATCGCCGATCGGGTCTCGCCGACCTCGACGACCGTCGACCGGTTTCGCACGACCATGGAACGGCTCCGCGACCACGGCTGGTCGTGCCTCGGCCTCGATGACTGGATCGAGCGCGAACGGCCCCCCGTCTCACGATCGTTCGCGTTGACGTTCGACGACGGCCTCCGCTCGATCCTCCGGATCGTCGACGTCCTGACCGACCTTCAGCTCCCCGCGACCCTGTTCGTCATCACCGGCCACGCTGACCTTGCTGACCGACAACATGATGAGTCGATATCGGACCGTTCCACTCACAAGGACTATTTGAGTTGGTCGGAGTTGCGCGACCTGGTCGATTCGGGAATCGGGATGACGATCGGCTCGCATACGGTGACTCATCCGGATCTTCGTACGCTGACGATTCGACGAGTCCAGTTCGAGCTGTCGGACTCGCGCGCTCGGATCGAGGATCGCCTGGAAGCACCTTGCCCCTTCGTGGCTTATCCGTTCGGGAGCGTCGACGACCGGGTCGTCGAGGCATCGCGGGCGGTCTATCGGGCGGGTTTCGGGACCAGGCTTGGACTGGCCGATGGGTCGGAGGACCCCCATCGGCTCTCTCGGTTCGAGAGCTATTACCTCAACGACGATGCGGTCCTGGATCGGTTCTGCCGAGTCCATCTGGAGCCTTGGATGACGGCGCGCCGGGGTCTCCGGACGATCCGCGACTCCGCCACGAGGGCCGTCTACGCGCTCCGAACGAGGAGGACCGACTGTGCCGCCGATCAGCCCGCCGCATAGCCGCCTTGACAAAAGGTCTTGTTGCGATTTGCCAAGGATCGCTGCGAGCGCGTTGACGACCGTCGATCCGATCGCGATCGGGCCGGGCATTCCACCGCTCGAACCATCTGGCGGTTGCCGTCGGGTTGCGGGGCTCCCCGATGTCCGTTCGACCTCCGACCGCTACTTGGGCCTCGACGATGACCGCGCGCGGGCCGAGCGCCTGGAGACCGAACGCGACGGTCGCGACTGGCTGGCGTTGGCGGGTCGCTACTACGATCTCTCCGGCGAGTCGATGACCCGTCGTCGACGATTCCTCAACCACCTCCGCGCCGCCGAAGGGCGAGGCCGGACCCTGCTGGCCACACTCGACGGTCCCGATCGCGGGCCGATCCTGGAGCTGGGCTCTGGGAGCGGCGGGTTCTTGGTCGCTGCATCGAAGGCGGGCTTGGCCTGCGTTGGGATCGACCTGGCCTCCCGATGGCTGGTCGTGGCCCGTGCGCGATTGCTCGATGCCGGTGTCCGCCCCGCGTTGGTCGCCGCCGAGGCCGAGCAACTCCCCTGGACCGTTGGCGTCTTCGACCACGTCGTCGCCGACAGCCTGATCGAACACCTGGATGATCCCGACGCCACCCTGGCCGAGGCGTTCCGGGTCCTTCGACCTGGCGGATCGTTGGTGCTCTGGTCGCCCAACCGGTGGTCGGTCCTGCCCGATCCGCATGTCGGCCTCTGGGGCGTCGGCTGGCTCCCGAGGCGTTGGGGCGTCGCCTGGGCATATCGAGCCTCGCGAGGCGCCTGGCTCCCCCATTGCCGGTCCGCCCGGGACGTCGAAGCGCGACTCCGACGCCTCGGGTTCGTCGATGTTGACGTCAGCCCTGCGCCGTTGGACCGTGACTGTTGCCCGTCGTCGACTTGGGTGTTGCGGATCGCCGAGCGGCTCTATCGCGGGTTGGCCGGATGGTCCGTCACCCGCGCGTTGCTCACCCAATTCGGACCGGTCTGGGCGATCCGCGCGACCAAGCCGCCCCTCGACGCTTGAGCCGACTGTGAGCCTGCCAACCACTCCGCCCCCACAGACGTTGCCAAACGCCAAGCGTGGCCCGTCGAAGCTCTGGCTTTTAGTGATTGCCGAGGGTTTGGCGGCCTTAATTGGGTTCGTGGTCCTGATGGCCTGGGCGCGCCGACTCTCGCCGACGTCGTTATCGTCGTTCGAACTGGCCTTCGCGGCGACCTCGTGGCTCTTGGTGATCGTGCGCGGTGGGTTCGACGAGATCGCGCTCCGCGAGGCGGCTCGACGCCCCGACCGCCTCGCCTTCTGGACTGGTCAACTGCTGGGGATCCGACTTTTGCTGGCCGGCCTCGCCTCGACGATCGGCTTGGTGTTCTTGCCCATCCTGCCAGGGCCTTCGCGGGTGCCCATGACCATCGCGCTGGCCACGCTCTGGCTCTCGGCCCTCCAGGTCGATCTCCCGTTCCGTGTGACCGGCCGGTTCGGCGTGTTGGCTTCGGCGGTCCTGCTCCGAACGGTCGCTTGGCTGATCCTAGGCCTCGGCCTGATCGTCGAGGGCGCTGCCCCTTGGCGCTGCTCGCTGGTCTGGGCGATCGTCGAAAGCCTCGCCCCCGCGATGCTCTGGGCGTGGGCGTGGCGATCGGGCTGGCGTTGGCGTGTCCCGATCGTGCCTCGACTGATCGTCGTGCTTGGGCGACGCGCGTTGGCGGTCGGCCTGATCCGGTTCCTCCGAGTGGGCGGATGGACCATCGACGTGCTGACCTTGGGGATGCTGGGCGCGGGCGGTTGGGCCGGCTACGCCTTGGCGCGTCGGCTGACCTTGGCGTGGGTCGGCCTGGGCTGCCTGGTCCCTTCGGCGCGGTCGCCGATGCTGGCTCGGGCGTTGCGCGACCGGTCTGCTGGGGCGCGGTCGGCGCTCGGACGGTCGTGGTCGGAGTTGCTCGGCTTCGCGCTGCCGATCGCCATTGGAGTCGCCTGGCTCGCCGACGACGTCATGGCCTGGGCCTTCGCCCTCGATGACTCCCGCTTCACCTCGACACTCCGGATGTTTGCCGCGCAGGGGCCGCTGATCCTGGCCGTCGTCCTGATCCAAACAACGTGGATCGCCGCGCGCCGCGAGTCGGAGGCCCTCAAGCTCGGCGCGATCGGGCTGGGACTCCGAGCGATCGCGGTTGTCGTCGCCGGCTCCGGGAATCCGACTGACCTGCTAGGGCCATTGTTGCTGGTCGCCGAGGCGGCCAACCTTGCTTGGGGGCTCCGACGGCTCCAATCCGAAGGCCTCCTGGCCTGGGATCGCGAGTCGACGACCGCGCTCCTGGTCGGTTCCGCCGTGTTGGTGGCGCTTTTGGTTTGCACCGAACCGATGCCGATGCATGTATTGGTTCGGTCGGCATTGGCAGGATCGGGATACCTCGGCGCCCTGGCGCTGATCCATCCCCGGGGCCTCCGTCTCGGGACTCGACTCCGGCGAACTTCAACGAGGGGGGTGGCATGACGTTGACGACGGCGAACCCCCTGACGCTCGACGCTCCTGGCTATTTCGAGACCCTGGCAGCGTTTGAAGATTCGCACTGGTGGTCGCGGAACCTCTGGGCGATCGCCGAGGCCTGGCTCGTCGAAGCGCTCCGCGGTGCACGAGCTCTCCGCACCCTGGACGTTGGAGCCGGCGCCGGCGGAATGCTCGACCGACTTGCCACACGACCCGAAGTCGGTCGGGTCGTCGGCATCGAACCGAGCCCCGAAGCGCTTCGAGTGGCCCAACTCCGAGACGGCTCGGACCACCCGCTGCTCCGAGCCTCGGCGCTCCGGTTGCCGATCGCCGACGCGTCGATCGACCTCTTAACCTGTCTGGATGTGTTCCAGCATCTGCCCGACCGATCCGAGCCGATCGCTCTCGAGGAGTTCGCCCGCGTGCTCCGCCCCGGCGGACTCGCCCTGATCCGGACCAATGGGCGCGGCCTGGGACGCTCGGGAGTCCAGGCGTATCGGCTCGAACACTTGAGGGGACTCGCCTCGGATGCCGGGTTCCGGGTCCGGCGTGCCAGCTACGTCAACGCCCTGCCCAGCCTCGCGATCGAGTTGTGCGGACGGATCGGCTCGGGGCGTCCGAGCCATCCCGAGGGTGGCGGACTCCGGGTCTCCCAGCCGTCCCGACCTCGACAAATTTTGATGCGAGGGCTGGGTCTCTGGGAAATGGTCGCGATCGGTCGGCTCGGCCTACCTTGCCCGTTCGGTCACAGCGCGATGCTCCTGCTCGGCAAACCCAAGCCTTTGGGGGGATGATCGGCCATGCGGATCGGCCTCGACGGCACATGCCTGAGCAATCGGCGCGGCTTCGGCCGCTTCGCGCGCCAGCTCTTCGACGCCCTGGCGGCCGACCCCGGCCCACATGAATATGTGCTCATAATCGATCGTCCTTCCGTAGGGACGGTGACGTGGCCGGATCGGTTCGAGGTCCGGATCGCCGAGACGCGCGAGGCGCCCAGCCGCGCCGCTTCGTCGAGCGGCCGTCGGAGCCTCAACGACCTCTGGGTCTTCGGTCGCACCTGCGCGCAGGCGAATCTCGACCTGATGTACTTCCCGGCCAGCTACAGCTTCGCCCCGGTCTGGAACGTGCCCCGCGTCGTCGTCACGATCCACGACGCGATCCCCTGGATCCACCCCGAGCTGATCTTCCCGGATCGACGTGGTCGTCTCCTCTGGATGCTCAAGGAGCGGCTCGCGATCTGGCGCGCCGACCACGTGATGACCGTCTCGGGGTCCTCACGCGCCGACCTGATCACGCACTTGGGGATCGCGTCGGAGCGATTGACGGTCATGCCCGAAGGTTCCGGATCGGCCTTCCGGCCCACCGAGTCGCATCACGGCGACGCCGAGACTCTTCGGGCCTGGGGGATCGACCCCTGGCAACCCTACTTCCTCTACGTGGGCGGCCTGAGCCCGCACAAGAACCTGCTCCGGCTGGTCCGCGCCTTCGCCGCGACCGGCCTGGACGCCGACGGGGTCCAATTGGTCTTGGTCGGCGACCACGGCGACGTGTTTCACACCCACGTCCCGGAGATCCGATCCACCGCAGAGCACGCTGGAGTCGCTTCGAGCTTGATCCTGCCCGGATACGTGCCCGACGAGCCGTTGGCGTTGCTCTATCGCAACGCCCTAGCGCTGGTCCAGCCCTCGATGCGCGAGGGGTTCGGTCTCCCTGCCCTAGAGGCCCTCGCCTGCGGGACGCCGGTCCTCTGCAGCGATCGCGGTTCCTTGCCCGAGGTCGTCGGCCAGGCCGGCCTGACCTTCGACCCGCTCGATGAGACGACCCTCGCTCGTACGCTCCGACGCTACTGGCAGGACGCACCGCTCCGGGACCAACTTCGTCGTCGGACCGCCGCCCAAGCCTCCCGGTTCACCTGGGCCGAGGCGGCGCGGATCCTCCGCTCGACCTTGGAGCGGGTCGGCCACCGACACCCGATGACCGGACATGTCGATACTGTCCCGCCTAGCCCCCACCGCGTCCCGAATCCGACGCTCACACCCACCTCGATGACAACCCCAACGACGCGGTCCAGGCCCGAGGAATCGCCGTGAAGTTCTGCATGATCACCACCTTCTACGGACCGCACAGCTTCGGCGGCGACGCCGTCTTCGTCGAGCGGCTCAGCGAGAGCCTGGCCCGGCACGGCCACGAAGTCCACGTCATCTCCTGCCGCGACGCCTACCAGTTCGTCCGAGGCCACGATGAGCCCCGGAGCTATCAGGCCCCAGAGGGCGTCCACGTCCATGAATTGGCCAGCCCCGCCCGAGGTCTCTCACCCCTGCTGACCCATCAGACCGGCCACCCTGCCCTGAAGCGCTTGGCGATCGGCCGCCTGGTCGACCGGATTCGGCCCGACGTGTTGCACTTCCACAACATCTCGCTGATCGGCGGACCCGGCCTGCTCGGGATCCCTGCCCCCGGAGCAGTCCGGCTGATGACCGCGCACGAACATTGGCTGATTTGCCCGCTCTCGGTCCTCTGGAAGTTCGATCGGGGCGTTTGCGAACGTCCGCAATGCGTCTCTTGTTGCGTCCAGGCCGGCCGTCCCCCTCAGCTCTGGCGCGGTACGGGCCTCCGGGACCACGGTCTGAAGCAACTCGACGCCCTAATCTGCCCAAGCGAGTCGGCGCGTCGTCGGCACCGCGAGCGCGAAGTCCCGGGGCCGATCGCGGTCCTGCCCTACTTCCTGCCCGACGCCTACGAACGCCAGGTCGCCGACGCCTGCCCACCACGGACCGCCCGCCCCTACCTGGCGATGGCGGGTCGACTCGAGAAGATCAAGGGGTTCCAGGACGTCCTGGCTCTTAAGGACCGATTCCCCGACCTCGATGTCCGGATCGCCGGCCAGGGCCGTTACGAGTCGGAACTCCGACGGATCGCCGCCGACCACGACGGGATCCACTTCCACGGGCCGATGGACCAGGTCGGCGTGGCGGGCCTGTTCGCCGGGGCGAGGGCGGTGGTCGTGCCGTCGTTAGTCCCGGAGACGTTCGGATACGTCGTCTTGGAAGCGTTCGCCGGACGCAAACCGGTCATCGTCCGCGAACTCGGATCGTTGCCCGAGCTGGTCAACCAATGTGGTGGCGGCCTGACGTTCGGGACGGCCGACGAGCTGGTCGAGGCTATCGACCGCGTCCGTGACCCGGCCCTGGTCCGATCGCTGGGCGAGTCAGGCTGGGCCGGCCGGGTCCGACTCTGGAACGAGTCGCGGCACCTCGAACGCTATTTCGGCCTGATCGACGACCGCCGCCGCGCGCGTCGGATGCGTCGGGACACCGCCCACGCCCGACGCACTGCGAAACGCCGAGGGGTCCGTCGGAGCCTAGCGGAACTCGCCGACACCCCCGAACCGGCCATCGAGACCCGCTAATATCCCGACTCCCTGATTCAAAGATGACGGCCGGGGCCACTGACACTAAAATGGCAAAAAGTGAGAAAATAGCATCGAGGTTGGCCCGGCCTTGAGATTCACCCGCGACTACGCCCCATGCCACGAGCGACTTGGGATCGCCGGCAGCCTTCAATGGAACCAACCCAGACCCGACATGCTCGGCGAGCTGGCGGGTCCGGGCCGTACGGACGACCCGACACGCATGGTTGTCGAGCCAACGGCCGACGGTCTCCTCGACTCGGATCCGGCTGGTCATGCGCGACCGGGTGACGAAGGTCGTCCAGATGGTATCGGCTTCGAGGGGAATCCGGCACGCGATCACGGATTGGGCGAGGTCGCGACGGGCTGGCCGAGTTCTTCCAGGAGGGCGTCGGCCCGATAGACGGTGCCGAGCACCTCGATCATGGCGCGGACATCGACGGCGATGGCGCGGGCCAGCGATTCGTCGTAACCGAAGTCGAGGATCAACGAGTGGATGTTGCCATCGAAGATGATCCCGACGAATCGGCCAGAGCGATCGACGACCGGGCTGCCCGAGTTGCCGCCAATGATATCGGCAGTGCTGACAAAGTTGTACGGCACCGACTCGTCGATCCGCCCCTGCCGACGCGCTTCGAGCCAGGAGTCGGGCAGTTGCCAAGGGGCCTGAGATCCCTTCTCCTCAGCCCTCGCGAAGGTCCCGCCCAGATTCGTGTAGGGAGCGATCGTCCGGCTGCCCTCGTCGTAGCCGCGGACCGTTCCGTAGGAAAGCCGCAGCGAGAAGGTGGCGTCGGGGTAGGTCGACTCGCCTTCGAGTTCGAAGAGGGCTTCGGCGATCCTTGCATAGCTGGATTCCTCGATGCCGATGACAGTCTGCTCCCAGGCCTTGCGGATCTCGCGGGCCCGGGCGTCGACGGTCAGGGCCAGTTGGAGGATCAGGTCGCCGTCCTCGGCAGCGCGTCGGATCGTCTCGGGCGAGGCCTGGAGCAGTCCGCGCCGGGAAGCGACATCGAAGAGCTTCGTGCTGGCGATTGCGTCGCGCGCGAACGTCTCCAAGCTCCGGTCACCGACCAGATCGTCGATGAGTGCGAACCCCTCAGGGTCGTGCGCCCGCCAGCGTTCCAAGGCGTGAGTAAGCTTGGCCGTCTCGTAGTCGCGGTAGATCGGCGCTTCGGAGAGCAACTGAAACTCCAAGGACTCACGCGAGGCGTCGGTGTACTCCAAGAGCCGTTCGGCGTTCGGCTTGCTCACCTCGTCGGCCAGCCGAACCAATTGGCGGGCATACCGGAAGATGTTGGTGTCGAAAGCATAACCGCGCTCGAGGAAGAAATAGGGCTTGATGAGATCGCGTGCCGCATCGCGCGAGGCGGCGATCCGATCCCAGGCGTCGGAATAGCGACCGCTCAAGGCGGGGTCGGCCCCGATCCGTTCACGGACGGCATCCTCGGCAGCCCGCTTGCGCTGTAGGAAGTCTGGGTCGCGCAGGCCGTTCAACCCGCCTCGGCGTGCTTTGAGGCTGTTAGCGATAATCAACACATCCTCCTTCGCCTGTCGGGCCCGCTCGACGTCCAACGCCGACCACTGCTCTAGGAACGTCAGTTCGTCCTCGAGGAACTCCAGGAGGAACGGGAAGTAGTCGTCGCGGAGATATTCCAGGTGCGCTAGGGTGTTGAGTCGGCTGGTCCGTCCGGGGTTGCCGGCCACGAAGATCAGATCGCCCTCGGCGGTCCCCGACGGATTCCACGGCAGATAGTGTTCGACTTGGGCGGGTCGACCGTCCTCGTAGGCTCGGAAGAAGCAGACGTCGAAGCAGTAGCGGGGATACTCGAAGTTATCCGGATCGCCGCCGAAGAAGGCGGCCTGGAACTCGGGGGCCATCACCAGACGCACGTCGGTGTACTTCTTGAAGGTGTAGAGGGCGTAGCGTCCCCCACGATAGAGCGTCACGACGTTGCTGCGGAGCCCGGTCCGTCGGTAGGACTCCGACTCGATCTCGGCGATGGTCCGTCGGCGGACCTCAGCGGCCTCAGCCGGCTCGCCGATCTCCTGGACGGCCCCTTGGATCCGCTCGGTCACGTCGAGGATGTCGACCAGAACGTTCAGCTCAAGGTCGGGCGCCTGGAGTTCCTGATCGCGGTTGGTCGCTAGGAAGCCCTGCTCAAAGATGTTTCGTTCGGGTGTGCTGAGTTTCTGGAGGATATCGCTGCCGACATGGTGGTTGGTCACGATTAGGCCGTCGGGCGAGACAAACGACCCGGACCCGCCGTTGTTGAACCGGACCGCTGCGGAGCGGAGGTTGGCGATCCATTCAGGCTGGGGACGGAACCCGTGATCAGCGGCCAACCGATCGGTCGGCAGCTTGTCGAACGTCCACATGCCTTCGTCGCCATAGAGGGTCGGACTGACCATCAGGATCCCCACCAGTACCATGGCCCGCATCAGGGCGCGGACCGACATCCGAAACGTCGACATCATCAAATCCTTTGATTTCCTGAACATTCCTCAGGGGTCAAGGGATCGGCCGATCGCCTTGAGAAGAGCCGCCCGGATCGAAGGCGTCTTCAGCACCCTAACAGAATCGGGGGGCGGGTGGCCATTGAGTGACGGCCTCTGGTCGCCACCCTCAGCGGTCCTGAGTCGGCTCCCCGGATCACCTCGGAGCCGCTAGGATCGAGTCCGAGAGTGGTATCGGGCCTCTTGGGAGCAACTGTGCATGTCCGTTCAGGCCGAGTTGATCGCCGTCGGCACCGAGCTGTCCAGCGGCCAGCGCGTCGACACCAACAGTCCTTGGTTGGCGGGCCGCCTGGCCGAGCTGGGGATCGAAACGACGCACCAGACGATCGTCGGCGACGTCTTGGAGGACATGGTCCACTGCCTCCGGATCGCTTCGGAGCGGGTTGACGTGGTGCTCGTCGGCGGCGGCTTGGGTCCGACCCAGGACGACCTGACGCGCGAGGCCTTGGCCGAGGCGGCTGGCGTGGCTTTGGAGGAGTCGTCCGACGCGTTACGGGCCATCGAGGTGATGTTTGCCCGTCGTGGCCGGACCATGATGCCGCGCAACCGAGTCCAGGCGTTGGTCCCGGTCGGGGCCGAACAGCTCGACAACCCGATCGGCACGGCGCCGGGGATCCGAATGAGGCTCCAGGGCGCTGATGTCTATTGCCTACCCGGCGTTCCCTCCGAGCTGAAGCGGATGTACGACGACCGCGTCGTGCCCCGACTGGTCGAGTCTGGTCGGACCGACGGCGTGCTCCGTCACCGAGTCATCCACACGTTCGGCAAGGGCGAGAGCGAACTCGAGGCCGACGCCTTGGACCTGACCGTGCGTGGTCGCCAGCCGGAGGTCGGCATCACTGCCAGCGCCGGCACGATCAGTTTCCGGATCTCGGCCCGTGCCGACTCGATCGGCCAGGCTGACGCGGCGATCGAGCCGACCGCCCAAATCATCTACCAACGCTTCGCCCCGTGGATCGTTGGTGAGGCCGGCTCCGATGTGCCCGAGGCGGCCGTCGAGCTGCTCCGACAGACTGGGTCGACGCTCGCGGTGGCCGAGAGCTGTACCGGAGGCTTGTTGGCCGGGCAACTGACCGACTTCGCCGGGATCAGCCGACACTTCCTGGGTGGCGTGCTGGCCTACTCCAACGCCTCCAAGGTCCGTGACCTGGCTGTCGATCCGACCTTGCTGGAGACCCAAGGCGCCGTCAGCCCTGAGGTCGCCGCCGCCATGGCTCGGGGCGTCCGCGAACGCTTCGATACCGACCTCGGCCTGTCGATCACCGGCATCGCCGGACCCGACGGCGGGACGGCCGACAAGCCGGTCGGCCTGGTCTACCTGGGCCTGGCCACCGCGAGCGGCGAGACGACCCACAAGCTCTTGCTTGGTGAGGATTTACCGCGCCAGTCGATCCGGACACGGACTGTCAAGCAGGCCCTCAACTGGCTCCGGATCCATCTAGGCCAGACTCCGATCGACCGCGTCCCCGAAGCCCCGGTGTTGTCCTGAACAAACCTCAACGGGTAAAACCCGCACCGATCGGCCTCGAGGAGCTAGGCTTTCGGTAATCAAAGGGGCACCAAGGGCGCGGATCGCATCCCGAAGACGTCCCCATGCGATCGGCTTTCCGCGCTCCACGACCTCATGCGTTTCAAAGCAGGAGTTGTTCTGATGGGGAATCATGTTTCCGAACTCGAGATCAAACCGAGGCGCTCGGCCCGATGGTTCCGCTTCCTCCGGGAGCAGTCCGGAGTGACCGCGCCGGAATACGCGACGATGCTCGGCCTGATCCTGTTGGCCATCTTCGCTGCCATCGGGACGCTCGGTGAGACGTTCGGTGACCAATGGCAAGCCAATGCCGACCATATCATCGATCACGTCAACGAGGCCGCGAACAACTGAGCCGGCCAACAACAGAAATGGTCGACGATGACCGAGACCGACTGACTCGGGTAAACTGGATTTTGGTGGGCGTGGCAGTGATGGGATCGTTGGGTGGTCCGTCTCGAGCCGAGGCCCCTGCCCGTCCGGATTCCCGAGCGCGACGTCGTTGTAATGAAGATTCGATGCTTGCCCGAAGATTTTCGGGTCGAGGAGGTTTTGGCCGACGAGCCGGGACGCTCCGGGAGCCATACCCTCTACCGCTTGGAGAAGCGGGGCCTGGGCACGATCGAAGCGATCCAGACGATCGCGCGTCGATGGAACCTTCCGATCGATCGGCTCCATCACGGGGGCTTGAAGGATCGCCATGCCGTCACAATCCAGTATCTGACGGCTTCTCGAGGTCCTCAACAACCGATCCACGAGGCAAGGCTCGACCTGACGCCGATCGGTCGTCGTGAACGTCCCTTCGGCCCTCGCGACTTCACCGGCAATCGGTTCGCGATTGTCGTCCGCCACCTCCGCAACGACCAGAAGCGCCCGGTTCTCGACGCCCTGGCCACGCTGGCTCAGGACGGCTTACCCAACTACTTCGATGACCAGCGGTTCGGCTCGTTAGGCGTCAGCGGCGAGTTCGCCGCTCGCGCCTGGTTTTTGGGCGACCACGAACGCGCCTGTTGGTTGGCCTGGGCCGATCCCAATCCGCACGACCGTCCCCGCGATCGTCGTCAACGCGCCCTGATCCGCGACCACTGGGGTCGATGGGCCGAGGCCAAGGCGGCCCTGGACCGATCCCACGCGCGGAGTCTCGTCACCTTCCTGGTCGACCACCCGCAGGACTTCCGACGCGCTTTCGGACTCTGGAGACGCCCCCTGCGATCCTTAGTCTTCTCCAGCTATCAGAGCCACCTCTGGAACCGGACCCTGGCCGCGCTGATCGTCAAACTCTGTCGACCCGACCAACTCGTCGAGCATCCGTTCCGCGCATCGAGGTTGCCGATCCCGGTCCGGCTCGATCCCGAACAGGTGGCCGCATTCGGCGGTTGGACGATCCCCCTGCCCTCCGCGCGTCAGAAGCCGACTGACGATCCGATCGACCGTGCCGCGATTCGGGTCGTCGAAAGCGACAGATTGGCCTGGGACGATCTCCGGATCCGCGGCCTGAAAGACCTCTACCTGGCTAAAGGGAATCGGCCGGCCCGGATCACCCCGCAAGAGATCGAATTCTTTTGGGCTGCGGACGAACTGCATCCCGGGCGCTCCAAGGTGACTGTCCGCTTCTTCCTGCCCCGTGGTGCCTACGCGACCATGCTGATCAAGCGGATCCAAGCCGTGCTCGGTCTTGACGGGAAAACGCACGAACCGCCCTCCGTCATGGAGGCGGAAACACTTTCCGAAGGAGACGACTCCAGTCAGACCGAACCACTCGCGACGGAGGTCCGATCAGAGGTCAGAACCGAGGCTGAGTCTCAAGCTCAAGCCTTGGCCGAGGATCGGAATGCTGCGGAGTCCTCGTGATGGCCGTATCCGGACCCTTAGACATCCTTTTTGAGGACAATCATCTCTACGCAATCAATAAACCGGCCGGACTGGCTTCGCAACGCGACGAGACCGACCGTGAGGCGGCCGTTGATCTGGTCCGTGAGGAGATTCGGGTCCGCTACGACAAGCCGGGCAACGTTTACCTCGGGCTAGTCCACCGGCTCGATCAGGTCACCTCGGGCGCGCTCATGCTAGCCAAGACGAGCAAGGCGGCCGGTCGACTTACCGAACAGTTCCGGCTCGGAACTGTGGAGAAGCACTACCTGGCGATCGTTGAGGGCGATCGTGAGGTCGATGAGGGGCTTTGGATCGATTGGCTGCATAAAGACCCGGCCATCAATGCGGTCCGAGTTGTCGACGGGCCGTGCGACGGGGCCAAGGAAGCACGGACGTTGGTGGTCGTCCGGGAACGCTGGGGCGACTATCAGACCCTCGAGTTACGCCCCGAGACTGGTCGCGGGCATCAACTCCGGACGCAATTGGCCGCACGCGGGCTCCCGATCCTCGGCGACACCAAATATGGTTCGACCGTCCGCCTCCATGCCGAGGATGGGGGCCGACGGATTGCGCTGCATGCAGCCCGACTCAGCATTGTTCACCCGACACGTCGGGAAGACCTGGTGATTGAGGCACCGATGCGACCGGATTGGCCCGTCTTAGACCGTGCCATCCCTCCGCGACCACCTGACCGCCCCAATAGGCGATCGGGAAGGCCGAGATCGAGATGACCAGGCCCACCATCGGCCGCCAGCCGTACGCGTTGAGGATCGGACCGGAGTCCTCGGGAGTCGAGGGCTTTCGTCGATTCGGAGACGTCGAGATATCGGAACTTTTCGTGATCGTTGAGGGATCGAGCCCGGTTCCGGAGAACGCCGAGACCGCTGTGGTGGTCGTTGGGTCATCGCTCGAACCTGCAACAGACTCGAGGAGCCGGGACGGATCGTCGAGGTCCGCCACCGGAGCGGTGATCCGTTGGAGAGACGCTTCGAGGGTAGCCCATTCCTCGGGTGTGTCCAGGCCAAGCGCCTCGGCCTGATCGCGGACGATTCCGAGATCGCCCCGTTGGTTCGAGGCGTGCAGCAAATACCAAAGTGCTCCGGTCCGGCGGCCGTCGCGATCGAATAGATAAATTCGTGACACGTGGGAATCCTCAAGGATTTCCTGGAGCCAGTCCAAATCTTCGACAGTGACGGACCGCTCGTCTAGGGGTAGCGGGAGGTGTCGGAGCCGAAGGCGAAGGGCCTCGCGGGCGAACGAGGCGGGAATCGTCTCGGGATCGCGGAGGTCGATCAACGTCGAGTAGTCCCGCTCGGCCAGCCAGGCGAGGCCAATCGCATCGGGCTCAGAGCCGGCCGAAATATGTTGCGAAAGGGCCACGAAAGAAACCAAAGGGATCGCCACGCGCTCCGCATCATGCGAACGAGCCTCCGGGGTTGCCGGAGGCTCGTCGTTGACGTCTTGTTGGGCGAAGTGGCGGACGATCTCCCGGGTCATCGCCCGGTGCTCACGAGGCGGTGGACGATCCACATTCTCATTCGCTGCCGGAGGTTTGGATGCCGATGAACGAACGGAGTCCGAAGACTGCGGGCCGGATAACTCGGGAGTTTCGAGGAGCTCATTAAAGTTGGCTGACCTCGGGGGAATTTGAGAATCGATCGATCGAGAACGCGTCGCCGTCGGGACTGCCTGGTTGTCAATCGCCGCGTCGCGTCGGTGATCAGGGACCGGTGGCGAAGACGTATTAGACAAAGCCTGCCCGATCCGAGGCTCGGTGGATGTCGTCCGAGGAGAAACCCCAGGGTTACCGCGGGAGCCCACCGGATTAGGAATGACTTCGTCGGGTCCAACATCATCGAAGTTCGGATCGAAATCTCTGAACGTATCGTCAAGGTCAAGCGGATCTTGCGGAGCACCGTCGTCGTCAGGAAGGGTTCCGAAGGGATCTCCTCCACGATCGAAGGACGGATCATTTGATGGATCGATAATCTGCGAGCCGGGTGGCGTGGGATCGATGATCACTTCCTCGCCCGGTGCGAACTGTCCACCGAAGCTGCCGAGACCAGAGCCACCCCCGAGAAACAGTTGTGGTTCCGTACGCGGGACGCGGAAGCTCTGCTGCGGTCGACATGCGTAGTTCTTACATCCGAGACCGGACAGGGTCCCACTAAACATGAGCGCAATGAAGATCCCGCGGAAAATCGGGGCGGCTCCGTGCCGCAGCATAGGGGTGCCCACAACGTCAAGCAGGTGTCGGTTTCGTCGATGATTCATGGGGAGGGACTCCGTGACCCGAATGGACGGCCCGATCCCGAAGGGTTGCGCCTCAGGGGCCGAAACTCCTCGCCGACGCGAACGGCCCAACGGCCGATCGAGTTCCAAGCGGCGTTCGACGGAAATCTAACCCGCATCCGGCGGATTGCCAAAACCCGGCCACGGAATCTAAAATGTGCCCTCGCAACGACTTGGCCGCAGAGTTCCCGTACCCCAAACGATCCGCGGACCCCGTCATCTCATGCGGGGCGCCGCGTCAAATCGAGGCCGAGATTTTCCCATGCGCCGCTCATGGATCCTGCCGGTCACGCTCGCTCTGCTGGCCCTGATCTTCTATGGGATCCGGATCGAGGCCGAACCACACTTCCTCGATGAGTCAGCCTACTTTGCCCAGTCTCACTATTTCGAGTTGTACTGGTTGGAGGGGGCTTGGGACGATCGGGCTTGGATAGAGTATTCGGCCTACGATCTGCCCCCCCTGCCCAAGTACGTCGTCGGGGCGGCGCTTTGGCTCTTCGGCGAGCCTCGGCCCGACCCCAATGCGGCGGTCGCCTGGTATCGAGGTCAGACCGCGCAGTACGGCAACGCGGCTCGGCTCCGGATCGCGCGTTGGCCCTCGGCGCTGTTCGGGATGCTCGGAGTCTTGGCCGTCTATGGGCTCGGTCGACGCCTCGGCGGACCGCGAACAGCCACGATCGCCGCGCTCCTCCTGATGGTCAACCCGCTCTACCGGCTCCACGCGGCGCGGGCTATGTCCGACGTGATGGCCGAGACCCTGACCTTGACCACGATGGCCGTCGGGATCGGCTGGTGGGCCTCGACGATCCGCCCGCCCGAACCGCTCACGCTTCGGATTCGGCTGTTGGCCCTGCTCGGTCTGGTGTTGACGTCGGTGTTGGCGGGCCTGGCCACATTGGCCAAGCTCAGCGGTGCCTTGGCCGTCATCATGATGATCGTTGTCGGAGCGCTGAGCCTGTTTCTGCCGGATGTCGCGATCCGTCGCAAATTCAGTCTGGGACTCGGGATCGCCACGTTGGGACCGATCAGCGTCCTGGTCTTCGTCCTGCTCAACCCGTTCGTGACGGCCAAGCCCGGACCCGACATACGTCTGCCCGAGGCCTTGGCGACGATCCGAGACCAGGGACCTTGGGATCGCCTCCTGATGGCCAAGCGGCACCGAGAAGAGGTCTCGACTAATGCGTCGACAAACCTGTTCCCCGACGACGGCCTGAACGACCCGGTGTCGAAGGTCGCCGTGGTCGCCGTACAAGGCTTCGGCCGATTCGGTTTGCTGGGGCCAACCCACTCCGACAGCACGGTCCGGTTCGAGGTCGCACAGGACTGGGGCTTGGTGATCTGGGGGCCGTTGGTGCTTTGGGGGGCCTTCGTCTTGTTCGGTATTGGCCGACGTCAACAAAGAGCAGGGGCCGCCCCAGTGGCTTGGGCCGTCCTGGCCTGCTGGCTGACGGCCTTAGCTGTCGTGACGGCGTTCATCCCACTGGCTTGGGACCGCTATCTGATGCCGATTCAAGGTCTCTCGTGTCTTCTGGCGGCCTCGGCGATCGACGTGATCGTGCGGGTCGTCTCCCAAGGCTCGCGACGACTAACCGCGAGGACCAACGAGTCGTGAATGCCTCAACCCAACGGCCTGCAAGCACCTGGGTGGCTTGGACCGTCTTCGCCCTGCTGGCCCTCAGCGCGGGGTTCATCTGGCACACTCGGGATTGGAACACCGCCACCCGCCTGATGCTCACCTATGCCGTGATTGATCGGGGGACATTGACGCTCGACGGCCTGGAAACGCAGACCAACGACATCGCGCGGTTCGGGGACCACCCGTATTCCGACAAGAACCCCGGGTACTCCCTGCTGGGCCTGGCCCCCTACGCGATCTACAAGGCCGTACGTGGCCTGCCCGACCACCCGTTGGGGGTCGAAGCGTTGGCCTATTACGAGACCGACTATGTCGTGACCTGGGCTGTGGCCGGCCTATCGACGGCCTGGGCAGCGTGGGTGGTCATCGCGCTGGCCGGTCGCTTGGGATGTTCGCCAAGGCAGGCTGCTGCGGTTGGCTTAGCCTACGGGCTCGGCACGCCGGCTTTGGTCTATGCGACGTTGAGCTACGGACACCAGCCGGCCGCCTGCGCGTTCCTGATCGCGTTGCTGGGCTTGGTCAAGTTGGTCGAGACGCCGGGCAAGTCGATTTGGGCCTGGATGGCGGGTGTTGCGGCGGCGATGGGTGCGGTCATCGAGATCCAGCTCGGTCTGATCTCGGCGTTGCTCGGCTTGACCGTGCTCGCCTTGACGATCGCGCGTCGGATCCGACCGTTCGACCTGGCCGCCTTCGCGCTCGGTGCAGCGGGCCCCTCGGCGATCCTGATGCTCTACAACACCCTGACTTTCGGCGCCCCTTGGGAACTGAGCTACTTCCACCTCGATAACCAGTTCCGTGGACTCCATACCGGAGATAACCCCTTGGGCCTTCAAGGACCGGACACGGATTTAATTCCACGACTGCTCTGGAGTTGGTCGCGCGGTCTGATCGTCCACGCGCCGGTCTTGATCCTGGCTCTGCCCGGGCTCGTCGCCTTGTCGTTGACAAGACGCTGGCTGATCGCCGGGATCTCGACTGCGTCGGTCGTCGCGATCCTCCTGGTCAACCTGAGCTATCCGGCCTGGACCGGTGGGATGACGACCGGCCCGCGATTCCTGCTGCCGACCATCCCGTTCCTGATGATGGCCGTGGCGGCCTTGGTGCCCCGGCTCGGCCGTTGGGGCGTCCCGATGATCCTCCTCCTAGCGCTTCCCGGATTCACACTGGCCTGGATGTATCAAGCGGCCGGAGCGCGACTTCCGTATCTGCCGGAGGGCAATCCGATCACCGAGGTGCTCTGGCCGGTCTGGACCGGTCAAGGACGACCGGCCTACATCACCTCCGAACTCTGGCTGGCGCGGTCGTTGGTCGAAGTCTTGGCGCCCGAGGCCGTCGAAGGGTTGCCCAGGACTTGGGCCTGGCTCTCCTACCTGCCATTGATACTGGTTCAAGTCGTCGGAGCCTGGCTGATCCTGGCATGGAGCCCGGCCGATGCCCGCGTCGATGGCGTTAGCGATCCCGAGGCCCCGACAGCTCCGCAGGATCAGGCCGGTCGGCGTGTGAGCGAGGCGGACGAGTCGGCTTGAGTCGTGGGTGTTGGGACGACCGCTTCAAGGGCGCGATCGACGAGAGGCCAGACGCGTTCGGGCGTCAGCTCGGCCATGCAGGCCATCGAGCTGCAGCGCTTGAGATAGCTGGCCGCGCAATGCACGTCGGTGGTGATCGACTCGGCCCGAGGGCCATAAGGGCCGGTCCGGACCGGATCGGTGCAGGTGTAAATCCCGATGACTCGAGTACCGGCCGCGGCAGCCAAATGGAGCGGCCCGGTGTCGTTGCTGATCAGGACGTCGGTCGCCTCAGCCAAGGGGGCCAGGTCGGCCAGCCGGGTCCGACCACAGAGGTCGCGGTAAGGGACGCCATCGAGGTGCTCGATGAGTTCGTCAACGAGGCTGCGGTCTTCCGGCGCTCCCCAGAGCACGATCGCGACGCGTCGGGTGGCCCAGGCGCGTCGGGCGATCGCGGCGAAAGCATGGGGCGGCCAACGCTTGGTCAGCCAACGTGCACCGATGTTGAGGCCCAACCGTGGACGTGGTAAATCGCCCAATCGATCGGCGATCTGCCCCCGGGCCGTCTCCTCGACGACCAACCGGGCCTGGGGACCCCGATCGGCCCCAAAGGCTTGTGCCACACCCAGCAATCGGTCGATCGCATGCGTCCGGTCTCGGTCGTCGACGACCCGATCGGTGTAGCAGAACCGCGCCCCCTCACGAGCCGAGGTCAGGCCGACCCGGATCGGCGCGCCGGTGGCCAAGGCCATCAGGCCTGACCGGAGCAACCCCTGCAGATCGATGGCGAGGTCGAACCGGCCTGCGCGGAGCGTTCGAGCGAATTGAGCCAAGTAGGGCCAGGCAGTCGGCCCGAACGAGGCGCGTTGGCGATCGAAGCCGATCACGCCGTCCAGATCGGGATGCCCCTCAACCAAGGAGCGGAGGTTCTCGTTGACGACCCAGGTGATCGATGCCTCTGGCCAATGGGCTCGCAAGGCCGCCAAGGTCGGCAGAGCGTGGACGATGTCTCCCAGCGAACTCGGCTTGATCAAGGCCAGCCGGCGCGGTCGGATCGCGCGCAGTTGGTCCAGACGTTCGGTCTGACGCGTCGGCACGTCGAGCCCCCCTTCCTTCGTTCCCTCAAGTCATTCAGGCGCGTACCCTATCTCCGTTTCCCCCTTTGGACAATCACACAATCGGGAACGGCCGCCTCGTCGATACGATCTCGACGGTGTGGCTCCAGCCCGGCGGAGCGACGACCCTGATGTGGTATCTCCATGCTTGGATCGCCTTGAGCCTGCTGCCGAAGCCCATTGAGATCCCCGTCGAGGCCGACCCGCTCGAAGCGGACATCCCACGTCCCTTCGTCCTAGCCAACGACGGTTCGATCACAGCGCGGTTCGCGCGGGTTCGGGTTACGGACCGCTACCAAATCTGGAGCGTGCGTTACCCGTCGCCGATCGTCTCGCCCGACCCGATTAATAATGTCGTGCCGGCCGACTACTATCGGCCCAACGGTCCGGGGCCGTTCCCCGGCGTGGTCGTGCTGCATATCCTGGGGTCGGACTTTGCGCTGTCACGGTTCCTGGCGGCGCGGTTGGCTGATGCAAACGTAGCGGCCCTGTTCGTTAAGCTGCCCTACTACGGTGAGCGACGACCGCCGGAGATGCCGAGACGCCCGTCCTTGACCCGCGATCGGGAGCGGACCTTAATTGCGATGCGACAGGGGATCTGCGATGTCCGTCGAGGGATCGACGTCCTGGCATCGCTTCCGGAGATCGACCCGGATCGTCTGGGCGTTACTGGGATCAGCCTGGGCGGGATCGTCTCATCGGTCGTAGCTGGGGTCGACCCCCAGGTCGGTCGCGTTGTGCTCCTATTGGCAGGCGGTGACCTAGCCACGATTCTCTGGGAGTCGTCCGAGCGCGAGGCGGTCCAACTCCGACGCGATTGGACTGCCCAGGGTCAGACGCGCGACGACCTCGATGCGCTGGTCCGCCCGTTCGATCCATTGACCCACGCCGAGGGGTTGCGGACGAAGGCGGTTTTCCTGATGGCTGGGCGCGCCGATCGCGTGGTGCCCCCTGAGTCGACGCGTCGGCTCTGGGACGCCGCTGGACGACCCGATCTGACTTGGTTCGACTGCGGCCATTACTCGGCCGTCGCCTACCTGTTGCCGGCCATCCGCCGGACCGTCGCGCACTTCCAGGAGGAGCCTGAGAGATGGTCTCAGCCGACCACAACAACCCCGACCTCGAACCGGTAAGCGAGAGCCACGATCCGGCGAATCCGAGCGACATCGAGCTGCCTCCTTGGCGGAGCGACTTCGCGCGTGCCCTCTACCAGATGCGCAACGATCCCACGGCCAAATATTTCCAATTGGCGACCGTCCGTCCCGACGGCACGCCGGCCAACCGGACCTTGGTCTTCCGAGGCTTCGACGACCCCGGCTCGCGTCTAACGATGGTCAGCGATCTCCGGAGCCGAAAGATCGAGGAACTCCGATCGCGGCCCGAGGCCGAGATCTGCTGGTACTTCACCGAGACTCGTGACCAGTTCCGGATGGCCGGGCCAATCGCCATCCTCGGACCCGATCGCAACGACGACCAATCACGACTCCGAAGACGGATCTGGTCCGAGATGTCGCACAACGCCCGCGAGATGTTCTGGTGGCCGACCCCGGCCGATCCCCGCGCCAACAAAGACGCCTTTCAGCAAGCGCCTGAGGATCGAGGTGAACCGACCGCGACCTTCGCCGTGCTCGTCCTGACCCCCCTCCGTGTCGAGCATCTCCGACTTCGAGGTGAACCCCAGAACCGCTGGATCCATCAACGTGATGCCGTTGACCGGCCTTGGGTCACCCGAGAGGTCAATCCATAACGTTGATGAATTGAAAGTAAATGGCTGGTGTCGTTTGTTTGCTCTGTTGCGACCAGAAACGATCGGTGCGGCTGGCCCGTTCTTGGCGACGGCGATCCTCACGAAACCTGAGAGAATTCCGACGAAAACCTGTTGTCGGACCCCGAGGATCCCGTAGGATCAACCGTGGCCCACAGGATCGGGCCAAATGGATCGAGCCAACTGGACGGCTTCGGGAGCGCAGGTATGCCCACGCAGGAGATCTCGGTGACCAGCGTCTTCCTCTATGTGGAGGACGTGGCGCGTTCGTTAGAGTTTTACCAGGAGGTCATGGGGGCCGAGGTTCGGCAACTCCATCCCAGCGAGCCTAAGGACGGGGAACTCTCCCTGGCGATCCTCCGGCTAGCCAACATAACAATCATGCTCCATCCGCAGACTCCCTACGCCGACCAATTCGATGGGATGCGGCTGGGCGTCGGAATCCATCTGCAACTCCGAGTCGCCGATGTCGATGGCTACTACCAGCGCTGTCTGGACCAGGGCGCGATCATGAGCGTCAGCGGCGAGCCGATCGATCAGTCCTGGGGCTGGCGCGAATTCGCCATCCGTGATCCCGATGGCTACATCTGGTCGGTCTACCAGGATTACACCGACGGCCAATGGGAGTGACTTGGGTCGCCCCAGGCCGGGCTGCTCAAACCTGCGCGATCACGGACTCACGGACGGACTTCGTCGAATCCTGATCGGTCCATTAGGTTGCCAATCCGACCGACGGTCTACCCTTCGAGGCGGTGGCGATCCAGTAGCAGGGGTCTTCGGAGCCGTCACCGACCTCAGGTCGGACCCGGTACGGATTGATCCAGCGTGCTGGCCACGGTTCGTGATCGTCGAGTTGGCTCAAGGCTGTCCGGCGCTCCGACTCGCCGAGAGGCTCCCGCAACGCCCGACAGAGTGCGCGACGGAGCCGGGTCGCGCCCCGAAACTGCCACCAGGGTGATCGGCTCGAGGCCAGCGTATCGCGATTCGTTGGATGTGGGGTCGTCGGCATCTGCGACCAGAGCCGAACATCATTCCAAGGGCCCAGCAAATCGAGTAGTTCAGATCGATCAAACTCGCGTGTGTGGAACGGATTCGGTTCCGCGCTGTCATCGTTGTAGACTGGCCGGTTCGGTGTTGAGAGGACCAGGCGTCCGCCGCCTTTGAGGACGCGGTGGGCCTCTCCAAGGAACCGTTCCGGCTCCGGGACGTGCTCTAATGTCTCGAAGCTGACGAGCAGATCGATCGCGCCGTCGGCCAACGGAATCCGCACGGCATCCCCAAGGAGGATCGCAGTCCCCCCCCTGCCTCGATCCCGAGCAATTCGACAGGCTGCCGGATCGCGATCGACCCCGAGGACCCGGCTGGCACCAGCGCCGCTCAATAGCGCCGCTCCGTAGCCGGTCCCGACGGCGATGTCTAGGACCACCCCCCCTGCCACGTATTGGCAGGCGAATCGATAGCGATAAAGGTGCTCCCAGAAGATTCGCGGATGGGCCTCATCCGGCTCCATCCGCTCGCTGGCCTGGGTATCGGAGTCAAGCGGGTTGATATCCATCCTCGACGGGGCTTTGGTGAAGCGAGGGAGGATGAGAAAGCGCTTCGGCTCACTCGTGGGCGGCCAGCCAGCGCTCGGCATCAAGCGCGGCCATGCAGCCGGTGCCCGCGGCGGTGATGGCTTGCCGATAATTATCGTCGGCCACATCCCCGGCGGCGAAGAGCCCATCGACGCTGGTGTAGGTTCGGAACGGCGCGGTCCAGACGATGTAACCCTTCTCAGTCATTTTGACTTTATTCTTGAGGAAGGAGGTATTGGGGGTGTGGCCGATGGCCAAGAACACGCCGGTCGCTTCGACGTCCAAAGGTTCATCGGACTCCATGCGTCGGATTCGGACGCCGGTGACACCCTGCTGCTCATCGCCGAGAATTTCGTCGACGACGCTGCTCCAAAGGACCGCAATCTTGGGGTTTTCCAGAGCACGATTGGCCATGATCTTGGAGGCGCGGAGTTGGTCACGGCGGTGAATCATGTAGACCTTGCTGGCGAACTTGGTCAGATAGGTCGCCTCCTCACAGGCCGAGTCGCCACCGCCAACGACCACCAAAGGTTTGCCGCGGAACCTTGGCAGAGCCCCGTCGCAGACAGCACAGGCGCTGACACCGAGGTTTTTGAACCGAGTCTCGCTTTCCAGGCCGAGGTAGTTGGCCCGCGCCCCGGTGGCGACGATCAAGGTTTCGGTCTGGACCGGCTCACCGTCCATCAGTGAGAGCGTGAACGGGCGATTGTCGAGGTCGACGTCGACGACATCGTCGGTGATGATCCGTGTGTTGAAGTTCTTGGACTGTTGGCGCATCAGTTCCATTAGCTCGGGGCCGGAGACGCCGTCACCACGATGCGGAGCCATGTATTGGCGGATCGAGGGGTCGATCGCCTCATCGAGATAGGACTTCAGGTTGCCAGCGGGGAAGCCAGCGTAGTTCTCGACCTCATTGGTGAGGGCCAATTGGCCCAACGGAAGCGTGTTGTTCTGGCGGTTCTCTTCGGTCATCGCACCTTCGATGACCAAGGGGTTGAGTTCGGCACGCGCCGCATAGATCGCTGCGGACCAGGCGGCTGGGCCGCTCCCAACGATCGTAATCTTCTCGACCATGGTAATGACCTCTGCGCCACGGCGCTATCTCTTCGGGGATCGCGACGGACCGTTCCCAACGCGTTGGTCAGCGTTTGTATGCCGTAACGAGACCGAGCAAGACGGTCCAAACTTCCCCATTCTATGCCGAGAGGGACCGCCGCGACCAGGACCGCCGCGGACTCTCAACGAACCGTCACTGGACCAATGGTCGGTCTCCTCGTCGATCCAACGCTCTTCTCGAGGATGATTCCGAATGAGGTTTCGTAGGCGCCGACCACATGCTTGTGTCGCTCCAGGCCAGTCAGAGCGCACCAGTGGCACAGCTTGCAGATTGCCAGAGCATCGGACCGGAAATTTTCTGATAAACAGCATGCTTAAAAGAACCGGCCCCGTCCATTAACGCTTGAGAACCGGGCCGGTCCGATCGTATCGCTTCTTCACATCACTGGGTTACTGGGATCATCTCAGACGAGCGCGGCCTCGGCATCGATCCAGTTGACGAGTTTGGTCAGGGCCTGATTCTCAAGTTGACGGACGCGTTCGCGGGTCAGGCCCAAGGTCTCGCCGACTTCGCGGAGGGTCATCGCGTCGAACGGTTCCAAACCGAACCGCATCCGGATCACGTCGGCCTCACGGGTCTCGAGCTGGTCGACATACTCGAAGACGCGTCGGAGGCTATCCGACTCCATGATCTGGTCGTCGGGTGCCTGAGAGCGTTCATCGGTCAACATCTCATCCAGCGAAATGCCTTCCTCGTCGGCATGGTCGGGGTGCGGCGTGAGGTTGTGGATCTGGCAGGCTTGACTGACGATCTCGACCTTCTTTTTGGAGATCCTCAGGGCCTTCCCGATCTCCTCGGGTGTCGGTGTGCGCCCGTAATGGTCGGTCAGGGTCGCCCCGGCTCGTCGCCACTTGGCCAGAAGGCTGACCATGTAGGCCGGCAGCCGGATCGGTTTGCCGTTGCCGTTATTCATGACGGCGCGTCGGATCGACTGCTTGATCCAGTAGCTGGCATAGGTGCTAAATCGGGTCTCCATCTGGCCATCGAACCCTTCGACGGCACGCATCAGTCCAAGGTTCCCCTCCTCGATCAGATCTTCGAGGCCCAGGCCCTTGCCGAGGTAGCCCCTCGCGATGTTGACAACCAGCCTCAGGTTGGCTTTGACCATGTGGTCGCGGGCCTCGGGATCGCCTTGGGACACACGATCAGCCAATTCGCGTTCTTCTGTCGATGTCAATAGAGGGGTTTCGTTAATGTCGTGCAGGTAAATTTGCAAAGGTGTCGGTTCGTCGCTCATACGACCCTCTCGGGTTAGCATGGCGTCTCCGCCATGGGCAGGGAAGGAAGCATCCTGCGTTCAGCCATCCGTCGAACAAAACGCGGCGAGGCAACTCCTCGTGTCGATCCGTCGCGCAAACGACTCCGAGGCATCGGCCATGTTCACCGGATGGAACTTAGGATGTCCGGAGGGACTGTCAACGGTGCCAGATGGTAGGCAAGTTGCCTATTCGCCGCGCCGTTTGTCGATTCCGATCACGACGCGACGTCGCCCCGAGACTCAAAGAAGTGGGCGATCCGTTGAGCGCGGATCGATTCCGATCCACATCTCTCCAGATCCATCATCAACGCGAACGGCCAGCAACCCGATCGTCGAGGGTTTCGGGCGCAAAGTCAGGGTCATCCGTCCCCGATGCTTTGAAGACCGTCAACATACCGGCGCGAGGTTCGATCCGGATCTGATCGCCCTCGACGATCGCCGAACAGGCCCCGCGTACGTTGATCAGGGCCGGGATTCCCGCTTCGCGAAGCAGGATCGCCCCGTGGCTCAGCTCGCCGCCCATCTCGACGACAACGGCGCGGAACCGAGGGAAAGTCACCGCCCACGACGGCTCCAACGTCGAGACCACCAGGATCGGATCCTTCGGGTATGAGCGGGCCAAACAATCGGTCACCGAGTCGCAGCGGACCGCCGTCCCAGTCACCTCGACGGCGCCCAGACCGATCCCTCGGAGGGTCGACCCATCTCCCGAAGTGGTCTGCTCCTCAGATGGCCGTTCGAACTCTTCGGCGTCCAACTGATCGGACATCACCGGATCGGGACAGACGCGCTGGCAGTCCCGCTCGAAATCGGCCCGTCGCGACTCGGCCTTTGCCCGCCAGGTCTCCGGGGCTCCTTGCAGGTCCTCGCCTCGGAGGAGGAAGACGTCCTCGACTCGATCGAGATGGCCGGCCTGGACCGCCCGCATGGCTTCTTCCAAGACGGCTGCACGCAACCGCGACCAGAGTCGCATCAGATCGTCGCGGAACCGCTCGCGAACCTCGTCGGGGAGGAAGAACGGTCGGACCCACCATCCCGGACCACCTTTGGTTTCGCCCGGCAACGATGCCAAAGCGCCTTCGTTCAGGTCGCGGATGAGATCGTCGCGCATCTCGGCGAATCGCGGGCGTGACAGGTCGCTCTCCAAGGGGCCGCGATGACCGTATCGGACAAGCCAGTCCTCGAGACCTCGGAGCCGACGCTCGCGGTCGGGCTCGATGGCCAGGCGGGCGTAATCGCGATACATGGCTTTGGTGACCACGCGGGCACCTCGACGGATCCCTAAAGCGCGTCGGATCTTTGAGAGACCTGAGATTATGCCGCCCAGGGCGAACATCATCGGGATGGCGAAGGCCAGCGCCTCAACGTTGACTCGATAGAGGTCAGCCAGCGACTGCGTTCCGTCGAGTTGGTCGTTGAGGCGCTTGAGACCGCGGCCGATCCGAGTCAGGGACCACAGGTTCATTCCCTGAAGCTTGAAGAGGACTGGGATCGACTTAAAGAACCGGCCTGGCAGCACGGCGCGGTCGCGAGGACCGCGATCGGTCCCCCCCACCCCTTCGGTGACCATCGATCGTGGAAGGCCCCAATGGTCCATCATCCGGAAGAAGGCCGACACGTTGAGCCAAGCGCGGCCGACGCGCTCGACCGCATAGGATTCGTCCCAGTCGGCGATGGCTGGGTCGATCGCCTCGAAGTAAGCCATCACCGGTCGGCTGATCTCGACCAAGATCCCGACCATCCAAGGGCTCGGCGGGTCGCCGAGGATCTCCTTGTGATTGGCCAGGCTGAGGGTCCGATTCCGGTGGACGGAAAACAATGCTGGGCGGATCTGGAGCAGGATCCGCGAACCATCGCTGCGCTCGACCCACTCGGCATCGAAGGGCGTTGGGAAATGCTGGGCCAGAGAGTCCAACCATCGGTCGTTCGGTCGTTCCCGCTGGAGGTGGTCGTGAACGACCGTCCCCCGAGCGCGTCCGGAGGTCAAGTCGACGTTGGTCTCGGGGCTCGATGTCTCTTCGTAGTAGAATCCGTCAAAAAAGGTGATCCCAGCGTTCGATTCGACCAGAAGCGGTTGGACGAAGAGGGCACCATGCGGTTGGCCTTGGACGCTCGGCAAGCTGTCGCGGACCGCCACGAGGGCCTCAGCGAACTGTTCGGGACCTTCCACGATCCGGCTGAGATACTGACCTGCCTTGGACGTCGATGTGCCATCTTCGTCCGGGGCGGCAGAGCGGATGACCAACGTTGTGTTCCGCTCGAACGACTCGGGCCAGGGTGTTGCGGCATCGACCGTCTCAGCCCAA
This sequence comes from uncultured Planctomycetia bacterium, assembly GCA_964609385.1. GTDB lineage: Bacteria > Planctomycetota > Planctomycetia > Isosphaerales > Isosphaeraceae > CAZSSM01. The sequence goes on from CAZSSM010000021.1 coordinate 67,559, forward strand.
GCCCAAACTGTCAACGGGACCTCGAAGCGACGACGACGGGCCAGGGCAAGGTTAGCCAACTTGGCCGGGATGTCTGTCGTTTGATCTCGACGCGGCTCAGAGTTGGTCGGCGGCTGTCGTCGAGGTTGCGTGATTCGGATCTGCGAGAGACTGTTCCAAGGCATGGCCGAGGGCTCGCGCCCACTCCTCCGGATGATCGAGTAACGGGTAGTGGCCCCAGTCAGGGAAAACTTGTCGCGCGAAGCGATGCCCCAGGGCCGTCTCGGTTTGCTCCAGTTCTTTGAGCGAGACGACCGTGTCGCGGAGCCCCCACCACATTTGGATCCCGGTCAGACGATCGGGATGAGCCGCGAATCCACGCTCCAGTTCGCGGAGCAACGCGGGGGTCATCCATCGAAAGAAGTCGTCGAAGGCCGCACAGCGCGCATAACCTTCGAAGAACCGCGCGAAGAGGTCGGCCTCCAAGGGTCGCTGAAGGTGCTTGCGGACGAACCGTCGTTGGATCGGCGACCAGGCGATCAGCCGCTTCAAGGCCGCTCGGACCGCACCGGAGCGCATGAACTTGGGAAAGAGGCGATGCTCTAATCCCCAGAGGACCGGGCCTTGGAAGATCAACGGGATGGCTAGGCCACCACGCTCGCGGAGGCTCAAGGCGATCAGGCCACCGATCCCCGAGGCATACCCCAACCGCACGACATCGGGCCGATATCGGCTCAACACATCGATCGCGCCCGATTCGACTTGGTCCAGGAACGTCGACCAGTCCCCAGCACGTGGCCGACCCTCGAATCCAGGATAAGGCACGTCGACCAACGCGATCTGAGGATTCTGCGCGGCCAGCGCCATCTGCGCTCGCTCCAAACGCGCTTCGCAATGCCCATTCCCACCGAAGTGTAGGACCACCCTAGTGGATTGATCGTCGAAACTCGTCGCCATCGCCATGCCGGATCTCAAAAGACGGGGGTTCCAAACGGGCGGAGCGGGTCGGCGTGTGACGATTGTAGGCGTCGATCCACCCGTCCGGCCGTTCCCGTCCGAACTCAGAGGATCCGCCTTGGATCCGGGCCCATCCCCTGTCCGATCCGAACAGAGCCGTGAAGGCCGATCGCGACGGATGCGCATCGAATTTCGAAAGATCGGAGGATCACACGTGGAACGGATCATGACGCAACGGGCCGGGCTCCTGAGCGCCTCGATAGTGGTCGTGCTGGGACTCAACGGTTGCTTGCTGACCAGCAGCAGCGATGACTTCCCCGCGCCTTGTCTCGGCGCCAACTGTGGTGGGGTCCCCGGCGTTGTCCCGGGCCAATTGGTCAGGCCCACGCACGACGTCGTGGCCGGAGGCGTCCCGTTCGGCTCACCCTTCATTGCTCCCGAGTCCTACATCCCGCGCGAGTCGTACGAAGACCGACAGGACGAAGCGACCGACGTCATGCAGCCGATCGAAGAAGAGGCCGGCATCGAGGACGCGGGGGACGAGCAGGTGGAGGTGATCCCCCCGCCCCCATTTGAAATCCTTCCCACGCCCCCGAACGACGACGAGGCGACCCCGCCTCCGGCCGACCTACTCGACCTGCCTCGGACCGATGACGACCTTTCTGAAAGCCGGTTCAACACAGATCGGTTCTGATCAGCGGACTTGACCTCGTCCACAATCCTTGACCTTCGGATCGGATCCGATCACAGTAATTCGATCCTGAGCACGCTCGCCCGGTCCGTATGCCGGAATCGGCCGGACCGGATCTCTTGACCAGACATGACGTGCTCGGTTGATGCCGATGCCTGCTGCGTGGCAGGTCGAGGTCGGTGTTCTCGAAGGGCTGGGAGAGAGGTCCGACCGTTGAAGCTGATCCTCGCTATTATCCAGCCGAATCGCCTCGAAGCGGTCAAGGAAGCCCTCTCCAATGTCGAGGTGTTCCGGCTGACTGTCATGGACGTTCAAGGATTCGGGCGTCAGAAAGGCTATACAGAGGTTTATCGCGGCCACGAGTTTACCGTCAACTTGCTCCGCAAGATCCAGCTCCAGATTGCCGTCAATGAGGACTTCGTCGAGCCGACCATCGAGGCGATCATACAGGCTGGGCGGACCGGACCCGACGGCAAGATCGGCGACGGCAAGATCTTCATTTTGCCCATGGACGACTGCATTCGGATCCGGACCGGCGAGCGAGGCCCCGAGGCGATCTGACCCCGGCATCGACCGATGAGGCGAGCATGATCCGTGCGGTGATCCTGGACTACAACGGCACCTTGATCGATGACGAGCGTGTCCACTTCGAATTGTTCGCCGAGCGGCTCCAGAGCTGTGGTGTCGCCCTCTCCTGGGAGCGCTACGAGCGGGACTACATTGGTCTGGACGACCGCGGCTGTTTCGAGCAAGCCCTCCGCGACGCCGGTCAGGAGCCGCTCGAAGCTCAGGTCGCCTCGATGATCGAGACCAAGGCGCTGCTCTATCAGGAGATCGCCAAGGACCACGTCCGGTTCTATGACGGCGCTGCCGAACTGATCACGAGGCTGGCTACGGATTACGTCCTGGCCATCTGCTCGGGCGCGTTGCGTCGCGAGATCCTTTGGGGCTTGAACCAATTGGGCGTCGAGTCGCAGGTCGCCTGCATCGTCGCCGCTGAGGAGGTCGCCCGAAGCAAGCCGGATCCCGAAGGGTATCTGTTGGCCTTGGAACGACTTCGTCAGCACGATGCCCGACTGGCCGATCTCGAGGGCACATCCTGCCTCGTTCTGGAAGATACCGAAGCCGGTGTCCGCGCCGGTACAGCGGCCCGAATTCCGACCATCGGTATCACACAGACCACCACGGCCGAAATCCTCCGCGAGGCGGGGGCGGTCGCGACGATCGATCGGCTCGAGGAGTTGACCACCGCCTGGATCCGTCAACGCTGGCCTGCATCGTCGTGATTGGCCGAGCAAGTGAACTTCTGCTTCCTTGACCGACCCATACCAGACTCACGCTCCGGAGACGGACCCATGAGCGATCTCGCTAACAACCCAAAACCTCCGCGCGTCCTGCTGATCGCCAACGACTTGGTCTTCGGGACGAAGGTGTCGGGTACCGCCGCCGAGGTCGGTCTTCAATCCGTTGTCCTGCCTGACGTCGACGCGGCCATCGAGGCGCTCGGCGTCGATGAGGCCCCGAGCACGTTGGCGGTCATCGTCGACTTGTTCTCAAGCCGAGGCAGCGACGCGTCGGGCCTGAAGCGACTGCGAGCCCACTGCCGGTCTGCGGCTCGCCTGATCGCATATGGACCTCACGTCGAGACCGAACGGCTCGATGCCGCTCGAGAGGCCGGTTGCGACGAGGTCATGCCCCGGAGCAAGTTCAGCCGGATCCTGGCCGAATTGCTCAGAGATCTCTCGTCCGAACACGCTTCAGATACTTGAAGATCGTCCGACAAATCCGATTCCGGATCGTTCAACGATTTCTAAGCTCGACTTGAGCAGAAACGCAGAGGACCAACGTAGGCAAACCCAGGAGTTTCTCCGTTGATGTTGGAAAAACTCCTACCCTGCGAATCCCACGGTTGTCAAGCAAATCCTATCTTGATATGTTGGATTCAGAAAAAACAGGAGTTCGTGACTCCAAAAAACTGTACAAGTTGAGCTAAGGTACATCCGGTTTAATGGTTGCGCCCGCTCTCCAATCGATGCCCTGGAATTCGTGGGCGCCGAGGTCGGGACCGTCGCCCACAAATTCCTCGTTGATGCCGGTAATCGGCGTGCCGGCATCGATCGACGCCGAGTCGTCCTGATGGATTCGGAAGTTGATGTTGGCCACGTCTTCCAATTCGTTAGCCGGCACTTGCTGGCGATTGTGATCCTGGGTAATCGTGCCGGCAACGCCCTTCTGGTCGTAGCCCTGGCTTCCCGAGAGGTTGTTGCGGTAGACCATCGACGCCGCATCTCGGGTCCCGATCCAGACCGAGGACAGCCAAGCAGATCCCGAGACCGCCCAGACGGAATTGTGGTACACCCAGATTTTCTCACGGCCTTTGTGGGTGAAGATGCCCGACCGGCAATGGCCTCCACCGTGGATCACATTGTGATGGATCGTGGCGTTGTGTGATCCGTCGTCGAGGTAGATCCCGCAGGAGACCCGGTCCTTGAGGGTCATGTTCTCCGCAATGACGTTGTAGCAGATCTCTGCGCCGCCCAGATCGTCCTCACCGTTGGTGTAAAAGCAAGCCGTGCCCCCGTCGAACATGGCATAGGCGTACTTCCGGCAATCATTACCGCGGATCGTGATCCCCTTGACCGGCACGCCGTCGTAAAGGATGAAAGCGATCATCTTGCCGGTACAGTTGCGAAGGGTGTTATTCAGGATCTTTTGGTTGGTACCTGAAACGGTGATGTTCGCCGTATGTTGCCGGGTGATCCAGTTGGCATCTTCAATATGGTTGTTGACGATCGTGCTGTTGCTCCCCAGTAGCGTCACCAGTGAGCCCCAGCCATGTATGATCACCGAATTTTTTAACGTGTTATTCTTACCTTTGAAGTAAAGACCCGCTGTTCCGTCGATCGTGCCTCCTACCGTGTAGTGATTGACGTCGCTCTGCCCGCCGGTCGCGGCTAGCGAATAATAGTGATTGCCCCAGGGTGAAACATGTTTAAAAATGCAATAATCCACCACACAATCATTCGACCCATCCATCAGTAGCGACGCCCCGTGGAAATTCAGGCCCTGAATGTGGATCGAATCCCGGTTGCTACAGTTGAATCCGTACAGCCGCACCCGGGCCTCGACCTGTTTGCTGCTCGGGCTACCACCTCCGGGCGCATAGAGGTAGAGCGTCCGATCCTGCCAGTGCCATTCCTTGGCGGTCGTCAAGCAATTCAGGTGATCGATAATGTTGCCTGTGCCGGGACCAATGTGTCCGGCAACGCCCTGCCACCATCGAAAGTTCAGGTGAGTGACCGAGATCCGATTGCCGTTCTGCGAGGCGATCCGACCGTGATTGAAGTTGAAGGCGTTCTTTCCGTTGTGACCTGTATAAAAACCGCCTACGAAGTTCGCTGGCAGTCCGTCTTCAAAGTCGACCCAGCCGGAATTTCTCCTTCCACCGTTGACCGTGGTGACCCACTCGTTCTTCCGCATCACGTCGGCATCGGCGTCCGGCCAGCGAGCCTTGTCCATATACTGCTCATCGACAAAGACATCATAGGTCTTCTCCACCATGGTCGCCCTATAGATGTTGCCGCGAAACCGCTTCCAGCTCTCGGGCGAGACGATGTCGCAGCCCGACACGACCACCCTCTCACCCTCGTAGTTTCGAAACGATTGGCCGGTCTTGGGCGTCACGGTTTCCCGATAGGTGCCCGCTCGGATCACGCATGTGTCTCCAGGAGCCATGGCGTCGGCGGCTCGCTGAATTGTCTTCCAGGGCGTGGCCGGATCCTGAGCTATCGTCCCTGAGCGGGAGTCATCACCCTTCGCCTCAGAGACGAAATACGTCGTGGCACCGACCAGCGTCGTGCCCGAGCAAAACAAGGCAAGAGCCGCGACACAACTGATGGGGATCAACTTTATCAAGCCCGATTTCAGCATGATCTTTGAGCTCCACTTGGGCAGGAAAACTGGAGTCGTCCGATAGGGTTCTCTGGGTGTTCACACTCAAGCTCCAGAGCCCACACCAAGCCGTCCCTCGACGATGATACCGCCTCACCCCGACGCGTGGACACCACCCTAGCCCCGGTTCTCACCCAACCGACAGCTCGCCGCACCGTCCTTCTGATAGCCCTGACCATCCTCACCGCCGGGGACGCATCGTTGCCAAATAGCCTCCGGCTGGCTCCTTGTGTCGCCTTCGGCAACTGGACCAGCTTCCAACGCCTCTTCAGCGGAGCCCAATGATCTAGCTTGACACTGGCTTGTCGACGATGGGCTCTGTCGTTGTGAGTGCACCGATATTGCAGTTTTGATGCGGAGTACTAGGAAATCTTCTAAAGGCTCGCTCCGGCAGCAAAGCCGATAGCTGCCGCAAAAGTCGAACCAAGAAGATCAATCATAAGAAAAAGCGGACAATTCCCGTAGCTACCCGGCCAGGACTCGAACCTGAACTAACAGAGCCAAAATCTGTTGTGCTACCAATTACACCACCGGGTAATTCGAAGCTTCATGCCCCGATAGTTAGAATATAACCCGGTCCTCCAGGTTCGGAAAGATGGATCGTTTCCCACATCGCGCTGTTCCGATGGGGGCAAGCAATCCGTCCGAAGCAACCCGGCCAGGACTCGAACCTGGACCTAGCAGATTTGGAATCTGCTGTGCTGCCGATTACACCACCGGGCTACCCGAAGTCTCGGGCCTTCACCTTTGCAGTCTGTGACCCCATCTCCTTCTTCGAGGTTCGGGAGTTTGATTGCTTCGGCGTTCCGGTCGGTCACCGAGGAGAATTGGACCAGCACGATCCGATGGTGGCGTGGTTCGACTCGGCTCCCAACGTCCGTGTCGAGGTCGGGCGTCCGATCTCGACGGGGAAATGACGATTCGCACCGCGATGCGTATGATGGGGCCGAACGGGGCTCGGATGCCTCGAATCGCATGCTAAGTCGAGCGACTCACGACGCATCAAGGGATGGGCCTCCATGTCCGAGTCCGAGATCAAGTCATCCGGTGAAACCGAGATGGGAACCCTCGACGAGACCAATCGTGACACCAAGGCCGACACGATGGGCGAGACCCTTAATGAGCCGGAGACGAATTGCCTTCCGTCCAATCGACGAAGCCGCTTGAAAGCGAAGGTACGCGCGTTCCCTGATGGGCCGGGAGTCTATCTGTTCAAGGACAGCAAGGGGCGGGTAATCTACGTCGGCAAAGCGAAGAAGCTGCGGAACCGGGCCAGTTCATACTTTCAGGCCAAGTCTGCTGAGGATCCTCGGATCGCCGACTGGGTCGGTGAGGTTGAGGACGCCGACTGCTTACCAGCCGACAGCGAGGTCGACGCCTTGTTGATGGAGGCGAGGCTGATCAAGGACATCCAGCCTCGGCACAATGCCGAGCTGAAAGACGACAAGTCGTTCCCGTATCTGCAGGTCACGACCAACGAGGACTTCCCACGCGTCAACTTCACTCGGCAGCCGGCCCGCTCCGGAGTGAAGCTGTTCGGCCCCTTCCCCCGCGCCAAGAGCCTCCGAGGCGCCATCCAAGTCTTGCAGAAGATCTTCAAGTTTCGGACCTGTGCGCTGGACATCCAGGAAGACGACCCACGCTGGCGTTGGTTCCGACCCTGTCTCCTGCATTCGATCAACCAATGCACCGCGCCGTGCAACTTGAAGATCGATCGCGAGACCTATCGCAAAGACATCCGACGGCTCCGCCTGTTCCTCGAGGGCAAGAAGGACCAAGTCCTCTCGGAGATGGAGTCCGAGATGCGCGAGGCCAGCAAGGCCTTGCAGTTCGAGAAGGCGGCCCGGCTCCGCGACGACCTGCAGGCGCTCCGGACCCTCAACTTACGAGGCGATCTGGAGAAGCACGCTCAGCCCGAGGTCTTCCAGATCGACCCGAGGCGCGGGCTGAAGGGGCTCCAGAAAGCTCTGAAGCTTCCCGATCCCCCCCGGACCATCGAGGGGATCGATATCGCACACCTGGGTGGCACGGAGACGGTCGGCTCGTTGGTGACGTTCCTGGATGGCCTGCCGTTCAAGCCGAACTATCGGCGCTACAAGATTACGAGCGTCGAGGGGATCGACGACTACGCCTCGATCCGCGAGGTCGTTGGACGTCGGATCCGCGGACTCCGCGAGCGTGACGAACCGTTCCCGGACATCCTGCTGATCGACGGGGGCAAAGGGCAGCTCAACGCGGCCCTGAACGCCTTCACGCTGGCCGGGATCGAGCCGACCACCGTGATCTCGCTGGCCAAGCAGGAGGAAGAGATTTACATTCCCGGTCGCGACGCGCCCCTCCGGCTGACCCGACGCAGCTTCTCGCTCCGATTGCTACAATACGTGCGTGACGAGGCACACCGGTTCGCCCAGCAATATCACCACCTGCTCCGCCGTAAGCGGGTCCTCGACACTTCGGGCGAGTGAGGCCGTCGACGGCGCTCCCCACGGTTCTCCGCAACCCCGACTCGGGTGATCGATCACCATGCTCTTGGTTTCCGGCAACGGTTTGGAACGACAGTATACGGGCGAGCCGGTCTTCCAGAATGTCGACCTGGAACTTCGGGCCGGCGACCGGGTCGGCCTGGTCGGGGTCAATGGTGCGGGCAAGTCGACGCTGCTCCGCGTGATTATCGGGACCGACATGCCCGATCGTGGGACCGTTAACGCACGTTCGGGTGTTCGGATCGGATTGCTCAAGCAGCAACCTGACTATGATCCCCAAACTCCGCTGATCGAGGTGGCGCGTTCGGGCCAGAAGGCGCTCTTGGACCTTCAGGCCGAGGCCGAGCGGGCGGCGCAGGCGATCGCCGAAGCCTCGGATGAGGCGGCCCGTCTCCGCGCCACCAAGGTCTACGATGAGTTGCAACAACGCCTGGCCGTCGACGACGCCTATGCCCTGGAATACCGTCTCGAGGAGGTTCTCCAAGGTCTCGGCTTCCGTGTTGAGGATCACCAACGTCCCGCCGGCACGTTCTCCGGTGGCCAGCAAGCCCGGTTGATGCTGGCCAAGCTCCTCTTGGAGAGCCCCGATGTCCTCCTGCTCGACGAGCCGACCAACCACCTGGACATCGCCACGACCCGTTGGGTCGAGGACTATCTGAGTCGGCTCCGCGTGGCGATGGTCGTCGTCAGCCACGACCGTTACTTCCTGGACAAGGTGGTCACGAAGATCTGGGAGCTCCACCGGGGCCGCTTGGTGGTCTATCCGGGCAACTACAGCCAGTATTGGAGGCTCCGCGAGGAGCGTGCCGAGGTCCTGCGCCGCCAGCGCGCCAAGCAGGACGACTTCATCGAGGCCCAGGAAGCGTTCATCCGCAAGTTCGGTGTTGGGACCCGAGCGCGCCAGGCACAAGACCGGGCCAAGAAGCTGGAACGGGTCGAGCGGGTCGAGCTGATGGACGACATCCAAGGTCCGCCGATGGGCTTTCATGAGGTCGATCGCAGCGGCGATGTCGTCATCGAGGCGCGTGAGATCGCCAAAGGCTTCGACAAGCCGCTCTTCGGCCCCTTGACGATGAGCGTCCTGCGTGGCCAGTGCGTCGGGATCCTCGGTCCCAATGGCGCGGGCAAGTCGACGCTTCTCAAGACGCTTATCGGTGAGGTCCGGCCCGACTCCGGCGAGGTCAAGCTGGGTCACAAGGTCATCGTCGGTTACCTCGACCAGGGCCTGGAGTCGCTCGACCCGTCGACCTCGGTGGTCCGCGCGATCTGGCCCGACGATGATCCGTCGTTGGTCGAGTCGGAGATCCGCAAGACGCTGGGGCGGTTCGGACTGGTCGGCGAGATGGCCATACGTCCGGTCGGTCAGCTCTCCGGTGGCGAACGGAGCAAGGCTGCCCTGGCCCGCCTGGCCATCGCCGGCGCCAACCTCTTAATCATGGATGAGCCGACCAACCACCTCGACCTCTGGTCGTGCGAGGCCCTCGAACGCTCGATCCGCCAGTTCGACGGCACCGTGCTGGTCGTCAGCCACGACCGCTATTTCCTGAACCAGGTCGCCCAGCGGGTCCTCGCTGTTGGCGACGGCAAGACGAAGCTGGTCGAAGGGAACTACGATACCTACCAGGAGCTGCTCGACCGTGAGGTCGGCGCGTCTCCCAATGGATCGACCTCCCCCGGCGCATCGAGACCCGGGACGAAATCGGCTGCATCGGGAGAGGCCTCGGCCAAGAAGTCCGGCAAATCCAAAGGCCAGACCAAGCCGCGTCGGAAATTTCCCTACCGTAAGGCCCCCGACATCGAACGTGAGATCCACGAACGCGAGGCCCAATTGACCGAACTGGAAGAGCGACTCGGCGATCCGGAGATCTGGAAGGACTTCGAGTCGGCCCAGCAACTCCAAGAGATCTACGACGAACGGAAGGCCGAACTCGAACAGCTTTACGCTCACTGGGAAGAGGCCTTGGAATACAGTTAGTTGTGTCGGAGAGCGTATCGATGAGGCTCAACGACTCACTCCGTGCCTAAGGGTTGTCCTCCCCGGGGATCTTCACTGGGCGGCTCGCTTTGACGCGACTTCCTGCTTGACCAGGCCGATTGAGGAGACTGATGGCGGATCCTCAGGTCGTTCTGTCGACGCTCCGCAAGGCGTCGATGCTCAGCCGGGCCACTCCGGGGCGTCGCGGCTCGTTCGTCCATCTGAACGAGGCGGTTGCTGATCTGGCCGTCGTGGGCGACCTACACGGTCACCTCGACGCCCTCCGCGCGGTGCTTCGAGAGATTCGGCTCGACGATCATCCCAATCGCCACTTGGTCCTCCAGGAACTAGTTCACGGTCGCTGGACTTATCCCGATGGTGGGGGTGACCGGTCGCATCAATTAGTCGATGTCGTGGCAGCCCTGAAGTGCCGGTATCCAGAGCGGATCCATATCATCCTCGGCAACCATGAATTGGCCGAACTAACCGGGCGAGCCATCGGCAAGGACGGCGTCTCGCTGAACGGCCAGTTCGACCGCGGGATCCGGACCGCCTACGGTGACTCGGCCGACCAGATCATGGACGCCTATCACGAGTTCTTCCGGTCCATGCCGATCGGGGTTCGGACAACCAATCGGGTTCTGCTCTGCCATACGCTGCCCAACGCCTCGGATCTGGAAAGGCTCGACCTGGGTTTACTCGAGCGTGGGATCTGGACCGAAGAGTCGATGAAACGAGGTGGGACCATCTATGCGATGACTTGGGGACGCGATACGCGCCCCGAGACCGCCGACCAGTTTGCCGCGTGGATCGATGCCGACTGGTTCATCACCGGGCACCAGCCTTGCCACGCCGGCTTCCATCGGGCCAATCACCGTCTCCTGATCGTCGACGGAACCCTACCCAACCCCTCCTACTGTCTCTTCCCGGCCCGCGGGCCAATCGACCTCGATGGCCTCGTCGACGGTGTTCGGTCAGTCCCCCTGCTCCACAATGATCGGACCTGAGCTACTCCGCATCCCCTCAGCGACTCCGAGCCGTCTCATCGGCCTCCAAGCTTGGCTCACCTCATTCGACCGAACTTTCATGTTGTTTTCTGGCCCTGCTGATCGACGCGACGCGATGAACGCGATACCATCGCCTTGACACAGCGGACGGTGTGTGTCCGTACAACTTCGTTGCGAATTGCTAGCTGGGTGAGGGCGATGACGAACTCACAGCGCTGGGAGGCCGACCGATCGGCCGGTTGGCACTGGTCCCATTTCTATTTGGGTCTCCGTCTGATCGCGCGCGATCGGCTTGAGCGGTGCGATGCACGGCAAATCCGCGTCGTCGACGAGAGCGAAGACATCGCACTGTCGACTCTGAACAGTTTCTTTCGGAGGCTCGACGAATCAAGCTTCCCCGACCTCTCAACCGAGCGGAATTATTGGTGTGTCCTCCGGACCATCCTGAAACGGAAGGTCCAGAACCGGGTCGACGAGCAGCTCACGATGAAGCGGGGAGGGAGGATCCCCCATGTTTCGTTAACAACGCCCGCCGATTCGGTCGATCACTCCCGAAATGACCCGATGATCCCGGTCGCTGATCGGAGCACGCCGTCGTGCGCGGATCAACTGATCTTCGAGGAAATCCTCGACGCGATCCCGTGTGAGATGCTCCGGCGCGTCATCGAACTCAAGCTCGATGGCCACACTCATGAAGCGATCGTCAAAGACATCGGCAAGAGCCCGCGGATGATCTCGGTCTATCTCGACCGCATCTGCAAGATCCTCAGCAAAGCCGACCTTGCCTCGGTTGCGTCATCACGGGAATCCTCATGACCGAGCAGTTCCCGGGTTCGGTTGACCGGCCACCCTTAGAGGATTTGCTCAAACTCTGCGAGCAATTCAATGCGGAGCTGGAAGCTGGGAACCACCCGCGCATCGAGACCTTCCTGAAGCGGTCTGACCCGGCCGAACGGGATGATCTGCTTCGGTATTTAATTGCGCTGGAAGTCGGTTGGAATCAATCGGCCGGGCACACCCCCCGAGCCGAGCCGTATCGGTCTCGGTTCCCAAAGCACCTGACGATTGTCGAGGACGTCTTCAGTGGTCGGGACAGGGAGATCTGGAAACGCTGGAGTGAGTCGGAAGACAAGCCGGCATGGCCGACAGCCCAAGTCTTTCGTCCCCATCTGCTCCAACGTCTCCGCCAGCGCTCTCGAACGCCGCTCCGACTCCACGAGCGTCAAACCAAGCAGGCCAATCCGGTCGACGATACATCTGATCCAACCATAAGTGGGTCAGCGATCCAGTCGATTGTGACCCGACATCAAACTCGAAACGGAGTTCAGACCTTCGGGACCTTCGTCGATCGGGTGTATCGCGAAGGACTCCGAGACCACACGCGACGCGAGATGATCGCTCGGCTTATCGATATTTGTCGAGAAGTCGCGCAGCAGCATCAGATTGGGCAGACACACGGGGCGATCCACCCCGACGCGATCGTCCTACAGCCCGGATCGCACGCCTACCTGACCGGTTGGAATTTCCCGACCGGTTCCGAACTGCCTGTGACCCTCGATCAGTCGTCCGATCCACGCCCAGCAACGGCATCCATGGCGTCTCCTAACCTGGAGACGACCGAGCAGGACCGAAAGAAGTGGGAGAAGCGGGATCGGGAATGCTTGGCAGCATTGCTCATCTTCACTCAGCGGGGCCACTGGGTCGAACCCGAGCAGTTCAAGTCGGCCACGATATCCGATAGGGGTGATTCGGGCACACTCGACGACGAGTACGAGCAGGATGGATTGCTCCGACTCGGATATCGGGTCCTCAGTCTCGAGACCGACCAATCGATCGAGTCGGTCGAAGACCTGATCCAACAACTTCGAGATTGGCTGGATCGCCAGGAACACCGACGAATCCAGGATGATAACCGAACCGACGAATCCCCTTGGAATCGTCCGGTTTCAGAACGACCTGTCCTGGTCATTGCCCTGATTGTGCTCGTCCACTTAAGCATCGCGATCTTATGGTCGACCCTCGAGAATCATTTCTACGGCAGCTCAAAGGTTGGGCTGAATCAGCACGACCTCAATCACCCATCCCATGAATAAAATTATCCGTCTCTCGAGGGAGGAGGTACGAGTCGGGAACCGACCGTGCCGTTGTCTCCCTAGGCGGTTTAATGACAGCGATCGAGTCGAAAAAAAGTAAGCCGGCCGAACCCGCAACCCGCAGGTGACCACCTCTCCCTTGGCCACCGCAAGCAATAGGTCCGACCGGCTTGAGCCCGGGACCGATTCTGTAAGTGCTTACTTTATGAGCAAACGAACCGGTCACGACATTGAGAGAAAGGGCGAGCGGGGGGGTCGTGCGAGGCAACCCGCTCGCCCTCTGGCGGTGAACGATCAGGGGATCGTCGTCGCCGAGGGGGGGGACTCAACTGACTCCACGTTGAGTTTGGAGGATGCTCGAAAGCGCCTCCGTTGTGTCTTTCGTCACCGGACTACAAAAGCGAATCGAGTGCCAGCAGGGATGACTTCCTCACCTCCAAAAAGAGATTGGGAACAAGTCGCGCAGTAAGCCCTTGTCGAAGCTTGAGTTAGAGCCAAGATAATTCGACCAACGATTCCGGCGACTCGTACGGATCCTGCGCGAACCCTGTCTGCTGAAGAGGAATCGCTAGACTGGAGTGCCGGCTCATTGGGCGGGCTTGCTGGCGATCTGGGCTATCGTGGCCCTGCGATGACCAAGCCCGACCGATCTCCGCACGATTCATGAGCGTTTACCCAGTCAACAACGAGGAACTGGCGATGGCCGCAGACTCGCCGCTCGCGATTGCCTTGCGTGGTGCATCCGCTGCGGGATTGTCAGGCAATAGGGATGCGGCGGTCGTTCACCTGCTTCGAGACGAAGTCGGTCCCGATGGATTACCGCGGACCCTACCGATAGACCTCTGGCCCGAGCTGATCGACCGATTGGAGCGCGAAACCAACGATCCCGAAGCAGATTGGAGCCGCCAGTCCTTGGAGTCGCTCCGTGACTGGCTCGACCTGATCGATCCGGGCCGAGGCAACGGACGGCTCGTTGATCCCGAAACGCCGATTCGACACGTTGGCGTCGATGGACGCTCGTTCTGTTCGAAGGCGATGCCGTTCGCAGGCTTTCTCGGCGACCCGGACGAGAGATCGCCCTTCGCCCTCCGGCTCGATCATCGACGGGTCGATTGCCCCGCCAGCCTGGTCTGGTCGCACCGGAATCGACCTTGGCTGGGGCCGACTTGGCAGTTCGGCCTCGAACTCCAATCAAAACTCCTGGCCGCCCCGCGCTGGCGGACTAGCGAACATGTCGACAGCTTGATTTGGCGGATCGGAAACGCCGAGGTCGTCCGTAACAACATGCTGGCCGTCGTCCCAAACAAGAACCTGGTTGTGTGCGCCACCTGGCGCGAGTGGGGGATTCCTCGAGCGATCAAGTCGGCTGATCCCGACAGGCCACCCGTCCCGATCACAATGCGCCTGGGATTGGGCGCAACGGTCGTCGCCGACCGATTCGCCTCCGAGTCCGGTCCTGTGGCCGAGCACGCCCTCCGACTGACGCGTTCCGATCGCTCGATCGTGCAGGCCGTCTCTCTCCAAGGAAGCCTCGCTCTGGAGGCGGGAGCGGATGGGCCGGAACTCGTCGTTCACGAGCACTCGGAGGAGCCTGGTGGTGTTGCGATCGCGTTCTCGTGGTCGTCCCCTCGACATCGATCGCCGCTCCGACGTGTCCGGGTCTCCGTCGCTGAGGCCGAGCGCCTCTGTCTCGCCTCCGAGGCTTGGGCCTGTCGCGCCAGTTGGGGACGCCAGCACCACATTGTCTATTATGGAGGAAGCGATCCCCGCCCCCCCTTGCGGAGCTTCCTCGGCTATCCGACCCGCTGTCGGATGATCCTTGCCTCAATGGATCGCCAAGGCGTCCTGGTCCCTTGGATCGCGCTTGGCCCGCTCAGCCGGTCCGACCCCGCACACTGAGGTCTCAAGCCCTGGAGCCCGACCGCCCGTGACCGATCCGGCCACCACTGTCCCATCGCTCAACGCTGCACGGCTCCTGGAGAATTGGCAGGCGGTCTGTGCGCGGATCGCTCAGGCCGCTGAGACCTCGGGTCGATCCTCCAACGCGGTCCGCCTCATCGCCGTGACCAAGCGGACCCCGCACGCGTGGTCCCGACACCTGGTCCAGTTCGGCCAGTGCGACCTCGGCGAGAACTACCCTCAGGAACTCTGGGACAAGGCGGATGCACTGAGCGATCTGCCGATGACCTGGCATCACATCGGACATTTGCAGTCGAACAAAGCGCGACGGACCCTCGAGGTGGTTACCTGGATCCATGGCGTCGACTCGCTCAAGCTCCTCGACCGGCTGATCACCCTAGCCGCCGAACGTCCTCAGCGCCCGCTTCGCCTCCTGCTGCAGGTCAACACCTCGGGCGAGACGGCGAAGCATGGCTGGAACCCCGACGACCTGATCGCCGAAGCGGAGTCCATTGCCGAACGTGCAGAGAGGATCCCGATCGCGGGTCTGATGACGATCGCCGGATACGGCACCGACGATGAGACGGCGCGACCCATGTTCGCCCGTCTTCGACAACTCCGCGATCAGCTCCGCCAGCGGACCGGCCTGCCCTGGAACGAGCTGTCGATGGGCATGTCCGGCGACTTCGAGGCGGGGATCGCCGAAGGGGCCTCGATGGTCCGGGTCGGTTCGGCCCTCTTTGACGGCGTCGCTGAGGAATCGGTCTGATGAGCGCCGATTGGTTCGCTCATGAGGTCGCGTTGACCACGCATCCGAAGGGGGTGATCTTGCCCGTGCACGCCCATCCTCATGCGCGTCGCGACGCGCTTGTCGGCGTCCACGACGGTGCCTTGAAGGTCGACGTGACCGCGCCACCCGATCGCGGGCAAGCCAACCTGGCGATCCTCAAACTCCTTGCCAAGCGACTCGAATGCCCCCGAGCCGATCTCTCGATCGCCTCCGGTGCAACGGCCCGCACCAAGCGGATCCTCGTTGAGCAGCTCGACGTCAACGCGCTTCGGTGCCGACTCGATGCGCTCTGCGATTCATGATTACGCAAACGCTCAGATGGTCGCTTCTTGAGCGATTGCGAGGCCAATGATCCTGATCCGAACGATCCCTCAGCCCCGAACCCCCTTGCGCCCATGTCGACGCTGCCCCCTCGGATCACTCTATCTCCCCCGACGTCGCCGCTGCCGGAGGTCCGGGTCCAAGTGCCTGGGTCGAAGAGCCTGACCAACCGGGCCTTGGCCATCGCCGCCTTGGCCGAAGGCACCAGTGTCTTGACCGGCGTCCTCAACAGCGAAGATACGCGCGTCTTCGTCGAGTCGCTCCAGCGACTGGGCTTCGACCTCCGAGCCGATTTCGACGCGGCCCGGATCGAGATCGAGGGCCGTGGCGGGACGATCCCAGCCACCGAGGCCGACCTATTCCTGGCGAACAGCGGGACGTCGCTGCGATTCCTGACCGCCTTGGTGAGCTTGGGCCGCGGTCGCTATCGCCTCGATGGCACTCAGCGGATGCGCGAGCGGCCCATTGCCGATCTGCTCGCCGCGCTCAGTCGCCTCGGTGCGTCGGCGCGCAGCGAGGCCGGCACGGGCTGTCCGCCGGTGATCGTCGACGCCGACGGTCTCGATGGCGGATACGCGGACCTCAAGGGGGACGTCTCCAGCCAGTTCCTCAGCGCCCTGCTGATGAGCTTGCCCCGGGCACGGGGACCCAGCTCGATCATGATCGCCGGCCGATTGGTCTCGGTCCCGTATATTGCCATGACCCTCGCGGTAATGGAGGCGTTCGGCGTCCGGATCTCCAACCGCGATTACCAACGGTTCAACGTCGAGCCGGGCCGCTACCGGGCGCGGACCTACCCGATCGAACCCGACGCCTCGGCGGCCAGCTACTTCTTCGCCTCCGCCGCCGTTCTCGGCAACTCCGTCACCGTCGAGGGGTTGGGCACCGCGAGCATTCAAGGCGACATGGGGTTCGTCGATATTCTGGAGCACATGGGGTGTCGGGTCGACCGACAGGCTGATCGGACCACGGTCGTCGGTGGCCCATTGCGTGGGGTTGACGTCGACATGAACGCGATCAGCGATACGGTCATGACCCTGGCGGTGGTCGCCCTCTTTGCCGAAGAGCATACGCGGATCCGAAACGTCGGTCACATCCGTCACAAAGAAACCGATCGCATCAGTGCGGTCGCCAACGAGCTTCGTAAGCTCGGCGCGGAGGTTGACGAGCAGCCCGACGGCCTGGTCATCTTCCCACCCTCGACCCTCAAGCCCGCGTCGATCGCCACCTACAACGATCACCGGATGGCCATGGCCTTCGCCCTGGCCGGCCTCCGCCAGGATGGTGTCGTGATCGAAGACCCTGCCTGCGTCGGCAAGACCTACCCGGGCTTTTGGACCGACTGGACCCGGGTCAGTCCCGGCCTGAGCTGGGAATAGGGCGTCTCGATGCCGATCGGTTTCAGGTCGACGCCTGATGCCACCGCAGGGGCTTCGCTCCGGTCTCGCGGACGACCAGCCCCTTGGCCTCCAGATCGAGCTGGACCGTCTTGACCCACCAGCCGGACTTGGCGCCCCCAGGCCAAAGGTCCTCGGGCAGCTCCGGCTTGACCGCGTCCACCATCTCGGACTGCGTCAGCCCAGGCTCCATACTGGGCGAGACCTTGAGCAGGACCTCCCGCATCGCCAGATATTTCCGCTTGTCCACCCTTGAGGTTGAACCCGGGACATTGACGTTTTCGACCTCGATCTTCTCAACCACGGTTGCCATCAAGTCACCTCCCCTCGACCGAGACCCCGGCTCGACCTCATCCCCAATGACAGACATCTTGTTCTGAACAAAAGATCAGTTCAAGGGTTGCTCCTCGGCCTGTCGAGCCCGCTTTTCCGTTGGGGCCCTCGCTGCTGGGACTGAGTGGGATCGGCGTCGATCGATTCGGCCGGATCAGCTTATCTCTTGATGTCGTCTTGAGATGCGGCTGGCTTGGGGTTCGACAGCCGATCGTTCCGTCGTCGCCTCGCGATCGCCAGGGCCAGGACGGCCACGCAACCCAACCCGAGCCCTGCACCGATCCCCTGGATCAGTCCCAACCCGAGGCCGACCGAGACCGGATCGAAGTTCGGCCGGTTCGCCCCATCGAAGACCTCGACGTAGTAATTCGGGATAACAATCGCCATCAGATAGCCCACGCCCGCCCCGAGGATCCCGAAGATCACTCCGAAGAGAAGGAAGATTCCCAAAATCCGCGTCAGTCGCAATTGCCCACGGTCCAGGGTTCGAACTTCCGTCTCCGGGGCCTGATAGGGATCGCGACCTGTTTCGAAACCGTTCATCACCCTACCTCCCAGAGTTGACACCCATACGTTCCATTCAAGGGGCGTTGTTGATGCAACCGTCCCCTAATTATTAGGTCTGATTCCAGTCCGGCTCATTTGGATACGTTCTGACAAAATCGAATACAAATAGGTTTATTGGTAGCGTCCCAGTCGGGATCGAATGACGATCGCGGTCGCGATCATGAGCAGCAACGGGGCGAGCAGCAGGAGGATCCCTCCGGCGGCGACGCTCTGGAAGCCGGCGTTGGGCAGCTTGGCGTAGTTGTAGATCTCAACAGGCAGGACGGTGTAGGTGTCGCCGGGTCCGTTCGGGGTCCAGGTGATCGAGGCGGCCGCGCCGACCATCAAGAGGGGTGCTGTCTCGCCGAGGGCGCGGGCGAGCGCGAGGATGTTGCCGGTGACGATCCCCGGGATCGCCGAGGGGATTACGTGATCGCGGACGACCTGCCACTTGGTCGCGCCGAGGGCCGTGGCGGCGTCGCGGAGCGCCGTCGGCACGGCGCGGAGCGCCTCCGGCGAGGCGCTCCCGATGATCGGGAGGATGAGGGGGCGGAGCGTCAGGGCCCCGCG
>CAZSSM010000022.1:0-86164 GCA_964609385.1 uncultured Planctomycetia bacterium
GGTCCGCATTGTGGTTGTCTTACCAGCGCCGTTGGGGCCGAGTAGGCCGCAAACGGTTCCTGCCTCGAGATCCAAGCTCAGATCGCGTACGGCGCATGTCGACTCATAGTCGACCCGCAGGTTCTCGATCCGGATCACGACAGATGCTCCTCGATCGGGGGCGATCCCCACGGTGAAATCGGATCGGTGCATTTAAATGGGAGGCGATCCGGATGATGGATTGATACCGAGAGTAGGCGTGTTGGAGCGACCCCAAGGGGGTAAGCAGGTCCAAACTGAAATGTTCTGTCTAGTCAAGTTGATATTCGCGGATCTTGCGATAGAGCGTGCGTTCGCCGATGCCGAGCATGCGGGCTGCGGCAGCGCGGTTTCCTTGACATTCCTTGAGGGCTGCGGCGATGTAGTGCTTCTCGACCTCCTCCAATGGCTTGCCGACGAGTTGGTCTGCGCCCTCGCCATCGAGGTCGTGAGGAAGGGAAAGTCCTTGGAGTTCGTCGGGCAGGTCATCAGCGTCGAGAATGCCGTCAGCATCGAGAAGGACCATGTTGACCACAACATTGCGCAGCTCGCGGATGTTGCCTGGCCAGTCGTAGGCATTGAGTGCGCGTCGGACAACCGCCGAGATCGACGGCGGGTCCTTCTGATACTTCTGGCAGGTTTCGCGGAGGAACTGGTCGAAGAGCAAAGGAATATCATCGAGCCGCTCACGGAGTGGGGGCATTTTGACTTGGCAGCCTTTGAGCCGTTGGAAGAGATCCTGACGAAACTGACCGTCATTGACGGCTTTCTCCAAGTCGCGGTTGGTAGCGGCGATGACGCGGACGTTGACCTTGATCGGCTCGGCAGCGCCGACGCGGGTGATCTCGCTATTCTCCAAGGTCCGGAGCAGCTTGACCTGGGTGGCCAGTGGCATCTCGCCGACTTCATCGAGGAAGATCGTGCCACCGTTGGCCTGGCCGAAGTAGCCTTTGGTCTCACGATCGGCGCCGGTGAAGGCTCCTTTGAGGTGGCCGAAGAGTTGGCTCTCAACGAGATTCTCGGGTAATGCGCCGCAGTTGACTGCCACAAACGGTTTATCTTTGCGCGGGCTGTTGTAATGCAGGGCTCGGGCAGCCAGTTCCTTGCCGGTTCCGTTCTCGCCGGTGATCAAGACAGTCACGTCGGTGGGGGCGAACTGGCGGAGCCTGGTCATGACTTTGTTCATTTGAGGGGAGTTGCCGATGACCCCCTCGAAGCCGAACTTCTCATTGAGCTGTCGTTGCAGTTCGAGGTTGGTTTGAGCCAGTCGTCGCGACTGCGAGGCCCGCTTGACGACGCTCCGGAGTTCTCCGATATCCAAAGGTTTGGTCAGGTAGGTGAATGCGCCGGCCTGCATGGCGGCTACGGCTGTTTGGATCGTGCCGTGTCCAGTGAGGATGATGACCTCCGAGTCAGGCAACTCGCGCTGGGCCTTTGCCAGCACGTCGAGCCCGCCGATCCCGTTCATGATCAGATCGGTGACAATCAGATCAAAGGTTTGCTCCTCGATGAGTCGAAGTCCCTGTTCGCCGGTGGTCGCGACGGTGCATTGGTAGGCGTCGCGAGCCGAGTCGAGGATTTCAGCCACGGTTTGCGCATGGGTCTCGTCATCGTCGACGATCAGGACTTGGATCGGCTCATCAAAACTCATGGCGGAGATATCGCATTGTCAAGATCAGGAGGTTGTTCCTGTCGGTCGTGATGTCGAGCTTTTTTGAAGTCTGGCTGGGGCCGACTCGTCGGTCAGTTGCCGAGGGGGCCTTGCGTCGACGATTTGCTCGGGCGGACCGGGTACCGGCAACCGAATCACGAATCGGGTGCCCTTGCCCAACTCACTCTGCATGGTGATGGTGCCCCCGTGAGCCTCGACGATCCGCCGAGTCATGGGCAGGCCCAAGCCGCTCCCCTTGGACTTTGTCGAATAGAATGCTTCGAAGATCCGGCTCTGCTGTTCTGTCGCGATCCCCGGACCCGTATCGATGACCTCGATGACGTTCCAAGGCCCGTCCGGCTTGGCGACCAGGAAGAGGTCGCCGCCATCAGGCATGGCCTGAAGCGCGTTGAGCGTCAGGTTGAGCAAGGCTTGTTGAAACCGGTTGACGCTCAACGGTGTCGGGGAAAGGTCGTTTGCGAGAGCGGTGCGGATCGTCACGCCTTGCGACTCGGCTTGGGGCATCAGGAAGTCGGCGTGACCCTCGAGGATTGTCAGCAGATCGACCGGCTCCGTGACCATATGCTGGAGGCGAACGAAGTCGAGGAAATCGTCGAGGATGTCCTGGAGCCGATCCCCCTCTCGACGGACCCTCGCGATAACTTCGCGGGCGCGTCGACCACGTGTGTCTTCGGCTTCTTCAAACATTTCGGCCAGCAGGCCAAGGTTGAGTCCCATACTGGAGAGTGGGTTGCGGATCTCATGAGCCAAGCCGCCAGCCAACTGGGCGATCTCCCGATACTGGGCAGTCAACTGCTCCCGCTCTGTATCGAATGGGATGGCTGGCAGATGAGCGGTTTCTCGCTCACTCGGAGCTTTCGAGCCGCCTAGCCCAGATTCATCGTCGGGATCCTCATCATCGGCGATCTCCGACGCAAGGTGTGTTGCGGGCTGTTCGTCCGGACGAGATGTCTGACAATCAGACCTGGACTGATCGAAGTCCTGCGGTGGATCGACACAATTAACTCGTGGGCAGTCATAGGCAAGTGAATCAGCCATATTCGCGGCGCCTGGCTTGGTCATAATTCACGTCCTCAGGGCCGAGGCGATCGAAACCGTCCCGATAGAGTGATCGGGATCTCAAACGAGGAGTGCCCGAACTACCAGACCGGATCCGTCTGCGGCCGCCTCTGGACGGTCTAGCTGGTTGGTGATGAGTCCGCGAAGGGCCATAGGCTAGAATCGGGACGAGGTAATCATAGGCACGCAGGGCGTTGAAACCTAGCGGGTTCGTAGGGTCACTGGATCAAGGGGATCCGATGGGTTCGGAAAAGTCTCAAGACCCCCGCAGAGTAGAACGCTTTCTCAAAAAGGTCTTTACCGATTCGAACGGACTCAACGACGACGACCGCGATTGCCTCCTCCACCACCGCTTCCACCGCCACGGCGTGGAGCCGCGCCACCGTTTCCGGCTGGGGGGGCTGGGGGAGAAGACGGGTTGTCTCCAGGATCGTTGTCTTGACTATCGGCCATGGCGGCTCGTCGCGAGAGCTTAACACGGTCCTGCTCGTCGACGTTGATCACCTTAACGATCATCGTGTCGCCGACGCGGCAGATCTCCGAGACGCTGTTAACATATCCTTCGCTGAGTTCGCTGATGTGGACCAGGCCATCGCGGCCGGGCATGATTTCCACGAAAGCGCCGAGCCCCTCTTTGATCGTCGTGACACGCCCTTCGTAGACCTTGCCGACCTGCACGCCTTGGGTCATGCCCTCGATCTGATCTCGGGCAGCAATGGCTCCCTCGGCAGTCGGCGAGCTGATGGTGACGATCCCGCTGGTCCCATCGATCTCGATCTTGGCGCCAGTTTCCTCTTCAAGCCGTCGGATCGTCTTGCCGCCGGGGCCGATGACCAGGCCGACCTTCTCGGAATTAATCTGAAGTTGGATCAGACGCGGAGCGTTCTGGGAAATCTCTTCGTTGGGCCGTCGGATCGTTTTGAGCATGTGTTGGAAGATAACTCGACGCGCGTCGGCAGCCTGATCAAGCGTTTCGCGGATGATCTCCGAGCTGATCCCGTCGATCTTCAGGTCGAGTTGGATCCCGGTGACACCATACTGAGTACCGGCCACCTTGAAGTCCATGTCGCCGAAGTGATCTTCTTCGCCGACAATATCAGTCAGTAAGATGTGACGCCCGTTCTCTTTGTCTAAGATCAGCCCGATTGAGATCCCGCCGACAGGATCGCTGATCGGCACTCCGGCGTGCATCAAGCTAAGCGTGGCACCGCATACCGAGGCCATGGAGCTTGACCCATTAGATTCGAGGATGTCACTGATGACTCGGATCGTGTAGGGGAACTCCGAGACACTGGGTAAAACCGGCGCAACGGATCGTTCGGCCAGAGCGCCGTGACCGATCTCGCGTCGGCCTGGCCCACGAATCGGCCGGACCTCGCCGACGGCGAAGGGTGGCATATTGTAATCGAGCATGAACTTCTTACTCACCTCGCCCATGATCCCTTCGACACGCTGCTCATCAGCGCCGGTGCCGAGCACGGTAGTGACCAGAGCCTGAGTCTCGCCACGCTGGAAGATGGCCGAGCCGTGTGCTTTAGGCAGGACGCCGACCTCGCAGGTGATCTCACGGAGATCCTGAGGGCTGCGGCCGTCGACCCGGAAACCGTCAAGGATCATTTGGCGGACGATCCGCTTCTCCAACAGGTAGAAGGCCGACTTAACATCGGCTGGGGTCAAAGCCCCTTCCTTCGCGGCTTCGGCCGATTCGGGGTCGGGACAAAGCTCAGCGATTGCCTTCTCCTGAACTTCCTTGCAGGCGGCGGCCCGCTCGGCCTTACCCGAGACCTGCTTGGCCTCGCGGAGCATCGAGGCAAACTTATCGTACATTGGAGCATAGGCTGGGGGATCACCCGGCTTTTCGAAGGAGATCGGCGAGATCTTTAGCTCGTCCATCAAATCTTTCTGTAACGCGATCAGTTCCTGATTGATCGCGTGGGCGTGCATGATCGCCTCATGCATGTCCGACTCGATGATCTCTTGGGCGAACCCCTCGATCATCGTCACAGCCTCTGATGAACTGGCCACGATTAGATCGAGGTCCGAAGTGGCCATCTGCTCGACAGTTGGGAAGGCGACGAAATCACCGTTGATGCGACCTAATCGGACTGCCCCGATCGGGCCGAGGAATGGCGCAGGGCTGATGCTCAAGGCGGCTGAGGAGCCAGTGATGGTCAGGATGTCAGGATCATTGATGCGGTCGGCCGAGATTGGACTGGCTTGAATCTGGACCTCGTCGAAGTATCCGTCGGGGAACAACGGGCGGAGCGGTCGATCGGCCAGCCGGCAAGTGAGAACCTCTTTAGTCGAGGGCCGTCCTTCACGCTTAATGAAGCCGCCGGGGAATTTGCCAGCAGCGTAGGTTTTCTCACGGTAATCAACAGTCAAGGGGAAGAAATCGGCCCCCTCTCGAGGCGGGGCAATAACGACGGTCACCAGATTCATCGTGTCGCCGAGCCGGATCACGACGGCGCCGTGGGCTTGCTTGGCGAACCGTCCGGTCTCCAGACTAATCCGTTTGCCATCGATGACCCGCTCTACGGTCACCGGTCGGAATCCCGACCCCTGGTCATTCAAATTACTCATCACAGCTCATCCATTGGTACAAACCAGGGCTCGGAGCCAGGGCCAAACGCGTAAAAGCAAGGCTCCGGAGTGACTACAGCGCATCGTGGACTGATCGCGCCAACACGGGTGAGGAAATGAAGTTCGGCCTCAGACCGTCTATGATCACTAGGTACCGGCATCAGGACGGAGGGGGCGGGCCGAATGATGGAGATCGACTGATCGAGATTGAGACGTGTAGGGTTGGCAGACCGGCAAGCACACGATGTGCAACCTCGGGCATTTCGGAGAGCCATCGCCTGGCCGAAGATCGAATGCGAACATGTCCCCACCTCGTTCGTTTCACAGAGCGATGGAGACCGTGCGGATCTGGATCACTTCCGAATGCCGAGACGGCGGATGACTTCGAGGTAGCTTCGACGGTTGTGGCGCTGAAGATAGCGTAGCAATCGGGCCCGCTTGGAGACCAGCATCAACAGGCCGCGTCGGCTGGCATGATCTTTGTTATGCTTCTCGAAGTGCGGACGCAGGTCGTTAATGCGAGCCGTTAGCAACGCAATCTGAACTTCTGGCGAGCCGGTATCCGAATCGCCCCGACCAAACTGCTCGACAAGTTCGGCTTTCTGTTCCTTCGTAATCGCCATCGTGCTTACGGGGGAATCCCCTCGATCTCTTTCAAAGTGCGGTGGATGGTGACGATCAAAAGGATAACACTAGGCCCCGCGACCTCAAGACGCAAGACCAAGACAAACTGTGCGGACCGCCGCATTGTGGTCGAATCGCCCCTAACGAGCGATTCGCGGACCTCTAGTTGTTTGGTGACCGCACCCAAGTCGCGTCGTGTATTGGAAGGAAACGAACCCGAGGAAGACACGAGTCCTTAGACTCGTGGCACTTCTCCCTCGTTTTGCTGACGCATTGCGTCGATCCCAGCACCCCAGGTGAATGGGTGCCAACTCGAGCGCCAGCGGGCCTGGAGCTGTGTGCCGGTTTCGGGATCATAGCTGACCAGCGAGGTCAGGATGACTAGAGCGGCCAGTACGATCGGGATCCCAGGCCAGAGCCTTGGCCAGCCGAGCCGATCGTGGGTCGGTCGAAGGTCCACGATTCGAACCGGCCAAGCCACGACCAAGAGCGTGCCCAACGCGCCGAATCCACTAATGACCAAGCCGAGTCGGAACCCGGCCGGTTCGTAGGTCAACTCAAGGCGATGCGATCCTTCCGGGATCAAGATGGCCCGGAAGGCGATCCAGGCCGGTCGAATCGGGATTGGTTCTCCATCGAGCCAGGCCGACCATCCGGGGTCGTATGCGTCGGCAATCGTCAGGTAGGCCGGCCGATCAACCTCGACCTGGATGTCGAGCCGCTCGGGTTGGTCCTCCAAGACCATGATTTGCCCTTCGACTGGCCCACCGACGCTCTCAGCTATTGGACGATTGGGGTCTTCGACGACGAGACGATCACGGATTGAGGCGCCCAGGGCGACGACCGCACTCTGGGCTGAGCGGGCGTCCTCAGCATAGATCGGACCGTCCAGAAGCCGGAACCGGGGCATCGCCTTCGGATTGCGGTAGATTGTCGAGGCTCCGGCGACTGATCCTATGCCGAAAACCGCCCCGTCCTTCGGCTCGTAACCACTTAGCAGGTGGGTAACGCCCTCGATCTGGAAAGCCGACGCGGTCCCGTGCGTCGCGTCGGTGTAGAGTTTCATCCGCTCGGGGAACATTGGTGTAATCCCGCTGGATGAGTTCAGGCCCCAGACTGGCGGCAGACTCCAGCCAAGTGGATCGCGAACGACGAAAAAGTCCTTGGACTCCGACGCATAGCCGGGCTCACCAGCCGAGTAGCGCGGGACGCCGAAGATCCGATACGGGATCAAGTCGAACCCCTCCGAGTCCTTCACGTCCCCAATGTCGACTCGTTGCTCGATGTCCGACTGAATCGCGAGGACGCTGTCTGGGGGGACGATCCAGTAGTTGGGATCGATCGACGGAACATCGCGCCAATGGGCACCGAGCAGGTCGACGGTGACGATCAAGGGGAGCAAGCACGCCCAAGCGTGCCGCGTCCTTGGGGTGGACGCCGATCCGGCGCGAGCGGCCGCCAGCCAGCCGCCAGCCAAGATGACCACCGTCCGGATTCCTCCGACGAGCAACTCATCGGAGAGCCAGGTGAAGCGATCACGGTGATAAGGCGTGTTCCAGGTCGAAGTGTCTGCCATCGCCGGCTGGTAGATTGCCAAGGCGATCGATAGTGCCAATCCCAGGAGGACGCAGGCGAACAGCAAAGGGATTCGAAGCCGGACTCGACCACAGTCGACCCGTGCTAGCCGGTCCACTCCCAGCGCGGCCAACGCCGCCACAGCGATCGTCAGCCAGAGATGATACCGTACCGGGATCCGTGAACTACCAATGATCGGGACATGGTTCATCTGGTCGAACAACCACGTGTAACGTCCCAGCATAAACAGTCCAGCGACGACTGCTAAGACGATCCATCCGGCCGCCCAACGGTCGCGGACGGCTGACGCACCTACAAGAGCCAGAGTAAGTCCAACTAATCCTAGGTAGGTATTCATTTCATGATAGGGGTAATAACCATCCATCCAGTCGGTGTCTTTGGCACGAGTTCCGTAGGCTTCGCGAAGGACGGCTGTTGGGAGCAGTTCAGGGTGCCAGGAGCCGTAGGTCAACTCGTCGTACGTCAACCCTTCAGCACGGGGCGAGCGCTCAAGGAGTTCCAAGGACGGGACCCACTGGACCGCCGAGAGCGTGCCGGCCAGCAGCACTAACAGGCCCGTTGAGAGCACGACGAACCGTCGAGCGGCCCAGGTTCGTTCGGTGATCAGTTTGAACGTCCCATAGATTCCTAAAACTAAACAAGTCAATAATGTGTCTTGGAGGTGTCCAGAGAAGACTTGGCAAGCGACCGCGAACCCTCCCACGGCCAGAGGACGGAGTCGACCCCGCGCCCATGATGCCTCCAACGCCCAGAGCGCGAAAGGCACGCTCGCTAAGGCGTTCGTCATGCTGGTGTGGACGATGTGAGCCCAGGTGAATCCACCGAACCCAAACAGGATAGCACCGGTCAGCGCGCCCAAAGATCCGACGTGCCGGCGTAACCAGCCGAAGGTGCCTAGCCCGGCCAGCCAGACCGAAGCAACTGTGTCCAGATTCAGTGCCTGCCAGGTCGGCAGCCACGGGTAGAAGAGGTATTTCAGTGGATGCAGATATCCGGCCTGACTCTCGCTGAACAACGGAAATCCGCAATAGAGCCCCGGCATCCAACGCGAGAACTGACCGGTCCGGAGCTGCTCGGCTAAGTAGTGGCGATAAGGATAATTGATCTCGGTGACGTCGAAGTAGAACAACGCCTCGTTGAGCGTGACGACGTCCCAGAAATAAACGATCACCGCGCTGGTCCAGAACAACAGGGCGGCCAGGTCCTCGAGTCCGAAACGTGTTGTCTGATAAGACCAGCTCGGGGCGTCAGGATCAGCGGTTGGTCGGGATGAAGTGTTCATATCGAGAGGACGATTGAGGACGGCTCGCGGTTCGATCGGCAGCCCACTGTAATGGTTTAGGGAATCGCCTCCTGCGGGTCGGGCCAGAGCCAGAGCCCTGTCGAGGTCAATGCTAACCCGGGGAGGCGACCAAGAAGCGATCCGCCTTGCTGTTCGATCTGAATGAGGCAGAGTTGATGGACCGAGGCCGAAGGTGAGTCGGTCCGATAGAGCAGGATCGCCGGGGCATCATCGCTGATTGCCTCGGCCCACGGCGCGTTGCGACCGGGGTAGATTGGCAGGGGGATCGGTTCAATCTCGATGCCTCGACATCGTAGCAGGAAGGCCAAGCGATAGACCTCCCAGTAATCGCCGATCAGACGTTGGTTCGGTAAGTCGTCCTGTTCGCTAAGCCAGCTCAGGGCGAACTCCTCGATCGGGTCCGGTCTGAGTCGAGGAAAACGGGCGGTTTGTTTCCAGGGAGGCGACCACCAACCGAATCGTTCGTACCAGTGTGCGGTGTCGATCGACATCGCTGAGACGTACATGATGGCTGAGCTGATGGAGAATACGGCGACGATCCGACCGCCTCGACGCATGAGCAGGCCGAGCATCCAACCGAATCCCAAGGCGGCTGGAACGAGGGTCAAGACGAGGTAGCGATAGTTGTCCGAGTCAGTGATGTTGGGGATCAGCAGAAAACCGAGCATGCTCCCTAAAATCGCAAGGCATCCCGCCATGGCGACACTCGTCCGTACGGCTCGTGCCCCCGCTTCGTCGTGGAGAGTTTGGGAGGATTCGACGATTCCGTTGGATTTCCGTCGTATCCAGACCCAGTTCGAAACGACGATCACGAGCAGTCCGAGACTACCGAGTCCAAAGGCGATCGACCCGACCCCGTATGCGAAGATGTCGGTCCAGGCCGCCCGCGTTCGGATATCGCGAGCGGGCGGATGCGGCAAGACTGAAAGGGGAGGCTCCATATCCAAGTCGGATAAGCGATGCCCCGAGACCAGACGCGGCAGGCAGGTTTCCCAAAGGATTCGGCCGTTCCTCGCAGACTGATCGAGCAGGAGGCTTGGGTCGTTCGGTACCTGGAACTGGCCTTCGTAGGCGTTATAGGGCTCAACGCGGGCGCCGATCTCGCGTGGGATATCGCCGAGGACCACACCGACAGAGAGGACGAGTAGGCGGACCGACGCTCGCCCGAGTCCGATTCGCGTGACCGAGCCGATCGTGGCGGACACGACCACGGCGACCAGGGTGATGAGACCCATCAGGTCGACATAGAGCCCCAAGCCGAGCCAGAGCCCCAGGCCGAGCCATGGACCGATCCGATCCGCATGGCGGACCACGAGGCCCAGAATCAAGAGCGCCATCGCAAGCCAGAGGGCCGCGAGCAGATGCCCTCCGGTGATCCGCCCCGACAGCCAGAGCGTCCCGGTTGAACTGAAGCCCAAAGGGACGAGGGTCAAAAGCGCGGTCGTCGGGTCGAAGTGGATCCGCGCGACGGTGTAGGTGACGATCGTCAAAGCGATCCAGGCCAGCACTCCACCCATCACGAGTGTCGAAGGCGAGAGGTCTCCCAATGTGGCCGGGATGATCGAAAGCAGGACAGCGGGAATTCCAATCGACGGAGTCCCAGGGTAGTGCCAGCGGAACTGGCCCTCTAGGGCGTCGGCCAGCACGAGACCATCGACAGCCAGGTCGCTATCCAGATGCCGCTCGGCGTGGACGACCAGCGGGATCCGGACGACGACGATCCAGATCAACGTCAGGGCCAGCGGGCCGAGGGTCCATGCCAACCGCATCCAATGCCTCGAAGCTTGTCCGCTCGGGCTCGGGTCAGGGTGGGCGGTTGTTTGACCCGAGTCCGATTCGCCTTCGCCAGACACGGCCGGATCCTTCGCTCGATCGAGGAGGTTGTGCTGGTCGATCCGTCGACGGCGGTCAGACCGAGACGGCCTCAGCCATCGCGGTCAACTGGTTGACAGCACGGCCCTGCTCTTTGGCCAGGTACGGCCGTCCCTTCTTGATCAGGATGTGGTCCCAGGGCAGAACTTCGTCGACGGGCCGCTCGCGTTGACTATAGAAAGGCACGTCAATGCTGAGGTCCTCGAAGGTTTGCCACCAAAGATCGGCTTGGAAGTATTCGCGCCAGGCGTCCAGCCTTGCACCACGACGCCAGGCCTCTTCCAATGCCGTCGCGACACGACGATCGCCGCGGGTCAGGATCCCTTCAAGGAGGCTCACATCGATCTCGTGGCACTTCAACTTGACCGACCGGATCGAGACCTTGCTTCGGAGATAACGGTGAGCCCAGAGGAAGTAGTCACGATCTCGCATGCCATTCCATTGGTAAGGCGTATGGGGTTTGGGCACGAAGTTGGAAACGCTGGCGGTCACGTCGGCGTAGCGTCCAGTCTCTTCTTTGCCGATCCGAGCGATCGTCTCGGCCATCTCGATGATGCCGTCGAGGTCGGCGGGCCGTTCGCCAGGCAGACCGCACATGAAGTAAAGTTTGACCCGGCGCCATCCGCGCTTGAAGGCCTCGCGACACCCATCGTAGAGGTCTTGGTTGTTAATCGGCTTGCGGATCTGCTCACGCATGTCGTCGCGGGCCACCTCGGGCGCCAGGGTCAGGCCGCCTCGACGACCCTCCTCCAGCAGGGCCGGGATCCGCTTGAGCATCTCGGTGATCCGTAAGCTCGGCAGTGAGATCTTGACCCCCAGTGGCGAGAAGACCTCACTCATCCGGCCGACCAACTCCTCAAAGTGCGGGTAGTCGCTGGAGGAGAGGCTGAGCAGGCTGATCTCGTCGTAGCCGGTGTTGTAGTAGGTTTCGAGGGCCGCCTGGACGATCGTCTCGACGGTCCGGAACCGCAAAGGTCGCTTGATGACGGTGCTCTGACAGAACCGGCACTGCCAAGGGCAACCGCGCATGATCTCGATGGCGATCCGATCATGCGCGGTCTGGACCAAGGGGATGATCGGCTTGGTCGGCAGCGGGGTGCCTTCGAGGTCACGGATGACCGCGGCCCGGATCTCCTCGGGCACGTCGTCGCGGGTCCGATACACGCCGATCTGGATCCCGGTCGATTCGTCGTAGACCGGTTCGTAGAACTGCGGGACGTAGGCACCGACGACCTCGGCAGCGATCCGAGCCAACCGCTCGGCTCGTGGCAACTCGGCCTTCTGGGTCTCTTTCCAGATTCGTGACGCTTCGGGCAAGGACGGCTCGCCATCGCCGATGAGGAACAGATCGATGAACGGCGCGAGCAACTCGGGATTCTGAGCGCCCGGCCCACCGGCGATCACCAGGGGGGCGTCGTTAGCGCGATCGGCGGCACGGAGTGGGATTCGCCCGAGGTCGAGCATCGTCAGCAGGTTCGTGTAGCAGATCTCGTATTGGAGGCTGAAGCCGAGGATGTCGAACTCGGAGAGCGGTGCAAAGCTTTCCAAACCATAAAGCGGCAGGCCATGCTGTCGGAGCTGATTCTCGAAATCGGGTAGTGGCGTAAAGGCCCGTTCACAGGCCCAAGCCCGTCCCTCGTCGAGCCCGTTCATCAGGCTGTAGAGAACCTGCATCCCGTGGTGGCTCATGCCTAGCCCGTAAGTGTCGGGGAAGGCCAAGCAGATCGTACCGCGAACCTCGTCGTGGTTTTTGACGATCGAGTTCTTCTCGCCCCCGATGTACTGTGCAGGCGTCTGAACTTTCAGCAAGACCCGCTCGGTCAGAAACCGGCGTAACGCCTCGCCTCTCAACTCGCTTGGGGACGACTTGGGCGGAATCGTGGTCGGGATCGACATCGACGCCTCGCTACTCGGCTCGGAACAGGAGATCACGCATCCCAACGCGACAATTGATGACTGGACCGCTTCAATTCCCCTTCGGCGCATCGACGTCACGGTTCGATTGGTCCGTGGAGACTTTGGCGGGTCTCAAGGTCATCGACTTCGATATGAGTTTTCCACCCTATCGTGACCGTTGACAGCTGGGAAGCGGACATCGGGTCGTCTGGGGAGGAAATCGAACCGTTCGAGGCGTGAGGACTCAATAATGTCCCATCTCCAAGGATCTCAGGCAAGGACTTGGCCTCGGACCGGCGGAGCGTAACAATCGCCTCGTTTAAGACTCGGAGCGAGTCGTTCGAACGGAAGTAGAACCCTAGGTCATTGAAATGGAAGGGTCGTCGATGGAGATCCGTCTCATCCGCAACGCCACGCTCCGGTTGCGTTATGCCGGCCGACGCATTTTGATCGACCCGTTCCTGTCGCCGATGCACGCGATCGACTCCTTCGCAGGGATCTCACCCAACCCGACCGTCGATTTGCCGTGTCAGCCGGAGGAAGTCTACGACGGTAGCGAACTGGTGTTGGTCTCGCACCTTCATCCGGACCACTTCGACGAAGAGGCCCAGCGGAGACTTCCCAAAGATCGACCGGTCTATTGCCAGCCCGGCGACGAGGCGACGATCGCCGCCAAGGGGTTTGTCCAGGTCACGCCGATCGCTGAGTCGATCACCTGGAACTCAATCCAGATCACTCGGACACCCGGCCGGCACGGCACCGGTGTTTGGGCCGAGCGGATGGGGCAGGTCTCCGGCTTCCTCCTCCGCGCTAATGGTGAACCGACGATCTATTGGCTCGGCGATACGATCTGGTACGAACCAGTCGAGCAGATCCTCAGCGTACTGAAACCCGACCTCGTCGTGACCCACTCTGGCGGCGCTCGGTTTGGCGACGACGATCCAATTATCATGGACGCCCCACAGACTCTCCAGGTCTGCCAGGCCGTGCCCGAGGCAACGGTCGTAGCGGTTCACATGGAGTCGCTCGACCATTGCACGACCACTCGCGCAGAACTTCGACGAGCCGCCGACGAGGCTGGGATCTCGGTCGAGAGACTCCGAATCCCTGACGATGGAGAATCGCTTGTCATTGAAATCAAGTAAGGAATCAAACCCAATTGTGCTTCGATGATCCAAACAAGGTATCTTTAGGAGTATGTGAAGTGGACCGACGTAGACGCTTAAGGTCTCGATTAACAAGTTTGAGCTTGAAACTCTTTATGTGGCTATGGCTGCTCGGTTCAGGGTATGGGGGCGTTGAGGCCGGTACTCGAATACTCTTCCATGACGCCTTCGACTTTCCCGCAAAGGGCCGAACAGCGCTCGATAACTGGCTGATCGCCGACGGCACTCCGTTTGGTCCCGAGCCGGGCACCGAGCGTCATTCGTGGAACTGGGGCGGTGGTGACGGGAGATCAGTTGACCGTTTCGCGACCTGTCAATTCGACGGCGATGATGCGATCGCTTTCGCGAGAACAATAGTTCCGAAGACGGCGACCGCATCGACGATCACGTTTCGCCTGCGGGGCCCGCGTCGAGGCTGGTCGCTGGTCATCGGGTCTTCGCAACCGCTCCTCGACCACGACGGCATCGAGATTGCCGGTCCGACCTTAGATCCGAAGGATGAAGCTGGACGAGAAAAATCACCGTGGATTACCTATCGATTCAACGTCGAAGACGGGTGTGGATACTGGTCGGTCGACGGTATTGATTGCGGGATTGTCGATCTGTCGGACGTCAATTTCCGGGGATATGTGGGGATTCATGCACGTCGGGGATTACCTATCGATATCGACGATGTCACGATCACGATCGATGAGCCCGAAGCACTAGCCAAGCGTCGCCGGCCCAACGTCCTATTCATCGCCGTAGACGACCTCCGCAATGATCTGGGGTGCTATGGAAACCCTCAGGTCGTCTCACCGAACATCGACGCGTTGGCGGCTTCGGGGGTCCGATTCGATCGGGCCTACTGCCAATACCCCTTGTGCAACCAAAGTCGAACGTCGCTCCTGACTGGTCTGCGACCCGACTCGAACGGCTGCAACCGGAACGATCAGCTCAACGTCGACCACTTCCGGAACCGAATCCCAGAGGTGCTGACCCTCCCCCAATTGTTCCAACGGCACGGGTATCAGGTCGGTCGAGTCGGAAAAATCTACCACTATGGAGTGCCGCGCGAAATCGGTACCGAGAGCCGACTCGACGATCGTTCCTCATGGCAGTTCTCCTTGTTTCCGCGCGGTGACGAACGCGACGAAGAACACCGGCTCATTAATTTGACTCCGACACGCTCAATCGGATGGGCCATCGGTTGGTATCCCTCCGACGTACCCGCGAGTCACCATACCGATGGCAAGGTGGCCAGTGAAGCGATCCGCTTGCTCGACGACGATGAGGTCCCATTCTTCCTGGCCGTCGGGTTCTATCGGCCGCACATGCCCGCCACCGCCCCTCGAACTTTCTACGAACCTTATCCGCTGGATCAGATCCGGCTCCCCGACGAGCCCGATGCCCACTTCGACGCGATTCCGAAACCAGCCTTCGATCCAAGACTCCGCGTCGATGCAGAGCCCGTCGCACTCCGGGAATTCAAGCGATCCTACTATGCGACGGTCACTTTCTTGGATGAACAGGTGGGCCGACTCCTCCAGGCCCTCGACGATCGAGGCCTCCGCGAAGAGACGATCGTCGTACTCTGGAGCGATCACGGTTGGATGCTTGGCGAACATCGCCAGTGGGAGAAACGCGTGCTCTTCGAGGAAGCCGTGCGGGTCCCCATGATCATCCGCGCCCCGGGAGCGTCGCGGATCGTCGGCGGTTCACAACGCGTCGTCGAACTCGTCGACATCTACCCGACCCTAGCCGAACTCTGCGGGCTTGATGTCCCGGAGCCTCTCGATGGTCGTAGCCTCATGCCGATCCTCGATGGCGTCGTCGACGACCATCGAGGTGATTGGCCTGACGAGGCGTTCACTCAAATCTCCCGAAACGGCGTCGTCGGACATAGCATTCGGACAGCACGTTGGCGTTTTACTCGATGGAACTATGGGCTTGACGGCGAAGAACTCTACGACCACGACACCGACCCCCGCGAACTGCGGAACCTTGCCGATTCCACCGACTTCGACGATGTCCTCGAACGGCTCCGGAATCGACTCGATCAGCAGTTCGATTGATCGAGTGACACGTTTGTCTCGTCAAGGGACGATCTCCTTCTGCTCATCGTCAAGGGTTTGCCATCACATCCCTCGAAATGACTGGGCTCCGTTTCCAGCCGAGGCGATGGGCTTGAGCAGTGACTCTCATCCCTGGTGAGACTCGAAATGGCTTAACGTAGAGCCTCCAAACCTCTTCGTCATCGAGCCGGTAGCCGACCGAGGCGCCCTCGGTTGGGCACGAGATCGAAACGAGGAGGTCGTCAACGTTCGGAGAGTTGCTCGGGATCGACGACAGCATGATCGAGATCTCGGGCTGCCCGGTTGTGGGTTGTTCGCCATCGGGCGGCCAGAGGTGCTTGATCAGCTCTGATTCGGGCATTAATCCCAAGTCACCGGTCCGCTCACGCCATGACTCTAACTCTTTACGAAGTTCGGCGAGTTTGCCGAAATATTCGGGGCTGGCCGCGAGGTTGTGGATCTCGTGCGGATCATCCTCGGTGTCATAGAGTTCTTCCATGGGTTTTCGGGTTGCCCAAAACTGCCACTGATCAAGGCCGAGTTGACCAGCTTCACGGAGTCGTAGGATCTCTTGCATAATCTCAGCGCGGTTCCGATAGGGGATGAAACCGATGTAGGGAAGATCTGGCCGAAAATTGCGAACGTATTTGAATCGTTTGTCACGAACGGCGCGGATGGTTTCGAAGGCGGGATCCATTCGGTCGCGAGCCGCATAGATGTAATCACGGGATGGATCTCGGTTATCTCCAAAAAAAACATGTCCCTGCATGTGGTCGGGGACATCGAGTCCTGCCAACGAGAGCATGGTGGGAGCGAGATCGACGAAACTGACCAACTCCTCGTTGACGTTGCCCGCATCCTGCCCATGAGGGTATCGAACCAACAAGGGAACATGGATCCCCGAGTCGTACACCCAGCGCTTGCTTCGGGGGAGGCCGTCGCCGTGGTCGCTGAAGAACAGGACGATCGTCTCGTCATCGAGCCCGTCGGCCTGCAACTCTCCCAAGATCTTTCCAACTTGGGTATCCATCGCAGCGATGTTGTCGTAATGCCGAGCCAAGTCGCGTCGGACCAGCGGTGCGTCGGGGTAGTACGGCGGTAAAGAGACATCTGACGGATCGACGATGCGTGGCGAGCGTTGGTTGAAGGTCCTCGATTCGTGTGTCACGCCGAGATTGAAGACGGCAAAGAAGGGAGTTTCGGAATCGGATCGGTTCCGCCAGTGCGCGGTTCGCGAACTGTCGTTCCAGGCAACCAGCGGGTCGCGGAACTGATAGTCCGTCTTCGAATTGTTGGTGCAATAGTAACCGGCTGCGCGGAGGTACTCCGGGAAGCACTTCGCCTCGGGCGGCGGGGTGGCTTCATAGGTTGGGAGGGCGAGCAGTTCGGGGTCGGTGATCTGGTCGATCGCGGCTGTGCGTGTGTAGGTCCGCATCGCCATCGCGCCGGTGGTTGTGGGGTACATTCCTAGAATGATCGCATGTCGATTCGGAGCGCAGACGCCGTAGACTCCGTACGCGTTGGTATACCGCACCCCTTGTGCGGCCAGGGCGTCGAGGTTCGGTGTCGGGACGGTCGTGTCGCCGTAGCAGCCGAGGTGCGGGCTCAAATCCTCGACGGTGATCCAGAGGATGTTCGGTCTTTCGGAAGACGCACTGGCCGTGGGCGTTGCGACGATCGACCACCAGACAAGAAGACCGAGACCCAGGCCGTATCTTCGAATCGTCATCATGACTGGCTCCGTTCGTTGAGTTTCGAATCAGATGAGGACCGGTTGTGTCCGCCGGTCGTACGATCCTAATCGACTGAACGTCACGCGCCTTGAGTCGAGCAGGTCGACTGGTGGCCGCTCGCTCGTACGAAGGCTTCTTGGCTTCGACGACAAAGCCCGTCGCGACATACAACACGGTCGAGTGGGAAACAATAAGCGGTTCGTCGCCAGGAGTGACAGGAAACGGACTGGGGTGAGGGTGGAACGATGAGCGAAGAGGAGTCGACTA
Organism: uncultured Planctomycetia bacterium; assembly: GCA_964609385.1. GTDB lineage: Bacteria > Planctomycetota > Planctomycetia > Isosphaerales > Isosphaeraceae > CAZSSM01. The sequence goes on from CAZSSM010000022.1 coordinate 17,844, forward strand.
GGCGTGACAGACCGATGTTGGCGTGGACGATGGGCGACGTGGCCGGTGTGGGTCCAGAGGTGATCGTCAAGACTTGGTCGGACCCGGAGGTCCACTGCGTGGCTCGGCCGTTGGTGGTGGGATCATCAGTGATCCTTCGGCGGGCTGTTGCGCGGTTCGCTCCCCACCTGGCCGTTGAGGTCGTCGAGTCGCCTCGTCAGGCTGCTCCAGACGCCGGGCGGATCTCCTGCCTCGATGTGAACGCTCCTGATGTCGAGAAGGTCACGCCGGGTCAGATCGACGCACGCGCCGGGCTTGCCGCTCATCGCTACTTGATTGTGGCGATCGACCACGCGTTGGCGCAGCGCGTCGACGGGATCGTCACGCTCCCACTTCATAAAGAGTCACTAAACCTGGCGGGATTCCAGCACCCCGGCCACACCGAGATCCTCGCAGAACGTTGCGGGACGCCCGACCATGCCATGATGCTTTTTCTGGAGCCATCGCCTTCAAGGCCCGTCAAATCGTTGGCCGTCGTTCATGTGACCTTGCATGTCGCCTTGCGCGAGGTGTTCGATCTTCTGAGTATCGAGCGGATCGCCTCGACGATCCGGCTGGTTGCTCGGACGATGCAACCGTTTCAGCCCGACCGTCGGATAAGGGTGGGCGTAGCTGGGGTGAACCCGCACGCCGGCGAGAACGGTCTCTTTGGCGATGAAGAGATCCGGCTCGTCGGCCCAGCGATCGAGCAGGTTTGCGGGGAGGGCCTCGACGTCGAGGGGCCGATTCCAGCCGACACGCTCTTCGTTCGCGCCTTGGACGGCGAATTCGATGCGGTTGTGGCGATGTATCACGACCAGGGCCACGTGGCGCTCAAGACGATCGGATTCGACCGCGCCGTCAACGTGACCCTCGGCTTGCCGATCGTCCGGACCAGCGTCGCACACGGCACGGCCTTCGATATCGCCTGGCACGGCCGTGCCCAGACGGCCAGCCTCCGAGCCGCCCATCGCGTCGCGGCTCGATTCGCATGTCGACGTCGAGCCGAAGCAACGACGTTGTAGGCGAGCGTGATCGTTCGATTCCGATGGTCCCGGCCCAACTCCGGACCCATCGCGAATGCCTCGTTGAGACGGATGTGGCAGATCTCGAGCCATTTCTATCAACGAAATTTGTGTTTGTTGGCTTCGCACGAGGTTGCGAGAGATCTACCTCGATCATTCATCAGGTCGATCGTTCAAAAGAAAATGCTCGACGATTCTGTGGAGAGCAGTTATCTCCTCATGGAAAAGAACCTGGATCGAGGGAAGTTCGGGGTTGACGTCCTCGAGACGTTCCTGATGCTCGAGCAGGGATCTCAGGTCGTGGAGGACGTCGGACCGCGATCGATACGATCCACTGGCGAGCTGACCCTGGACGATCCATTCGAGAGATTCTTGAAGAGGGTGATCCATCGTCTCTCCGAACGAATCGTTGTGAGGATCGAATCAATGACCGGGGACGGTCCGATCGACGACCGCATCCGGTTTCGGCTTCATTATCGTAATCCGACGGCCGTGTCGGTTTGGTCGACGAGATCACAATCCTCTTCCGGAGCGCTGCAATAAAATCCGTGATTTTGAAAGTAAATTATATGTGCTGTATCTCACCTTCCGCGTAAGTTCCCCTGACAGTTTCCAATGATAATGAGACGCGTCATCGTCAACATCGTCAACTTTGATCGCCGGATCTCGGTGTTCTTGGCGATCAGGACGTCTTGGAAATCGCATATCCTACACATTACGAACGTGACTTCCATGCAAGCACTATCGAGCGGCTGCATCATCGGCCTAGCCGGAAAGACGATCATCACCGAGGAAAACTCTTGAATTCTTCATGGTGTTGCGGCGTCCGGATTGGCCTCGTTGGATTATGATCCTTGTTTCTCAAGTTCCGGGCATGCTCATTTCGTGATTGGCGGTCCGTCGGTACTTCATCGAAGGTTTGAGTTTCGACCATAGCCAACGAGCCTAGCCCTAAATGACGACTGGGGGTCGCGAAGATGTTCTTCCGGAGCGGTGTTTTTCTGAGCCTGATCGTCAGCTTCAACGGACCTGCGGAGTCTTTTCAAAGTACGTTGACAGATTTGGAAATGACCGAACCGAACGTTGCGACGTTTCAGCACGGTCGTGACGGTTTCTTTGGCGGTGTCGACACTGAGATCTGGGAGGTTGCGCCAACGCGTCGCAAGGATCAGAGCGATCGCGTGACCGTTGATGGAGACAACAGTGGTGGTCAAAGCCAGGTCCTAATGAAGTTCGCCGGCATGTTTGGCTCGGAAGAGCATCAGATTCCACCAAGATCGCGGATCACGAAGGCGACCCTAACGATTGTGGCCTTCGACCCCGGCTCGACGGTCAGCCTCTACCGGATGCTTGTCCCCTGGGACGGCTCAGCGACCTGGGACCGGATGGTTGGCGGCATCTCGGCCGACGGGTTTGAGGCGGCGCCGTTTCGTGACGGCTTCACCTTCGGCAACCTGGTTAACGCCGAGCAGTCCATCGAGTTCGATGTCACCACGACTGTGCAAGCCTGGTCCAATGGTGCGTCGAATTACGGTTGGGTCTTTCTGAACTCAGGTCCCAACGGCTGGGACTTCTTCACCTGCGAGGATGAACAAGTCGCGCAGCGGCCTCGACTGGTCATCGAGTACATTCCGCACATCGCGACGGGCACACGCTGATCCGTCGTTTGCTTCCTCCACTGTCTCTGTCATCCCCATCCAAGCACCGCCTTCGTTATTCTCTCCTGGATTGAGGACTAGACTCATGACCAATGCGCCAGCCACCGGAACCTGGCACGCCGATCCCTCCCACTTCCGACCAAGCCGCCGAGACTTCCTGGCTGTCGGCGTCCTGGGTGGTCTGGGACTCAGTCTCAGCGACGTTCTCCGCAGCGAAGCCCGGGCTGAGCTGTCCGCCCGTCGACCGGTCGGCACGGCCAAGTCGGTCATCCATATCTCGCTCTCGGGCGGGATGGCCCACCAAGAATCGTTCGATCCCAAGCCCGATGCACCGCTGGAGTATCGCGGCGAGCTTGAGACCGTCGCCACGTCGCTGCCTGGCGTCCAGTTCAGCCAGTATTTCAAGCGGACCGCGGCGTTGGCCGACAAGATGACCGTCATCCGTTCGTTGACCCACACCGAGGCTGAACACCAGCGCGGTGAGCACAGCATGCTGACCGGCTACCGGCCCAGCCCTGCCCTGGTCTATCCAAGCATGGCCAGCGTGATCGCTAAAGAGCTGGGCTCACGCAACGAACTGCCCCCCTACATCTGCGTGCCGAACCCCCCGAGCGTCTACTCAGGTGCTGGTTTTCTGGGCTCGTCATACAGCCCGTTCAGCATCGGCTCGGACCCCGGTCGACGCGGGTTCAAGGTCCGTGATGTGACCCTTCCCGACAGTATGGATGTCGAACGATTCCAGTCCCGTCGACGGCTCCGCGACCTCGTCGACGCTCACTTCGCCGACCGAGAGCGGTCCGGTCAGCTCGACGCGATGGATGCCTTCTCCGAGCAGGCCTACAACTTGATCAGCTCGTCGACGAGCCGGGCTGCCTTCGACCTAGATGCCGAGCCCGACGATCTCAAGCGGACGTACGGCACGCGTGGCTTAGGTCCCCGGCTCTTGCTGGCCCGTCGGCTGGTTGAGGCGGGTGTACGATTCATTTCGCTGAGCCTTTCGGGCTGGGACTCGCACATCTACCACTTCCGTCGTGTCGGCTACCTGGCCCCGAACCTCGACCAAGGCCTTTCATCGCTAATCGAGGACCTGGACAGTCGTGGCTTGCTCGACTCGACCTTGATCCTTGTAACGACCGAGTTCGGCCGGACGCCGAAGGTCAACTCGGGTGCCGGACGCGATCACTGGCCGCGCGTCTTCAGCATCGCGATGGCCGGTGGTGGTGTGAAGCGTGGCTACGTGCATGGCGCTTCGGACCGGATCGCCGCCGAGCCCGCTGAGAAGCCCGTGACCGTTGAGGATTACGCGGCGACGGTCTACAAGCTGGTCGGCCTCGACCCGAGCCAGGACTTGATCGCTCCCGGCAACCGTCCGGTCCCCTTGGTCAATCGAGGACAGATCGTTGACGATGTGCTTGCCTGAAGCCGTCTCGACCTTGGGCAGCCATCCTTCCCCTGGCCTACCCGACGATCGATTCTGTTGATGCCTCGCAACTCCCCTGAATCGCAGCTTGAGACCCTGGTCCCGATCGACTTGGTTCGATCGAGTCAGGGTCGGCCATGTCCTAAAAGCTCTGTCTCAGTTGCTGCAGAGGCATTACGGAGTCGACCTGGCGAACGTTCCTTTATTTGGACCCATCAACACCATGAGTTCATGCTTCTCCCTCATTACTCCCTTTTCCCGGTCTCTCCTTCTCGGGAGCGCTTTTGCCACGGCTGTGATTGTTGGAAGTGATTTGGCATATGCTCAAGCGCCGGAGCTCGATCGGCTTGTTCCGGCCGGCCTCCCGCGTGGGCAAGTCGAGACGATTTGCCTTCTCGGTGACGAACTTGATAAGACCCTCGAAGTCCTCATGTATCTTCCAGGGCTCCGAGTGAACCGGATCGCTATTGAGGATGATGAGTCTGCCTCGCTCACTGTAGAAGCCACAAACGACTGTCCTTTGGGGCCACACCCGATTCGACTGGTCAATGGGCATGGGCTCTCCAATGTCGGTGTGATTTGGGTAGGAACCCTGCCAAACACCCAAGAGACCGAGCCCAACAACAATCCCGCTCAAGCACAGCTGATCGAAGCTGATGTGGTCGTCAATGGGGTGATCACAGATGGCGATCGCGATGCCTTCGCCTTCACGATGGATGACGGTGAGACGATCTCGATCGAAGTGCTGGCCGCTCGGCTCGGTCCAACGCCACTCGACACGCTCCTGACAGTGATCGGCCCTGACGGTACTGTGCTCTACGAGATCGACGATACTCCCCTCCTCGGCCTCGACGCTCACCTGACATTTCGCGTTCCGAGCAGCGGTACGTACACCATTCTGCTTCGTGAGAGTGCTTATGGTGGGAGCCCCGATGGAGCCTACCGCCTTAGCGTAGGCCATTTCCCTCGGCCGGCTTGCTTGTTGCCCTTGGGAGGCCGACCAGGCGAATCGTTGACCTTCCGGGATCCAGCTAGACCTGATTCGGCCGATCTCGCTCCGGTCATTCTTCCCCGTATCGCCGAGGCGATTGTCCCTGTAGTCGTCCACGATTCCCGAGGCACTACGCCTTCGGCCAATCGCGTTCGCGTGGTCGATCTTCCAAGCCGATTTGAGCCCGGTCTAGGCGGATCCTACGAGCCAGCGTCGGCTCCTGTAGCCTTCCAAGGGATCATCGCCGAGACAGGGCAGATCGATCGTTTCCAAGTTACGCTGGAGGCTAATGGCCCTTACGAAATCCGAAGCTATGCTCGATCGCTGGGCTCGCCGCTCGATCCGATCGTCGAGGTTCGCGATCCGGAAAGCCTTCTGATCGTCCGGAACGACGACAGTGCAACAGGCCACGATAGTCAGTTTCGGCTCTGGCCAACAGTTGATGGCGACTTCGAGATTCAGATTGGAGACCACCTCGGTCGAGGTGGACCGTCGCACGGCTACCGAATCGAGGTCGAGCCAGTCCGTGAGAGACTCGCGCTGACCATAGCCGAGCCCGATCGTGACCCCCAGGTCGGTCGTGGGGTGATTGTACCTCGCGGCGGCCGGAGTGTTACCCTGATCTCCGCCCGTCGCGAGAATGTCGAAGGTCCAGTCGACATCGATCTGTCCGGGCTGCCCGAAGGCGTCTCCGCCTGGATTGCCCCGTTCGATCCGATGACTCATCTGACGCCTCTGGTCTTCGAGGCTGAATCGTCCGCTCCATTGGGAGCCGGTTTGGTCGGTCTGCAAGGGCGGGTGACCGACTCCGACGGTGAGGTCGTCGAAGGGCGCTGGTCACGTCGGATCCCGATTGTCACCGATGGCGAGGCTTATTCCTATCAGGCAGTTGATGTCGATCGGTTGGCTGTCGCCGTCGTCGACCCGGCCCCGTTCGCGATCACTGCGGTCGAGCCCAACTCGGACCTTGTCCGCGACGGCGAAGCGACCTGGATGGTCCGCGTGACTCGAGACGAGGGGTTTGACGGACGGATCCAACTCACCCTCCCGTTCCAGCCACCGTGGATCGACGTGCCGCCGACGCCGGTCAATATCCGTGACGAAACCGAGGTCGCATTCTCGATCAGCAGCACTGCCGAGGCGGTTTCGCAAACCTGGAATCTCATCGTAGAGGCTGAGGCGGTCGTAGATGGCCGCGAGGTTGCCACCTGCTCCGCGCCGGTTACCCTCAATGTTCGCGAACCTCTGGTCCAGGCCCGCCTCGTTCCTGCTGAGCTTCCGCAAGGGTCAGAGGGAGTCATTCTTTGTGAACTGGAGTGGCTCGAACCACCTCAAGGGTCCCTCGTCATCGAACTCGAGAACCTTCCGCGCCGCGTCGAAGCCGACCCGGTCACTGTTCAACCTCAACCAGACCAGCGGATTAGGCAGATCGAACTGCCCCTGACCTTGGCCGAGGACGCCGCCATTGGCGCGACGTCCGAGTTGTCATGCCGGATCACGGTCGATGGTCCTGATGGTCGGCTGATCCATCGGACCGCACGGGGTGGACAGCTCAAGGTTGTCGAAGGATCCGGCGCATCGACAGGGACTGGAGGCCGCCCGCTCTCCAAGCTCGAACGGCTCCGACGAGGGCGCGGCCCAGAATCTGATCCACCCCGTTGATTTTCGATCGCTTCGACACGTTCTCTGCGTTGCATGTCTCTCCTCAACACCGAAGGGAAAGGCGGTTCGCTCGATCCGCCCCGTGCGATCGCCCTTCTTGTCTCTTTATGTGAGTTGATTCCCATGGAACGGCCCCTGATCGTATTCTGGACCTTGTCGGTGCTGGCCATTGGGGCCGGGTTCACGTCGGCCCAGGTCACGGGTTGGTCGGGTCCAAAGCCCGATGCGCCCAACCTGCGGATCGTGCCTGAAGAGATCCGGCTCGAGTCGTCGAGTGACATCCAGTCGATCGTTGTCCAGGCCGTCGACACTGAAGGGCGGACCCTCGACGTAACCCTCGAGTCCGAGTTGAGCCTGGCTGATCCGGCCTGTGCTCGTGTGGAGGATGGGGCGATCCTCTGGCCGCAATCCGACGGCACCACTGAGCTTATCGCTCGCTGGGGAGGACTCGAGGCGCGAGCCAGAGTGGAAGTGCGCGACTCCTCTCAAGATCCAGAACTGAGTTTCCAACGCGACATCATGCCGGTGTTCATGCGGGCCGGCTGCAATACTGGTAAGTGCCACGGCTCCTCACGGGGTCAAGACGGGTTCCGACTCTCGCTGTTCGGCTACGACCCTGCCGGCGACTACGATCGGCTGACCCGCCAACTAGTCGGGCGACGGATCAACCTGGCGCGGCCGGAGTCCAGCCTCTTGATCACGAAGGCGACCGGCCAGGTTGCCCATACGGGAGGCAAGCTGCTGGAGCCTGGGGACCCGCTCCATCAAGCTCTCCTAAGCTGGATTGCCGCTGGTGCGCCGGATGATTCGCCTCAGGCACCCAAGGCGGTCGCTCTAGAGGTCCTGCCGCTCTCGCTCCGGCTCGCTCCCGGCGATGCGCATCGGATGACCGTTCGGGTCCGCTATGACGACGGAACCGACCGTGATGTGACTGGTTTGGCCCTCTTCCTTAGCAACGACGAGGGGATCGCCGCGATCGATCGCGATGGGTTGGTTCGCGCTGATCGTCGCGGTGAAGCCTACGTCATGGCCCGGTTCGACGCCTTGACTGTCGGGGCTACTGTGGCCGTCGTCGATCTGGGGCGGACCGTCACGTCGATATCGGATTCGGCCGATCTCGCTCCGCGTGGCCCGATCGACGAACTGGTTGACGCCAAGCTGGACTCACTTCGCATTACGCCCGGCCGACCCGTCGACGATCTGACCTTTCTTCGTCGCGTTACGCTCGATCTCAATGGCTTGGTCCCCAGCGTTGAAGAGATCGAGGCGTTCCTCAACGATCGCGATCCGAACAAGCGGGAGCGGTTGGTTGACGAACTGCTGGACCGTGATGCTTTTTCCGACCTCTGGGCAATGATCTGGGCCGAGCGACTCCAGGTCCGTGCAGTTAATGACGTCAGCCCCAAGGCCGTCCGTTCCTATCACGGCTGGCTCCATGACCGGATCGCCGACGACGAGCCTATCGATGCCACCGTTCGTCAGATCATCGGCGCTCAGGGCAGCACTTTCGCAAACCCGCCGGCCAACTACTATCAGATTGAGACCGACACCCTCCAGATCGCCCAGAACATCGCCCAGGTCTTCCTCGGCATGCGGATCCAGTGTGCCCAATGCCACAACCATCCCTTCGACCGCTGGACGATGGACGACTACTACGGCTTCTCGGCCCTGTTTGCTCGGGTCGGGTACAAGCCGGGTCAGGATCCGCGCGAGTTCATCATCTATGACGCCCCTCAAGGCGAGATCCGACACCCCGTCGATAATCGCCAAGTCGATCCCCGATTCCTTGGCGGCGGCGAACTCGATCCAGAGGTCGTTGGTCGTCGACAGGCGTTGGCCGAATGGCTAACCGCGCCGGACAACCGCGCCTTCGCCCGCAACATCGCCAATGTGGCATGGCACCACTTGTTCGGCCGCGGAATCGTCGATCCGGTCGACGACGTACGCGCAAGCAATCCGCCGAGTAACCCCGAACTACTCGACTATCTGGCCGATCGCCTAGTAATGCTCGAATTCGATTTCCGCGGCTTGATGCGAGAGATCTGCTTGAGCCGGACTTACCAGATGACAGCTGGTCCCGATGCTCCGGCCGACGAGGATGATCTGGCGGCGATCCACTTCGCACGCGGCCCGGTCGTCCGTCGCCTCCGCGCTGAGGTTCTGCTCGATGTCATCTCGCAAGTGACCGAAGCACCCGAGTCCTACGCTGGCAGCCCCGATGGCGCGCGTGCCACCGAGATCGTCGATGGCCTGGTCTCGAACCGGTTTCTCGACACCTTCGGTCGGACCCCACGTGATACCGCTTGTGCTTGCGAGGTCGACGTTGAGCCCAATCTCTCACAGGCCTTGCACCTGCTCAACGGCGACACGCTTGGTCCCAAGATCGAGGCCGGTGCGGTCGTCCAAGCCTCACTTGACGCTGGTCTTGCTCCCAATCAGATCGTCGATGCCCTCTACCTTCGGTGTCTGACCCGACGTCCGACAGAGGCCGAGCGTGCTGCGATCCTCCAAGCACTTCGGGGCCAGGAACCGCTCGAAGGACTCAACGATCTCTTCTGGGCCTTGCTGACGTCCAAGGAATTCCTGTTCCAGCATTGATGCCCGATCGGGCACGGATCCCAGATCTCTCCTGATCTAAGGGTCAACCGACAACATTGGATTCCGTGTCCGGCACACCTGAATCGACACCGCCCTTCTCCATCGATCTCCTGATCCTGAGTCTGGGAATTATGATGTCGCCGATCTTAGCACGCTGGAAACTTCCCGACGTCTTTGTCTCCATGGTATCCGTGATCGCCCTAGCTACCTTCGCGGTTCCGGTCCGCGCTGAGGACGGGCCGGTCCTCTATGCTCAGGCGGAGTCGGTACTTCGACAACATTGCGTTGCTTGCCATAACCCCGATACGACCAAGGGTGGGCTGATGCTCCATCGGCTCGATGCCATCAAGAAAGGCTCAACCTACGGGCCGGTCGTCGAGACGGGTGACCCGGACAACAGCCTGCTCTACCTCCTCGCGGCGCACGAAGAAGAGCCGACTATGCCGCCCAACCAGGAGCGGATTCCGGATGAAGATGTAGCGATCATCCGCGCCTGGATCGCCGACGGGTTGCTTGACAAGGCGCCGACCAAGACCAAGCCGTTGGTGGTTGCCTCAGCCGATCCAACGATGGTCGCCGCCGCGGACATCTCGGCCGATCGGCCCGCGACTCCGACCCGTTCTGACGTCTCGTTTGCTGCTTCAGTCCGTAGACCCTTAACCGATCTTGCCCTTTCCCCCGATGGTCGGACCCTCGCGGCTCCCGGCAATGGGGAAATCCTCCTACTCGACTCCAACACGTTGGTCACCATCACGCGGATGGCCTACCCGGATGGCGAGCCACATGCCATCCAATTCAGCCGCGACGGTCGGTTCCTGTTGGCCGGTGGCGGTATCCCGGCTGCCTCGGGCCGTGCTGTCCTCTGGGATCTCTCCAGCAGCGAGGCTGAGCCGATCCAAATCGGCGACGAGTTCGACATGGTCTGGGCGGTCGATATGAGCCCCGCGAATAATCTCGTCGCTCTGGGCGGTCCCAGCAAGCGGATCAAGGTGTTCCAGGTCGTCGATGGAGAACCGGTCTATGTTAGGGATCAGCACACCGATTGGGTGACGGCTCTGGCGTTCAGTCCTGACGGACTCTTGCTGGCTAGCGGTGATCGCAATGGAGGGCTCCGGATCTGGGAGGCGGCCACGGGCACGGAGTTTGATGTGCTCGACGGACATGATGGCCCGATTCATGGCCTGGCCTGGGACCGAATCGGTGATCGTCTCGTCTCGATCGGCGATGATGGTCGACTCAAGATTTGGAACATGCACACCGGTGAACTTCTTGACCACGTCCAAGCCCATGATGGTGGTGTGCTCAGTCTGGAGGTTCGGGGCGACTTGGTCGTTACCGGCGGTCGCGACCGCCTCGTCCACGTCCGCTCGCTCGACACGCCCTCGATGGTTCAGCGGACGCTTGGGCCCCTCGACGATCAGGTCGTTGGTGCGGTCATGTCGGTCGACGGCTCGCGTGTGATCACCGCCTCGTTCCGCGGTGCGGTCCAGGTTTATGGCGACGCATCGGCCGAGCCGACCGTCACGCTTGACTCGCCTGCAATGCCGGAGCGAGCTGCCTTGGCCGTCGCGTTCGTTCCCAAGATCTCTCGTGAGGCTGCCGCGACGCCAGCACCTGTCATCCTCACCGCAGCGACTACGACCAGCTCCTCGACGGGCCTAGCCGCCGAGGTGGCCGAGCTAACCACCGCAATGACCCAACTCCAGCGGGTCGCCGAAGACGCTGCCCAGACTGCCCAACGCGCTCTCGAACTGGCCGAGGGGCGGACTGCTTCCCCATCGACGTTGACGATCACGACCGAGGTCATCGAGCAGGCTGACACCTCCGGCATCGACCCCGAACTGGCTTCGATGTTGGCCGAGTCGCGGGCGATCGCCGATCGACTCGGTGAACGGGCACGTCTCGACTCCAATAGTCCGATCCTCCGTCGCGCGGTTCAACGCGCCCGTCGGCTCGTCGAAGCCCTCGAGATCGAGGCTGAAGTCCAGCGCCGGGTGCGGGCCCGAATCGGGAACTGATTAATCGACCGATCCGTCGTGATCGAAGACCAGGTCAATTAGACAATGACCCCGTCGGTGTCTCCAAAGCCAGTTACCGAAGGAAACATCGACGGGGTTGAACTTATTCCACTGCGACAACTTGTCTTACATGTAACCAAGTTCTGTGGACTGGCTCAGTTCTTGAGTCAGAAATTACAAGGACTGAGTGTAGCGATCGAACAGACAGATCGAAGCCCAGCCGAAACTAGCGACCAGAGCGAAGTAATCTCATGCGGTCGAATCGGGACTGTAGCCTCACGTCAGAAAGAGCAAGATCAGGGCTCCAATCAGGAACAGCGGCAGGAAGGCCTTCGTCAGCGAGAAGAAGAGGATCAAGCATCTAAAGGATGTCGATGGTCATGATCACGCGGCTCGGCTGGGGTGGCCGATTCCACCACTTGTCCTGGACCCGGCAGAACTGGACCACTCCGTCGCGTTGTCCCCCTGGTTGATCTTGGCAATAATCAGGACCTCAGTGAACAGGATGGTCAGTTTAGACAGGGCCGACACGAGCAGGCTCATTCCCGACCCCATATACGACCAACTTCTCGGTCGATCGATCCGGAACATGATCAGGATGAGCAGGGTCAATGAGACCCCGAGAAGGGTGAGGAACAGCGACATCTCGCAGCTCACATCGCCCAGTCGGATGATCCAAGCCCGCATGCGGTCACGAAGACGAGCAGGAGGACGTCGGTGACCCGGAGCGAGCCGGTCTGAGGTGCGTGTGTCGACAACATCGTTGGAGACTTGCAGGAATTCGAAGGGTTTCGGATCCGCGAGGGAACCATGCCCTGGACCTACTCGTTCGTCCAAGACAAGCGTCGTCAGAGCTTTCGCTACGGTCGACGGCTGAATTTTGCTTCCCGATCATCGTTGGTGATCGTGCCTCAAGGTCGCTTCGTTCCGGAGATTTGGTAGTTGGGACTGCAAGCGGGCCTTCCGTTCAGGACCTTGTGCAGCTCTCAACAGCGACGTAACGTGGTTATCGTGTTGGGTCGTCTCTGGATCGATGTCGATCAGCATGATGATTCGCATCGAAGTACGGCCATGCAGTTCCGTCGATTTTATTCGGTCGCAGGGAAGCGATACCATCCTTGCTCACGCGATCGCCTAGTCATGCTGTGATTGCTTAAAAAGGTAAACCAATGAAGTTCCAACAACTAAGTTTTTTTGTGTTCTCAGCTTGTTTTTGTTGTGCAAGCACAATTAAGTGTATGGCGACCGATGAAGTGTTAACTGTCCTCGGTGTGCCGACGCCTGGAAACGACTACCACGCCTGGATCGATTGGAACGACGGTGGCTGGATGCTGATCGACCATTTGAATCGGCTTGCGACGGAGTCGATCGACCAGCGTGAAGAGAGCGTTGCATCGCTACGAACTTCGGATGACTGGAGACTCTGGCAACAGAAGGTGCGTCGATACTTTGACACCCATATGGGCCCCTGGCCTGAAAAGACGCCTCTGAACGTTCGCGTGACAGGGACGATTGAAAGAGAAACGTACTTAGTGGAGAAAATCGTTTTCGAATCAACGGCGAGTCTGCACGTCACCGGCGCGGTCTTCTTACCAGCGAATCGACCACAGACGTCTCCCGCGATCCTCAAATTGATCGGCCATTCCGACATCGCCTTCCGGAAGCCCTCGTATCAGAACGTCATCCTGAATCTGGTTCACAAGGGGTTTATCGTCCTCGCGATCGATCCGATCGGGCAAGGCGAAAGGCTACAATACTATGACTCGGAGTCGAATCAGTCCCTGGTGGGAAGGGCGATCGACGAGCACACACACGCAGGCGTGCAATGCTTCCTGGTCGGGAGACCCATCGCACATTACTTCGTGTGGGACGCGATTCGGGCGATTGACTATCTAGCCTCACGCGAGGACGTCGATGCCGACCGGATCGGCGTGACGGGACTGTCAGGTGGTGGCGTTCAAAGCAGCTATGTCGGGGCGATCGACCCAAGGGTCGCTGCGGTCGCACCTATGGGATTTGTGAGCAACTACCGCCGGTTGCTCGAATCAATCGGTGTTCAGTGTGGCGAGCAGGTGTTTTATCGTAGCCTCGTTCATGGAATTGACCATGCGGATCTCCTTACCGCACGAGCCCCGAAGCCGACCCTACACGTGACGACGACGAGAGACTTCTTCAGTATCCAAGGTGCGCGTGAGACCGAACGAGAAGTCCGGCGGGCCTATCGGGCGTTCAATGCTGCTGATGCCTACGACCGGATCGAGGACGATCACGAGCACGGCTTCACGGTGAAAAACAACGAGGGTGTCTACGCTTTTTTTCAACGAACGCTTGGTGTGGACGGTGATCCGACAGAGCATGAATACGAATATCTAACCGAGAGAGAATTGCAGGTCACGGAGACGGGCCAGGTATCGACCTCATATGAGAGCGAGACAGTTTTCTCGATTAACCGACGGGAAGCGAGATCGTTGCTCAACAAACTCGAACAATCACGTCGTTCGGCCGATCATCTCTCGAGAGTGGTCGAGAAGGCACGTCTTCTCTCCGGATTTCTCGAGCCGGGCACCGAAGCTCCCAACGCGGTTTTTCGCGGTCGTTACCCGCGTGAGGGTTATGTAATCGAGAAGTGGGGGCTGTCTGGTGAGGGTGAGACGATTTTGCCGGTGCTGCTGTTTCTCCCTGATGATGAGGGGCCGCATCCCGCGATCATCTATGCCGATGCCGATGGGAAAGCAAGCGACGCCCAGCCTGGTCAGCGCTTGGATCGTCTGGCACGCGAAGGCCATGTCATCGCCGCGGTCGATCTTCTCGGTTTCGGTGAAACTCGGAATCTTCGGGAACGTTATTGGCATGGTCCGACCCAAGCCTTCTTCACGTCCCAACTTTTCGGTAGAAGTGTCGTCAGCATCAATGCGGGCGACATCCTCCGAGTTCACCGGTTCCTCCAAACACTCCCCAGGGTCAACCCGAACTCAATCGGGGCCTACGCCAAGGGAGCGACGGGACCGGCCGCCATCCACGCGGTCGCATTCGCCGAGGATCTTTCCTGGCTCGTCCTTGAGGATTCGATCCTCGATTATTCCTCGGTGGTGCTGAACCCGCTCTTCGATGTCGATACGAACAGTTTGGTTGCGGGATTCTTAAAGGTGGCTGACCTCCCCGATCTGATTGCCAGCATCGCGCCGCGAAAAGTCGTTGTGATCACGCCACGAGATCATTTGGGGCAGCCACTGAGTAGCGATCGGATGGATTCTTGTCTGGCATACCCGAAGCGACTCTTTCGCGAGTTGAAGGCGAACGATCACCTCATCACGATCCATACTGAGCCGACTGTTCAGCAGACCCTTCACTGGGCGACCCAAACTGCCGAGTGAAACAGGTCGATCGAGGAGCCCGATCCGAGCAGGTCTGCTCGGGACATGGTTGGTTGGGCCTTGAAATCGATTCGATCGGCAAAGTTTGGCGAATCGTTGAAGTCAGCGGTCATCCTCAGCCGATGTTGGGACCGAGGCGTGGAAATTCTTGTGTCCACCGTGTCCGAACGAGGTGGGGAGGTCGCGATGCGAAGCCGGGTTGGTTCACTGGAGGCTCGGGATCGGGGTGGAAACGTGCGGGGCCGGACCGGTCGGGTGTTAGCGTTGGAATCCCTGGAGACGCGGATCGTCCTCTCGACCATTGGGGGCGAGGACGTACTGCCGGAGGACCTGTCCCGGCCGATCGCGCCCGCGCCACCCGAACTGCCGAGCGATGTCGAGCCGATCCCGGTCGAGGAACTGGTTGCTGAGGTCGAAGCGACGGCGCGACCGATCGCGGCCGACCTGGAGGCCGCCGTTGAAGACTCGATCATCCTTATCGAGGACGAGGTCACCTCGACGATGGTCGAGATGGGGAGAATGCTCGATGCCGAGGTCATCGCGACGACGACTCAATTCGAGATGATGGTTGCCGAAGAGGTCGAAGGGCTAGAGGTGATGGCCTTCAGCGCACTCGAGGAGATTCTGCCCGAATCGGAGTCGGAGATCCCGAACGATCGGGCAGTCGAACTCGTCTCGTCGAGCGGTACGGTGATGAAGCCTTTGACGCCCATGACATTCGTCGAAGACAATATCACTTCCAATGACCTCATCGAACACATCCTCTTCGAAGTGTTCGGGATCATCCCCTCGACGGTCGAGGAAGGAGAGTTCGATTCACCGTATTTCGATGGCTCGACGCAGTCGATTAGCGAGATGACCGAGCAATTGCTTTATGCGACATTCGGGGTCCTCCCCACAAGTCAACAGTCTGAGACCTTCTCCGCCCAGATCTCAGATATGGCCGATGTCCTCCTATCCGAGGAACAGGCAACGGTGGATAGCATCGAAGGAGATTCGAGTGAGACCCTCGAGTTTCCTCCGATCCCCATGCCGACGGAATTTGACGGGGATGTGGATTTGACCGTGATGACTGGCGTCGGTGAGCTACCAACAGATACCGACGTCGACCCCGCAGCGCGGTCCACAACGGACGACGAATCGGATGGAGAACCGGTTGGCAACGAGGATGGTTCCGATCCAGTCGAGATGCTCGACGAGTTGGACGTTCCCAACCCGCCGACCCCTTCCTCGCCTTCTGATCTCGACGCCGACTCCGAGATCGACCAGGCACTAGATGGCGAGACCGAGATGGTAACGACCACCAGTGTCCCCACAGAGAGCGAGGACGACCTGACCGTCTCGACGATCGATGATGTGGCAGTAACCGGCGTCACGGCCACTTCGAGTTCGTCGGTGACGGTCCGCTACACCATCGACGACGACGGTGCGTTCGATGAACCCGGTGATGAGTTTGGTCCGGTCCTCGATGGCCTAACGCTGGTCGTCCGTCGTGCGGCCGATGCGGACTCTGGTGGAGCCCAGGAAATCGGTCGGGTGACCTTGAGTGGCGCGGATCTGACCGACGGCGATCACGAGGTCGAGGTGACTGTTGATCCGCTGATCATCAAGCCGTCGATGCCGTTCGTCGTCGCTGAGATCGATCCCGAGGGCCAGCTTACAGAGTCGGATGAGACCAATAACCGCGACGGGTTCCGCAAACATGTCGTCGCTGCGGTGACGCACGGTTACCAGCCCGACGCGAAGGTTCCAGCCTGGGTCGGGACGCTGGCTGACTCACTCATCGAGGTGGGTTACGACGAGGCGATCGCTTACGACTGGGCGCTGTCCAGCTCGCTGCCGACGCCGGGCCAGGTCGAAGTCAACGCACAGTCGTTGGCTGATGCGATTCAGGAGGCAGCTTCGGGCTTGGAGGGACTGTCTTCCGATGACGTGATTGACGTTCACTTGATCGGCCACAGCCGAGGTGGAAACCTGGTGGCGGCTGCCTCCGGTCTCCTCGATCAGTCCGAGTCGTCTCCGCTGGCCGACGGGTTCGTCAAGGTCACGATGCTCGACCCGCACCCGGCGCGAAACGGTGACGTGGCTTTCTACGACGCATCGAACGGACCGTTGGGCCGGTTCAGCGAGCTGCTTTACCTGGCCTTCCAGGAAGGGACTAAGGACCCCGCCTTGACTGTGCCTGAGTCGGTCGATCAAGCCGAAATCTTCTATCAGCGGACCCCGGTCGAGCAGGCCACCGGCCTCGGTGAACCGTTCGTCAACCTTTGGGGTGCGACCCCGGCGGGGGGGCGGCCGGCCACTTACTACGACCTGACTTCAACGGTTCGCTCGCACGCCGGTCTGATTGGCTACTACCAGCAGAGCGTGGTGCCGACGCTGGCCTCGGCCTCGCTGTTCTCGGTGGCTCCCGGGACTACACCCGAGACGCCTAGCAACGGCGGCGGCTCGCTGTTCAACGTCATGCCTCGACAGACGCCCGGTGCAGCCCGCGCCGAGTTCAACACCCTCCGGACCCTCGGTGTTGATTCCGGCACGGCGGCCAACTTGATCCGAAGCGTCGACTCGCTCAACGCGTCGATGGAACAGGGCCGGTTCTTCAACGCTACCTTCACGACCCAACGGCTAGTCCAGTACATCAACTCGCAGGCGAATCGGACGATCCCGGAGGCTGTGGCCGACTCATTGCTCAGCACGTTGGAGGTCGGCCAGTTCATCGCTGGACTGGGTGATCCGAGCGTCAGTTGAATTCGATGATGAGCTAGGTTGATTTCTCGGGACGATCCTCACGGGGTCCACCAGGCGTCGAGCTTGCCGATGAGGTCTTCAACGACCTCGGGATGCTGATCAGCAAGCTCGATGTGCTCGTTGGGGTCGTCCTCAATCTTGTAGAGTTCCGGAGCCATAGTTGGCGCGTTGGGCGGCTGGGGGAGGATCAGCTTCCAGCCGTCATGGACGATCCAACGGTAGATGAGGTTGGCTGATGGCCGATCGATGTCGACGGCGTTGTGGGCGAAGATCGCCCCGGGAACTGACTCGCGTCCCTTGACCGCCTCGGGGTCGAGCAGGTCGATGCCGGTCATTTGCGGATCACTGGGAAGCCCGACGGCTTGAAGGATTGTTGGGGCGATATCAACCGAGCTGACGGGCGTCAGATCGGTCCGCGGAACCACTTGGCTGGGCCATCGAATCATGATCGGCGTTCGAATCCCGCCGTCGTAGGGTGATCGCTTGGAACGTGGAGCATAACTACGCCCGTCGGGATTTTGGATCCACCCATTGTCGCACACATAGATCACGATCGTCGACTCGTCGAGGTCCCGTGCTTCGAGTTCGTCCAGCAACTCGCCGCAAGTCTCATCGAACCAAGAGCACATGGCCCAGTATCGGATGATGCTCGGACTGGAAGCGTGCTCGCGATATCGAGCCAGATGGCGTTCCGGCGGGTTGTGGGGCGTATGGGGGAGGAACGGCGCGTACCAGATTAGAAACGGCCGACCTTCTTTGTCGGTCTGATCGAGGAATCGACGGATCGGATCGAGTCCTTGTCGACCGATCGTGAGGCCCTCGTCTCCATGACGACCACCTCGGGCCGGATCACCATGGGTCATCCCATTGGTAAACCCGCCCCGACGATAGTTGCCGCCCCACCACTTTCCCGTCTGGAGGCTGAGGTACCCACGCTCGCTGAGCATTCGGGCGATCGAGGGCATCGTGTCGAAAGAAGCGATCATTTGTTGCCGGAGCGCGAGGAAGCCCTGGTCACATTGGGCCGCTCCGCCCGACTTTCCTGCAGGTAAAGGTGGGTCGTTGCCGGTGATCTTGTGCTGGTGCGGGAATAACCCCGAGAGGATCGTAGCCAAGCTTGGCGAGCAGAGGCTCGACGGGACGTAGCCATGCGGATAGACCAGGCTCTCGGAGGCCAACCGGTCCAGGTTTGGTGTCTGGATCTCGGGATGGCCCATGAACCCATAATCGGTCCACGCCTGGTCGTCACTGATGATCAGGACAACGTTCGGGGTTGCTTCTGCCCCATCGATTCTTGGATTACTTTCCCAGGGACTACAGGCCCCCTGAGTTCCAATCATTAACCAGGCGATCACCGAGAAGAGAACAATGCCAATGGGGCCATTGAGAGTCGAACGAGGGGACAGGGAGGCCAGTATAAGCCGTATCACATCGGCTCCTTTTGGCTAAGGTAGCAGAGGTATGTCGAGCCCGAAGTGAAGAACAATGCGGGCCGATCAGACACGATTGAAAAAAGCGATCGGGGATTTCGGCCGGTTACGGTAAACTACAGTGGTGCCACGTCGGCTTTCTAGAGCGGGTGGGACGATCACCATTGGCGGGTGGCTCTCCATCCCTCGGGAGAACTGGGGTCGGACTTCGCTTTGCTCGAAGTCCGGGTTGTCCTACAATACGGTTGATATCCGCCCCCATCTCCCGATCGACGTAGGTGAGTTTTTTCGGACCACTGGCCCGCTTTCACTGCGCGCCGAGACGACCCCAGGCGGGTCTGTTCACGGCAGCCGTCTCGGGCCAAGCGTTGCTGTCCACTTCCTCCCTGAACGTCCATCGAGATCGAGGGCTCCGAGGCTCATGATCGCTTCTTCGATCGTCAAGAAGGCCGTCGTCGCCGTGACTGGTGCGTTGCTGTTCGCGTTCGTGATCGGCCACATGATCGGCAACCTACAGATCTACCTGGGTCGCGAAACGATCAACAACTACGCAGAGTTCCTTCATGGATTGCCGGAACTCCTTTGGGTGGCGCGGTTCAGCCTATTGGCCCTGATTGCGTTGCACATCGGGTTCACAATCTGGGTGGCTCGGGATAACAGCTCAGCGCGACCGTCGAAGTACCGCTACAACAAGACAGTCCGGGCCGGAGCCGGCTCGAAGTCGATGCTGCTTAGCGGCCTGGTCGTGCTCAGCTTTGTGGTCTATCACCTGCTTCACTTCACGGTTCAAGTGACCCACACCGAGTATCAAGAACTCTACGAATACAAGCCCACTGGGGAGCCGGTCCGGCTGGTCCAGACGGATCCGGTCGACTCGGCCACCGAGTTTACGATGCCGATCGTCCCAGTAGCCTTGAGCGAGGCTGATTCGGATGGGACGACCAGTGAACCCACCACCGAGCCCGTGACTGAGACGACCCCCGAAGAGCTCGAGGAGGTCCAAACGCTTGAACGTGACTCGCTGCCCATTGAGGAGCGGCACGAATATCGCCGCGACGTCTACCAAATGGTGGTCGATGGGTTCAGCGTTCCCCTCGTCTCCGGGTTCTACATTCTGGCCAATGTGCTGCTGGGTCTGCACCTGAGTCATGGGGCCACCAGCATGTTCACGACGATCGGCCTGAACACGCCGAAGTACCGCAAGATCACTCAATGGATCGGCCCGATCGGCGCGGCCGTGATTGTGGCGGGCAACGTTTCGATCCCCTTGACAATCTTGCTAGATCACCACTTGCTCGGTGGCACGCTCTTCGACGGATCGTTTATTTTGGCCGAGTGATGGCCAAGCGCGATTACCTGATTAGCAGAGGCGATCCGCTCAGAATTCGTATCCGTCTTGATCCACTTGGTCCAATTCTCAACCCTTCGTCAACTCAGGAAACCCACGACATGCAAGTCCTCGACGAGAAGCTGGATGCCAAAACGCCCACCGGTCCGATCGACCAGAAGTGGACCAAGCACCGGAGCGAGCTGAAGCTGGTTGCGCCGAGCAACAAGCGTAAGTACACCGTGATCGTCGTCGGGACCGGCCTGGCCGGCGGTTCGGCGGCAGCGACCCTGGCTGAGCAAGGCTACAACGTGCTGGCCTTTTGCTATCAAGACTCCCCGCGACGGGCACACAGCATCGCGGCTCAGGGTGGCATCAACGCCTGCAAGAACTATCAGAATGACGGAGACTCGGTCTACCGGTTCTTCTACGACACGATCAAGGGCGGCGACTTCCGGAGCCGCGAGTCGAACGTCTACCGGTTGACCGAACTAAGCATCAATATCATCGACCAGTGTGTGGCCCAAGGCGTGCCATTCGCCCGCGAGTACGGCGGCACGCTGGCCAACCGGTCCTTCGGCGGTGCGCAGGTTTCGCGGACCTTCTATGCTCGTGGTCAGACCGGCCAGCAGTTGTTGCTGGGCTGCTATCAGGCGATGGCTCGGCAAATCGAGGCCGGTCGGATCAAGATGTTCTCGCGGACTGAGATGCTTGACATCGTTATGGTCGACGGCCGCGCCGTGGGGATCGTTACGCGGAATCTGCTCACCGGCAAGATCGAGAAGTGGAGCGCTGACGCGGTCGTGATGGCCACCGGCGGCTACGGCAACGTTTTTTACCTCTCGACCAACGCCAAAGGGTGCAACGTCACCGCTGCTTATCGGGCCCACAAAAAGGGGGCTCTGTTCTCGAACCCTTGCTACACCCAGATTCACCCGACCTGTATCCCGCCGCACGGCGAGCACCAGTCAAAGCTCACACTGATGAGCGAGTCCTTGCGCAACGATGGCCGGGTCTGGGTCTCCAAAACGCCCAACGACACCCGCTCGCCCGACCAGATCCCTGAGGGTGAGCGCGACTACTACCTGGAGAGGATGTACCCGTCTTTCGGCAACCTCGCCCCCCGCGACATTGCCAGCCGCGCCGCCAAGAAAGTCTGCGACGAGGGCCGCGGCGTAGGTCCGACCCGTGTCGGCGTCTACCTCGATTTCAGTGATTCGATCTCCCGGCTCGGCGTCGACACGATCCGCGCCCGATACGGCAACCTGTTTGACATTTATCAACGGATTACCGGCGAAGATCCGTATAAAGTGCCAATGCGAATCTATCCGGCCTCGCACTACACCATGGGTGGGCTCTGGGTTGACTACAATCTGATGAGCACGATTCCGGGACTGTTCGTGATCGGCGAAGCCAACTTTGCTGACCACGGCGCCAATCGTCTCGGAGCGAGCGCGTTGCTCCAAGGGCTCGTCGACGGCTACTTTGTTCTGCCCTACACCATCTCCGACTTCTTTGCCCGCCACCCCAAACTTAACCTCGACGCCGACCACCCCGAATTCGACCAGGCCGAGGCCGATGTACTTGCCCGGGTCCGCGGCTTCATGAGCACTAACGGTCGACGCTCGCCCGATTCGTTCCACCGCGAGCTGGGCAAGGTCGTTTGGGATAAGTGCGGCATGAGCCGTGACGCCCAAGGGCTTCAAGAAGCCCTAGAGAAGATCCCTCAGATCCGTCAGGAGTTCCGCGAAAACCTCAAGGTTGTCGGCAACGATCAGGATCTGAATATGACGCTGGAGCAGGCTGGTCGAGTCGCCGACTTCATTGACTTGGCCGAACTGATGTGCCGCGATGCCCTGGTCCGAGACGAGTCCTGTGGCGCTCACTTCCGCGAGGAACACCAGACGCCCGACGGTGAGGCTATGCGGAACGATAACGATTATCTGTATGTCTCGAACTGGCGTTTCAACGGCGACGATCAGGAACACGACCTGATCAAGGAGCCGATCGTCTACGAGCACGTTCAGCCGGTTCAACGCAGCTACAAGTGAGGTCGATCCCCTCGCCCCGTCGACCCGCGCTCAGAGAGGCCCGGTCGATGGGACGTCGAGGGCTCCGGCATCACAGCAGGTTTTCAATGAATCGCAAACGATTCCAAACCAATCCGTCCCACGAGACCCCTCAGCAACGGAACCGATCATGAACTTCACCCTGCATGTCTGGCGGCAGAAGAGCCCTGAGGACCCTGGTCGGATGGAGGTCTATCCGGCCGAGAACATCAGCCCGGACACCTCGTTCCTGGAGATGCTCGACCTTGTTAACGAGCAATTGATCGAGCGCGGTGAGGAGCCGATCCATTTCGATCATGACTGCCGTGAAGGGATTTGCGGTATGTGCTCGCTGGTCATCAACGGCGTGCCGCATGGTCCCGAGCAGACGACCACCTGCCAGCTCCACATGCGGAGCTTTTCCGATGGAGACGAGATCTACATCGAGCCCTGGCGTGCACGGCCCTTCCCAGTAATCAAGGACCTGGTTGTTGACCGGACCGCCTTCGACGCGATCATCGAGGCCGGCGGCTACGTTGCGGTCAACACGGGCTCGGCGCCTGAAGCCAACGCGATCCCGGTCCGCAAGGAAGACGCTGACGCCTCCTTTGAGAGCGCCATGTGCATTGGCTGCGGCGCCTGCGTCGCGGCCTGCCCTAATGCCTCGGCCATGCTCTTCACCTCGGCCAAGGTGGCCCACCTCGCACGGCTGCCCCAAGGCAAGGTCGAACGCCGACGACGCGTCGCGAACATGGTCGAGGCGATGGACGATGCCGGATTCGGTAACTGTCGGAACTACGGCGAGTGCGAGGCGGTCTGCCCCAAGGAAATCTCCTTGGACAACATCGCCTTGATGAACCGCGAGTACCTCGGCGCCGCCCTGGCGGGCTCCTGAGCCGTCTCTTATCAATCGTGTTATTCTTTTGGGAGCGGGTCTGGACTCCTGGCCCGCCCCCTAAGCAGCTCGATTCGGCAGTCGAAGTTCTCTGGTCAGGACTCCGAGAGGCGGTTTATCGTATGGCATCCCTCGGCGGGAAGCGGTGCGGACAGGGTCCCACCAAATCACTGATGCCGGCTTGGTCCATCTTAAGACCGATCCCCGACACAGTTAACCACCGAGTCGTTTGCCGACCACCACGGAGGTGGTCCCGACCCATTGAGACCGCCAGAACAGAGCGACGCGACCCATGGCCCAGATCAAGGCGAACGATATCCGACGTGGCATGGTCGTGACGATCGACAACATCAATTTCGTCGTCGTCGACTTCGCCCACCATACGCCCGGTAACCTCCGCGCGATGGTCCAGACCAAGCTCAAAAACCTGAATACCGGGACCATCATCGACAAGCGGCTCCGCTCGGTCGACCAGATCGAAACGCCATTCGTGGACCGTAAAGACTACGAATACCTTTACAGCAGTGGTGACGAACACGTCTTCATGGACGTCGAGACCTTCGATCAGATCGAATTTCCCCCCGATATTATCGGCACCGCGATGGACTACCTGTTGCCGAACACGAAGGTGACGGTCATGTTCATTGACGACAAGCCGGTCTCGATCGATGTGCCGACCACCGTCGAGTTGCGGGTCACCGAGACCCCGCCGTCGATCAAAGGGGCCACCGCGACCAACCAATATAAGGAGGCCACCCTGGAGACCGGCCTCCGCGTCATGGTCCCCCCGTTCATCGGCCCTGACGAGACGATCCGGATCGATACGCGAACCGGTGAGTACGTCGAGCGTGTCAAGAACTGATCCGGGGAAGGGTTGATTCAGATCAGTACCCCGATCCCTCCCCTTCCCTCAGTCCAGTCGTGCTGGGGTGAACCCGATGCGCCGATTGGTCCTCGACATCGATCGCTAATCCCGATGCGGGCCGGCCGCCCCGTTGACGTCTAGGGTCGGTCGGCATGAATCGGTCCGGTCCCCAAGTCCCCAGCCGTGAGCCCCCTTCGATGTTCTCTAAGGTCGGTGATGCGGACTTCGTACGTGGCGAGCACGAGGTCCTTCGTTTCTGGAACGATCGGCGGATCTTCGACACGCTTCGCCGTCAGAACGCCGGTGGAGAACCTTGGTCGTTCCTCGACGGACCGATCACCGCCAACAATCCGATGGGCGTGCATCACGCCTGGGGTCGAACATACAAAGATGCCTATCAGCGCTACCACTCGATGAATGGGCGTCGGCTTCGCCACCAGAATGGGTTTGACTGTCAGGGGCTCTGGGTCGAGGTCGAGGTCGAGAAGCAGTTGGGCTTCACGACCAAGCGAGCCATCGAAGAGTACGGTGTCGATGCCTTCGTCCGAGAGTGCAAGCGCCGGGTGCTCCGGTTCGCCGCGCGGCAGACCGAACAGTCGATCCGGCTGGGCTATTGGATGGACTGGGACCGGCCTAACGAACTTCGCCAACTCGCTGAGGCGATCGGTAACACTGAGACACATAGCTATGTCGCGGCAAACGGTGAGGTTGTTGAGGACGATCCTGAACGAATCGCCGGTCGACTCGGCAATCCCGATTGGGGAGGGAGCTACTTCACATTCTCGACGGAGAACAACGAGACGATCTGGGCATTTATCAAGAAGTGTTACGAGCGCGGCAAAGTCTATCGCGGTTACGACGTCATGCCGTGGTCCGGGCGCGGGGGCAGCGCCTACAGTCAGATGGAGGTCGCCGACGGCCGGAAGCTGACCGTCCACCGCGCAATCTTCGCTCGATTTCCCCTCCGCGAGCGGGACAATGAGCATGTCTTGGTCTGGACCACCACGCCGTGGACCTTGACTTGCAACATCACTGCGGCCGTCAATGCCGATCTTGACTACGTCAAGATTCGCGCGAAGCGCGACGGGGCGATTTACTATCTCGCCAAGGAGAATCTGGAGTACAAGCGGCTGGCCCGAGAGTTCAAGGAGGGCTTTGGACGACCCGAATGGAGTTGGCCTAAGGCGACGCCCAAGCTCAAGACAATCGCTCAGATCTTCAAGGAGCAAGGAGGCTTCGAGGTTCTCGAGACCGTTAAGGGGGCCGATCTGATCGGCTTAACCTATGACGGTCCCTTCGATGAGCTGCCCGCGTTGAATTCGCCCGGAGGATTTCCCGAGGACGAGACCTTGAGAGATCAGACGGGAGCGTCGGGCCACCGGGTCATCGACGGCGGTCGAGACAGCAAGGGGAACCCGCACGTCGTCGCCGGTGAGGGAACCGGGATCGTCCACATGGCCCCCGGTTGCGGTGACGTTGACTATCAGATCGGTCGACGCGAAGGGCTGGTTCGGATCGCACCGCTGGCCGAGGACGGCTCCTTCATCGATGGGTTTGGCCCCTTCTCCGGTCGTCGCGCCGTCGATCCCGAAACCGTTGACATGGTTATCGCCTCGCTCAAAGAGAAGGGGTATCTGGTCAACGTTGAGGAGTACCCTCATATCTATCCGCACTGCTGGCGTACCGGCGACGAACTGGTCTTTCGACTCGTCGACGAGTGGTTCATCAACATGGACTGGCGCGACGAGATCAAGCGCAACGTCCAGGAACAGACGGAGTGGATCCCCGAGGCGATCGACGGCAAGAACCGCGAGTTGGAATGGCTGACCAACATGCGGGACTGGATGATTTCCAAGAAGCGGTTCTGGGGCCTGGCCCTGCCGATCTGGTACGACGAGCAGAGCGGCGATTTCGAGGTGATCGGCTCGTTGGCGGAACTCAAAGAGCGCGCCGTCGAAGGTTGGGACGCCTTTGAAGGGCACACCCCGCATAAGCCTTGGATCGACGCGGTCAAGATCCGCAACCCGGAGACCGGCAACCTGATGTCCCGGATCAAGGACGTCGGCAACCCCTGGCTCGACGCCGGCATCGTTCCTTTCTCCACGCTCGGCTACAACCGCGACCTCGACACCTGGAAGAACTGGTACCCGGCCGACATGGTCACCGAGTGCTTTCCCGGCCAGTTCCGCAACTGGTTCTACTCGCTGCTGTCGATGGCCACCATGATGGACGACTCGGTGCCCTTCAGGACCTTGCTGGGACACCGTCTGGTCATGGACGAAGATGGTCGACCGATGCACAAGTCTGATGGCACGGCGATCTGGTTCGAAGAGGCGGCCGAACAGATCGGCGTCGACACCATGCGCTGGATGTACATGTCGGCTAACCCCGCCTCCGATCTCCGATTCGGTCGACGGATCCCCGACGAGCAGGTCACGCTCCAGACGCCCGACGGCCCGATCACCGAGACCCTCGAAGGGATCCCGACTCGAAAGGTCGTCAGCCGACCGGCCGACGAGATCCGTCGCCAGGTCCTCATCCCGCTCTGGAACTCCTACAAGTTCTTCGTCGAATATGCCCAGCTCGACGAGTTCGACCCGAATGTCGAACCGATCCCCCCCGCCGACCGCCCCTTGATCGATCGCTGGATCCTTTCGAACCTTCAGGCGTTGATCGAGACGGCACATCAGGCCTGGCTAGCCTTCGACGTGGCCGGGTTCTGCCAGGCGACCGCCGAGTTCGTCGACGACCTG
Organism: uncultured Planctomycetia bacterium; assembly: GCA_964609385.1. GTDB lineage: Bacteria > Planctomycetota > Planctomycetia > Isosphaerales > Isosphaeraceae > CAZSSM01. Next base: position 44,674 of record CAZSSM010000022.1, read on the forward strand.
TCGAACTGGTATATCCGACGTAACCGTCGACGCTTCTGGCGTTCGCGTGATGTCGGAGACACCGACAAACTGGCCGCCTACCAGACGCTCTATACGGTCCTGGTCGAGCTGACCAAGCTGATCGCCCCCTGCGTGCCGTTCCTGGCCGAGCGGATGTATCGCAACCTTGTCACGGGCTGGGATGCCGAGGCCCCCGAGAGTGTCCACCTCTGCCGTTATCCTCAGGCCAACTCGACGGTGCTCGACCCAACCTTGAACCAGCGGATGGCCACCGCCCAACGGGCCGTTCGACTGGGCCACAAACTCCGAGAGGAGGCGGGTCAGCGCGTTCGACAGCCGCTCCCGGTCCTCCGATATGTCTCAGGCGATCTGGATCAGGCCGAGGCCCTATCGGCCCTCGGCGACGTCATCGTCGATGAACTGAACGTCAAGGCCCTCGAACCAGCCGATTCGCTAGGTGATCTGGTTAGCTACCAGTTCAAGCCCAATCTCAAGACGCTCGGACCACGCTACGGCAAGCTCGTTGGGGCGCTTCAGAAGGAACTGCCTGCCTTTGATTCCAGCCTGCTCTTGCCGTTGATCCAGGGCGAGTCGGTTACCGTAACCATCGCCGGCGAGCCGGTTGCGCTCGAGCCAAACGACGTCCTCGTGACCAAGAGCCAGGCCGACGGTTGGGTCGTCAGCGAAGAACGGGGCCTCGGCCTCGCATTGGCTATCGATCTGAGCCCCGAGCTGGTCCGCGAGGGATTGGCCCGAGATTTCGTGCGCCAGGTCCAACAGATGCGCAAGGACTTGAACCTGGAGGTCAAAGACCGGATCGCCATCACTTTCGCGCGACCGTTACACGACACCAGTGGAACAGAGAACATCGATGAGGCCGAATCGATCGGTAACGGGACCGCATCATCGGTCGCGTCCGAACTAGAGGGTGCTCTGGCCGACTGGGGTGGCTATATCTGCGAGGAGACCCAAGCCGACACCCTCGAGCCTTCCGACGACGTCCCCGACGACGCGCGGCCTGGAGTCAACATCGGTGGTGAACGGGTCCCTGTCTGGATTCGCAGGAATTCCTGAATCCAATAACCTTGATTTGTCCATACCCAACTCGGGCGGAATCGTACATGAAGAACGATTTCGCCCGAGTGTGGTTTTCAGATCGAACGATTCGATTTCGCGAATGATTGTGTTCAGCGTCAGACGTAATTCGGCGTCGGAACTTCAAATCCGGGATTGTTGAGGTCTTTCAACAAGGCATTGGCCGCCGCAGCGTGCTCGCCGACGTGCGATTCGGTGTTGGGATCGAACGTTAGCCAGGGGCCGACGACGTACTCTTCCCCATCTTCCGGGATCCCGACACCGTTGCTCATGACCTGATGGAACTTCAGGAAGTGCTCAGCCGCTTCCCGATTATCGCCGAACGAGACTGCTCTCGAGTTGAACGGAACGCGCTCGCCCAGACGATACGAGTTGTTGATCAGGTGCCCCATCACACAACCATAGTGGGCTTCCAACGCGTTACCGTTGGCCATTGAGGGGTCGCCGGCACGGACCGCTGCGATGAAGCTTCCCCAATTACCGCCGGGTGTGATGTTCCCAGGATCCACGCGGAGTGGTTCGGGATCTGTACCGGGTCGGTGGATCGTATAATTGCCTTCGCCAGTGATCTTGCTGCCGTCTTCCAGGTAGTACTCATTGTAGACTTGGCGTTTGTACCCGTCGTAGTCAACGTTCCGAACGTTGAAGAAGACCGATTGGCCATTGGGATACTCGGCGATGCCGAACATCGAGTTCGGGGTCTCTCCTTGGTCGTTCCATCGGAAGCGTCCGCCGATCGCCATGACACGCGTCGGATGCGTTTGGTCGTCGTCGATCGCCCAACGCGCGACGTCCAGTTGGTGCGTCCCCTGATTGTTTAGGTCGCCGTTGCCGGTCTTCCAGAACCAATGCCAGTCGTAGTGTACGTAGTTGGCATGGTATTGATCGATTACGGCGGGACCTTTCCAGAGATCCCAATCGAGGTGACGGGGGGGCGCTCCGGGGCTCTCCATCCCGATACTGTTGCGGGGCTTGCAGCAGTATCCGTAGGCAATCTTCAGGCGTGGTAGTTTGCCGGACTTGAGCGATTGGTGAAGGCCGGCGATCCCGGCGTTGCTCCGACGCTGCGTGCCGTGTTGGATGACGACCCCGTACTTTTCTTGCGCTTGGACGGCCACGCGGCCTTCAACCACATCATGACTCATCGGCTTTTCGACATAGACGTGCTTGCCGGCCTGGGCCGCCCAGATCGTCATCAGGGCGTGCCAGTGGTTCGGAGTCGCGATCGAGATGGCATCAAGGTTCTTATCTTCGAGCGCCCTACGAACGTCGGCAAACCCGACGGCCTTCGGTAGATCCGCCTTGCGACGGGCCAGGACTTTCTCGTCGGGATCAATAAGCGCGACGATCTCCACGTTCTTCTGATCCGACCAGCCATTGATGTGGCTCTTGCCGCGGCCGTTTAACCCAGCGACCGCGATGCGTACCCGATCATTGGCCCCGAGAATGTTTCCCGATGCCTGAGTCCCCGAGATCGCAAACGTCGATCCGATGGCCAGGGTCGACGACCGTTTCAAGAATTCGCGTCGCGTCTTGCGTGGCGACTGCTCAACTGACATGGCGGATTCCTTGCTCGGAGTGGGGAAGGGAGATCCTCAAGGCCGGTGTGGCCGCCATCTGTTAATCGCCTGCCGATCGGCCTGGCTCGTCGAACCGCCGTGAGGTCCCTCAAGGTGGCCGGCCAGCCGGATTGTCTAGCATGCCGTTAACCGTTTGATCATGGTTCTCATCCTGATCGTTGATCGTTCGCATTGCAACAACCAAGCTCAACGGTTCCAGAAATCTGTCAACTTAAGCCGGCTCGAGGTCCATCGGAGAAGGGATATTCGATATATGGACAGATGTACACTAGTCGACGAAGTCGCCTGGAAAAAGCCGGACGGTCATCGCACACTAAATCTAAATCCAGTGATAGAGCCTTGAGCTGCTTGCAAGTGCTTTGGGGGGGCTGGTTTTCGTGCAATGGGTCGACCGTGTCTACGGCTGGGTGACGATCGAGGATCCGCGGATCCTAGAATTGGTCGCGTGTCCGACGTTTGATCGACTCCGACGTGTCCGTCAGGCAGGACCTTCGGCGTACGCCTTCCCATTCAAGGACGTCACCCGACACGAGCATAGCCTCGGGGTCTATCTCCTCCTGAGGCGATTGGGCGCTCCCTGGTCCGAACAAGTGGCTGGCCTTCTGCACGATATCTCACACACCGCATTCTCGCATGCCGTCGACTTCGTCTTCGACAGCGACGAGCAGGCGCTTCATGAGGAGTTGAAGCACCTCTTCCTCGAGCGGGAGGATCTGGCCCGTGCTTTGGAGAGGATCGGTCTGGACCCGTTCGACTTCTATGACGATGGCCGCTACCCGCTTCTGGAACAGCCCTTGCCCAGGCTCTGTGCGGACCGGATCGACTATTTCCTCCGCGACAGCCTGACATGTGGAGTGATCACGCCAGCCTTTGCTCAGCGGGTCTTGGAGGACCTCCGCGTCGTCGATGGGGTCATTGCCTTCCAGTCACCCGGAGTGGCCCACCAGGCCGTGGCCGCCTACGAGGAGATGAATCGCGACTGGTGGGCCAGCGACATCGAGGCGTTCATCTACAATGAGTTTGCCGACGTGATCCGCGAAGGTTTCCGCCTCGGCGCACTGACCACCGACGACCTCTTGGAGGACGAGCCTCACGTCCTAGCCCAGCTCCAAGCGGCTGGCAGCCGGTTTATCGAGGCCAAGCTAGAGGCGATCTTCCACTTCGATCCAGCACGGGTCCCGGGTTATCAACCACGGGTCGTTCCCAAGCAGCGATGGATCGATCCACCGATCGTTGATGCGGGTCAGGTTCGTCCCTTCTCAGAGGTCTCCTGATCCCGAACGTCGAATGATCGGCAGCCACGGCTCCGACGTCTGGGACGCGACGTGAGAGGACTCCTACCGGTGCGTCGGCTGCCATGATCCCTCGACCTATCCCCAGGCATCGACGATCGATTCATCGATGAAATGTGGGTCGCTTTCGAGTAGTTCGATCAGCAAGGAACGGTTCTCAAAGCGGGGCGTCGACCTCCTGCTGGAGATCGTCGTCGAAGATCCCGAAGAGTCTGGCGATCGCCTCGTCCAGAAGGTTATCCACGGGTGTCGGAGTCCCATCGAAGTCGAGGACGGATCGATGGAATCGGAAGAACGGAGACGGCACGGGATCCGGAACCGGGACTTCGAACTTGATGAAGGGAGGAGACGGCGCTCGTCGGGGGCCGCCGTCGAGAACTCGGGCGAAGACGCCATTCTCGGAGCCGTCCTGGTTATCGCTCGTCCAGGAGACGACCACGTCGCCGTTGCTGAGATGGCTGGCCGATGGTTGGAATTGATCGTTTGGATTCGTATCGTTGACTTGGTATTCGGCGACCCAACCGGTCGGGGACGATCCGTCCGCATAGATCTTGCGAATCGCGATTCCGTCTGCGTCTCCAGCTTGCTTGTCGGTGGTATACCAACTAACCACAACGACATGCTCGACGGGGTGGCTCGTCACCGAGGGGGCATAGGAATTGGCTTCGTAGGCGTTGAGGCCAAACTCGCCGGTCGTCGGTGTTCCGAAGGCGGAGAAACTGCGGGCGTAAATCCCGTTCTTGGTCCCGGCCAATTGGTTCCGGCTGGTCCAGGCGATGAGGAATCCGCCGTCGTGAAGACCATCGACTGAGGGGCTGTACTGGGCATCGGAGGTCGTGAGGTTAACCTGGATATCCCCGGTCGTCGCCACGCTTGAGGCATTGAAGAGTCGGGCGCGGACGTCCCACTCGGGGTAACTACCCCGCTGCCAGGTCACGACGTAGCCGCCGTTCTCGAGGCCGGCGACATCGGGATTGAGATGAATGGCGGTCGGATCTTGGTTGACCTGGACTTCGCCGCCATCGGGGTTCCCGGACGGATCGAAGATCCGAGCGTAGACCTGCGAATGAGTCGAGCGGCCACCGCCATCACCTTGCCACGAGACGACGAAACCCCCATCGGCCAAGTCGGAGACCGACGGGTTTTGTTGATCACCAAGGGTCGTCTGATTGATCAGGATCTCGTCGGAGAGGGCTTCGCCCTGGGGATCGAAGAGCCGGGCGTAGATCCCAAAGTGCGAACCATCTTGCCAACGGCTCTGCCAGACGACGACGAATCCACCACCGTGGAGCGCGGCGATGTCGGGGTTCCACTGGTTGTTGTCTGTGGTCTGGTTGACGGGGATTTCTGCGGTGATCGGTGTTCCGTCGTCCTCGAAGACGCGGACCGAGATGCCGTAGTCGTGGACGCTCTGGCCCTCCCAGACGACCGCGAACCGACCGTCTTCGAGCCCTGCCGTGGCGGAATCCTCTTGGTCGCCGATCGAGGTGACGTTGACCTGGAACTCCGGCGTGATCGGGCCGAACGGCGTGAAGCTGAGCAGGAGTCGGTCCTCGCACGCCTCGATTTCCAAGGGAGATCGTCGGGTCTGCAGGCGATCGTAACGGGACACGGGGGAGCCTCCGAAAAGCGCCGGGGATCCGCCTCAACGAGGGTTGAGGTTGGGACGACGCCCGGTCAATCGGAAGCGATCCGTGGTCATCCGACAGGCAACGTCCCGATTTCTCATTGCTCGGGACGTGTTGGGCTGTTGGGAAATAGGTTCGGCTCAGACGCCGAGTTGGTCGGCGATGACCTGATAGGCGTGCTCGACGGCCTCAGGGATCTTGTCGGGTTGCTTGCCGCCGGCTTGGGCGAAATCGGGCTTGCCGCCGCCCCCGCCGCCGACGATCCCAGCAACGGCCTTGAGCCAATTGCCGGCATGACCGCCGCGCTCGACGACGTCGGGCGTGAGCCCGGCAGCTAGCAGGACCTTGCCGTCGAGTTCGGTCAGCAAAATCGCTGCGAGGTCGGTGCTTGCTTTGCGTCGGAGCACGTCGACGGTCTGCCTCAGGTCGTTGGGGGGCATGCTCGGCACCGAGGCGGCGATGACCATGGTCGAGCCGACCGTCTTGGCCCCCGCCAGGAGTTCGTCGGTTGAGATCTCCGGTCCGGCCTTGCGCTGGCTGGCCTGCTTCTTGAGCGACTTGACCTCGTCCTGAAGCGCCTGGATCCGATCGACGACTTGGGACGAAGGCACCTTCAAGGTCGCGGCGGCCTGAGCGAGGATCGCCTCATGATCGCGGATCAACTCGAGCGCAGCGCGTCCGGTCAGAGCAGTGATCCGCCGAGTTCCCGCCGAAACGCTCTCCTCGCCGATGATCTTGAAGAGGCCGACTTGGCCGACATTCCCCAGATGGGTCCCGCCACAGAGTTCGCGGGAGAAATCGCCCATCTCGACGACGCGGACGACATCCGGATATTTCTCGCCGAACAAGGCCATCGCGCCGAGGGCCTTGGCCTCCTCCAGCGGCATGGTCTGCCAGCGGATCGGATCGCCTTGGAGGACGCGTTGATTGACGTCGGCCTCGATGTTTTGCAAGGTCTGGGGATCGACCGACTCGGGATTCGAGAAGTCGAAGCGGAGCCGATCGGGCTCGACCTTGCTACCGGCCTGCTGCGCGTCCTTGCCGAGGTGGGCCTGCAAGGCGTGGTGCAGGACGTGGGTGGCCGAGTGGGCGCGCTGGATGGCGTCGCGTCGGGTCGCGTCGACCTCGGCGGAGACGGCCTGGCCTAGTCCGATCGAGCCCTCAGTCAGGTGGCCAACGTGGAGCAAGAAGCCCAACTTCTCCTGGGTGTCTTCGACGTGAAAGCGGAAGCTGCCGTCGAGGGCGCGGAGCACACCGACGTCGCCGACCTGGCCGCCCTTCTCACCATAGAATGGTGACTGGTCGAGGACGATCGCGATGGGTCGTCCTTCGTGGGCATCCTCGCGCTCGACCAGACGTTCCTGGGCGATGATCCCGATGACGCGGGCCTCGTTGGCTGTCTGATCGTATCCGAGGAAGTGAGTCCCCTCGTGATGGTCTTGCTTGAGCGTGTCCAGGGGCCCGGTGGCGAAGACATCGAAGGCCTCGGTTTGACCACGCGAGATGCGGGCGTGCTCCTCGATCGCCTTGCTGAACCCATCGAGATCGATGCTCAGGTTGTGCTCGGCCGCGAGGTCCTCGGTAATCTCTCTTGGGATCCCATAGGTTTGTTGGAGGTCGAAGACGGTGACGCCCGCAATGACCTCTGAGCCGGCCGCCTTGGTTTTGGCGAACGTCGATTCCAAGAGTCTAAGCCCGTTCTCTAGGGTCCGGAGGAATCGCTCCTCCTCATCGCGGACGACCGATTGGACGCGACGGACGCTCTCGCTCAACTCGGGGTAGCCCGACTTCATCTGCTCAACGACCGCCGGTACGACGTCGAAGAGGAAGGGTTCGCGACGGCCCATCTGATAAGCGTCTAACACCGCGCGTCGGAGCAGACGTCGGAGCACATACCCCTGCTTTTCAGGGCCGGGTCGGACGTTCTCGTGGACCGCGAAGGTTAACGTCCGCGCGTGGTCGGCCATCCGTCGGAGCCGGATCCCGTCCTCCGAGTCGACCACGTACGTCGTGTCCAAGACCTCGGCCGCATGCTTGATCAATGGGACGAAGACATCGTTATCGAAGACCGTCGGAACCCCTTGGAGGCAAGACGCGGCGCGTTCCAGACCCATCCCGGTATCGATGTTCTTGTTGGGCAGCGGTTCCAGCTTGCCGACGTCGACCCGGTTGAACTGGGTGAAGACCAGGTTCCAGATCTCGACTTCGCGGCCGTCGGGATAGTGGAAAAAGATCTCCGAGCAAGGGCCGCAGACCCCGTTAGGTCCGTGAGTTGGAGCCCCGGCGGGCCAGAAGTTGTCGTCCTCGCCCATCCGGGTAATCCGCTCGGCGGGGATCTTGATCTCTTTGTTCCAGATCTCGAAGGCCTCGTCGTCGTCGAGGTAGACGGTGATCGTCAACGTCTCGGCGGGAAGCTTGACGACGTCGGTGAGAAACTCCCAGGCCCAGTGGATCGCCTCGCGCTTGAAGTAGTCGCCGAAGCTGAAGTTGCCCAGCATCTCGAAGAAGGTCATGTGCCGGCCCGTCTTGCCGACGTTTTCGATGTCGCCGGTCCGCAGGCATTTCTGACAGGTGGTGGCGCGGATGAAATTCGGATCGCCCAGGCCCATGAACTCGCGCTTGAACTGGTTCATCCCGGCCGGGGTGAACAGGACCGTCGGATCGTCGCGAGGTACCAGCACATCGCTCGAGCGCCTGGTGCATCCTTTGGATTCGAAGAACGCGAGATACGCTTCCCGGAGTTCATCGGTCTTCATCAAAAATTATCCCGATTCGGTGTTCGGACGCGGCGACGACAGAGAGGAAAATGGCGGTTCGGGCGGAGGGCACGACGATGGATCCCGGTCACGATTCGGACTCATCGTCTTCATCGGGCCCATCGAGAACGCTGGGCGGGACGACGACCTCGCGTCGACCGATGGCGATCTGTCCCAGATCGACGATATCCAGGGTGACTGGTCCGTCGAGCGCGGCCACTCGGCGACGGAACTGGCTGGGCGAGGCGACCGGCTGGCCGTCGATGGCGACGATGACCATGCCGCGACGAAGCCCGACAGCCTCGGCCGGCGAGCCCGAGGCGACCTCGGCGATTCCGACGAGCCCCTGACTCATCGTCCGGAGAACGACCTCGCGGTCGATGATGTTCCGCTCGGCGATCGTGCTGGAGTAATCGACGCGCAGGCCGCGCCAGGGTTCGGGCTGGGTCGTCGCGATGACGATCCCGTCGCGGCCGTCGACCTGGAGTTTGGAGAGCAGGACCGATCGCTCGATGACCCGGTCGTCGCGGAGGACCCGCATTGGGACCGGCTCGCCGATTTCCTGCGCGTTGATGGCGACGATCAGCTCGTCGGCGGTCTCGACCGGGACCCCACCGATCTCCAGGACCCGATCTTCGATGACCAGTCCACCCAGGCTGGCCGGCGTCCCCTCGACGACGCGATCGACGGTCGGCGATCCGTCTTGAGGCAGGCCAATGCCGAGGAAGCCATATTCGACCTCCCGGCCGGCTCGGAGCGTCCGCGCGGCGCGTCGTCCGAGGCCGTCCATCGGGATCGCGTAGCCGGCCTGGGCGTCGAAGCCGACCGGATGCGCCGCGGCCGTTGACAGGGCAACCAGCCGCCCTTGCAGGTCGATCACTGGCCCGCCGCTGAGGCCCAAATTGAGCTTGGCGTCGAGTTGCCAGAGCGTCGGCAGGAATCGGAGCTGCATCGTGTTGACGTCGCGCGGGTGGGCGAACCGGACCTGCGTGTTGGAGACGATCCCCCAGGTGGCCGAGGCCGAGCCGTCCTTGGCCGCGTTGAACGAGTTGCCCAACGCCAACACGAAAGAGCCCTTGGTCATCTCCTCGGCGCGGCCCAGCTCTAGCGGGGGTAGCTCCGGGACCGATGCTCGATTGGACGGGAGCTGGACCGGCGCGATGACGGCCAGGTCGCTGCGCGGGTCGGCGGCCAGGATCTCGGCGTCGAAACCCGAGCCGTCGAAGGCTCGGACCCGGATCCGCATCGCCCCCTCGACGACGTGGTAACAGGTCAGGATCTGGCCTGACTCGCCGATCACCACGCCCGATCCGTAGTCCGAGGAGAGGTCGAAGTCGATCTGCTCTTCCCGCCCCAGGTTGCGGAAGGTCAGCGACATCTCGCGGCCTCGGATGGCCAGGGTCTCGCCGGTACCGGGGTTCCGCTGCCGGGCGATGGCCACGACCGATCGTTCAGCCCGCGCGATCGCCCGGCTCAAGGTCTTTTGCAAGGCCATGACCGCCTGGAGGTCCGACTCTTCAACCGAGGCGGCCTTCGCATTCGCCTCGGCGGCCTGGGCCGGGGCGGGCTGTTCGGGGGGCTGGGCCGTGGCGGCTCCAGCCAATCCCAACGCCAACCCCATGGCCAGAGTGAAGGCGAGCCCGTGGATGCCGGAGTTCATCACCATACTTGCGTATCCTCAAGGCGTATCGACGGACCGATCCCAGGTCGGACGGGCCTTGAGAGTGATTCCAAAGGGCCGGACGACGGGACGATCATCACATTCTGGCAAAACGCGCTCTGACCCGCAAATCTTCGACCGACCGACGGACCGATCCCCAAGGTGCTCAACCCTGATTGGAGTCCGGCTTCGGGCGTTGGATCGGGCTGAAGTAGGATTTGTCGTAGACCAAGGGCGGCCCCTCGACCTCGATGTGGCGAACCGTCGGGTGCTGGCTTGCCCGGTTTGGGCTCACATAGGCGTTGACCGCCCCGACGACGCAGTGCGGCGAGTTCCGGGCGGCGATGCTGATCCGGTCGTCGTCCAGGATGAGACCTTGGTTGAGACAGGTTCGCGCGTTCTCGAGGTCCAAGCCTCGGCGGCAGAGGGCGATCCGACAGCCCAGTACCATCGTGGCCACCCCGTCGACGGTGATCCCCCGACCGAACCCGGTCACTTCACAGAGATTGACATACGAATCGGTCCCGACGTGGATCCCTCGAGTCCAGTCGCGGAAGTCGGTCGGGATCCGCTTGCGATCCCTTGAGGCGGCGACCGGTTCGCCGGAAACATAGGTGCCGATAACATCCACCTTGACGCTCGTTTCCAGGGAGGCCACGATCCCGTGCCCACCGACCCGCTTCAAGGCGCATCGGTGCACGTAGGCTGTTGTGGATTTATCCCCGTCCTTGGCTAGCACGATCACCGGTGGCTGAATCTCCAACCCCGATCGGCAGTCCATGTCGATCGGTAATCCTTCCAGGAACAAGCCATCGTGGATCGCGTCACGGCCGACGTTGGTGATCAGCGGGTCGGTCGAGCCGCCCGGGAGCCGATTGATCAGGTGTGGCTCGTCGATCCCGACCGTGTAGCGGTTGCCGATGCTCCCCAGCCATCGGAGCGTCTGGCCGGGATGGGACGCGTGAATGGTCTTGGTCAACTCGTAACGGCCGGGCACTAACTCGACCACGCCACCTTTCCCTACCGACTCCAGGGCCCGATTGATCACCTCCGAGGCGTCATCATCATTGTCGAGGTCGTCGGTAAGTCGCAAATATCCAGACATCCATTCCATCCTTCGATTCGGTCGAGTTGGCGTTGCGTCGATCCGGTTCCGACGACGCTCGGACCACTCTATGAGTGTTGACGTCGAGCGATCAAGCGGGCATCCCAGTCCCGATGGGTTCCGCATCGGTTTGGGATCCGGGACAATGCCTCTCCTCCTTGGTCGGCCATCGAGTCGGACGATGGCGTGTCGAGATCGACGATGACTGGAGAGTGGGAGGGGCTCATGAAGCCAAATCGAAGACAGACTGGGCTCTGGTCGATGGGACTGGCATTATTATTGGCGTTGATCACTGTATCGGAAGTATGGGCGTCGGGGTCGAGCTCTGTCGAGGATCGCCCGCACGTGCTGTTAATCCTGATCGACGACCTCAAGCCGGCCTTGCGGTGTTACGGAGACCCGGTCGCCCAGACTCCGAACATCGACGTTTTGGCCTCGAGGGGGATCAGATTCGACCTGGCCTACTGTAACCAGGCCGTCTGTGCCCCGTCTCGCTTTACCCTGATGCTCGGATCGCACTCGACGTCCACAGGGCTCTACGGCTTAGGCAGCCAACTCCGAGCGCTGGTGCCCGAGGCGGTCACCCTCCCGCAGCACTTCGCCGCCCACGGCTATCGGACCGAGTCGCTGGGCAAGGTCTTCCATGTGGGGCACGGCAATCAGGGTGACCCCGACTCGTTCGACGTGTCGCCGTTCCGCGACAAGGTGATCGAGTACCTCGACCCTGCCAGTACTGACGGCGGTCTGCTGACTCGCGAGGAAGCCCTATTCACAAATCAGCGGCTGGGTCGGATCCGAGACCTGCCGCGCGGCTCGGCCTTCGAATCGCCTGCGGTCCCCGACGACGCCTACGCCGACGGCCGCGTCGCCGACGAGGCGATTCGCCGACTCGAGGCCGCTCGTGACCGACACCGTCGCGACGGCACGCCTTTTTTCCTCGCCGTCGGGTTCGTCCGACCCCACCTGCCCTTCAGCGCTCCGCGACGCTACTGGGACCTCTACGACCCCGACGTACTGCCGATGCCCGAACTCGACCGGCATCCCGAGGGCGCCCCGGCCGTCGCTCGAAAGCGGGGCGGCGAGATCACCGCCTACAAACCGGTGCCTATGGACGGTGTCGTCGATGAGGCGTTGGCTCGAACACTCATCCATGGATATTACGCTAGCACGAGCTTCGTCGATGCTCAAGTTGGCAAACTGATCGGCGCGTTGGATCGGCTCGGGCTCAATGAAGAGACGATCGTCGTGCTCTGGGGCGATCACGGGTTCCATCTCGGCGACCATGGGATCTGGACCAAGCATACCAACTACGAGCAGGCCAATCGGATTCCCTTGATCGTTGTCGCGCCTGGGGTTGCCGCTCCCGGTTCGTCGACGCGTCAGCTCGCCGAGAGCGTCGACCTGTACCCGACCTTGGCCGAACTGGCCGGTTTGCCTGCCCCCGACGGGCCACAGCCGATCGACGGGCTCAGCCTCGTCCCGGTCCTCCGCGATTCCGAGGCTCGCGTTCGCGACCACGCCTACCATGCTTACCCCAAGGGCAAGCTCGGCCGTGCCATCCGGACCGAGCGTCATCGTCTCGTGGTCTGGGAACCGATCGGCGGATCCGACACTGATGCCGATTACGAACTCTACGACTATCTCGACGACCCCGATGAGAAACGCAACCTGGCCGCCGAGCGTCCCGAGATTGTCGAGGAACTCGAGGCGATTCTTCGGACCTATCCCGATCCAGTCGACCCGTCTCGAGCCCGAGCCGTTCCCAACCGGGACGTCCGAGCAGTCCGATGAGAGCCTCGTTCTCGTCAATCGCCCGAGGTTGCGAATCGACCAGTGCGGGTCTACGCTGAGGTCCCGGTCCCAGAACCCCTCCGGAGTCATCCAGGCTCAGGGCGGTCGCGAGCAAGGCTATGCCCTACAGATTGAGGAGGATCGCGATCGGACCGTCCGGCTAAGGGGATTCGATGGGCCATGAAGGATCTCTAATCCGCAAGATTACTGGGAAATATGTCTTGTTCAGTACCGGGTGGTCGACCGGCCTCATGAGGCGTGGGAGCTACAACCTCTACTACGCAACTGCCGACGCGATCAATGGCCCGTACGAGCCTCGACGGTTCGTCGGCCGATTCCTCGGCCACGGCACCCCGTTCCAGGACCGTAAGGGCCGCTGGTGGTGCACCGCTTTCTACAACGCCAACGTCCCGACGCTGGACCGCGCAGGTATCTCGCAACGCGACCTCGGCGACACCGCGCAGACAATCAACCCCCCAGGCTTGACCCTGGTCCCGCTCGAGGTTCGGACCCTCGACGACGGCTCCCGGTACATCCGGGACAAAGACCCCGACTACGCCACGCCCGGACCCGATGAGGCTGTCGAGTTTTAAATCCAATAACAAGCCAGTTTTGAATTGGGGTAAATCAGTCCGCTGTTCCAGATTCATCTGCGAATTAGATCATTAGTGGAGAGATGCAACCGCAGCTACGTCGCCGGCAACGGTCGAAAACCAATGGGACGAGGCCCTGGGCGTTGTCGAGAAGATCTTCTGAAGGGGTGGGCCATCGTGTGAACGACTTGGTGACCCACCTCCTCGATCTTTCCGGCCAAGAGTTTCCGGCCGTTTTTACTCGTCGATGCCGGGTCGTCACCGTCACAACCCGAACCGGATCACGGGCTCGGCGCGTGCGGAGGCGGCTCGGCCGATCGAATCAAGATCGGTCGATGGTTCGATCCGTGAGATTCCGGATTGTCAAAGAGCCTCCGCTCCTCGCGGTCGTGCGAACCCGATTTGGGTGCGGGTCCGCCCCGGCGCTCCGTGTCGCGACGTGCCGATCGACCTGGGCAACGCGTCGACGATGATGGCGCGTGGACCCGGCCCCACGGACGGTGGGCCGGAGGCGACATCCGGTCGGTTGTGCGGTCGAATGGCCCGGCGATGCTCCGGAACGCCGAGCGGATCATTCCCGCTGAGGTGGTGATCGATCGGCCCAGGCGACCGAGCCGGCCGTCCGATCCAAGCAGTCCACTTTGGGGAGGCGAAGTGAACTCCGCCATGTGGGCCGGCCGATGGGACCTGGAATCGCGAGTCCCTGAGATCCCCCACCCGAGAGGGTGATCAGGCCGGCCCGCCAACGGTAAGCCAAACCGACCGCCGTGCGGATCGCGCCGATCGCGGTGAATCCCGCCAAGACGACGGGAATCATCAGCAGAATCAGCAGAACCGCTACCGCCAAGATGGCCAGGAACACCAGCCCGACCGCGATGACCGCGAGATCCTCCCCGATCGGCTCGTCGCAACGCGGCTCGGCCTCGTCGGGCTCGACCGGCGTCGTCGGCGCGTCCTCAAACGGTACGTCTTCGGGTAGGGTCGTTCGAAAGGCTTCGGTTGTTTGGCCCGGGTCTGGAGCCGGCGGAGTCTCATAGACCCAGGGAGGTCGGGATCCGATCACGATTTCAATCGGCGCTTCTTCGACAACCAACCAGGCCAGCGGAGGGTGATCGGGCGTCTGGTTTCGTCCGGCCCGTCGCGGTTCGTCTCGGGGTTGTCCTGGAGCTTGAAGTCCCGACTCGTTCGTCGCGCGATCCTTGAGATCACGGGCCTGATCGGCATACCCCAAGGCCTTGCTGACGGCTTCGAAGAAGCGGCAATGCGGGTCCTCCTCCTCGCCTTGGCGAGAGGCCGCTTCGCCCAGGGCCAACCAACGCTTCAGGGTCAGGGCATCGACGCCGACGGTGGTGCAGGCCAAATCGATCGGTTGACCCGCCCGGAGAGTTACGCAGATGCGTCTGGTGATGGTCCGGTTGGGAACCTCGACGCTCATCCCGAATAACCCCGACAACGGTTGCGATCCGACGGCGAGCCTCCGCGTGTCGTCGCGCGTTGAGAGATCCGCTGTAGGTAGCATCAAGCGATCGAGGCTTCGCGTTCACGGAGTTTTCTCGATCGGCCCGTCCAATCGGATCAGTAAGTCATTTCTTCGGAAGAATCGGGGCGATCGGTCACCTGCCGGCCTTGGAAGCGGATAAGCTATGGGGTCTTCGTGAGGCTCGTTGGAGTGGCTGGAGACTGCGATGCACCGCACCGCAGAGCAGACCCAGGCGATCAGGACATTAGGCTGTCCAACCGGATCACCCCAGCGCCGATTTCCCGAGGCTGTTCCCAGGGTCGGGCTCGTTCCGCTCGCTGTCCCCAATCACCCGATGACGAGGAACGAATCCAAAAATGAATGTTTATGTGTTAGCATGGATTTGGGTTGCGGAGGTTGTGAACCGTAACGGCTTGAAGTCCAAGCGAGGCTTGAGGAAAGCAAGGGTCGACCAGGCCGTGGGCAACGAGGGATTCCGGCGAGCGGTCCGAGTGGGGTGGGTCGATACTCTTGAGCAGGATCAACTCACGGGCGTTCAGGTGGTGCGCGATTCGCGCCGCGATGCTGTCGGACGTTAACGACCACGACTCGGGCAGGGGCTCGGTCGTCGATGCTTGGTCCGATCCGTAGAGGGTTCCGGGATCGAGGATCGGTGTTCGGTCGACCCGCCAACATCGTTGTAGATCGTCGACGGAGATCGCTAGCTCGGATTCTGGCATCAGTGTAACCAGCAATCGCGCGGTCAAGGCCATCGCGGCGATCGCCAGGTAGTGCGACGCGCTCGGATCGAGCTGATGGGCCCGATCCATCGCGCGGACCCAATCGACAGCCCCGCCTCCGCCGACGATCAAGACGGGTCGATTGGCGTCCGGCAACGCGCGGAGGAACTGATCGAGCCGTTCGGGAAGCGCAGGCCAATCGAGCAGGCTCCCGCCGACCTTGATCACGACGATCGGATAGGCCGAATCTGAATCCCGTTGCGTCATGACAACAGGCCGACGGCTTGTGCCCGATGTGCTCGTTTTCGGACCGCATACGCCGGGCCGGCTGCCGAGGCATCGACGCCCCAGAGTTGACTCAACTGGACGATCTCACCATTGTGAGGAACTGTCGATGAGCCGAGTCGACCCGCGACTTCTTCGGCGAGGAACTCGGCCGAGCCCGAGACAACGAACGTCCATGGTCGTCCCTCGTGTGTCGACGTGCGAAGGTGTTCGATCACGAGTTGGCCGGCCGCAATCAGTCGGTCTATCAATGCTTCGTGGGCGGCTCTTGCCAAGGCGATCGCCTCGCCTTCCCGGAAGTCATCGCCGTCGAGGCAGACCATCCGGGCCAACCGATCGCGCGATGCCTCCCGAGTGCGCGGGCGGCCGTCAGCGGTCTCGAGGTCGTCGGGGTCAGGGGTGATCCATCTCAGAACGTTGTAGATATCGAGGGTTGTGGCGAACCGTTCGGCGGCCAGCCCGGTCGGGGATCCGCGGAAGTTCAACCACGTTGCCAAGGCCGAGATTGGCGTGCGGAGTGCCCCGGCGTAGACCAATTCGCCCGATCGGAGCCGATCGAAATCGGTTCGGCCTCGCGGCATGGCCTGACCGTCGGCAAACCCGATCAGGTCGGTCGTCGTCGAGCCGATGTCGATCAAGAGTCCGTGGGCTTCGGGGTGCGTTGCGGCGACCTCTTCGGCCAGCGCGAGCCAGTTCGACGCGGCGGCCAGTCGAGGGGTTTCCGTGATCGTTTCGACCCGATGGAACCGCGCGTCGATTCCCCAGACCCAGGTCGGCATCTCCAGCCAAACGTGCCGGACGGCGTTGAGAACTGTCCGGACCCCTTCGGCCTTGCTCGAGAAGCAGTCGCAGAGTTCGGCGGTCATCGTCAAGGCGATTGCGGTCGCTTCAGGGACTTCGCTGGCCAGCCCAGTTAGGACTTCTGAGAGCGCCTCGGGATGCTCCCAGAGCGCGAAGGGAACCGACCACGATCGCTCGGGTCCGATCGACGCTTTCACATTGGCCCCACCAATGTCGAGGCCCAACCAGTTTGTTCGTGGATGATGTGGCTCAGAATCCATCAATCAGGACTCGAAGAGAACGAAGATCTGTTCCAGGACGAGGGCTGTTGGTTCCCGACGCGATGATCGATGTGAAGCGAACGGAGGGTCCCGTCGGGCTCGAAGGTGATGGCGGGACGGTCGGTCCGGGCCGGATCGAGGGGCGGGATCCCCTTAGGGCGAACCCATCCGGGGATGACGGCCTCGAGCCAGGCGGTGGCCACGACACCCGGGCCATGCCAGGCCGTCCAGGCCACGATCGACGTCGTGGGACGGGGGTTGATCTCCAAGACGGTTAGGTCGCCTGTCTCAGGGTCGATGATCGTATCGAGCCCGAACAGTCCACGCAGGCCGTCGACCGACTCGATCGCCCCCAAGGCGGTCGTCAACGCTGAGCCGTTCGGGATCAACAGCGGAACCGCACCCCCTTCGTAGCGGAGGGTCGTTTCCGAGCATGTGACCCGTTGACTCGCCCAGCCGACGATCCTTGGCGGGTCGCCCCGATGGCCTGAGCCGATCGCCGTGATGCTGCACGTTTGCCCAGATACAAAGGGTTGCTGGATCAGTGATTCCGAGGTAATCGGTCGATCGATCATGTGGTTTGTTTCGAGGAACGTGTCGAGAGTGCCGGCGCCGAATCGGGGCTTGATGATCCGTGGGCTCGGGATCCGTTGGCGATCGTCGACGAACGGGACGGTCGTGGGTGTGGGGATCCGACGAGCTTCGAGGTGTTGGGCGAGTCGGAGCTTGTCAGCGGTCAGGGCAATCGCTGTCCGGTCAGGGCCGAGTCCGAGCCCGCCCGCCTCGTCGAGCCAGCCTCGGAGCGTCTCAAGGATCCGCTCGGTCTCGGGCGCGATCAGGACGACGGCGTCGACCGCTTTGACCAGTTGAGTGAACTGTCCCTTAAGGTCGCCGGCCTTGAAGGGGTGGATGACGATCGCGGAACTGTCGTCGTTGTCTTTGGATGTGGCTGGCACGTCCCGCGCATCGGCCGCGACGGTGACGTCGATGCCCGGCACGGACGCGAAGTCATTCGCGATCGCGCAACGTATCGCCTTGCCTTCGAGAACCCACGAAGGGGGTCGGTCCCGATAGTCGGCCATCCCCCCGCCGGTCACATGTTCGTAAACTGCGATCCGCATGGCGGGCCGATCCTCAACTTCCCCTCAACGATCCCGCGCGTCCGGGAAACGAGAGCTTGCTATGGTGCTCTTGCCGAGTCGGGTCCACCAGTCCCCACCCGACCGAATCGTCCCGGTCCTCGATCTCCAAGGCGGTCGCGCGGTGCATGCCCGGGGCGGGGACCGATGCACGTATCTGCCCTTGGTCAGTCGACTCGTCGATCCACCCGACCGCGCCTCCGATCCGCTTATCTTGGCCGAGAGCTACCGACGTCATCTCGGCCATGGGGTGATCTACGTTGCCGACCTCGATGCGATCGCCGGTTCAGAACCGGATCGGGCGACCCTCTGCACGTTGATCGCGTCGGGATCGACCCCTTGGCTCGATGCGGGCGTGCGGTCGGCAGTCGATCTCGATGGGCGTCATCGCGGCTTGATCGCGGTGATGGGCGGTTCGACGCGTTGGGTGATCGGTTCGGAGAGCGTGGCCGGGCCGGAGGCGCTGAGCGAACTGGTCGGCCGCTTGGGGGCCGAGCGGGTCGTCTTCAGTCTCGACCTGGACGGTCCTCGGGTCCGACTGGGCACTCGTGACGGTTGGACGAATCCAGATCGGATCGAGTCGGTCGTCGAGGATGCGATCGGCGCGGGGATTGTCTCTGTGCTCATGCTCGACCTGAGCCGGGTGGGGATGGGCTCGGGACCGTTGGGTGTCGAGCGCTTAACGCGCTGGGCGCGCGAATACCCTGAGATCGCTTGGCTCACTGGTGGAGGGATCCGTTCGAAGGCCGACGCGCAAGTATGGCTCGATGCGGGAGCATCGGCGGTGCTCGTCGGCACAGCGCTGCATCAGGGGCAGTTTTGATGGATCAAGAGCGAGGTGATCGAGATCACGCTTTGGTCTCGGCCCGTCGCCAGTGGAAGGTGGCCGACTGGCCGAAGGTCTCTTCCAATTCGACGCGGAGGACACGCGGAGCGGGGAAGCCGGCCTCGTCGAAGTCGTGGAGCAATCGATGGGCGATGTAGCGGGCCATCAGCTCGGCGGTCGTATTGGCGATCGGCATCAGGGTGCATTCGTCGCGCGGGAAGCTCCAGCGTCGATCGCGGTAACGCGCTTCCCAGTTGTCGCCGTCCTCGAGGAGGGCGATCCGGGGGTTCTCGGTGGCCAGGAGCATGGTGTGGTCGAACTCGTTGACGATCCCGCGGGCCATCCGCTTCAAGGTGATGAAGTCGAA
The DNA here is from genome assembly GCA_964609385.1 of uncultured Planctomycetia bacterium. Taxonomy (GTDB): domain Bacteria; phylum Planctomycetota; class Planctomycetia; order Isosphaerales; family Isosphaeraceae; genus CAZSSM01. The sequence goes on from CAZSSM010000022.1 coordinate 64,051, forward strand.
GACGTAATGGCTCTGGGGATCGAGGTCGTCCTCGATTTCGACGGCGACGCGATAGTTGTGCCCGTGGATCCGTTCACAGTGGTCCGGGCCATACGTGATGAAATGCCCGGCGCAGAAGACGAGGTAATCCTTAGCGACGCGGACGGTGTAGTGGGTCGCGGACTGGGCATCGATCATGGCCATGGGTCGTCGGGGCTCCCGGATCTCCGCGGTTCGGGGCGATCCGAGGGGGGACGCGGCAGAAGTCCTCGGCGCGGCCGAATCGGACCCCTCGGGATCTCAAGCGTGCCCCAGAATCTTAACGGGCCGGGCCGCGATTTGGACAGGCGACCCTCCGCCTCAATCGTCGAGGCGGAGGGCGTTTGGCCTGGTTCGATCCGATCAACTCAGGCCGGATCGGGGCGGCTTAGTTACCCTGCGGGTTGGCCAACTGGGCGAAGATCGGCACGATCTCCTGCTCGATGATGCGGCCGACTCGGCTGGGTACGACGAACTGGAATCCGACTCGGTTGGGCCCGGTGACCGTCGAGCCGCCGAAGTAGACTTCGCCCTCGGGAACATCGGCTAACCGCGCGCCCATCCCATCGGCTCGGTCGCCGAACAACCCCGAGAACTGGAGGGCGAGTTGCTTGGCCAGTCCGACCGGGTCGACGGCGAAGGCCAGATTGACGCGCTCGGGCAACTGATCGCGGAGCTCGGCGAAGCCGCGCGACTGCGCCAGGCTATTCTGGCCGGACTTGTAGGCATCGATGGCTGCCTTGACCCGGTCCACGTCGTTGCCGGTGACGTTGAGCAGGACCCGTCCGTCGGAGCCGTTGTAGACGGTCATCTTCTCGCCCAGCAGCGACTCGAGCATCCCTTTGACATCCACTCCGGGCGCGTTGGCGTTGGGCTGCATGGCCATCATGGCCTGGAAATCCCAGACCAAGGTGTTGCGGTCCAGCGTGAAGCCACCGTACTCCAAGGCGTTCTCCTCGATGGTGGCTTCCTTGAACATGGGCTGGTCCTCGAAGCCGTCGTACATCGCCTTGGTCGCGGCGAGGGCTCCGGCGTCGTCACGATAGTCCGAAACGGTGAACTGCTCGAACCCGTTGGAGGTAAAGGAGATGCCGCCGGCGGTCTCGATGAGGCCCGCCTTATTGATCGCCTCCATCGCCTCGACGTTCATCATGGCCGGTCCAAACTGGCCGGCCATGCTCTGGCCCAGCTTGGTGAGCTGTTCCATCAACTCGGGGTTGGCGTGCGCGAAGAAGTAGTAGGCGCGACCGGTGGGCAGTTGCGAGAGCAGGGTCGTCGAGGCCGGCGAACCGGCGGCGAAGGTCTGAGCCAGCTTCGAGTCGTCGCGGGCGGTCAGCAGGCCATCCATGCTGAGCCGGGCCGCGTCGAAGTCGACGCTCAGCGTCAGGATCTGGGTGTCGAAGAAGCGATCGAAAAGGCCGCGATACATCGTCTTGGCCGCCTCGATCTGCTGCGCGTTCTGGCCCTGCTGGATGGCCATGTCCATCAGGTTGAGGAACCCGTCGAATCCGTCGCGGAGCAATTGTTCGTAGTTCTCCTGAACCAAGGCCAAGTTGGCGTAGATGCCGAGGTCGTCGCTGAAGAGCTTCTCACGCGCTTCGGGGTCGAGCACATCGGCGAGGCTCTCTCCGTTGCCCAGCGACTGAAGTAAGGCCTGGTCGTTGCTGAGGGCCACATAGTCGTCTTTGGCGATCCCAAATGCCGATTGAGCGCCCATGGGGAACTCTTGAATCTGGCCGGCATCGCCACGTGCCGGTTGTCCGCTCAGGGCCGCTCGGAGGCCGTCATAGTTGTTGGAGCGTAACAGGACGGCGATCTGCGGTGCGCCCGGGCCGTTCGGACCGAACTCGGGGAGCATGACCAGGGCGAGCACCGGCGTATTGGGCGGGACCATCTGGACGTTGAACTGGGTCCGGATTTGCTGAGTGAAGGCGTCGACGCTCGGCTTGATTTGCTGGCCGAGGGTCTCGCTCATGGCCGAAACCATCGCGACCAGATCGTCAGCGACCGGCTCGAGGGCGCGGGCGTGGACGACCACATGGGTGCCGGCGGGCACGTCGTCGAGCCATTCGTCGGCTGTCGGAGCTTGAACGGCCAGGCCGGTCAGAAGCGTTGCCAGAAGCATGGACATGGGGGGTGCACTCCAAAGGGAGGTTGGAATCATCGAGGGGTCAGCACGGACGCGGACCCGGCCATCGGGGCCAGGTTGCGGGAGCTATTCGTCCGGGCGCCCGTCAGTATTGGCCCCTTGTTCGGAGATCGTCCAGGCGAAGCGCGGTCGGCCGACGGGATCGCGGCCAAGGTGCTGGCAACGGATCGCGATGGCGAGCGTGGCGGCGACCAGATCGGCCGTCGCGCCGGGGTTCCGCCCTCGTCCGTCAGCGCGAAGCCAAGCATCGAGGGACCCCAACGCCGACCAGGATGAGGCCCGATCGGGCCAGCCCGAGCGGAGGACCGCCCGCGCCCGATCGGCGGACTCCGCAGCAATCGCCGCGCCGCGTTTCCGCGCGATCAAGGTGTCGGGCCGCTCGACCATCAAGCGGAGGTGCGTCGTGACGATCGCCGTCTCGACCGAGGCGTCGGGGCATTCGAGGTGCTCTCGGAGCGTGGGCAGGCCGATCTCGAAGACGTCGAGGTAATCGGTCACGTACTGACGGGCGACGGCGTCGTGCTCGGCGGCGAGGGCCATCACGCCTCGGAGGTCGAGGTCGGGTGGCCTTTGGTCTCGGTCGTTGACATCGTGTTTGGGTGCTTCGCCGAGTCCTCCAGGCTGGGCCAAACGGATCGCCTCATAAAGCATCGCTGTGTCGGCCGTTGTGGTGGCGTCGAGCCGCTGGCGGAGTAGGTCGCGGAGCCGATCGGGCGTGCATGGTTCTTCGGGACGGATCGGTAAAGCGGCCAGCGGGCTCAGCATCAGGATCAGACCGAGATTCGTGTTCGAGGGAGCCACGCCACGAGTCGCCTGGACGGCCTCGAGGATCGTCAGGCCCAGCGGTCGATCGGGGGCACGATCGAGCACCGGGGCGATCGCCGAGGCGCTGAGCAGGAAGTCGAGGTACGTCGCGTCGTCGAAGTCGGCGAACCGATGCACGTTTCCTGGCTTCCGCGCCGTCGCCTCGTAGATGCAGGCGATCTGGGCCCATTGTCCCGGGCCGATTGGGGGATGATCGTTTGCTGATGTCATGATCAGTCGATGTTAGTTGGCGGCTCGTTCGCGGAGGTAGCAGAGGATCGTCTCGGCAACATCGAGGTCACAAACCCGGGCCAGCCCACGCCAGCCGGGCACGGCGTTGACTTCGAAGACGACCCAGCGTTCCGCACGACGGTCCCAGGCCAGGTCGACCCCAGCCAGCGTGGCCCCGATCGCCTCAGAGGCCCTTCGCGCGAGGGTGACGACCTCCGGATCGGGATCGGGCCACAGAATGGCCCGGCCACCTTGAGAGAGGTTGGTTCGCCAATCGCCAGGCACGGCTTGTCGACGAATCGCCCCCAGGATTTGCCCGTCGAGCAGGAGTAAGCGGACGTCGAGGCCGCCGTGGTCGACGATCCGCTGTAAATAGAGGACCGCGCCGATCCGCTCTAGGCTCTGAAAGACGCGGTGGGCCAGCTCAGGGTCGCTGACCCGGACCAGCCCACGCCCTTCGGAGCCGAAGAGCGGCTTGACCGCGACGTCGCCGCCGAGCTGTTCGAAGGCCTGTTGGGCGCCGTTGGCCGACTCGCCGACCCAGGTCTCGGGCACATCGAGGCCGGCCCGCTCTAAGAGGGCTAGCCCGAGGAACTTGTCGATCGCGGACTCCAAGCTCCGAGGCGCGTTAAGCACCGGCACGCCCAAGGCCGCGACCCGGTTCAAGGCGTCCATCCGGAAGATGACCTGTTCGAGGGTTCCCAAGGGCATCGTCCGAACCAAGATCGCGCCAACGTCGTTCAATGCGTTGGCCTTTCTCGAGTCCTTGGTCTCCACCGCAATCGTCGTCGAAGGGTCCGACGATCCACCCAACCGGGCCTCCAGGCCAGGAAACGGGGCGACTCGGACGGGGATCCCCCTGGCCTCGCTGGCACGGAGCAGATCGCCCACGTGCCAGCCTCGACCGCGGGCCAGGATCACGATCGGACGCTTGGCCATTTGACGTTTGGGCTCAGAGGCTCAAAGCGGGATCACCGGAAGAAGGAGCGGCCCAGGACGTCGTCGGCAGTGTGGCCGAAGGTCTGGACTCGACCGGTCTCGAGGTTCTGGAAGACGAGCGTGGAGGGGCTAAATAGGTTGGGGTCGACCTTGTAGAAGTCATGGTCGTAGCGGGCGAAGATCGTGGCGAAGGGTTCGCCGTAGTCGCTGGAACTCAGAGAGGGCACGCGCGGGCCGATCTCCGCGAGCGACTCGTCGTCACCACTCACATAAAGTGTGACCTGAGCCCCATAGAGGATCGCGTCGTTGGTTCGACCGATGGCCTCCAAGTCGTCGCGACCGACCGGAGGCAACGGGGCGATCCCGTGGCCCGAAACGATCCGATTCAGGTCGAACCGAAGTTCGTCGAGCTTGTGGAGGGCCGTCTCGATCGAGCGGGCAACGACCTGGACACCACCAGCCAGGCTGGCCGTCGGCGCGATCAGGAGGTCGACGTCCTGGGGCGCCACCTGACAACGCTCAGCGATCATCCCGATGACCGAGGGGCCTGGTATTTGGCGACCCTCCAGGATCCCGACGACGCGCGTGGCATTCTCGCGGAACCCGATCCGATCGAACAGCTCCTCGCTGCCCCAGGCGGCCCGCATCGGTCCCGAACCCATCGCGAAAAACGACGACGGCTCGTCCTGGATTTGCCAGCCGGCGTATTGCGAGGCGAGGCAGGAGGCGGTCGGATGGTCGGTGCTGACCTGGACCATCGGTAAGGGGCGCTGATCGATCACGTCGAACAGCAAGGAGATCCGTCCCAAGCCCGCCATGGCGGCCTCGGCCAAGGCCAACCCCAGGTGCAGTCCGCCAGGCACGGCGATCCCGCAATCGACGACGCGGCCGCCGCCTTCGATCGGATCGACCTGAAGCCGGTACCGGTCCGGCTCCGAGACGATCCGCTCGACCACGCGGGTCGCCTCCTGGTTCAACGCGAGCATGGTGCAACCTCGTGGGTCTCAGAGCGTGCGACGCGACGCATCGTAACATAGGCGATCATCGAAATCAGGTTGTCCCCCGCGCTTTGGCAAGCATGCGATCACGTGGCGGTCTCGGAGATCCAGTGGAGCAACTCGCCCTGACCATCAGCGGCGCGATCCCCGTTGTAGCGGGCAAAGGTTCCAGAGCGGGCCTTTTCCGGGATCGCCAAGCCTTCCGAGGCCAGGTAGTTCAAGAGCAGGTCGATGGCGACGGGACGTTGGCGACCGCTGGGTCGAAACCCCGGGCCGATCGGCGCGGGCTCCTCCTCTTCCTGAGTCTGGAAAAGCGCCAACGTGCCGCGCTTGAGGCCGAAACCGAGCCCCGCACCGACCGAGCCGAAGACGGCCAAGGTCCCGGCGATCATGTCGACGCCGCCGGCTCGGCCCAATGTGCCGACCACGGTGATCACCCCTCGACGCATGGCCAAGCCGGCGTACGCTCCGACCGACCCCTCCGCGATGATCAGGCCGCCGGTCATCCCCTTGACGGTGCCCGGTCGCGCTGCACCCAGGTGCGAGCCCACATCGCCTCGGATTCGGAGCCGACCACCAGCCATCGCCTGGCCGGCGAAGTCGTCGGCGTTACCGATCACCTCGACAGAGCCGCCTCGAAGACCGGTGGCCAACTCGGGACCGACTGGACCTTCGATGTGCAACTGGCCCGAGGCTTGAGCCGAGGCCAGTCCGCGGACCTGACTCAGGTCGCCGACGATTCGGACCGTCCGATCCCCACGCGCATCGCCCTCGATCCGGAACAGATCGCCCAAGGTGGTCGTCGTGCGACCGATCCGGATCGGCCAGTTCCCGAGGGTCCTTGGATCCGGCTCGGAGAGGGTGTCGGCCCGGAGTTGATCGCCCTCGACTTCCGAGAGCGTTGCGGCGTTCCAGGTCAGGGTCAATGGCATTGGCGGATCACTCGATGGATCGTCATGAGGGACTCTGACAAGCGGTTCGACCGAGCCGATCGGGTCTCAATCAATGGCATCAACGGACTCGAGGATGAGATCGCATTGCGTAGGAGGTGATGAGCGATAGTCAGGTGCTCGGAGAATCGTCCGGGTCGTTGTGGAGGCTCGAGATATTGTCTTCCCAATTGAGTCCGTCGAACGGGGAGATCCGACGGCTCTGGACCGTCTCGGCGACCAAGCAGTTCGCGTTCACGCTGATTCCATCAGGGTGGGATCGCGGATAATAGAACGACTTGATCCCGCAGCGCGAACAGAAGACATGCTGTGCCGAGAGGGTCCCGAATTGGTACGTCGTCAGATGCTCGTCCCCCTGGATCAGACGGAACCGGTCCTGAGGCACGATCAGGTGCAGAAACCCGCCCATTGTGCAGATCGAGCAGTTGCAGGCGATCAGATCGAGATCGGCCGGCGCATCGACCTCGAAGCGGATCAAGCCGCAGTGACAGCCCCCTCGATGCGTGATCCAGGCCTCGCTCATCAAGTCCCCCTCTCTCCGAATGCGCTGGTGCCGGATCGGCTCTCAACGATTCTCGGCATACTCGAAGCCAGCTTACCAAGTTTGCGGGGAGAGTCGTCCAGATCGACGATCCCGGGCGGATCCAGATTGGAGTCCGTCGACGACCCCTACTCATTGGGTCCGACCGAATCGAGCGGGAACCTTGAACCGTCGTTGCGGGGACTTCGAAGGTCTTCCCCGATTACTAATTTCAAGGTCATGCTCATTCCGGTCCAATCGGACTCCGAACGACTCGGACCGGGACTCCGTCCTGGATGCCGTTCGAATCCGCCTCATGCATCGGAATAAAACGCGCGTCGAAACTCCTCTGGATCGACCCGGTTCGCACCGAGCGGACCAGACGCGCCAATGCGAGCGTGGGGGCCAGACCGGCCATCGCCAGCACATAGACGGCCAGCGATCCCGACCAGAGGTCCGCCCGAATCCATGCGATGATCCCCAATACTGAGAGCGTGGCCAGGATGTTGGGTGGCTCGCAGAGATGTAGGCAGATCCGGTGGACGCCCCGGATTGCTCGGATGAGCAATGAGATGCCGGTGAGCCCGATACTCGATCGATCACAACCATTCCGCTTCCCGACCGATCCTGCGTCGTAAACGGACCGAGTTGCGTACCGGATGCCCCCACTGTCCAGACGTTGCAGGTGCGCTTTGGCGAGACAGTCGTCGTGGACTCGGAGCATCAACCAGCCTGACCCAACGGCGAATCCGGCCAACGTCCAGAGGGAATTCACTTCGCTGATTGAGAGAGCGTAGCCGAGCAAGTAGCCTAAAGCGAGCAGCGTAAGCTGGTGCATCCAGAAGTCGAAATAGACCCCTTCGAGCGACGTCGAGCACGTAAATCGAGCAACTTGTCCATCGACATGGTCGAGCCAATAAGCGATCAAGAGCAGCACGACCCCGATGAGGAACCCGCTCGAGGTTCCCATCCCGATCGTGAGGGCACCCGCAAGGCCGGCGACTAGGGAGAGAGCCGTCACGCTGTGCGCCGAGAGGCCGAGCCGGATCGCGAGCCATGTCCCGTAGATCGCCAAAGGCCGCGCGATCCAGCGGGCCAGCCAGGTACCCCGAGTCCGATGATCCGGCTTGTGCGCCCTTTGTCGCAGCTCTTCTAAGCTCGGCCGCGAGTGATCGTAAGGGGCGGTCTCCGCGAATGCGTTGGGGCACTTCGACGAGTCGCGTTGATGCTTCGCGGTCATGCTCATGCTCGAGGACCTCCGGAACCTCGGGCACGTCCTCGAAGGCCGTCCAGGACATCGCGGTGCTTCCAGAGCCACCAGAGGACGGTCGGTATGGTTAGGGTCGATAAGAGTAAGACTCGCAATCCCCAATCACCTTCGAGTCCAAAGACCTTGAGGTGGTCGATCGCGATCAGGGCAGCGATCCCGAACGCGAGGGTGAACCCTAGGATCCGGGCCATTCGGATGCACCAGGTTCCCCAACCGAGTCGGGGGCCGAAGGCTAAAGCGGTCGTTGCCAGGGCCAGTCCGGTCAGTCCGATCGACATCCCCCAGGCGACGCCGACGAGCCCCGCCGCCTGTGCACCGAGGAGCGTCGCGATCCCGGTCAAGGCCAGCCCAAACCCGTTGGCCACGGCCAACGAGACCGAGTTTCCGGCAGCCGTCAATGCCTGACGTGCCGGCCAGGACAAGCCGATCAGGATCGTGCCCGGCAACAGCGGACCCAGCGCGCTCAGGCCGTCGCGGTAACTGGGCAAGAGCCAGGTCAAGATGGGCGGCCCGAGAAAGTAGGCCCACGAGCCGCAGACGATCAAAGGCACGACCTGGGCCTCGGTGGCTTGCAGGGCGCGTTGGGCCGATTCCCGGCGATCGCCGGTCCGACCGATCGTCGCTTGCAAAGCCGGATAGAGCACGGTGGCGAGCCGACCCGTCACGTCCTGCGCCCACGACGTGCCCAGGATCGCGACCGAGTAGAGTCCTGCCACCTCTGTGCCATTGGGCAGGACGCCAAGAATGACGTAACGGTCCACGCCCAAGGTCAAGCCAAACAGGAGCGTGTGGATCCAGATCGGCAGGCCCGCCCGGGCCATTCGGATCGAGGCTGCCAGGTCGGGTTGCCATGCAAACCGCAACGGGCTCCGCGCGTGCAGATAAGCGACATTGAAGACCATGAGGCCGCCGACGGCCCCGATCAAGCCCCAAAGCCCCGCAACGGTCAGACCCAGCCCGACCAAGATGGCGAAGACCAGCGTGTCCCAAACCTGCATCCGCGTCAGCAACGCGAACCGCTGATGGGCCCGATGCACCGCGATCAGGAAGTCGTGGTAGCGTCGGAGCGGGACCAGCGTGGCGATCGCCAAGAGTCCGAACGCCCAAGCTCGCGATGAGTTATCAGGACTACGAATAAAGATCGCGGTCGCCCATGTGATGAGTCCTGAGGCGTACAGCAAGCTCATCAGCATCAAGGCGGTGAGGGCGACATCGGCGTCGAAGGCTGCTTCGTCGTGTCGACCGCTGGCCCGGAGGATCGGGATCTCCTGAACGGCACCCTGGCCGATCCCTAGGCTGCTCCGGTTGGTCTGGTCCAAGGCCAGACGGAGCCCTGTGTATAGCCCCATCTCCGAAGGTCCCAGACCGCTTCGGATCATCAAGGAGGTGACTAGGCCCAGGACGCGCTCCAGTTGACCGCCGATCAGAACCAGCACGCCGTCGCGGACGAGCCGGTCGTCGCCGGACTGGTCAATGCCGTGGCGGTGACTCGAGGACGATTCGGGGTGGATCCGATTCGAGACCGGTGGCGGCCAGGTCGAGGTGGTCACGGGCGGGCCACGCAGAACTGCGAGTGCTGGGCCAACTCATCGAGCGACTCGGGGACCGGAATCGTGGTCACTTCGGCCAATGGAATCCCGTGTTGACGATACCAGTCAGCAGTGTCGTACCCATAACGGTTGTAGGAAACGTTCGTATCCTCGTTGTGGGCGACCAGCCGTCGTGCCACGCGGAGGGCCTCGAGACGGATCCGCTCGGCCGCCCGGTCGTCGTTGTGCAGGATCACCGCCGAAGTGAAGACCAGGTCGAAGCTGTCGTCGTCGAACGGGAGATATTGGCCATCGGCCAGCACGAGTCGGGTCGACTCCCGTCCTCGACGATCCAGGTAGCTCCGTGCTAAGGCGAGTTGGGTCGGGCTGAAGTCGACCCCGACCAGGCGGACCGCCTCGGGGAGGACGCTCGCCAAGGCCGATAACTGCTTGCCGTAGCCGCACCCGATCTCTAGGACCGACGTAGGCCGATACGACGCCAGCCGCTCGGCCAGCCAGGTCGACCGCCAATGACGACCTTCTTGACCTTCCTGTTCCAGGAAATAGTCGGCTCCGCCTCGGAGGGTCCAATAGGTCCGAGGCTGTCCATAGAGCAGCCGTCGTCTCCAAGTCATTTCGAGTCCGGGCAGCCTTCGAAGACTGCGATGGACCGCGTAGCGCCAACCCCGATGTCGAACCGTCCGTAAGACTCGGAGGGGCCAAGGGGTGGCCGAGACCTCCACGCGGCCCGGAAGCGTCGAATCGATCGGGGATGCCATGGGCCAGGATCCTCCCGCCTCAAAGAGGGGGACCGGCGGCGTCGGGGCACGAGGCGTCGTCCGGTCCGGTCACCATCGACGTCGGGTCCACCGACGACGCACCTCGCGACCGACCGAAATGCCTGAAAAGTTGGCGTCACGGGGTGCGCGTGGCGTAGGTAAGGTAGAGACTCTGACGGATCGTGCAAGGCGAAGCCACGGGCGTCGCAGTCTGACGATGGAGACCGCAACGACGGACGAACCCGATGTCGATCGCCTCCGATCGCGCCGAGGTCTCTTGTTCAGGACACGCGGCCTGTCGCCCCAAACACGATCCGTGATCCAGATTAGGAGCGTGGGTGCGTCGCTTGGGGGATCGTCTTTGCGGGACCGCTCTCGACGTCTCGTCGGGGTTCGCTAGACTCAGGGCGAATCCGATGCACCTCGGTGTTTGCTCCGGGTCGGGATCCGGAATCGTATGGAACCAGGATGTCGACGAGCCTCCGTCGGGTTCGCGCGTCGCCTTTGACCAACGTCACAATCAGATCAATCAACGACGCCAAGCGTACAAACAATAAGGGAGAGGGACCCATGGGCGTCGGCTACCACCGACCCAATGTGGCCGAATTGCGGGTCCGATTATTCGACCGCCCGCTTCATCCCGAATGGTTCGGCGTCCGCGGACACCGCCGAGTCTCGGGAGATCGCTGGGAGGCCGACGTCCGGATCGTCGATGGCGGACACGTCGTCCATTGGCGTTGCGGCCCGGTCGTCCTGACCGAAGTGCTCTGCGGCTCCGAGACCTACCTGCCGCGCTCGGGTTGCCTCCTGACGACCGAGGTTGAGGGGGAGCAGAGCTTGGGACTCGATGGCCCCGCCGAGGTCGCCTACCAGGTCAGCCTCGATGTCGAACGTGTCGATCGGGCCTTGTTCTCCCATCTCAGCCAAGAGATCGAGCAGGACCGCCATCGCGGTCTCTTCGATCGGCATTGGAGCCGGAACCGGATGGAGGATGGCGCACTAAGTCTGGTCCGGATCGATTCGCTGGCCACCGGCCTGTCGATCCACGCCATCCACTCTTTCCCCAGCGAACTGGCCTTGGTGCGTGTCCAGTCGTTGTTCGAGCATTCGAGCTCGACGGAATAGGCCGATCGGTGACGGGATTTCATTCGAGGCCGACCGGCCCCGAATCATTGGAAGGTGACAACAGGGAGGGTTGTTGAGACCGGACCAACGATCCGGCGGCCGGTGCCCAGACACACTGTTATCGCAGGGTGATCCTGTTCCAGGACGAATGCGCATCCGGTCGTCTGATCCAACCGGTTCGGCTAAGTCGACCGATCGCTCTGCGGGTCCCAGGTGGAACGGAAGTGCGAACCGGGGTTTCGCGGTCCTTAGCTGATCGTGGGACGTTTTGATGAGAAAGGCCGCGCTCGAAAGAGTGTGGGAGCCCGGCAACGGGTTGGATTGGCGGGTCTGGGCAGGATGCCACGGACCCGTGAAGAAGAAACCGAATCGATGGACGGGCCAATGTGGGTGTGCGAGCCGATAGAGGATCCAGCCGGCGTCGTGAACGATCAAGACGTGGCTCACAGCGGCGTCGCTTTGGTGCGGTTGTGTTTGCAAGCGCTGGTTGTCGAGGAACGTGGATCGGGAGCCGATCGACGTCTGCGGATTAGTGCGGACGGCTTGGAGGAGCGGATCCGGTCCGCGTGTCGAGGATCGCGGGTGGTCAGCTCGTGCGGAGAAAACGGCGTGTTCGGAAAAAAAGCCGAGGCCCGGTCGAACTTCGTAAGTACGGATCCCATCGGGCCGTGGGCCGATCGCCGATGACGAAGCGGACAGATTAGTCGAGAAGTCGAGATTTTCCCGTTTCGAGGAAGTCGGTCGGGTTGTACCTTCGATCCACGTTCGCCCCCACTGTCATCCCCGTCTCTCGAGGAGTCGAGTCTGCTATGCCAGGTCCGTCGACCGTGACGCTCGCCCGCGTCGATCGTGCTCGGGGATGCTTGCTCGGCCTCGCCATCGGCGACGCGTTGGGGGCCCCGTTGGAGGGACTGACCGATCGGCAGATCCTCAGCAACTATGGACGCGTTCGAGACTATGTCGACGGGTCACGGGCCTGGAAGCGTCGCCCGTTCCAGTGGCGATTGCCGGGCCTTTACTCCGATGACACCCAGCAGGCGTTAGGTCTGGCCTACCTGCTGGTCGAAACTGGTGAGGTCGACCCGGCCCGTCTCTGCCAAATGTATTTGGATTTGGCGACACCGCGGGGAGCGTTCTACGGGGCGCATCGCGGTGTGGGCAAGAGCTTCCGCAAGGTCCTGGATGCCCTGTCACGGCAGACCCCACCGGATCAGACCTCGCAGGACTCGGCCGGGATCGGGGCGGCCATGCGGGTCCCACCTGCGGCCATCCATGCCCAAGGCGATCCCGAGCAGCTCTACCGCGCGACCTTGCACGCCACGCTCTTCTCGCATCACGACGTCCGCAGCGTCGCCGGCGCCCTGGCCGTTGCCCTGGCCACGCAACGTTTGCTCGATGAGGAGGACTTGGTGCCCAGCTTCGCCCTCCGTTTGGCCGCAGACGTTTACCATTGCGAATGTCGGATTCTCGAAGAGTTTCCCGGCACCCTAACCAATTTCGACCCCTACGCGCACAACCTCTCTCGAGCCCTCTCGAGGATCGAGGCGATCCTGGAACTGCCACGCGATCAAGCCCTCGGCCTGATTCTCGATGAGGCCAACCGCAACGGACTGGACGCCAACTGCAAGCGTCCAACCCAGGGATATGTGTTGAGCTTGATCCCAACCTGTCTCTACGTTCTCCTGACGACTTCCAGCTTCGAGGAGGCGTTGGTCGAGGTGATCAATCTGGGGGGCGATGCAGACTCGGCCGGCGCTGTCCTGGGTGCTTGGGCCGGCGCACACTACGGCGTCCAGGCTCTTCCAAGCCGTTGGCGCGACGGTCTGAAGAACCAGGACGGAATCGATCGGATCGCCCATGCCCTGGACCAGTCGCCATCGACCCTGCTCGACCTGCCCGATTATGCGGCTGTCGAACGCTATTGGAGTTCCCAGGAACAGGCCTATTGCGAGCGAATCATGAGGGGAAATCCTAAGGACCACGCCGGTAAGTCCTGAACCGGCACCTCCCTTGCTCCGGAGAGCGACCCCCTGCCCTTGGCTTGGAGACCGTCGCGGGCGGTCGCTGAAGAGGATGCATCGCTGGTAGTCCCACGATCGGACTCGACGTAGAATGCGTTGAGTCGATCGGGGGAGTCGTCGCGTTCCTTAACTCCCTCGACCGACCGCCGGGACATTCCTTATCGACTGGCATGGATCGTTGCTTTGCGAGGCGTTGAGGTCTCCGATGACTGGTTCCGCGATCGCTCGGATCCCTCGGTTGCTGAATGAGGCCGAGGGATATCTGATGCTCAACCTCCCCGAGAAGGCCCTGAAAATCCTTCAGAGCCGTGATGACTGGGGGATCATGCCCTTCGAGGCGAACTTGCTGACCGGAAAGGCGCTCTGCCAGCTTGAGCGCTATGACGAGGCGATCAAGCTGCTGGAACTGGCCGCCAAGCTCAAACATGACAGCCTGGACGTCGCCATGGAGTTGGGATGGTGCTATAAGCGGAACCATCAACTCGCCGAAGCGATCGACGCGCTGCAACGCATCGCGCCTCGTCATGGAGCACGGTATCCTGTCTTACATTACAACTTAGCCTGCTATTGGTCCCTGGCCGGCAAACCCGAACTCGCTCTCCGTGAACTTGACACCGCGCTGGAACGAAACCCGGACTATATCAAACTGATCGATGAGGAAACCGATTTCGATCCGATTCGCGAGCATCCGGGATTTCAGAAACTCGTGAAGAGCTATTCTCCGGAGACTCCGGATCAGTGACCGCACATTCTTGCGTATCGTGTTCCTGGCGGCTCAACCAGCGAGCTGAAGGTACCCGATCCAAATGGCCAACGAACCGGCCGCGATCACTGAGGCGACCCGGATGATCCAACGGGCAGCGCTAACACGTGGAGATCGTGTCTGGCCTACGACTCGAATGGCCAATGAGTGGACGGCCAATAAGACCAAAAAGCCGAACCCGTGCCGGAGCCAATGCTCCCAGGTCGGGACCACCGCGACACGCGCGTGTGTTGAGGGTGTGTTCACGATCGCTGGGAGAATGGTCAGCCGAACCCGGCGACGGTCCCGTGAGTGACCGTCGGAGACCTCGACCTCGAACCCAACGACGGTTGGCTCTTCACGAGGGGTTGGATCCGACTCTGACTCCAACTCCGGCCCAGGGATCCCCTCAAGGATCCCGAGTCGTTGATCGAGCGTTAGGCCGATCGGGAGTGAACCATCGATGCCCCATTCGATCTCGGAGTCGGCTCGACCTCCCCGAGACGCCAAGGCGAGGCGGTAGGGACGTCCCTCGACGGCGTCGGGCAGCCGAGCCGGCGTGGTGATCTGGATCGGCGAGGCGACCGACTCGACGGGGCCCAGGTCTTTGGAAGATTGAGGCTCGGCATTGGGGTCGGACCGGGGGATCAGGGCCAGGATGACCATCGAGAGCATCAGGATGAACAGCAGGGCACCCGTCAACTTTGTCACGACGACTGCGACGAACGAGTCCTCGCCCGAGCTGGGGAAGTCCCAGGCTGCGCTTCGGCCCCGCCTTCGACTCCGCATGGAAGACCCCCTTCGATCCCGTCCCTCGACGGTCCTTCAACCTCGAATGATTCTGGGTTCGTTGGCTGTTCTGCTTTGTTCCGTCTCGAACGGAATCGCCTTTCCTCTCGAGGCCCTTCGCGGAGGGTCACCGGAGAAAATGATGACCGTTGCTGCCTCTTCGCCGAGTCTGGGTTCAGGCGGCCCGTGGTTCGTCGGATCGGTCGGTCGACTCGACGGGCTCGGCCGACCCGGTTTGCGGAACGAGCCGTTGGACGAGGCTCCGGTAGAGCACGTGTCCTTGATCCATGCTGACGTTCAGCAACGCGATCGCGTCGCGGAGGCTGCCCAAGGTCCGGGCCAGTTGTTCTTGGGTGGATCGGTTAGAGCGTTCGAAGGCATCGGCGATCGTCGTAGCCAAGTCGTTTACCGAATCGACGGATCGCTCGACACCGGATTGGACCGAGACCAAGGTTCGTTGCCCAGCGGCCATCTCAGCTTCGATGCGCTTGAGGCTGCTTGAGGCGTTGCGGGTCGGTTCGACTAGGCCGAGGATCGGTCCGAGGGCGTCGCCAAGTTGGGCGGCCCGATCGGCGCCGTCGCGGAACCGAGTCAAGGCCGGCACAAGAGCCGAGACCCCGGCGTTAAACGACTCGAACTGATGGCCTGAGCCGGCAATCGCCCGGAGTTGATCGGCCAAGCCCTCGACGGTCCGGCCGACCTTGTGGACCGCCTCAAGCAGTTCGCCATCATCTCGAGAATGCGCCAGTCGCGGCAGAGCGACCTCCGTGACCCAGTGGTCGACTCGCTCCAGAACCGACTCGGTCCGTCGGAAGATGATCGTCTGGACCAGCATCAGCGAAGCGCTCAGGAAGAGGGCCAGCAGCGTCGTGTCGAAGGCGATCTGCAATGATGTGGTCACCGAGCCGAGATTCGCGAGGAACCCGTCGAGGTCATTGATCATCGGGAGGACGCGACTGATGTTCATCAAGGCTTTTGAGATCCCCTCCACAGTCCCGATAAACCCGATCACTGGTAGGACATACAAAATGTATCGGGGGATCGTGAACCGACTGACAGCGCGGTCCTGGTCGAGTCCGGAGGCCTCGCGGTTCAGTTCGATCAGGCCGGTCAGGTCGGGCCGGGTTCCACGAGTGGCTTGACCGAGCATCCGGAGCCTCGATGGGAGCATCCGCGCATCGCCCGAAGCCGGATCCTCTTCGGGTCGTTCGGTCAGTCGATCGAGCCATGCCGACGCACGACCCAATGAGGTCTGCTCGCGGAGAGTGCCCCGGAAGTTGGACCCGAGCAAGATCAGCGCGACGAAGTAGAGAAACGTGCCCAGATACTGCTCCCAACCACGCTCGAACATTAAGGTCGGCTGGAAGATCATCAAGCTGATCGGGAACGCCGAGGCGGTCAGCCAAAGCGCGACGGTGATTACGTCGCGCGATCCGAAACGGGTCCCGGTCCTGGGCATTCCCAATCTCCCCTCCTCTGAGCGGATTCGCTGCCCGAGAGCAGCCCGATGAGGACTGTCGGTGACCCTTGAAGGTCCATGCTGATCCGCAAACCGCAACCGTCCCCGAATCATCCCGACCCCGACTCTTCCTGTAATCGGATGCCGGACTTGACGGACTTGACGGGTTTATTGCGTTTGGATCTTGATGACACAACGCCGGAGCGACTCGACCCGCTCTCGACAGATCGGAGCGCGTCGGTCTCCATTGCGGCAGGCGGCGCCTCGGACCGCCCAAAGGTCGGGCGTGAGCCGATGAGCCAGGTGCTCGATTCGGTCGCGGTCGAGCCCTCCAGCCACCGCGACGAACATGCCGGTTTCGCAACGGACCCGGCTCAACCAGGTTCCCCAGGACTCGTCCAACGGGCTGATCTGGTCCTTGAGTCCAGTATCGACCAGCAGGCCCGCGCAGCGTGGAGCGGTTTGCGAGGCCTCGACGATCCGTTCGGGCTCTGGCGCGTCGGTCGCGTGCCAGTCCGCGTAGATCGCCGCCACCCAACGCGTTTCGATACTCAGGCTCTTCCTCGAACCGGAACAAGGCTCACGGAGTCGACGCCAACGTTCGGGCCAATCGGGGTCGTCGGCTGAGCCGGCCAACCCGACCTTGAGGAACGGCGATGCGCCGGTCCGTTCGACATACGCGGCGATCTTTGCTCGGACGACCTCATAATCGTCCATCTCTGCCAGCTCACCCAAGGCGAGGCTGACGGGGATCGCCTTGGGAACGGCTTGCCGGACGGCGACCCAGACCTCGGGGTCGCTTGCACCTAAGGGACCGCGATCGGGTTCTTTGACGTCGATGACGGCGACCGGCCCGGCATCGAGGACCGTCCGCGCCTCTTCGACGCTCCGGACGCTAACCAAGAGTCCTCGGGGGAGCGTTCGTTGAGGATCCGTCGGGTTGCTCGGTTTACGAACGGGCGACGAGGTCGGCGGCGTCGTGGACGTCATAAGAGTCGATCCGATCGAGTCGGAAGGCTTTCTCAAAGCCTCCAAGATGACAGTGCCCAACGACATAGGGCGTGCCGCCGCGATGAACGAACCGAAGCGGGCTGATGGCGCGGGGCTGATCGCCGTGCGAGCCGCCCCGGTAGCGGATCGTCACGGTCCGCACTTCGATAATCGCGCGGTTCAACGCCTCCCAGCCGATCGGTGGTGGTGTTTCCGCGCCGCCATCGTGCCAGGGATAGGCGGAGGGTCGAGGTAACGGCCGACCCGCCTCCTTGGCTTGAACGCGTCGATGGCGAAGGTCCAGAACCAAGCGCATGACCCGAAGGCTATCGGCTAAGGCGCGGTGTTCGGGACCGTCGGCCATTCCCAGGCTCTTCGCGAGTGTGGCGAGTTTGTGATCGGGTGCTTCAGGGTAATGGCGACGCGCTAAATCGAGCGTGTCGATCACGGCGACGGTCGGGATCTCCCAGCCCAGACGGACGCACGCGCTGCCGAGGAATCCGGCATCGAACCGTGCGTTGTGGGCCACGAATGACGATGGTGGCTCGTCGGTTGCGTTGGGGGAAGTCGTCTCTGAAAAGAAGGGGTGTTGGAGAAACGCGAGGAAGCGCGGAAGGACCTCGGCGATCGTCGGGGCGTCCGCGAGATCTTCATCACCGAGCCCATGGATCGCCTCGGCCGAAGGCGACATCGGGCGTTCCGGATTAACCAGTTGCTCGAAGCGACCGAGTTCCCTCCCTTGGATATCGAACCGGACCGCGCCGATCTCGACGACCCGATCGACGTCGGGGAACAGGCCGGTCGTCTCGATGTCGAAGGCGACAAACTCGCCCGCCCTTTCCCAGGCCGATATCGGATCGCTCATCAAGGTACAATGCTCGTGATCACATCCGTCAACGGATCGGGGATGGGACTAGGCTCAATCGAAGACCGTCCCCCGACACCGTCGGTCATCCCTTTCAAACAAACATAACCGCTGGGAGACGCCTCGGAGACCGGTCGGTCCTCGGATGGCGTCCCGAGTCGTGAACGGAGCGAGCCTGATGGTACCGAATCGAAGGGTCGAGCGACGTGATGGCTGGCGCGCGGTCGGGGCTAGCGTCTTTCTGATTGTAACAATGACCATCGGCTGCCGGGTCGACGATCTCGAAGAAGCGTCGCGATCCTCAACGATTCGTCCTTCGGGGCGTTCCAACGATTTGCGTCAAACGCTCCTTGGACAGGATGAGAACCGAACTCCATCCATCGCAGCCGAACGATCGGGTCGTCGGCCATCGAGTCGGGGGTCTTCGCCCCGAGTCAGCCATCGGAGCCGAGGGCTCGAGTCGTTCGACGAGTCCTATCAAGACTCTGAGATCGACGAAACGGCCTTGGATCGGGTCGTAGGCGTAGAGAACCGCTCCGCATTAAGGACCGAGATCGCAACGCAATCCCCCGTCCCGTTCGGGCTCGACGAGGCGCCGAGCGTCGAGACCCATCCGGCGCAACGCGATGCCGACCAATCGGTTGCGCCGGATCGACGGGGCGACGCGGTCGATCCGGATGCGGCCTATCGGGATCTTTCGACGATCCTTCAGGAACTCGTCGAGGCTCACAATCGGGTCCGAGACGAGCAGGGCTTCGCTCGATTTACAGTCAATGCGAGGCTCGTCGAGGCGGCCCAGGTTCACGCTGAGGACATGGCCCAACAGCGTCGGATGTCTCACCAGGGGTCGGACGGGTCTCGGGGCGTCGATCGGGTTGTACGGGCCGGCTATCGGTTCCGCCAGACCGCCGAGAACGTCGCGTATGGCCAGCGTTCGCTGGAGTTGCTGATGACTATGTGGATGAACAGCCCATCGCATCGGACCAATATTCTCGGCCCATGCGATGAGATCGGTGTAGGCCTCCAGGTCGCCGAGTCCGGCGCACCTTACTGGTGCGTGACGTTCGGTACGGCCCGACCTTGAAATCAACGATCGTCCCGGCCCGACGGTTGCATCGTGGGTTATCGTTGCGTGAGCCGGATTGAATTACTTCGGGAGTCGGGTCGGAGTCGCCCGATCCCAACAAGCCGTCACGGATTGGGAGATCACCCGATGCGATCGTACTGTAAGACGCGCGTGGTTCGGGCCGCTGCGGCGTCCCTGTTGTTAGTAGCGACGGCGGGTTGCTCGTTGACGGGAAGTCATCATGCGCCAATCGCGACCCAGGCCGTGAGCCCGATCGTAACCGGGCCCGGAGACGTGGTGATCGGTGGGCCGGCCTTGGATGCTCGGCCGGTGACCTTCGTGGACCGGCATCCGTTGCTCCGAACGCCGGTCGAGTTCTATCACAAGACAAACGCCGGCTGCGTCGGTAAGACGGCCGCTGCAACGTTCCTTGGCGTCCCGGCTGGAGTCGTTTTGGAAGTCGGTCAAATCATCGCGGGTTGCCCACCGGAACGTGTGGACTACGGTTTTTGACCTCGATGGGGTCATTCTGACCCGATGAATCATCACCGTTGACGGAGTTCTCCGGGATGGGGCGTGCGGCCTTGCGTGACGAGCGATCTTCACGCGGCAGGGCACGGGTAGCGA
This sequence comes from uncultured Planctomycetia bacterium, assembly GCA_964609385.1. Taxonomy (GTDB): domain Bacteria; phylum Planctomycetota; class Planctomycetia; order Isosphaerales; family Isosphaeraceae; genus CAZSSM01. The sequence goes on from CAZSSM010000022.1 coordinate 83,922, forward strand.
CGAAGTCGAACAGTGGGGCTGGGACCAACGCACCGAGACCCATCAAAAATGCTGCCGGCCACGGGAAGTCGATGCGCCGACGACGAGCGGCGATCCCTTTGACGATGATCCTCGTGGCCGGCTCGACATCCATCAGAAATGGCTGTGGGGCTCGACTCCCCTCAGTCATCGGCGTCCGGATGTACCCAGGATGGACCGTCGTCACAGCGATCCCTCGAGGCTTCAGCTCGACCCGGAGGCTCTCCAACATCGTGCTGAGGAAAGCTTTGGATCCGGCATACACTCCTGTTCGGGCCAGTCCCCGGAACGAGGCGAGGCTGCTAATCCCGACGATCTGCCCTTGGCGTCGCATGAGCATGTGAGGCAAGACCGCCTCGATCGCCGCGACCGCTCCGATTGCGTTGACCTTGAGGATCCCTTCGACCGCCTCGGCGGTCAGGTCCATGACCGGATAGGTTCGACCGATCCCGGCATTGACGATCAGAACGTCTGGCGGTCCCAGATCATCGATCAGACGACCGATCGCTGCACGGGTGGCCGAAGAGTCGGCTGCGTCAGCCGGAGCGACCGCGGCGTATCCACCGGCCTTTCGGACCTGATCGGCGACCGCCTCGAGTTTCTCTACGCGACGCGCCGTCAAGCCGACCCGCGCACCCAACGAGCCCAGTTGGCGAGCCAATTCGGCTCCGATCCCACTGGAACCCCCAGTGATGATCACCACCCGTTCGCGAAACGAGTCGGACAACGGTCGCTCCCCTCAGCCTGCTTGGACTAAATGAGTGTCTGTCCCGCGTGACCGACGCGTGCTCACGGAGTTGAGAATCTGACCATGAGACGTTTCGTCAAGCCTGGACGCCTGTTTGCGATCAAACTCACGGCCATCGCCGGGTTGTGTTTTAGCGTAGCGATTGCTCAGCGTGCCGAAACAGGCCGATCGTCGGAGGTGGACCCGGCGATCGTCGTTGTTGATCCACCGATCATACTGGGACCGGAGGTTCGGACCAGCCCCGCTGATGAGCCCCCTGCGGGCTCCCTGGAAGTTCCGCCCGAACTGCCTCCGGTCTTTGGGCCGGCCTCCAGCAATCGGTCGGGAGCGATGCGCGTGCTAAACGGTCCTCCCGTCCCGCCACCCAGTCTCCCGACGACCGAAGCAGACCAAGACGCTCGTGAGACTCCTCGACTTCGTTGGGTACCTTGGGATCCCCGACAGCAAGGTCCGGCATCGAGGGATCATCGGAACTCGTCAGAAGATTTGGAAAACGACCTTCCCGAGCTGTTTGGACCTTCGACGACCAACCCAACACGCTCATTGACGATTGATCGCGACGATCCGATGTTCCTTCCGCAGCCCGATTCGTCCCCGGCCCTCTTGGGTCCGAGCACCAGCTCTGCCGTCAACGGTTCCCGGACAATCAATCGTCGGGTCTCCCGGCCGACTCCAATCCATTCTGGGTTGGATCCCGAGACTCACAATGCGTTCGAGGATCAGCTCGATCCCAAACGCCCGTGGACTGAGGCTGATGTCGAGCGTGTCGCCCGCGCGGAACTCCGTGCGGAGCGCGAAGCCTTGAGGGAATTGAACGAGCTCGAAGGTCTGGAGTACGAGGTCGATCCCAAAATCCCAAACGAGATTCGGTCCAGCCCTCCGATTCCGACCGATCTTCGGTCTTCGAACCGGCTCTTCGGTTGGATGCCCGACCCGCTCGGGCTCAACAAGATGCGGTTGGTCAACTCGCCCCACTCGTTGAAGTTGTTCAATCCCCAAGCCACCCGCGATTTCTTCTCGGGCAAGACCTTCGAACGCAAGATGAACAAGCTTTTCGGGGACGGTTTGGGACCTGATGCGACCGTTGCTTTCCCAATCGATGATCCTGAGGCGAAGCGCTTGCTGTTGGAGGGCATCGAGGAATCGATCGAGAAGAAACTCGGCTCGGAGGTCCGTTCGGTCCAGGTCCGGCATCGGAGCGGTCGGATCGAGATCCGTGCCCCAGCCCGTCACTTCTGGAAGCGGATCTGGATCCGGAAGACGATCCGCAACTTGCCCTGCCTTGACGGCTTGCCGGTCGAGATCGATGTGCGGGGCTGAATGATCGATCGACCATCCGATCGTCGTTTGGGTGACCTGGACGAACTCAGAACGGTTCAAGCATCACTTCCACGACCCCGAACTCTTCGATGAGCCCGCCGAACGCGACCGGCTCATTGACGGGCTCGGGGTCGTTTCGCAATGTGAAATGTCGAGG
>CAZSSM010000023.1:0-83494 GCA_964609385.1 uncultured Planctomycetia bacterium
CAGGCGCGGCGGATCCACGCGGGGCGAGGCGAGCCAGAAGGCCATCACCGCCGAGAGCGGCGTCCCGACCGCGAGGAGGGCGGCGACGAGGGGGATGACCTCGCACGAACAGAACGGCGCGATCCCCCCGACGAGGGCGGCTCCGCCGATCGCCCGGCGCTCGCGGCCCGACAGGGCGCGGCCGATCACCGCCTCCGCACCGGGCGCCCCCACCCAACCCGCCCGCGGGCCGGGCCCGACGGTCCCGCAACCCATCGAATCAACGCTGCAAGGCGAAGTAGAAACATTTGCCGAAGGTCGGCACGATGGGCGCGGGCAGTACGGGGTTTGTCGTTCCCATTGGGTCACAACACCAGTTTTGCGATCTCGGAATCGAAAAATCTGTCGATGAGTCGGTCGTGGCGATGGCGAATACCGGCTGTGCGGATCTCAAATCGGGTGCTGGGGACATGCAGAGACGCATGATGGGGTCTGAATCGAGGGCGACCAAGGTTCCGATGATTTGCGCATCGTTCCAGCAGATCAGCTTGGGATTCAGGGAACAGTTTCATAAAATAGTTAGCTAACGTCGCAAATCTATAAGAATAATCTAAGAAACTCGTCTGCAATTTAGCACCAACACCTAAAGCATAAAATAACGGAAGAAATGAGTGAGAGTTGGGTGTAGGTAGCCATCGAAACGACTCGTTGAGTGCGGGATCGAATGAGTCGACATGGAGGGTCGTATTTTGGGCGACGTCGACGTTCGGAGGCTGGGTTGTCGACTCGTGGAGAGTGAAAGTCTGTGGAATTTCCAGGCAAATTAACCGATCGGGCCGGTCGGAACTGGTTTTGGTGGTGGCGATCGAGCGAGCGAGCCGCATCATAACCCCCGAAATGCTGAGCCGAACGGGAACGTGGACGAACAATGCCAAGACCGCTCCCGATCACCGTTCGGTCCCGATCCCCTCGGAAACGCAGAGCGATCGGGAACACTGGAGTGGTGAGATGGACTTTTGGGGATGGGCTTTCGCGAGTCGATCGGAGGGGGACGTGACCTGGGGACGGGCCCGATCCGTTCTTTGGGAACATAACATGAGACGTGTCGGGTTCTTGGAAAAGCCGACCGAGGTCCGCGCAGCATAGCCGGTCCAGCCGGAAATCGCCTTGTGGTTCCCCCAAAGCGTTCGATGTCAAGGTCCCTTGCTTCGCGAGCCCCTCAACAGGTGAGCGCAGGTGCGGGCCAGATTTGGCGTATTGTCCCGATGGGGTCCCTCGGTAAGATCGGACGCCGAGCGAGCACCGAAGCCGCGACGATCCGCCCGGGAGCCGGGACAGTCCGGCCGAAGGAGGAGGCCCGGTCCGATGACCACGACCCGAACGATCGACTTCCGCACCGAGTACACGCGGGCCGGCTTGCACGAGTCGGACCTCGATCCCGATCCGATCGCGCAGTTCATCCGCTGGCTGGAACAGGCGATCGGACATGGCTTGGAGGAGCCCAACGCCATGACGCTGGCAACTGCCGATGCGGAGGGGCGACCGTCGGCTCGTGTGGTCTTGCTGAAGTCGTACGATGCGCGGGGGTTCGTTTTCTACACCAATTACCAGAGCGCCAAGGCAGAAGCATTGGAGGTGAATCCGCGGGCCTGCCTCAATTTCTTCTGGGCACCGTTGCAACGTCAGGTCCGGATCGAGGGTGCTGTCGAGCGCGTCGACCACCGGGAGAGCGACACCTACTACCGTTGTCGTCCCGAGGGCAGCCAATTGGGAGCCTGGGCTTCGCCTCAGAGCCGCGTGATCGCCGATCGCAACGAACTAGAGGCAGCTCTCGAGCAAGTCAAGCAACGACGGGACGCCGCCGACGGATCGCTGGAACGTCCTCCGTTCTGGGGGGGATACCGCGTCGTCCCCGAACGGATCGAGTTTTGGCAAGGTCGTCCCAGTCGGCTCCACGACCGGCTCCGATACCGACGGATCTCCGAAGCACCCGGTTGGGTCATCGAACGGTTGGCTCCCTGATCATGGATGAGCAGCCGATCGGTGACCCCCGACTGCTGGCGGTGGATCTGGGACTGCGGACAGGCCTGGCCTGCTACGGCCACGACGGCCGTCTGCGCTGGTACCGTTCACAGCACTTCGCCGATCGGACGACGCTCCGACGTGGGGTCCGGGGCGTGCTGGTGGCCGAGTCGGCGTTGGCCCATCTGGTCTTGGAGGGGGGTGGTCCGATCGCCGAGGTCTGGGCTGGCCAGGCCACACGTCGGTCGGTCGCGGTCCATTTGCTGGCCGCTGAGCATTGGCGCGCCGGCCTCTTGCGTCCCAATCAGTATCGCGATCGCCAACACGCCAAGCGGTCCGCCGACGCGATGGCCCGCGCGGTCATTCTCTGGTCGAGTCTCCGACGTCCCACCGCGCTCCGCCACGATGCCGCTGAGGCGATCCTGATCGGGCTCTGGGGTGTCCACCATGTCGGTTGGTTGGATGCGTTGCCCGATCTGACCGACTGCTGATCGCCGTCAACGTGTTGGGTCAGGCCGACTTGGTCGAGCCGCACCAAGGTCATGAGATTGACCCGAGGCTTCGGGGCTGGGGCCAAAGCAGCTTGCACGCGTTGTGATCGACGTCGCGTTGCTGGTCAGACCGCGACTAGGCTAGAGTGCTAGAACATCCCCGAGTCGGACACCCCGACATGCGTCAGTAGATCAGGGTCGCGTCATGGCTGAGGCAGATCACAAGTTCCAGATCAACCTGCGAGGGATCATTGACCTTCTGTCGAACCACCTCTACAGCGGTCCGCAGGTCTATCTTCGGGAACTGTTGCAGAATGCCGTCGACGCGATCCGGGCGCGGACCGATCGAGACCCCGATCATCAAGGGCTGATCCAGGTCGAGATTCTGGGTGGGACCAATCCGGACGAATCGGACGCATTGCGTTCGCAATCCGCGCGAAGACCGACCTTAATGGTCCAGGATAACGGGATCGGTCTGACCGAGCCGGAGATCCATCAGTTCCTCGCCACGATCGGGCAGAGTTCCAAGCGGGATGCTCTGGGGGAGCGGACCGGCGATTTCATCGGCCAGTTCGGGATCGGCCTGCTCTCGGGCTTCGTGGTGAGCGACGAGATTGTTGTGCTGACCCGTTCGGCACGAACATCGGGGCCCGCCTTGGAGTGGCGGGGTCGCCCGGACGGAACCTATCGTCTGCGCACGCTGGAGGCGGACGTCGCGCCGGGCACACGTGTTTTCCTGACCTGTAAGGCGGGTGCTGAGGAATTCTTCGAGCCCGAGCGGGTCGCCGGGTTGCTGGGCCATTACGGCGGGCTCCTCCGGTTCCCGATCCAGTTGATCGAGGCTGGATCGACGCGCCAAATCAATGACGAGCCGCCGCCATGGCGTCGACGTTTCGCTGGGTCGAAGCAGGCCCACCAGGCTTACCTGGACTACGGTCGACAGGTCTTAGAGCTAGATGCCTTTGATGCGATCCCGCTAACGAGCCAGGCGGGTCAGGTCGAGGGGATCGCGTTGGTCTTGCCCTACGCGCCCAACCTGGCCAGTCGTCCGACGCACCGCGTCTATCTGAAGAGTATGTTGCTCTCGGAGCAGGCCGAAGGCCTTTTGCCCGACTGGGCCTTCTTCGTCAAATGCATCGTCAACGCGGAGGATCTGCGACCGACCGCCTCGCGTGAGGGGTTCTATGAGGATCAGACCCTCCAGGAAGCGCGGGAGGCCCTCGGTCATGCCCTCCGCGATTACCTGGTGCAATTGGCCGATCGCGACCCGCAACGACTCCAGCGGTTGATTCGACTGCACGACCTGTCGATCAAAGCGTTGGCTGTCCAAGACGACGCGTTCTATCGGATCTTCATCGACTGGCTGCCCTTCGAGACCTCGATGGGTGTCATGACCCTCGGGGAGTATCGGATGACCAACCGAGTCGTCCGCTACGCCACCAATCTCGACCAATTCCGCCAGATTGCTCGGGTCGCCGCAGCGCAGAATATGTGCGTCATCAATGGAGCCTACGTTTATAATACAGAGCTTCTGGATAAGCTTGACCGAATCTTCCCGGGCGAGACGACGGAGGTCGTCGACCCGACCGGCCTGATGCAGGGGTTCGAGGACCTGGACGAAGCCGAATGGGAGGAGGCTTCCTGGTTCGTCCAGGAGGCCGAACGGATCTTGGAACCCTCGCGTTGCGGCATCGAACTGAAACGGTTTCAACCCGTCGAATTGCCCGCGCTCTACAGCACCAGTGCCGAGGGCGACTTCCATCGTTCCGTCGAGCAGGCGCGCGAGGTCAGCAACGAGCTGTGGTCCGGCGTCCTGGAAGACCTGGCCGAGTCGACGGCCGATGCGGTCCACGCATATCTCTGCTTCAATTATGATAACCCTCTCGTCCGCCGCCTGGTCGGGCTGACAGATCGGAAGTCGACGCTGCTGCAACGAGCCGTCGAAATGCTCTATGTCCAAGCGCTGCTCTTAGGCCATCACCCGCTGAATGCCCGCGAGATGGTCCTGCTCAACCAAGGATTACTCGACCTGATCGAATTCGGTTTGGGAGACCTCGACGACCGCAGCAACTGATCCGGGGCCGGACCAGACCCGAGAACCCCGGTCCAGCCGATCCCCCAGACCCGACCGAGAGCTGATCGTCCCCATCATCCCCGCGCAACCGATAAACCTGGCATTTGAGGATCGGACAGGCATGAGCGGTGAGGTCGACGCGCAGATCGAGGAACTTTGTGAACAGGCCCGAGTCGTCCCTCGGAGTCGGGTCCGGGTCGCCCTAATCGAGGAGGCGATCCAGTTGGCCGATGCGCACCGGCTGGCTGATCGGGCTTACTCGTTACGCAAGTGGTTGGTTGAAGAGACCACGCTTAACGGTCAGGGCGAAAAAGCCTTGGTGGCCTTCTCGTGGTGCCTTGCCCATGCCGATCGCGACCCAGACCATCAGGACTGGCACCGCTTGCTCTGGCAATATAAGTGGATCGCTCCCAACCTGCCGGCGTTCCCTGAGATCGAGCGGGAGCGGATCGAGAGCGTCGCCGAGGACATGAGTCGTCGGTTCGCGCGTCTGGGGGCTTCGGCCAACGTGATCGCCCACAAGAGATGCATGATTGCCCTGCAAATGGGTGACTTCGAGGAGGCCGAACGATTTCATCGGGAATGGGCGGGCTCGGAGCGTGGATTGCTCAGCGATTGCCCCGCCTGTGAACTCAATGAACAAGTCTACTATCAGGCGATGACCGGCGGTGACGACGAAGCCTACCGTCTGGCCGCCCCGATCCTACGCGACGAACTCTCCTGCGAAGAGATTCCGCATCTGACCTTGGCCACGCTGTTGGGTCCGTTGACGCGGTTGGGTCGGTTCGACGTGGCCGACCGCCTCCAGCGCCGGGGCATCGCCCTGATTCGCGGCAAACCGCTGTACATCGGTCGAATCGGTGCCCACCTGAGTTATCTGGCCATCCGAGGCCGACTCCTGACGGGTTGCCGCGTCTTCGAGTCGCACCTGGGGATCGCTTTGGAGACTCGCGAGGTCCTCAGCCGGTTTCACTTTCTGCTGGGGGCTTGGTTTCTGCTCCAACGCCACCAGCGTGTCGGCCGGAATCAGATCCGGCTCCGACTGTCTCCAGCCTTCCCGGAGCATCGCGACTGCGGTCTCTACGAAGTCGATGCGCTGGCCGACTGGTTCCGGAGCGATTTGCTTCGGATCGCCGAACTGTTCGATCGTCGCAATGGAAATCGCTACCACTCTCGACTAGTCGCCGAGGTCGCGCGCTGGCACGATCTGGTGTCGCCCGCGCCTCGGGCCGACACCTGAGCCGTCGATTCTCCAGGGGTCGGCCTCGAGACATGGCTTCGATTGCTTCCTTCGCCCTACAAGGTCCTCGCCCCGTTGACGTTGACCCACGGTGGAGCTCCCCGAGCGGGGAGCGTTCCCGGTCCAGGATGGATCTCCGGAGAGTCGCGAACGATGGCGCTACCTCAGTCTTGGTCCGATCCCCCGAGACCCGGCGACGATTCCGACCCAACCGCCCAGGTCGACGCGATCCTTGAAGGCCTCGAAGGGATGGCTCCCGGGCCGCAACGCTTGGCCTTGGCCGAGCAGGCCGTTCACTTGGCCGACCATCATCGCCTGGCCGACCGCGCGTACCTTGGCCGGGTCGAGTTGTCCCGTGCGGCCACGTACGCCGGTCGCCCCGACAAGGCCGTCGTCGCCTTCTCCTGGTGCCTGCACCGGCCCGATGCCTGCCCTGATCCACAACTCTATCAGTTGCACATTCTCTCGGAGATGCCTACCGTCGTCGATCAACTGGCCAAACTTCCTCAAATGCCCCGCCGACGGATCGTCGCGCTGGCCGACGAGATGGAACAGCGACATGATGCGGCCGGACTCAGCCTCAAGTCGGCCCGGCTGAGCCGACACATTGCCGCCCTGTTCATGGGCGATCTCGAGGAGGCCGAGAACCTGCATCGGCTCTGGCAGCAGACCCCTCCGGATCTGTTCAGCCCCGAACCGCCCGATGACCGCTTCTTCACTGTCCAGTGGCTGGCCAATTCGGGACGCGATGGCGAGGCCCTGGAGGTCGCCCAACCGGTCCTTAGGCGTTACGGGAGCCGGCTGATCACCGAGTCGACCAACCCGTTCCTCTATCACGGCCTGCCGACCATCGTCCTGCTCCCCTTGATCCGAGAGGGGCGGTTGGACGAAGCGGACGTCCTTCAGCGACGATGCCTGCCGCAGTTGACGCCTTGGCCGTTCTGCCTCAGCTTCTTCGCCGGTCACGCCCTGACCGCCGCGGTGCTTGGGCGGCTCGATGAGGCCCTAGCGATGATTGGTAAGCACCTCCATCACGCAGCGATCACTACCGATGTGCTCGACCAATTCAGCTTCTTTCGCGCCGCCTGGTTCGTCCTCGAACGCGCCCGACGTGATGGTCGGACCCAACTCCCCTTCTCAATCCCTGGACAACTCAGGCTCGGCGCTGAGCACCCGCGTTGTGACATCGTGCGGGCCGTCGCCTGGTTCGGTTCCGAGGTCCAACGCCTGGCCGACCAATTCGATCGTCGCAACGGCAACGCCTATATCTCCCAACAGATCAACCGCGTGGAATGTCTCCACGATTATGCACGGCCGATTCAACGGCCCACCTCTGACTGAACCGATCGGTTCTCGCGAACGTTCAATCGGTCCAGCGCCCTTGGCCCTGGGATGCGATGCTCTGAGGCGACTCGGCCGACCCGATGTTGTTGGTGAACAACGGGCGGATCTGGGCCCGATTGCCAACGGCCGACCCACTGGGTTAGGGTGAGGTCCCCACGATATCAGCGGCGGCGCGTCTGTTCTCTCTCCCGATCTGGAGTCCTCCCATGGTCTTGCATGATTGGTTGTTCCGGGCGCCCCGAGGGCGCATCCGTCGATCCGTCTCATGCCGACGACTTGAACTCGATCTGCTTGAACCTCGACGACTGTTGGCCACGTTTGTGGTCGACTCGCTCGATGATCGCGACGACGGTGACGTCTCGCCGGGCGACCTGACCCTCCGCGAGGCGATCCGCCTGGCCAACCAATCGGTCGGACCCGACGAGATTCAGTTCGACCAAGGGTTGCGGGGGGGAACGATCCGCCTGAGCGACACCTTGAGACTCACCGACCCGGCGCCGACGACCCTCAGTGGCCCTGACCCCATCGACTTGACCCTTCAGGGCGACGGTGAGACGGCGTTGATGGTCATCGGCACGCCGGCGACGCCGGCCTCGGCGACGATCAGTGGTCTGAGCTTGACCGACGGCTCGTCGAGCCTCGGCGGCGCAGTGCTCAACCATGGCACCTTGGTCCTCCGACGCGCGGTCGTCCGCGACAGCCGTGCCGATACCGGCGGTGGGATCGCCAACCTAGGCTCGATGAGCATCGAGGCTTCAACCATTCATGGGAACACGGCCGATCAGTCCGGCGGCGGAATCGCCAACTACGGGGCGCTCAGCCTGACCAACGCGACGATCAGTGGCAATCAGGCCCAGTCTGGCGGCGCCTTGGCCGTCGTCTCGGGGCGGGCCACCCTGGTTCACGCGACCGTCACCGACAATCGGGCCACTCGGTTGGACGGTCTGGCGGGACCGTCCGGCGGTGGGGTCGTCAGCAACGATGGTGCGCAGCTTGGGTTGTTCAACACCGTTGTCTCGGGAAACCGGGCCGGGACAACCTTGACGGTTGATGACAACCTCGGAGGCGCCCTGCCGGTCCTCGAGAGCGTCGGCAACCTCATCGGATCTGGGTCGGTTGTTCTGGACGAGGTGGGCAATCGTAACGGCGTCGACGATCCTCGGCTCACCCCGCTTCAGGATAATGGAGGGCCAACGCCTAGCCACCGGCCCCTCGGTAACAGTCCGACGCGCGACGCCGCCGATGATCGGATCGTTGTCTCGACCGATCAACGGGGACGCCCACGACTTGCCGACGTAGCGCAAGGGCCCGACATCGGAGCCGTGGAGTACGATCCCTTCATTGATCCGCTCATCTTCTTCTCCTTCGATACCAATGGAATCCCGCTCATCCTGGGAACTCCCGGTGACGATTTGATCACCTTAGAGGAGATCAACGGACCGACGGGCGTGGAACTCTTTGGTTCCTGGAACGGTGGGCTCTTCGAGCCGGTCCCTCTCAACGAGGGCATGCTTCGGATCACCCCAGGTGAGGGAGATGATGTCGTCGGCGCCGTCCTCGAGTCGATCGACATAATCGCCGAGATGGGTCCGGGGTTCGATGTGGTCATTAGCGGGGCTGGCGATGATACCCTCCTAGGTGACGAGGGTGACGACGATCTGGATGGCGGTCTGGGTAATGATTGGATTGACGGTGGTCGGGGCGATGACCGGTTGGGGGGTGGGCCCGGCGACGACTGGATCGTCGGCCTCCAGGGTGCTGATGGGTTGTTCGCTGGGAGCGGTCGCGACTCGCTCTTCGGCGGTCCGGGCCACGACACGATCCTGGGGGCTCCTGGCGACGATGAGTTATTCGGGAACGGTGGCGATGATTTGATCAGCGGAATGCCCGGCAACGACACGATCCAGGCCGGTGTCGGAAACGATACCGTTTACGGTGTTCAAGGCGACGATGAGATCGAAGGGGCTGCCGGAGATGACCAACTCTTCGGTGGTCCGGGCCAGGACCGGATTCGAGGTGACTCCGGAGACGACACGCTGGATGGGGGAGATGACCTCGACACGCTCCGAGGCGATGCCGGAAATGACCGCGTGAATGGGAACGAAGACGACGACCTGATCGTGGGAGGGGATGGTAATGATACCCTCGGCGGTGACGCAGGTCGCGATACGCTCTTCGGAGGCGCGGGCGCAGACAGCCTCCTCGGCGGTCGGGGCAGTGATGAGATCGACGCAGGCTCGGGCGGCGATCTGATCAGTGGAATGCGCGGTCACGACAGCCTTTTAGGTGGTGATGGCGCCGACACAATCTACGGTGTCGGTGGCGATGACACGATCTTTGGATCGCGGGCAGCAGACCGGATCTTCGGGGGACCTGGTCACGATCGGATCGAGGGTGACCGGGGCCGCGATACGTTGGAAGGCGGGGCCGGCGGAGACAGCCTTTTCGGGGGGCCGGGCGCCGACACGTTACTGGGGACCGAGGGGCAAGACACTCTCGATGGCGGACTGGGCAAGAACCGATTGGTGGGCGGCCCCGGCACCGACACCTATCGGCTCGCCGACGAAGATGATCAAATCGCGAGTCGAATGGTACTCGATATCAACCCGTTCAACGGCCTGCTGCGACACCAACGGTTTGCCGGCCAGACCGGTCCTGTGTTGGCCATCGACAACATCGTCGCGGACGAACTCGATACCCTTCTCGTGCTCGCTTTCGGAGGCAATGATCACGTCGAGATCGGGTTCCTCAACGTGGCGATCGGAGGGGTAGCCGATGGTGGGGACGGCGACGATACCCTCATGATCGATGATCGGATCCGCGAACGTTGGGTCGTCACCAACTTCGAAACGGTCTCATCCTGAGGGCGGTCCACCATCATAGGGAACCGCCCGGGTTGTGATCTGACACCGTCGATCATTCATCGTCCTGCGCGGCTCGGACCGGTCGTTCTCCGATAGCGACCCGGTCGGTCTGCGCCAGTCCGAGCAGGCGTCGAGTCTCCCCGAGCAGGAACGCGACGTCTTCGAACGGCTCGTAGCTGATGTCGTGCCAGAGGATTCGGCCGTCGCCATCGATCAGAAAAGTGCCGTGGAGCGGTTGGCCCTCGAAATCGTCGTGGGCTCGGTAGGCGCGGAAGACATCGAGCCCGGCATCGGAGACCAGAGGGAACGGGAAGACGCCATCCCGATAGCTCTCCTCAGCATTGCGGACCTTCTCGACCGGGTCAGTGCTGATGGCGATCAGATCGACGCCCATCTCGCGAAACGCCTCGGTCTCAGGCGCGAAGGTGATCAACTGCTGGATGCAGTGGATGCAGCCGAACCCGAGATAGAAGATGACGATAACGGGCCGTCCCCGATAGGCGTCCAACCCGATCGGCTCGCCCTCAGCGTTGGGGAGGCTCCAGTCGGGGGCGCGGGGCGGACTCCAGAACATCGGGCCCAGCGCATCGAGTTCGGGACGTTCCCCAACATCGTCGGGGACGGTTCGCGATCGTCGCCAGTCGGTGGGCCATCCTCGCGATTCGGCCAGTGAAGCCAGTCTCGCGAAGGGTGGGGCGTCCAACGCCTCGATCTCCGAGGAGATCTCTCGGAGCGCCTCGAATTGCTCGACCGCCTCGTCGACGTTTCCGGTTTGTTGAAGAATGTCGACGAGGACTGCCAGCGGAATCACCTCGTTCTCGTCTTCATCCACCGCGTTCCGAGCCTCCTCAAGCGCTGACTCGGTATCGCCGGCGCGGAGCAGGAGTTGGGCGCGACGTGACTTGGAGAGCGTCGACAAGTCGCGGATCGTTTCGGAAAGCATGGAGGGATCAGGAGGGTTCTCGCTCAGAAGAGCTTGATAGACTTCTAGCTCCTTGAGATGACGATCCAGATTCCGGATCGTCCGCTTGATGGGCTTGGTCACCGACGTGTCGGGCTCCTCATCGGCATGACTCTCGAGTTGATCAAGCTCCGCCTGCTTCGCGTCCCGACGCGCCCGGAACTGGTCGACGATCGCGTTGAGGGGGGTGGCTTGTCCGAGACCGAAGTGGGCAACTCCCATGATTCGGAGTCGTTGATCCTGTTTATTCGTGAGCTCGGTCGGTTCCAGGTATTCGGTTGCGGAAAGATTAAGGATGTCTTGCCAGAGCTCGAAGCGCTCGAGGGTGAGGATCAAGCGATCGCGTCCATAGGAAGCGCTTCGGCCCCTCATTGCGTAGGTGTTGTGGCGGGGGTGGCGTGGCAGTTCGATCAGGTTTTTCGCCAGTGCCAAGGCGGTCTGCCAACGACCGATGTGGATCAGGTTGCGGATCGTCCACTCCTGATTGTGTGCGTAGTTGGTGATTTGGTCGGGCAGGATCTGGTCGCGGATCATTTGGCTGTGGTCGACGCGCGACGAGGCTTCCTGCTGCCAGACGGCGTCGGGATAGCGCTTGAGCCGGGAAAAAATATGATTCGGCATGTGCCACATGTGTGCGATCCCTGGGGCGGACTGTCCGCAACGCGCTGCCGAGCCGAGCGCGACCGCCGGATCTTTATAGTCCCAGAGATGGATCCGATAGTGATGCGCGGGGTGCATCGGCTTGACGTCGAAGACGGACTCTAACATGGCGTCGACGGCTTCGTAGTCCTCGGTCGTCTTCAGTTCGAGGTCACCCTTGTACTGCCATTGCCGAACGGCGAGGAAGGCCTTGGCCTCGATATCGTCGGGATAGGACTCGACGATCGCCTCCAAACTCGCCACGTAGGCCTTCCTGCGTTCTTTCCGTGGTTCGTCGGACTGGAGAAACGCTGACAACCCGTCGAGGTACATCCGCTCGCGTTCGGTCAACGAAACTCCATCGGCTTCGGCTTTCTCGACGGCCGTTTCGATGAAGCCTCGAGCGCGATCGGCGTCGTTGAACAGGTTAGCGAGGGCCATCCCCCAGTAGGTCATCGGATGATCCGGATCGATCGCGGCGGCCTGTCGGAAACTGCGCTCGGCCTCGAAGTACCAAAACCCGTGGGTCTGGCCGATCCCTTGATCGAAGAATGCTTGGGCCTCTGGTGCGTCGGTGCTGATTGGGAAGTGGACCGTTCCGGTGTTGCCCATCAAATAAGCGGCCTGACGCGGACCCTCATTGAACGCGTCCCCGAGATGCGAGTGACCGGCCGGTAACTCGTCGGCCGCCTGCACCGTCGCGATGTCGCCGATCTCCTCGCCGACGATATCCGGTTCGGTCTCCTGAGCGGAGATCGGACCGATCTCGGACCTCGCCCAAAAGGCAAGCAAGATGATCAACCAAGAGATGATTCGCATGCGTTCCTCGCGGTCGAAACCGGGATGGATGTAACGTGTGGCGAAAGCGTTCAACATCGAATTAATCTAGCAGGTCGATTCTCCAGATGCACTCGGGTTCCGGACCGTTTCGCACGGTTCGATGTCCGAAGTTCGCGTCACGACCGTGGCGACTGGTCGGTCTCACGTCGCGCCTTCTCGCGGATCACGCGCATGGCGATACGGGCAGCCTTGGCCTTGAGTTGGTGGTCGAACTGAGCCTCAGCGGCCGGATCATGATCGAGGAAAAAGGTGCGTTTGTAGCCGCCGTCCTCCAGTGCCAGCGCTTCGTCGAGGATGTCCTCCAGTTCATCCATGCGCTCGGGATAGTACTTGGCGGCCATGGCGACGAACTTGGCGAAGTGCCAGCCTTCATCGGCGGTCACCCGACGCACGTAATCGCGAAGCGGGGCCCCCGCGCGATCATAGTAGATGAAGTCGTTCCGATAACCGGCGATCGTGGCGGCTTCGTCATAGGACAGCGAAACGAGAAGTTTGAAGGGATCTGAGAGAATCGACGCGTAATGATTGAAATCGGATTCTTGTTCGTCGAGGAGTTGTTCCTGCTCGGGGTCGAGGCCGAACAGATGGTCGTAGACGGCCCGAAAGCCCTGGTAGTGGTTCAACTCGTCGCGGAGCCAGAGGAAAAAGACCGGCCAGAACTCCGGAGGCATCTTGACGGGGTTCTCAACCAGATGGTTGAAGAACCGAAGCGCATCGCCTTCGGTGAGCTTGTCGTACGCCAGGATCCTCCGCAATTGTCGACAGCTCGATGGGTCGTCGGTGGGCAGTTGGAGTTGGGTCATTCCATGTGCATCGAGCATCGCGCGGTCGTATTGCCAGGGTCGGACCTTCCTCGCCAAGATCGGACCCAGCGAACCCGCACCGTTGGGGCCAGCGAGGGCCAGGGTTGCCGGCGTATGCAACACGATCTCATCGCATGAATCAAAGACGAATTTGTTGTGTTTGCTGTCTGGGAGGACAAGCCTGTATAGGTAGAACACGTCACTCTTGTCGGCGACTCGAACATAATCATCGCGGTCGATAAACGCGCGCTCGAGACCGTCGGTGGTCAGCCGGAAAAGCCGATTTTCGATCCGAATCTCGACTGGGATCGGATCGACGGTACACGGTGAGCGCGCAGAGGTCGGATCGAGGACCACCTCGGGCGGTCCGGACCGTCGGGAGGTCATGAGTGCGTCCTGGTGTCGTTGTGTCGGGGTCCGGCGATGATGGACCATCGATCGGGGATCGGGTGGCCGACCCGCCATCCGAGGTCCGCATCTTAGCGCGGGCGTGGTTCGCGTTCAGATCAATTCAGATCAAGATGAACTCAGGCCTTGGAATGACCCAATCCGCACGATCGTAGGCTGTTCCGGACGGGGACCATCCGGATCAGGGCAGTCGAGCGAGCGATAAGTCATTGGAGTGGTTTTCGGCCAAGGCGAGAGGCCTTGCTCGACGGTGGGGTCGAACCGGGAGCCCCTCGCATCGCGGTGCTCAATGGGCCCAGGTAGTCGAGCGATCGTCGCGATAAGCGGACGGTCGTCGCGGGCTCGCACGAGGAGCTTGAGCGTGGAGGATCCGACTCAGGTCGAACGGCCACATTGCGAGTCGACACCAAGACGAGAGTGAGACTTAGAAGACCAGCCCAACACCAGGGGAAATCAATCGCTCAAGTTCAATAGCCTATTCGACCACAGATCGTGGGACAAGGTGAGCAGTGCGGGGAGTTCAAGATCTTCGACGCTACGCAGTTCGTTGACGAACGAACACAGGGTTTACCCGGAATTCCAAGGTTTTGGGCGAGCTGTATCCGTTTTGGGAATACTGGTTTGAGAGATTCAGTATCCCTGAAGCCTCGACTGCGTAGCTCCTAGATCGAAAGAGCCCCGCGCGATCGTGCAGGGTGGAATTAAGGTGGTGAAGCGATCAACGGCGTGACCGGCTCGAATTAGGTGAGTCGAGCGAACGGTTTGTTCAAATCGTCATCCTCCTCCTCGATCGCGACCCACGTCCATGCAAGCGTGGTTTGTGATGGGAGGACCAAGCCGAGTTGGAAGGGGCTGAAGAGTCGGTTCAACTCGTCGAGGGGGATTTCGGTTGAGTCGAGCGTTTGCACGCGTCGTGTCGATGTTGAGAGGCCTTCGACATCGTCAACGACGGTGAGCATCCCATCGACCGGGTCGTCCCCGCGATTCGTCGGCGCGGGGATCAAGATCAGGTCGCCCCCGTTCAGGCCGGTCGCGATCGTCCCCATCGAGGTGGCCACGTCGGATCGGAGGTTCAGGCCGACCCGATCACCGGGCACCAAGGTGTCGGCCACATCCAGATCGATCCAGGCCATGGCTCCACCCTCTCCGGGGTCCAATTCGAGGGGCTGAGCGCGGTACCCGACGACGATCAATTGTCCCAACGCCTCGTCGGCATGCCAGTGCATGGTGTAGGCTCGACCCAGGTCGCCCGGGACGACATCGTGAACGGTGACGAGTTCGGGATCGAAGGTGATGACGGCTTGGAAGGTCTGGACGCCCACGCGGACGACATCCGTGTTGAACAGCGTCAACGGGGTTTCAACGTTCGCGCCGGGCTGGGCCTGGACATGGCCGATTGCGATCCGAGGGTCGAGCCCGGCCGGGATCGGTGGGTCGACGGCGGGTCGGGGCGGAACCTGAGCCGTGGGGATTCCGAGGATCGCCTGGAGGATCGGCACGGCGTCGTCAAGGTCAACGATCCGATTCCCGTTGATGTCTGTCAAAAGGACCGGATCGACATTGGGGAAGTCGGCCAGCGGGATGCCGATGCTCGCGCCGAGTAGGGCAGACACGTCCTCGACCGAGTAGCTTTGGTCGGCTACGAAGGCATCGCCGGGGTAGGCCACCAGATGGATCGCATCCCGGGCTTGAGCTTCGACGGGGACGCCGTCGTTCTGGATGACAACGTCCTGGATATCGAGGATGTGCTTGCCCGTCAGGACGGCATCCTCGGGGACCGTCGCGCTCAGGCGGACCAGTTCGAGGGCGTCGCCAGCCAGCCCCTGGCCAGGGGCGATCGTGACCTCGATGTCGACGGTGCCCAGAGTCGTGGTGTCGATGACCAACGAGGATCCGTCGGGCAGAGAGCTGCCGAGTTGTCCTCCGGTGACTTGGAGCCGGGCCGGGTCATAGGCGATCGTGAACGCGATCTGGGTCGCACCTTCGGCATTTTCGATCGTGATCGGCAGACCATTGGACCCGACCGGGAGGTCGATCGCTTGGTCGGGACCGCGGACGATGTCCGGGAGACTCAGGGTGGCGATGGTCCCGGGATTATCGACCAGGAACGAGGTGGTGAAGGTGTCGCCCGACACGTCGTCGCCGTTACCATCCAGCGCTCGGCCTTCGAGGTCGAGCAGGCCGCCTGGATCGGCTGGTAGGGTCAGGGTGTAAAGGCCGGGTGCGAGTATTTCCCCGGTGGCGATGAAGTGAAGAGAACGGCCGTCGGGCGCGACGACGAGCGATCCGAGGACCGGGCCGTCGGGGCCTTCCAGGATGAGGTCGGGGCTGTTGTTCGCGTAGAGGTCGACTGCCGAGACGTCCAAGGGGCGCGTGAAGGCGACCTGGACTCCGCCTTCGTCATGGATGACCGACGCGACGCGGAGGGTGGTCGGGACGATTTGGAAAGCGCCCGCAGCGTTCTCGAAGGGGACTCCGCGCTGATCGACGGGCAAGACTTCGTCACGGTCGCCGTCGTCATCGAGGTCGAAGATGTCTCGGGGACGGGCCTGGATCTCAGCGGCCAGGATGGCTGGGCTCCCCGATAACAACGCGTGGGTGGGGGTGAGTCCACCTTGAGATTCCAGCGGCCCCAAACCCGGATCGTCGAGCCCGACAAGGTTCTTGGTCGAGTCCAAGCTGATCGGGCCGGATCCGATCACGTTGCCCCGGCTGTTGGGTTCGGGGGCCTTGCCGTCGAGGTTGCTGGGGGTGGGCTCGGGACCCTGCCAGTTGCCGGCGACGATCGAGTTGGTCAGGCGGACCGTCGAGTCGGCGGTCTCGGCGTTCCAGATGGCCCCGCCCCTGCCCTCGGCGCTGTTGTTGGTCAGCGTGGATTGGTCGAGGGACAGGGTGCCGTCTCGATTGGAGATGGCCCCGCCGATGGACCCGGATCGGTTCCCGCTGAGCGTCGCGTTGACCAGGGCGACCGCGCCTCGACTGATATCGATGGCGCCGCCTTGCGTGATGGCCGTGTTGTCATGGATGGTACTGGCGACCAGTTGGGTCTGCCCATCACGATTGAGCAGGCCGGCCCCGTTGCGATCGCTCCGGTTCTCCGCGACGACCGAACGGATCAGAATCAGATCGGTGCCGTTGTTCATTAGACCGCCCCCGCCGAGGAGGGCGCGGTTCTCTCGGATCGTACTTCGATCAATCGTCAAAGAAGAATCGCCGAACGCGTTGACCACGCCGCCGCCTTGACCGCTCGTGTTGCCGACGATCTCGACGTTTCGAAGGATGGCCACATCTCGGTTTTCGAGGCCGCCGCCACTCCCTTGGCTGATGTTGTCGATCACCTCCGAATCGGTCATGATCAGAAGGCCATCGTTGAAGAGACCCCCGCCATCATCTTCGGAGCGATTGTCGCGGATCGAGACGTTGTTGATCTCGAGCGTGCCGACGTTGGAAATGCCTCCGCCGTCCCGCCCTGCTCCGATCACATGGTTATTGATGACGGACACACTGATCAAATCGAGATCACCGCGGTTACGGATTCCACCGCCATGATCGTCGGAATACCCACCCTCGATGGTCAATCCGCTCAAGGTGGCGACGGAGTCCTGCTCGACCAGGAGGACCCGCGAGCGGGCGTCGCCGCTGAGGGTCAACAGGTCGACGCCGGGCCCTTCCAGAGTGATCCCTTCAGAGTCGTCGAGCACGATCGGGGATCCGTCCAGAATGATGGTGGCTCCAGCCAAGGTCTCGGCGAATCGGATGGTGTCGGGGCCGGCGTTTTCTTTGGCGAAGGCGACCGCTTCGCGGAGGCTGGTCTGATGGTCGAAGACGTTGACGCGATCGCCGATGATATCGACGAAGAGGCCGGGTGTCTCGGGGATCAATTCAACGGCGCCGATGTCGAGCCGATCGCCGGAGAGTCGGGGGAACCCGGGTCCACGCTGGTCGAAGGGGAGAACTTCCTGTTCGGGGCCTATCAGCGGATCGTTGGGGCCGGCCTCGAGAGCTGGGCTGGTCGACAATGGCGCGTGAGTGGGCGTCGACCCGCCGTTATTCTGGAGCGGGCCCAGTTGCGGATCGTCGATCCCGTTCCGGTTCGAAGGGTGGCTGGGTGACGTTGGTCCCGAACCGACCAAATTGTACCGGCTCTCCAATTCCGGCGTCTGACCGTCGAGGTTGTTGGGTGACTCGGAACCCTCCTGCCCTCGAAGGTTCCCTGAGACGATCGAGTTGACGAGGATCAACTGAGGTGGGATTGAGGATCCGGGGGCATCGTCGGTCCGAATCCCGCCGCCGCCGCCGACGGCACTGTCGAGGTCGTCCGTGTCGGCTCGGTTAGCGGTGATCGTTGTGTTGGCGATCTCCAACGAGCCTTGTTCCAGAGAGATCGCTCCCCCGTCGCGGCCGGCGTCGTTGCTGCTGAGTGTCCCGTTGATGAGCAAGGTGATGCCCCGGAACTGCCGGATCGCCCCTCCGTCGAGCGAAGCGGTGTTGCTGACGATCGAGGAGCTGGTGATCGTCAGATCGCCTTGGCTGAAGATCCCGCCGCCATAGCCAGCCTCCAGCTCATAGAATGCGTGTGGGTTCGCATCATCGGTACCGGCGAGGTTCTTGTCGACGACCGAGTCGGTCACGCTGAGCGATCCGTCCCTACCATTGTAGATGCCGCCTCCGCGACCGCCTCGGAGCGAGGCCCGCTCGGCGTAGCCATAGTCGGCATCGAGGGTGAAGATGGTCGGGCCGGCCGAGTTCCCTTGAATTGTCGATCTGTCAATGGTTATCAGCCCACTGTTGGAGATCCCTCCGCCGAAGCCGGCCGATCGCCCGCCGAAGGTGAACCCGGCCGTGTTACCGCTGACCCGCGTGTCGATCAGGGTCATCTGACCGCTGAAATTGCGGATTCCCCCGCCGGCGTAGCGAGTTCGATTCTCCGAGATCAGGCTGTTAACAATCTCAACAGTTCCCGAGACGTTAGAGATTCCTCCGCCCTGGCCACTCAGGTTTATGTCTCTGAAGGCCAATCCGTCCGATTCGCCGCCCTCCGCCGAGTTGCCCTGAATCGTGACGCTGTTCAGAGAAAGGAATCCGGTATTCGCGATGCCTCCGCCGTAACCCCCGGCCAGGATCGACCCTTCCATCGCAGCCCGGTTGGAGTTGCCGACAACCGTTCCGTTGGACATCGTCAACGAGCCGCTGTTGAAGATGCCTCCGCCATCGCCAGCGTAGTTGATCTGGGCCAGGGTGTTGTCGACGATTTGGGAGCTGTGGATCGTCAACTGGCCGGTGTTGATTATGCCCCCACCCCGCGCCCCGTCGGCTTCACTGCCGCCACGGTTACCGGCGATCTGGGAGTCGATGATCGTCGCGAAGCCTTGGTTGGCCACTCCCCCACCGGCGGCGAAGGAGGAGTTGCCCGAGATCGTCGTGTTGTCGAGAACGACCGACCCGGCATTAAACAGGCCGCCACCGGAGACACCATCGGCATCATTGTCTCCGGCGGTGCTGTCGGAGATCACCGAACGCCGGATCGTCAAGTTGCCGGAGTTATGCACCGCGCCGCCGTTGCCAGTCGTCGAACCGTCGACGAGCTGAAGGTCTTCCAAGATCACCGTCGCCCCGTCGAGGATCTCTAGGACGCGCCCGTTCCCCCCACCACTTATGGTCAGTGATCCGGACACGGGGCCTTGGATGGATGTGCCGACGGGATCGTTCAAGACCAAGGGGCCATTGGCCAGCGTGAGAGTTGTTCCCTCTAGGCGTGGGTCGAACGTGATGACGTCGGTGCCAGGGGTCTCCTCGCTCAGCCGGACCGCCTCCCGCAACGACAACTGGCCCGAGCCGATGGTCCCATCATCGAGGTCGATCGGATCATCCACCACGAACGTCGTCAGTAGGCAACGCGGTTCCAGCGCCTCGACCGTCAGGGCGAGACGTGGACGACGGACCGACTTGTGAAACGAGCAAAGGGGTCTGCTCGGAGGAGAAGAACGGCTGAGGCGAGCATGTGGACGGGGAGACATAACAACGCTTCCATACTGAGAATGAGCTTGATGATCATGCCGATCGAGCCAGTTGCTGAGTCGTCGCAACCAACTCATTCTGGAGCGTAATGGGTAGCGATCGTGATTGCAAGGGTGCGCGCATCGGACCCAATCCCCCGATTCCTGATCGCTGGTATCGTCGAGCGCTTCGATGCGACACGACTTCAGGGAGATTGTCCGGATGGCGGATCAATCAGTGGTTGTCGATAGGGAAACCGCGAAGAACGGCTGAGGTCTGACGGTCCGATGCAGACCTCAGACGATTCGCGTCTGTATGGGTTGGCTGCGAACCGGTCGATCCCGATTGGTCTGATTCAGTCTCGCGACGTGACTGACGCGGGGGGGAGCAGTTCGGTGACCGCAGCGGTCATGGTGGCGATGGCGGTCCGGAGCGTGGGTTCGGGGACCGGCGCGTAGAACGGGGAGTGGACCGAGGGGAGAGGATCGCCACCGGACTCGGCCTCGAGGATCCGCGCTGGGTCAACGCTGCCGAGGGAGTACATGAAGATCGGGACGCCATTGGTGGCATAGCGACCGAAGTCCTCCGCGCCCATAGTCGGCTCCAACGGCTCGACGTTGGCCGAACCCAACACCCGTTCGAAGGCCGGGACGACCCGGTCGACGAGGTCGGGATGATTAATCGTCGGTGGGGTATTCTCACTGACGCTGACGGTCGGCTCGGGCGCCTGGTGGGCAATCGCCAACGCTTCGGCGCGGCGGCGGATTCCCGATATCAACTGGTCCATCACCGATTCGCTGTAGGAGCGAAGGGTCAGTTGCAGTCGGACCTCGGCGGGAATGATGTTGTGCTTGCTGCCGCCATGAATTGAGCCGACGGTCAGGACAGCCGGATCGATCGGTTTGACTTCGCGGCTGACGATCGTCTGGAGGTCGAGCACCAGCAATGAGGCCAGAACGATCGGGTCGATGGCCTGATGTGGCTTGGCCCCGTGGCCGCCAACACCACGGACGATGATGTCGACCGAACTGACCGAGGCGTATGCCGGCCCGGGGACGTAACCGACGCGACCTATGGCCAAGTTGTCATTGACGTGAAGGGCTAGGGCGAAGTCCGGTTGGGGGAACCGGGTGTAGAGGCCATCGGCGAGCATCGCCTTGGCACCCCCAACCCGCTCTTCGGCCGGTTGACCGATCAAGACGACCGTGCCCGACCAGGCCTCGCGGTGCGAGGCCAGCCAGTCGGCGGTGCCGATCAGGTTGGCCATATGCATATCGTGACCGCAGGCGTGCATCACGCCGACCGATGCGCCGTCGGACCCTTCGACGGTCACCTTGCTGGCGTAGGGCAGTCCGGTCTGCTCGACGATCGGCAGGGCGTCCAGGTCGGTTCGGACGAGTACGGTCGGCCCGTCGCCGTTCTCCAGGACCGCGACGACCCCATAGCCTCCGACCCGCTCGGTCACTTGGAAACCGGCCTCTCGGAGTTCGTCGGCGATCCGTCGCGAGGTCTGCTTCTCTTCGAAGGAGAGTTCTGGATGCGCGTGCAGCGACTTGTAGAGCATCACGTACCGGCCCACGTTTTCGTCGAGCCAAGGATCGTCGGCACCACCCCGGGCGTCCTCGAAGGCGAGGGCTATCGACGGCGTGATGAGTGTCAAGGTGACCAGGATCAGGACGGGAACGTGGTGTCGTTGTGGATCGCGAACGCGCATGAGTGGGCCCCGCTAGGAACGGTCCAGGAATCGGTCGAACCGGAGAGGTTCACCGAGTTTGGCCGCCCACAACGCGGTCCGCAACCGGACAGCGGCGGGCATAGCGGAGATCCGGTTCCGACCTCGATGGTGCCGAACCTCTTTGAGATGTTTAGTAAGGATATCTCTCGTCTAAGTGGTGTGTCGCGACTTGGCTCAGGCGAGGATCTCGTCGACGACACGGGCCGGCTCGACCCCGGTCAAACGCATGTCGAGCCCCTGGTGCTTCACGGAGAGTCGATCGTGATCGATGCCGAGCAGGTGGAGCATCGTGGCGTGAAGGTCGCGGACATGGACCGGGTTCTCGACGGCGTGGTATCCGAAGTCGTCGGTGGCGCCGTAGGTCATGCCTCCCTTGATCCCACCGCCGGCCATCCACATGGAGAAGCCGCGGATGTGGTGGTCGCGGCCGGCGGTTTTGCCCTTGCCCTGGAACATCGGTGTACGCCCGAACTCACCGCCCCAGATGACCAGCGTCTCGTCGAGCAAGCCTCGACGCTTGAGGTCGGTCACCAGGGCCGCGCTGGGACCGTCGCAGAGGGACGTGCAGGTCTTCATGTAGGGGACTAAGTCGCCGTGATGATCCCAGCCTCGGTGATAGAGATGGATGAACCGGACGCCACGCTCGGCGAGCCGACGGGCCAGTAAACAGTTGGCCGCGAAGGATCCGTCGGCGCCCTGGGTCCCGTACATCTCGAGGACGTCCCTCGGCTCGTCGGAGAAGTCCATGAGGTCGGGGACGCTGGTCTGCATTCGGAAAGCCATCTCGTACTGTGCGATCCGGGTCTCGATCTCGGGGTTGGCCACGTCCTGGTTGCGGAGCCCGTCGAGGGTGCCGATGACGTCGATCAGGGAACGTTGTGCGTCGCGACCGACGCCGGGCGGGTCGCCGAGGTAGTGGACCGGAGCGCCGGTGGCATGGAACTCGACCCCTTGATGGCGGCTGGGCAGGAAGCCGCTGCCCCACTGTCTCGAAGCGATCGGCTGCGGGTTGCGCCCCCCTTTGCTGGTCAGGACGATGAATCCGGGCAGGTCGTTGGCCTCCGAGCCCAGACCGTAGGTGACCCACGCGCCCATACTAGGTCGGCCCGAGATTGAGGTACCCGTGTTCATGACCGTATGCGCCGGGTCGTGATTGATCTGATCGGTGTTCATTGAACGAATGATGCAGATTTGGTCGGCGATCCCGGCGATCTTGGGCAAGCAACCGGCAATCTCTTGCCCGGATTGGCCGTGCTTGGCGAATGGGAATTGGGGGCCGAGGCAGCGGAGGTCCTGCCCTTGGAGTTGCGCGATGGGCTGTCCCTGGGTCAGGCTCTCGGGCATGGGCTGGCCGTCGCGGCGGGCCAGTTCGGGCTTGTAGTCGAAGGTCTCGAGGTGGCTCGGTCCCCCGGCCATGCAGAGGAAGATGACGCGCTTGGCTCGCGGAGCGAAATGGGGCAGACCGGGCAACGGTCCGGCGATCGATGACGCGTCGGCAGCGCGTGTGAGTCCGCCAGGCATCAATGAGGCCAGGGCGATCCCGCCGAGTCCCAGCGATGTGCGTCCCAAGAAGGTGCGTCGCGTCTGTTGGAGGGCCTGACGGCGACGGATCTGGCCGACTTGATAAGGATCGATGTTCATGCAGTTGGCCTTTGCTGTGAGAGGTTTCGACCTTAGTTGCGCGTGAAGGTTTCGTTGAGGTTCAAGACGGCCCGCGCGATTTGGGTCCAGGCGGCCAGTTCGACCTGGTCATCGCGATCTCCGAGGGCCTCGGGCGTGGTCCGACTGGAACGGCCAACGTGGATCAGGCGCGATGCATCACCGGGACGTTGGCGGAAGTCGTGGCGGCATTGTTCCAGGAGCGCTCGGAGGATGTCCTGCTCACGGTCGTTCGGGGGCCGCGAGACGGCCAACCGCCAGAGCCGGACGATCCGCTCGTCGTCGGTCTGCCGCTCCTGGAGAACGCGCTGAGCCAGGACACGAGCGGCCTCAACGAAGCTGGGATCGTTGAGCAGGGTCAATGCGGCGAGTGGGGTGTTGCTGACAGGGCGTCGCGCGGTGCATTCCTCACGGCTGGGCGCGTCGAATGCGCGGAGCATCGGGTGGAGGAACTGGCGTTGCCAGTGGATGTAGACGCCGCGACGATCTTGGTTGCGGTCCTCGTCGGCCTGATAGGTCCGTGTGGGGAAGTTGAGGTGGCTGTAGTAGCCGGCCGGCTGATAGGGCTTGGCCGGTGCACCACCCAGCTCGTCGAGCAGGAGGCCGGAAATGGCCAAGGCGGTGTCACGGACGAACTCGGCGGGGAGCCGGTATCGCCCCTGCCGTGCGAAGAGGCGGTTGTCCGGGTCGATCCGTTCGAGATCATGTTCGGGGCGCGGCTTGGAGGATTGGCGGTAGGCGCGGCTCTGGACGATCTGGCGGACGACATGCTTGACGTCCCATCCAGAGTCGGAGAACTCACGGGCCAACCAGTCGAGCAGTTCGGGGTGGGTGGGCCATCCGCCCTGCGAACCGGCGTCGACCAAGCTGGGTGTAAGCCCTTGGCCGAAGAACTGATACCAGAGCCGGTTGACAAACGTCCGCGACGTCAAGGGGTTCTCCGGATCGGTAAGCCAACGGGCCAGGTCGAGCCGGTCGGGGCGGGCTTCCTGGCCGTGTCGAGACCGGATCGAGCCAAGGACTGCGGGTACGGCCGGCTCGACGATCGGTCCGGAGCGGTCCATCCAGTCGCCACGCGGCAGGATCCGGACGACCCGGGGGTCGACCCGACTCGAGACCATCACGGTCCGTCGGGCCTCGATGAGCCGTTGTCGTTCCGCTTCCAGGTCGTCGACCCGTCGGCGATCGCCGACGGGATTTGTGTCTTCCTCCATGCATTCCGAGCGGTCGTCCACAACAGGCCGATCGTCTCGGAGCGCTCGGAGTTGTTGCTCGACGGTGGCCAGTCGTCGACGATCGAAGGGGGTATGAACGTCGATCTCGGGGGCGCGGGTGGTCGGCGTCGAGTTGGGGCTGTTGTAGACGCCCTGCTCGTCGAGGTCAGCGAAGAAGGCCGCCAAGCTGTAGAAATCGCGTTGGGTCAGCGGATCATATTTATGATCATGGCATTCCGCACAGCCGAGCGTCATGCCCATCCAGGTGACTGAGATGTTGCGGACACGGTCGGCGGCGTACTTGGCGCGGTATTCGCCATCCTGGGCACCGCCTTCGTGAGTGGTCTGGAGCAGTCGATTGTACGCCGAGGCGATCCGTTGATCCTCGTCGGGTTGCTCGAGCAGATCGCCAGCGAGTTGCTCGGCGGTGAATCGATCGAAGGGCATGTTGTCATTGAAGGCGGCGATGACCCAGTCGCGGTAGGGCGCGGCGTGGTGCTCCTGATCGCCGTGGTATCCGACGGTGTCGGCGTATCGGACCAGGTCGAGCCAGGCGACGGCCAAGCGCTCGCCGTATCGAGGTGAGGCGAGGAGGCGTTCGACGAGTCGTTCATAAGCGTCGGGACGGTCGTCGTCGAGGTAGTCCTCGACCTGCTCGGGGGTGGGTGGCAGGCCGGTCAGATCGAGGTGAAGACGACGGACCAGCGTGATCGGGTCGGCCTCGGGTGCCAGATCGAGCCCCTCCTCGGCGAGTCGCTTGATGAGGAACCAGTCGATGGCGCCCTGGTCATGAGATTGCGGGTGGGCTTCTGTGGAATATGCCGGGAGTTCGGGCCGCTTCGGGGTCTGGTAGGCCCAGTGGGATTCGTAGAGAGCCCCTTGCTCGATCCATTCGGTGAGGATCCGGATCTCCTCGGGATTGAGCGGATTCTTCGCCTCAGGTGGCGGCATGACCTCGAAGTCGTCTTCAGAGTTGATGCGCCAGACGACCTCACTGGCCTCCACGTCGCCGGGTACGATCGGGTTGACGCCCATTTCGGTGAGGGCGTAGGCCCCCTCGGCAGTGTCCAGTCGCATCCCAGCCCGCCGGTTTTGGCGATCCGGTCCATGGCAGGAGAAGCACTTCTCTGCGAGAATCGGCCGGACATCGCGATTGAATCGCCATGTGCGGTCCTCGGACGTGTCCGAATCGTCTCGGTCTGACGAGGAGGCGACCTCCGAGGCCTCGAGGTCATTCGAGCCCGCGCCGAGTAGACCGAACAGTCCGATCAGGACCAGGAGAGTCATGGTGACCAATCGCTGGTGAGCCGGCGATCGTCCGAGACGACTCATCAAAGGAGCTCCGAAGAGCCTGGGAGTGCCTTCGCCCTGCCCCGGTCGGATCGGCAGATGCCAACGCGGTCGGATCCTCGCGATCAACGCTCCAATCCACGAGGTTGCGATGGGCGTCCAAGACATCGTCATGTCTCCTAATGGTGGGACGGTTCGGCTTATGCGGGGGGGCGACAGGATGATCTGTCAAGATCAATTGACCTGTCAAGGCGACACGCTTAATATCACGATCGTCCTCGGGTCGCTTCGAATCTGTAGGTTCCGGGCGGGACCGGCGGATCGATGACGACAGGTGCGGATCGTTGTGTCGGTGGTGCGTCTTCTGAGACGGCATCACGTGCTTTGGTTGGTGGTCACATTCGAACCGCCACCATGTCCTGAACGAAGCTCGGCAACTGCCCGACAACACGGCATCACGTCTCGGCATTCGGCGAGTCCGCCGACCTCGACACTCATCCCCCTCTCCCATCCGAGTCAGCGCCAGTTCACCCCCGTTGTAACCGGCCGCCGACTCGACCTCCACTCCGTTTGGCCCCGCACCCCCCTGACCCTCCGGGACTGGCTGATCGACTATGGCGACCAAGACGCGAGCGAAATCCTCCACGAGGCCGTCGAGCAAGCCACGGCCTTTCGAATTCACCCTGATCCTGACCGGCAGCGAGAAAGATCTGCCGGAGATCGCGTCCCGGCTCCGCGCTGCCGGCCATCGTGATCGCCTGCAGGCCAGCAAGCGGAGCGGCGTGGTCTACATCGCTTGCGAGCAGGGGGGCGAGTCCCTGGTCGACGTCATGCTCCAGACGATCGCCGAGGTCGAGAGGGCCTTAGAATCGACCGAACACAAAGTCGTCCGAATCGAGCCGGACGACCTGGTCACGACCTCCGAGATCGCGCGACGGACCGGACGTTCCCGCGAGAGCATCCGCCTCTACGCCCTCGGCGAGCGTGGTCCCGGCGAATTCCCGCCACCGATCTCGAACCTGCGGAGCCGCTCGCCGCTATACCGATGGTCCGAGGTGGCCGAGTGGTTCGCCAACTACATCCAGCTACCTGAGACCGAGACGGCGATGAGCGATCCGATGGTTCGCCACGCCGACGTCGTCGGCACCCTCAACGCGATCCTCGATCTCCGACGCCTGGCCCCGACCAAGAGCGAGGCGATGCGGCTTTGGCGCAGTCTCGACTCGCCGCCCCTGCCGGTCCACAAGCCCAAAGCCACCGAGACGGCCAGTTCTAATGGGGCCTCCTCGGCCAAAGAAAAGCCCAAGCCCAAGGCGAAAGCCAAAGCCGCCCCTCCGAAGTCGAAAGCGAGCAAGGGCCGCACCAAGAGGTGACGGCTGGCCTCGGCGGATGGTCTGGCTATCCCAATGCCCGCCCTTATCGATCGGGCCGCCCGTATCATTTGTGTTGGTGGTTCGGATGAGCACGGAGGGGGCGACTGCTCCCCTGTCGGCCCATTCCCATTGGGTGGCCCAACCCAAGCCGTCGATCCCGTTCGGCCGTCGTAGGCCCCCCGAAGTCTCGTGTCGGGGGCCTCGATCTTTCGGTTTGACGGATTGCAACGGCGATTTAGGCGAGGTCGGTCGATCCATATCAGATCGGCCGATTAGAGTTCCGATGTCGTCCAGCCTTCGAGATTCTGATCGACCGAATCGGTCCCACTGCCGCCGACGACGGTGCCAACGACTGGTAGAAGCGGATCGAGCAGGATGTTGTCATTGCCCCCGAGCGCGATCAAGAGGACCGCATCGTCGAGGTCGTACGTGGCCAGGTCGGTCACCGGGTTAGAAACGGTCCCGGGGTTGATTCGGAAGCGAATCCGGGAGCTGAATAAGTCGAGGTCCAAGGTCTCCGATGCTTCGGTCCCTTCGAAGATGAATTGGTCGGCATCCGAACCGCCATCGAGTTGGTCGTTTCCGTTACCCCCTTCGAGGGTATCGTGACCGGATCCTCCTTTGAGGGTGTCACGGTCGCTGCCGCCTCGGAGTCGGTCGTGATGGTTGCCGCCGACCAAGTGGTCATGGCCCTGATTGCCCATCAGGGTGTCGTCACCGGCATGGCCTTTGAGAGTATCGTTGCCCGAGTCCCCTCGAATCGTGTCGGCACCATCGCCGCCGAGAAGGGTATCGGCTTCGCTTCCACCGGAGATCATGTCGCGGCCGGAGCCCCCCTCGATCCGGTCGCGACCGTCATGGCCCGAGAGGCTGTCAGCGCCGGAGTGGCCGATCAAGGTATCGTCGCCATCGTTGCCGTCCAGGGTGTCGCTGCCGCCGCCGGCCTCGAGCCGGTCATTGCCCGCGCCGCCTTGGAGGTAATCATGACCCCCCTCGCCCTGGAGCGTGTCGTCGTCGGCACCGCCGACCAACGTGTCGCGGCCGGCCTGACCCTTGAGCGTGTCGCGACCCTTGTTGCCGTCGAGCAAGTCGAGGCCGTCCCCGCCGACGAGCTTGTCATGGCCATCCTCGCCACGGATCGTGTCGTGGCCCCCCTCGCCCTTGAGCGTATCGTTGCCGGGTCCGCCCGAGAGGGAGTCGGCCTGGCTGCCACCGGTCAGCGTATCGTTGCCGTCCTGGCCGCGGAGCAAGTCGCTACCGCCATTGCCCAGGATCGAGTCGGCCCCCGACCCACCGAGGATCGTGTCGGCGCCCGAGCCGCCTTGAAGCGTGTCGTGGCCCGAACCGCCGTCGATGGTGATCGGTAAAGACAAGCCCGACGCGTCGAGCCGATCGTCTCCTTCACCCATCGCGATTGCGACCTCTGTGATCCCACTGAAGGTCCCCAGGACCTGATCGTTGCCATCGGACCATGTCACGGTGTTGCCGGCCGATTGCAAGGTATAGTCATCCGCACTTGACGTCCCAGCCAGGTGGAGGATGCCGTCGACGACCTGCGAGGCGATCGTGACGGTGTCGCTGAAAAGGGGCGATGTGATGCCTGTCTCGTCGTCGACGACCCGCAGATCCACGTTGAACGTGCCCATGCCGTCGAGGGGGAACTGGACGTCGATGTCGGTGCTGTAGGCATGATATGTAGCCTGGGTTTGCCAAGGCCCGCCATCGAGCCGATATTCCAAGCGATCGACGGTGTTGATGGTCATCGCTGAGGTCCCGCGACCCCGAGGGTTCTGATTGGCCAGCGTGTTGACCGATGCCGACCCTTGGAACCGATACTGACCAGAGAGCGAATCGAACTGGCCGGATCCGCTGAGGCTCAAGGGCACGTCAAGCACGTCGAAGATCCCGTCACCGTCGCTGTCCTGCCAACCCATCATTGCCGCCGAACTCGCCGAGGTCGAATACGCGCCCCAGACGTTCATTTGGCGTTGGGCCTCCGCCATGATGCTGTCGACCCGGCTCGACGGGTTGGGATGGTCGTCGTTGGCATTGAGGTTCTGAGTGTTGTAGTAGCCGGAGTAGGAGTTGTAGCTATTCGAGCCTGGGTATTCGTCCAGTGCATAAAAAATATGGCCCATCTCGTGGGCGGTCACATGACTCATCCGGCTGATGCCCCAGCCGTTGTTGTCGTAAGTCATGACCATGAACGGACCGCCGAGGTAGGCATAGGCGAAGTAGTTGTCGGAGAACTTGCCGTTTTGGTCGGCTTCCGAGTCCACGA
Organism: uncultured Planctomycetia bacterium; assembly: GCA_964609385.1. Classification (GTDB taxonomy): domain Bacteria; phylum Planctomycetota; class Planctomycetia; order Isosphaerales; family Isosphaeraceae; genus CAZSSM01. The sequence goes on from CAZSSM010000023.1 coordinate 29,215, forward strand.
CGAAGATCGTGGTGGCCCAGTCGGTCCCGGCTTCGAGCCGCCGATCATTGTTGTAGTTGAGCATGTCGGAGAAGTACGAACCGACATCGTCGGCCTGAACATAATTCAGATAATCTTGAATCCAGAGGTCCTGGTCCGATTGGGGACGATTGATCGGCTCGTAGCCGGTGGGCACAGGTTGGTCGGCGTGGCTGAAGTCGACATGGAACTCCAAATGATGCTTGTCGCTGAAGCTGGTGGAGAGGGTCTGGACCCACCAGTCGAGCCCTTCGACGATCTCGGCCTTGACCTGATCGATCCGGGACGTGTCCCAGTCCTCGGTCTCGGCATCGACCGACCCGTTGGACTCGAGCAGGACGACGTCGACGGCGACATCGCCGAGCATGAACACGGAGTTGTTTTGCCAATTAGCCCCAAAGGGCAGGCCGACACCGTCGAGCACGATTCGCCGTTCAAGGACGATGGCGGGGTCGCGTCCGGGGGCGTATCGGCAGGCGTCGTGGCGTTGACGGGCGGTGGTCCGTGAGGCTTTCGGCGCGGATCGGATCGCGACGCGCAAGATCATGGATGGCGTTCCCCGGCTCGTGGACGTGGGCTTCGATCACGGAATCCCGCCGTTCTCTCGGCGGGACAGTGATTTCCGTGAGAAGCCTAGTCCCGAGCTGGGTCGCGTGGCCTTGGGGCGACGGGAGGTGTGTCCCGTCGACCACCTCGGTCCGTCGGGGTCTCGGTCCTCGTCGTCGAGGCCCGACGTGACCAAGGAGCATGTTGGGAGGCGACGGCCCTGCGGCTTCGACTCAGGCGGCCTGCTTTTCCTGGATCATTTCAGAGATTTGGCCGATCGAGTCGAGGCAGTCGACACCCGCCTCGTGGGCCTCGACGGTGATAGCGAAGGTGTCTTCCAGGAAGTTGACCAGCTTCAACGTACTGATCGAGTCGAGGATGCCGCCGGTAATCAGCGGCGTGGCGTCGTTCAACTCGTCGGGGTCCTCGCCGGGCAGGAACTCGTCGAGGATAAACTGATGAAGGGTTTGCCGGATCTCGGGCATCGAGGGCACCTCGGGTTGGGAAAGGACGAGAAGGTCGTTCGTCTGACCGTTGGCACGTTTCAAATCGGGAAAGGTCCGTGCCGATCGATCACCGTGTCTGACACGATCGGTCAATCGTTCGGTCGATGGGGCGATTTCAGACGGACGTCCGGGCAATCACGGGGTCGTCGATCCAGGCCGGCGGGGCGATCGGCTCGGCGATGGTTGGCGCTTCGACGATCCGTTGGGCCGGTAGGGGTTGCTCGAAGGCCTCGTCGAGCACGCGTCCCTGCATCGTGCCCGGAATCGGTAGATCGAGCAGGGCCAGGCTGGTCGGCGCGACGTCCTCGAGCCGCGCGTGGAGGCGGTCTCCAGCCCGGACGCCAGGAGCGTGAATGGCCAGGATTCCCGAACGATAGTGCGTCGCCGGCAGGTTCCAGTCGGGCCGGGTGATCCGACGGTCGATGCCCCACTTGGCTTGGGCTTGGAACCCGTCGGCCGAGAGGGCCAGCACCTCGGGCATGCCCCGGGCGGCCGGCTCGAGGCCATACCGCTCGGCCGTGCTGAAGACCTCGGCAAAGAGCGGCCGGCCGGTCTCGGGATCACGCGCCTCGTTGAAGATCTCGATGACATCGTCGATGGTCCGATCGGCACGTGAAGCGTTGTGGTGTTGCTCGGGATTCAAATAGATTGATCCGTTAAGCTGACCGAAGGGCGCGAAGGCCAAGGTTCGAGACCAGTCGCATCCGACCTGACCGGCCACCGAGCGCGGGAATCGACGGCCCGACCCGCCGGGTCGCCGACGCGCCTGCCATCGCCGATAGCGATCGCGGAGTCGTTGCAGGCGGTAGGCGAACCGGGTCCCGTAGGTCCGGCCTCGGAAGAGTCCGGCCTGCTCGAGGATCCCGTTGACGTTGACCAGGGCATGGCACGGCCCGAACCCGTGGTCAGAGACGGCGATGACCGCCGCATCGCGCCGGCTGGCCAGTTCGAGGAGCCGTCCGATCGCCTCGTCGAGACTCCGGAGGCAGGCGACAATCTCGTCGTGCCAAGCCGGCGCACGCTCGGCGGTCCCATCCTCAAGGTCGAGATAGGGCCAGAGCCGATGCAGGAGGCTGTCGAGGTTGTGGAAGTGGACCATCAAGGCCGACCAATCGGTCCGAGCGTCGGCGCGTTCGGCCGCCTCGGCCCGTGCGTCGAAGACGGCCCGACACTGTGCGGCAATTGTCCGGAGTTCGCTCAGGGTTCGCGGCCGGCGTTTCCAAACGATTTTGTGGGTGTAGTCGGGCAGATTGGTCCGGATCTCATCGTAGAAGTCGGGGCATTGGGCGAAAGCCCAGTCGCGCCCGGGCGCGTCGCTACCAGCGACGATCAGGCCGCTGACCTCAGGCGCTGGGTAGGTCATCGGCAGGTTCAGGCTGATGACCGGCCGATCCCAAGCATCGAGGACCTGCCAGAGCCCCGGCACGCGAACGCGACCGGCGTGATTGGGTCGGACCGTGCCGTCCTCGGCGTCGAGGTAGTAAAACTCGTGAATCCCGTGGTCCTCGGGCGGCGCGCCGGTCAGGAACGAGGTCCAAGCTACCGGCGTGATCATCGGCGCCGTCGAAGCGAGTTGCCCGGTGGCCGACCGCCGCCAGAGGGCGCGGAGATGGGGCATCCAGCCCCGTTCGAAGGCCGCGTCGAGGACGGCTTGGGTTCCGCCGTCGAGCCCGAGATAGACCACGCGTGAGATGGCTGCCGGCATCGGGTCTGGTCCGTTCCTTACCTGGACGGAGGCAATCCGTCGAGCCGGGCGGCGCCGGCCGTTCCTCCGCACCGTGGCGCGGGGCACCGGCGGGCCGAGGGACTCGGTCGACCGCAATCCTGGAGGGCGAGCGGGGTCGAGGGGTCGCCCGAAGCTCGGGCCGCTCCTCAGCCCGATCTCGCCGACGTTCGCGACGCCAAGGCGACCCGTGGTGCGGGAGGCTAACTCGGCCCGAAGACACGGTCAAGGCCGCCTCCATGCGCATCCCGGGAGACGTCGGAGGCTCCCGATCGATCGAGGAGACCGTCCGGACTTCTGATCCGGTGTCGACGGATTTGCGGGCGTCGGTCGGTCCTTCGAGGTCGGTCCCCGACTCGACCGTCGGATCGTTCTTCGGAGGCTCGGGGGCCGTCTTTGGGTCGGCTTCTGGACCCTTCGGCTCGACCGGCGCGGTCGTCTCGGAAACGTTGGGGGGCTCGTCCGACGGCGTTCCCAGATTCAGGCCGATGATTCCCAGGACGATCAGGACCAGCGAGCCGGCCTTAACCGGGGTCATCGGCTCGTCGAAGGCGAAGACGCCGATTAGGGTGATCAAGGCCGTGCCGGCACCCGACCAAATCGCGTAGACGACCGACACCTCGATCGTCCGCAAAGCCAGGGTCATCAGCCCGAGGCTGGCCAGGTACAGGGGACCAATCGCCAACGAAGGTCCCAGCCGCGTGAAGCCGGCCGACAATTTCATCGACGTCGTCCCCAGGACTTCCAGGACGATCGCCAGGACCAGATAAAGCGCGCTCGGCATCAGCTCGGCCTCTCCCAAAGATGGCAAGATGGAATCGTGTCAGCGAAGACGATTTGAAACTGTAACGCGGTGACTGCAAAGGGGTCCCGAGGGGTCGATCATTCCCGCTCGTCCTTTGGAGCGGTCAGCTTGATCCAACCCCCGTTCGACGACAGAGTCGTCGGGGATGGCGAGTTCGATCGTCGGTGTTTTCGGAACGAGGGAGATATGATTTCCGCGGTGCCATTGCTTTCCAAACGATTGGCCGAACGGATCAAAGAGCGGTCGGCCGACCATCATGCGTCCTTTGTCGTTGCAATTGATGGGCGAAGCGGCTCGGGCAAATCCACGATCGCGTCCTTCCTGAAGGCAGAGCTCGATGCGATCGTGATTCCAGGCGATGATTTCTTTGCGGGCGGGGTCCAACTCCGGAACGATCCCCCGCAGCAACTCGCAGCCGATTGTATGGACTGGCGATCGCTCGGGACGGTCTTGGACCAACTGAAGCGTCAAGGGACAGCTCAGTATCGCCCCTTCGATTGGGAGAAGTTCGATGGATCCAAGTCAGATCGACCAATCTCCGTGGAGAGCCGCCCGGTGATCGTGGTCGAGGGGGTATACTCGGCGCGGCCGGAACTGCGTGACCTGATCGATCTCGCCGTGCTCGTCGACATCGACGAAGACCTGCGACTTCAGCGCCTTCTGGAACGAGAGGGAGAGATCTCCGGATGGGAGCAACAATGGCATCTCGGGGAGAACTGGTACTTCACCAATGTAGCTCTTCGAGAAAGCTTTGATTTTGTCGTTGATAACAGCATTTGAACATAGTCGAGATATCATATATTAGAAGCCATCGCCTGCTTGGTGGCGCGCATCGATCTCGAAGGGGTTATCTAGGTAGAAGTGGCGGCCCCGGGTCCAGACCCAGAGCGAGGCGAGCAGGTAGGCGGGGATGAAGGCGGGTCCCCAACGCTCGGCTTGGCGGACGTGGGCCTGTTCGTGCGCCCGGCAGTCGTCGAGGAATTCCGGCGTCTGACCAACGATGATATGGCCGAGGGTCATTGCCGCGGCGCGGACTGGGAGCCGGGTCATGATCCAGGGGAGCCAGCCGCCGTAAAACTCCAAGGCCCCTTGGCGGATCTGGGCGCGGCCTCCGCTGACCAGAGTGATCGTGCCGACGAGCACGCCGACCGAGGTGGAGGGCGACGCCCAAACGATCAAGATCAGTTTCTTCGTGAGATCGAGTGTGCGGTTCATGGTCTCGGGCGTTGTCAAGGTTCGATGTGGAAGATCGTTTCGTCCGCGATCAGAGAAGTCCGAAGCTCGGCTTGTCCAGTTGGGGGGATCCTCCTAGGGTACGCGCATTGGTCTGGATTCGGCGAACCGAACGCTCGAACGCGTGCGACAACCAAAGAGGGGGGCGCGATGGACTTCGCCTGGACCGAACAGCAGCGAGAATGGCACGAGGCCGCCTCGCGATTCGCCCGCGAGGAGTTGGTCGACGAGAAGGACCTACTCCGTCGAGACGAGCATCGCGAGTTCTCTCGGAGCGGTTGGGAGAAGTGTGCGCGGTTCGGGATTCAGGGGCTCCCGATCCCCGAAGAGTACGGTGGTCGTGGCTTGGGGCTCACCACGACGATCGCGGCCATGGAGGGCTTGGGCTACGGTTGTCCCGAGACGGCTTTGATCTTCGCCATCAACGCCTCGATGTGGACCAACGCGATCCCCCTGCTCCGCTACGGAACCGAAGCGCAGAAACGCCGATGGCTCCCCGGACTCTGCGACGGCACGCTGGTCGGAGCCAATGGCGCCAGCGAGTACGAGGCCGGCAGCGACATCTTCGGCATGGCCGCCACAGCGCGACGGGACGACGACCACTGGATCCTCGATGGTCGCAAGACCTGGATCACCAGCGGGCCGGTGGCCGACCTGTTTGTCTGCTACGCCAAGACCTCGCCCGATCAAGGGATCTTGGGCATCTCGGCCTTCCTGGTTCCTCGAGAGACGCCCGGTTTCCACGCCGACCGCGAGCTTCCCAAGATGGGTGTGCGGACCGTGCCGATGGGCGAGGCGGTCTTCGAAGGCTGTCGGCTCCCTTGGGAGGCCATGCTCGGCCGCGAGGGGCGCGGCGCGGAGGTCTTTAACTGCTCGATGGAATGGGAGCGCGGCGCGATCTTGGCCAGCGCCCTCGGTACGATGCGTCGGCAGATCGAGACCTGCATCCGACACGCACGGACCCGGCAGCAGTACGGCAAGCCGATCGGTAAGAATCAGGCTGTGGCGCACACGATCGTCGACATGCAACTGCGATTGGAGACCTGCCGGCCATTGGTCTATAAGATCGGCTGGCTGAAAGATCGAGGCGAGGATGCCACGCTCGCCTCAGCTCTGGCCAAGCTGCATGTTTCGGAGTCGCTGGTTCAGAACAGCCTGGCCGCGGTCCGTGTCTTCGGCGCTCGGGGCTTCGTGGCCGAATATGGGGTCGAACGTGATCTCCGTGACAGTGTTGGCAGCTTGATCTACTCCGGGACCAACGAGGTCCAGAAGAACATCATCGCTCAGCATCTCCGGCTCTGAGTCTCTTGGACGAGGTGAGCGCGATCACAATCGCCCGATACCGAAAACGGACCGAGCGAAGAGTCCATCCTCGCTCGGTCCGTTGTTCTTGAGGGCGCTTTGCTGAAACGATCCGCGAGGGACCTCAGAATTCGGCCGGTCCGCTCGTACCTCCGACCATCATCTCGTCCTCCTGCTTCTCGGTGACGAGCACCTGAGGCTTGTAGCCGCCCCGGAGCTTGAAGTAGCCGATCAGTAGGAGGTAGCAGCCGAGCATGATCGCCGGCAGGATAGCAACGGTCAGCAGGGCGTTCTGCTTGACGGTCGCCTGGATGGTTGTGATGAGGCCCTGATTCTCATCGCTTAGGCTGGTCACCGCGTCTTGGTCGAGCGAGTTGTATTCACCGAAGATGCCGGTCTTGGGCTCATCGACCACCTCTTCGTAAACCTCGGGCGCTTCTTGCTGGAGTTGCTCGTCGACGCGGACGTCCACGAGGTTGCCCAGGAGAGGGTTGCCCAAGACGCCGACGGCGAGCATGCCGACGCCACCGATGGTGTTGAGCGTCAAGGCGCCGCCCTTGGGGAACTGCTCGGCGACGACGCCCAGCATGGTCGGCCAGAAGAAGGTTTTGCCGAGTCCGTAGAGGGTCGCCGCGGCCAGGATCCAGATCGCCTGGGCCTGCGAGAGGAAGACCAGGCCGACCGAGGCCAAGGCCGCGCTGGTGGCCAGCAGGCCGAGCGGGCTGAGCCGGTGCACGATCGGACCGGCACAGAACCGGAGCACCATCATGATCGCCGAGGTGTAGACCAGGATCCATCCGGCGTCGATGACCCAGCCCGTCTCCGTGGAGAGTTGTTGGAGCGCCGGCCCCATCAATTCGGTGATCCAGCTATCGGTCCCCAGCTCGGTCGTGGCCAGCGGCACCATGATCATGAGTAGGAAGACGAACAGCGGCTGGCCGAAGGAAAGCGTGTAGAGGCCAAAGATCGTCGCGATCGCCAAGGCCACGCCGGCCTTGATGGCCACGTTCACCGGCACCGCAACTGGCCCGACCGCTAGCGTTTGCGTCATCCAATCCGGCTTGGAGGGCGTTCCCGGATCGGCGACCTGTGTGGCCTCGGTCTCTCCGGCCGCGGCTTCTTCGCCTTCCTGGCCCTCGGCCTCGACCGTTTCACCTTCGGCGCCGACCTCGATCAGTTCGACTTGGGCGACATCATCGCGCTCTTGAGCGCTGATGATGAAGTTCTCGACGACGCGGCCGACCTCGAAGCAGATCATCAGCGAGACAATCAAGGCGCCGAGGAAGCCGACCTCCTTGAGCATGTTTCGATAGGAGACGCCGGCGGCAACCCGCTCGTTGACCGGGAACTTGCTGAAGATCATCATTAGGCCGTAGGCGGCCACCGGTAGGAAGATCAGGGCCACCTGCCCTTGCCAACCCATGCGCTCAGACAACTCGGCCGGGATGATCGGCTGGCCGTTGAAGGCGATTTTGCCACCGACAGCCAGGGCGAGGATCCCGCCCAGGACCAGGCCACCGGGCCAGCCTGCGTGCAGGATGTTCAGCCACTTGGTCTTATTGTGTTTGAACAGCGTGGCCACGACCGGGTTGATCACCGCCTCGACGGTCCCGTTGCCCAGGGCCACGATGAAGGTGCTGCCGTAGAGCAGCCAGTAGGCCGCTTCCCGGTACTCGTCCTGATTGCTGCCGGCGATCATTTCGGCCAGTTGGGGGGTGAAGATCGTCGAGATGGCCGAGACGATGTGACAGACGAAGGCGAAGATCATCGCCTTGCCATAGCCGATCGAGTCGATGATCAGGCTGAACAGGACGATGCTGATGGCGAACGGCCAGAGGCCAACGCCAAGGATTTCCCCCTTCTGGGACTCGCTGAGGCCAAACTCGGTGCCCCATTCGCCGATGATCTGGGTCCGGATGATGAAGCCGAAGGCGGTGGCGATCAGGGCAACGAAGCAGCCCCAGAACAAGAACAATTCTCCGGCGGTCGCTTTGGGCGCGGTCTTCTCCGCCCCCGGATCCCCCGTGGATGCTGTGTCCATCGGTCCCGAATCTCCTTGGTTGTGGCATGTTGGCGGCGGCGGACCGCATCGGAGGATGCGGCCCTCGGAGAGGGTTTGGCCGTCGCGTCGGCGTCGCGGGTTCGTCGGATGAGGCACGTTTGGCGAGGCGTCCACGACGAAGAAGATGTCGTGAAACCCTATGGTGATCCCGAGCCGACCGCCGTGCAATTCAAAACTCTCCGGGACCGAACGTCTTGCGAACGACCACGACGGTCGCGTCGACCTGGAGCGACGCGAGCCGGTCGTTTCGCCACTCAATCGGTCGCGGACAGTTCGCGGAGATAAATGTTGCGGAACTGGAGCGTGTTGCCGTGGTTCTGCAGTTCGATCGAACCGGTCGGGTAGATGGGCGCGTTGCGATCCCAGTAGTTCTCCATGACCACGTCGTCGGTCACCAAGATTCCGTTGAGTTTGACGGTTACCCGTTCGCCGACCATCCGAACGAACAGGGTGTTCCACTGGCCGGCGGGTCGGTCGGCCTTGACCAGCGGGAACCTCGGGTGGATCTGGTTGTTCCAGAGCGAGCCGGAGCCCTTGTCGGCGCCGGAGCGGAAGTAGGGCTCATGCTCGGAATCCCAGATCTGGACCTGCGGCGAGCCCCGCAGATAGATCCCGCTATCACCGGCCTCGGGGATCTTCCAGTCGACGTAGAGTTCGAAGTCCCCGAAGTCCTCAACGGTGCAGAGGCTGTCCCCCTCGCCGTCGAAGAGCAACACACCGTCCTCGACCGACCAGTGCTGTCGCATCCTGGCATCGGCTTCGACCTGTGCCTCAGCGAGTTGCTCGGCCGACATGGCTGCTCGGCTCTTGGGGTTGCCCACCAGGCCCTTCCAACCCCTCAGGTCGCGACCGTTGAACAGGGGTCGGAAGCCTGACGCGCGGTAGAGCACATCCGGAACCGAGACTTCCTCTCCGCCACGACGCGCGCTTTCATCGGCGGCCTCCATGAACGCGTAGATCTCCAAGGTCTCGCGCGGGGTAACGGGCGGGACCCCGGTCTTGAAGAACCCGACGATTGCCGAGACCAGCGGGTCGTAGCCATCGAACGAGCCGACGAGCTGTTCTCCCGACTCGCCCACGACCGTGCCGCCGTATCCCTCCCCTTCCCGATAGATCCCGATTCGGTCGCCGTCCCAGCGCCCTTCAACGACGATCTTGCCGTCCACTTCGGTACGTCGGACGCTCTGGCAACCGGTGCCCAAGACCGCGAAGAGCGACTCGACACCATGGATGCCATACCAGAAGAGGGTCGGGTGGGTCGGCTCGATCGTGGCCGGGCTGTAGGTCTCGCAGCGCGAAATCGATCCGTAATCTCCGGCACGGGCCGCTTGCGTTGATGCTCCATAACGGAGGGCCGATGAGGAGAAGATTGGGATGCCGGCCTGCTCGGCTTCGTGGAAGATCGCCACAGCGTCCTCCAGCGACCCGGCGATCGGCTTATCGATGAAGACCGGGATCGATCGGTCCGCTTCGAGAATCACTCGAAGCTGCTCCAGGTGTGGTCGGCCGTCGTTGGTCTCCAGCAGGACCGCGTCGACCTGAGCGATCAGCGCCTCGATCGAATCGACGATCTCGACGCCAAGGGTCTGGATCGTCTCACGATATTCTGGGACGCGTTCGAGGCTGCTGGCGATGTCGGGGCTGCCTTTAGGATATGCGGCCACAACCTGGCAACCGGCCAACTCGGGCGCAGGGTCTTCAGCGTTGAGCAACTTGGTGAAGGCGATCGCGTGCGAGGTATCCAGGCCGATGATCCCGACGCGGATCGGCCCTTCTGCGGGTTCAGCCTGAGCTGATGAGCAGACCCAGCCGGTTTGGCCGACCAGCAATAAACATACGAAGGAGAAGCCGGCGAGGCGGATCATCGAAGGACTCCGAAAGGGGGGCGAAATGGACCGTCGGGAGAGACCGGGCGAAGGACACCGCCCGAAACCGAAAAAGCAAACGCCCACGGTGCCTCGCTCGACTGGGCCCGTCAAGCGTCTCGATGGGTTCGTTCGAGTGTTTTGTACTTGTGTGTATTGATTGATTCGCTTGGGTTCGGGTTGCCTGGCAACTCGGTGGCGGGACGGACGATATTCGTCCTGACCATTTCAGACCGCGTTTGGACCTCATGAGGAGGATCAGGATCCGGCCTGGAGACCCTCCAGTCTGGGTTTGTCCTAAAGCCAACCTGAAACGTAGCGTGATTCGTTCCCGATGGGACGAAACGTAAGGAAATGCTGACCGGGCGGTTATCCTCTCGCTTTCGGCAATTGAAGCATTTCGATCTCATTTTTGTGCAATCACACTCCCCGAGCGGTTCCAGAACGCCGGGACATCCCACTCTGTCGTCGGGACGCACCAATGCCTTCGACCTCGATCAGCACGATCGAGATGCATATGGGTTTTCTCTCCACGCCGGTGACTCGGAGGTTTGACGGGGTCCCGGGGGCTTCATAGAATCCTCAGGTCGTTGTCCGCCAGCGGTTATCATGAGGTTCGTCGAGCGCGTCGCTATCACTAAAATGGTGTTGCGTCCTGTTGCGGCGAACTGCCCCGCCCACGCATCGGCCCTTGCGCCGACCCGGTCGCAGCCGGTTTTCCAGAGGGCGACTGGAGGGAGTCTGGCCACTATGGATCGTTGCCGAGACATGTTCCGACCGTTTCAATCGCGAGGCGGAGTCCGATCTGAGATGGGCCCCATGGGGCTTGTCTTGCTCGGGGTCATCCTGTTCGTCGGCGGACACGCGACGGCGCAGGACCCAGAGGCGGTGGGTACGAACAACGCCGGTCAATTCTTCACGATCTCCGGACGAATCGAGTCGGAGACGATCGACAATCTGCAGACCAAGATCACCCCGTACCTCCAGGAGATGAGCGCCTCGGGTGTCCGACCGGTCCTGGTCTTCGTCATCGAGAGCCGGGACAGCCGGTTTGGGGCGGCCAGCGACCTGGCCACATTCATCTCGCGCGAGTTGCTCGCGGCGCGGACCGTCGCATTTGTGCCCGGTCCCCTTCAAGGCTTTGACGTCCTGCCAGCCTTGGCCTGCGACGAGTTGCTCATGGCTCCTCAAGCCAACATCGGGCCGATCGCCGAGCAAGGGCGTCAGGACTACGACGCCACCTCGGCCCAGCGCGAGTTCGTTCGCGTGATCGCGCGGACCAAGGGACGCGATGCCGAACTGCTCCTCGGGATGCTGGAGCCGGCCCGCGACCTCCGACGGATCAGCACGGTCCAGACCGAGAACGCCTACGCCTTTGCCGATGCGATGCCGCCCCAGGTCCTCACCAACGCCCCGGCTTGGGAAGGGAGCGTCCGCGGTCGGCTGACCGCCGAGCAAGCGCGGGGCATCTTGGCCAAGCGGCTCGTCGACTCGCGACAAGAGGTTGCTCTTCTCTACAACCTGCCCACCCAGGCGATCAACGAATCGATCTTGGTCGAGGATCTCAAGCCCGTCCGGATCGCGATCCACGACGTGATCGACCGCTCCACCCAGCTTTACCTCGAGCGCGAGATCCAGAAGGCCCGCAGCGATGGGATCAACCTGATCCTGCTCGATCTGAACAGTCCCGGCGGCGAGATCAATGCGGCCCAGAACGCGGCCGAGCGGATCGCCGAACTGGACGGTGAGTCGATCCGGACAGTGGCCTACATCAACTATCGCGCTCTAGGCGTATCCGCCCTGCTCGCCCTGGCTTGCGACGAGATCGTCCTGGCCCGTGACGGCGAGGTCGGACTGGTCGACAGCGTCTTCAACCGAGGTCAGTCCGAGCCGCTGGGCGAAGACTTCGTCGCCTCGATCGCCGAGAAGGCGGCCCAACTGGCCGAACAGAACGGCCATCCCCCCGCCGTCGCGCGGGCCATGGTCGACCCCGCCACCGAGCTTTACCGCGCGAAGGACACCCAGTCTGGCGCCGTCAAGATGATCCTCAAGAGCGAGGCCGAGGCCCCGGCCAACCAAGGCCGCTACGAACTCCCTGCGCGGCCCATCAAAGAGGCCGGTCGCCGGCTCCGCGTCACGGCGGAGGACGCCGAGAGCCTCGGGTTGGCCCGCTCCGTCGTCGACGACGAGGACGCCCTCAAGTCGCTCTACGGCCTGGAGGGACAGGAGATCCCGGTCAATGCCCCGACCTGGATCGACTCGGTCGTCACGACTTTGAATACTCCCTGGGTCAGTTGGTTGCTCCTGTTCTTCGGGATCTTCCTGCTGATCCTCGAGTTCAAACTGCCCGGCATCGGCCTACCGGCGATCGGATCGGCGCTCTGCTTCCTGCTCTTCTTCTGGAGCCGCTACCTCAGCGGGACCGCCGACCAACTCGAGATCCTTCTGTTCATCCTTGGCCTGATCTGTGTGGCCGTCGAGATCTTCATCCTGCCCGGCTTCGGGGTCTTCGGCGCCAGCGGCGTCCTCCTGGTCCTGCTCAGCGTCGTCATGGCCAGCCACACCTTCATCTGGCCCTCGACCACCGCCGAATACAACCAGATGGGACGCACCCTGCTGCAACTCTTCGGAACCTTGGTGCTGGTGGCCGTGGCCGTCTACGTCCTGAGCCGCTACCTTCCCTCGATCCCGCTATTCAATCGCTTGATCCTGATGCCCGAGGTCAGCACCCCGGAGCTGGAGGGCAAGCCGAGCGAGGGGGGACCGATTCCCTTGGCCTTCCTGTTGGGGGAGACTGGCAAGACCACGACTGTCTGCAAGCCCATCGGTAAGGCCCGCTTCGGCGAACATCTCGTCGAGGTCCGGACCGAGCGGAACTACCTGGATTCGGGCCAGCTCGTTGAGGTTGTCGAGGTTCAAGGATCACGCGCAATCGTCCGACCCGTCGAGATCGACTTGAGCGACGCCTGACGAGCCTTCGGTTCCCCGCTCCAATGAAACCCCGCCTCGGTGAAGCGGCCGTCCCCGTCACGGTCGGGGATGGTCGGTCCCCGACAGCACGATGACCTACCGGAGTCGCCCGCGATGAACGATTATCTGTGGCCAATCACCTGTATGGCCATTGGGCTCGGCCTCCTGGTCTTGGACGTCTTCGTCATCTCGTTCGGCGTCTTGATCGCGCTCGGGATCGGGTTTGTTCTGGTCGGGTTGTTCCTTGCCTATCAGGTTTCTTTGACGTTCCTGCTCATTTCTGTGGTCGTTTTGGGCGTGCTGATCCCCTCCTGCATGGCCTTCGCCTTGAAGTTCTGGGACCGCTCGCCGTTCGCCAAGATCTTCCAGCTCAGCCCGCCGACTCCTGAAGAGATCGTCGCGCCGCCGGAGAACCGCGATCGCCTGGCCATCCTGGTCGGGCAAATCGGTCGCGCTGTGACCACACTGAGGCCCTCAGGCTCGATCGATTGCCAAGGTCGGACCCTAGATGCCCTCGCCGAGAGCGGCATGATCGCCAAGAACGACCCGGTCGAAATCCTCCGGATCCAAGGCTCCCAACTCGTTGTCCGCCGAGCCGAAGCCTCGGTGCCCGTCCCTGCGGCCCGTCCGCAAGCCACCGTTCCACCTGAACCGACACCCGATCGAAGCGACCAAGCGGACCAAACCGATCAAGCGGACCCAGTGAGCACGCCCACGCCGGCGACCGAGTCGTCCGAGAAGCCGCGCCCCTTGACCAGCGGTTCGCTGCTGGACCAACCCGATATCATTTGAACGGCTATGCGATCCACCGCCACGAGCGGGCATCTCGACTCATGAGGATCGCGGCCGATCGACGACCTTGCGGTCAGCTCCGATGGCCGAACTGTCTCGCAACCGATCGCCGACCCCCGTACACTAAAAGAACCAACCCCCCAGTCATTCATGGTTCCGGCCGGGTTCGGGCGTGAGATCGGATCGGGGTCATGGTTCCCGAGATCTTACGCGGGTCCGCCCCAACCGACCCGATGCCGACGAGAGAGGATTGCCCCCATGTTGCCTATGCCCGCATTGATCGCGCAGCAGAACGGAGGCGTGATGCTGATCGTCATCCTCTGTGCCATTTTCCTGCTGCTGTTCTTCCTGCTGTTTCTGATTTTCGTCGCTAAGTATCTGCCGCTCTTTCTCCAAGCCAAGATGACGCACGCCGACATTGGGTTGATGGACCTGATCGGCATGTCGTTCCGCAAGGTCAACCCGATTATCGTGGTGCGCTCCAAGATCATGGCGATCCAGGCCGGCTTGACCGACCGCGACGGGATCACGACCAAGGCCCTCGAGGCCCACTTCCTGGCCGGCGGCAACGTGCCCAATGTGGTCCGGGCTCTGATCGCCGCTAACCGAGCCGACATCCCATTAACCTGGAAGCGCGCTGCGGCGATCGACCTGGCCGGCCGGAACGTGCTCGATGCGGTTCAGACCAGCGTCAACCCGAAGGTGATCGACTGCCCGGACCCCGCCAAGGGCCGTACGACCGTCGACGCCGTGGCCAAGGACGGGATTCAACTCAAGGCCAAGGCACGGGTGACGGTCCGAACCAACATCGACCGGCTCGTCGGTGGTGCGACCGAGGAGACGATCATCGCCCGGGTCGGTGAGGGGATCGTCACCACCATCGGTTCGGCCGACACACACAAGCTGGTCCTCGAGAACCCCGACATGATCTCCAAGCTCGTGTTGGAGAAGGGCCTCGACGCCGGCACCGCCTTCGAGATCCTCTCCATCGATATCGCCGACATCGATGTGGGCGACAACATCGGGGCCAACCTCCAAGCCGCCCAGGCCGAGGCCGATACTCGAGTCGCCCGCGCCAAGGCCGAGGAGCGCCGCGCCTTCGCCGTCGCCGCCGAGCAGGAGATGCAGGCCAAGGTCCAGGAGAACCGCGCCCAAGTGCTCGAGGCCGAGGCCCAGGTCCCCCAAGCCATCGCCGAGGCCTTCCGCGTGGGCAACCTCGGGATCTCCGACTACTACAACCTGCGGAACATCCAGGCCGATACCGAGATGCGCGCCTCGATCGCTGGGACCGGCTCGGGCAACGCCCAACAGCACCGCAGCAACGCCACAGACAACTCCTGAGTTCCCGCGATGTCCCCATGACCGGGTCGGTCCGCGCCGTTGAGGATCCCTCAACTGATCGGGCAGCCGACCCTGGTCCGACCATGGACACCCCGGACCTGAGCCTTCTAACGGGTGGGTGGGATCGATGCCTCGACTGGACCAACTGGTCAACCTGATCGTACCGCTGTTCGCCTTGGCCTTCCTCGCCTTGGGCTATCTCTTTCAGCGCGATCAGCCTCAAGGACGCGGCCAGCCTCGACGAATGCCGCCCGGCGGAGCGCGGCCTCAACCGCCTGGGCCGGGTCGGGCGATGCGCCCCCAACCGCGCGGACTCGGCGATCCGATCGATGCCGAACCGGCCGCTCGATGGCGGGGGTCGGCGGCGATGGCCCGCAACGCCCCATCGCCCTATGACGAGATCGAGCTGGAAGATGATGAGCCGCAGGTCGCCTCGCGACCGCAACTGGGCGCACCGATCGCCTCAGACCTCGCCTCGCCTCGGCCTCGGCCCGAGCCCCCCGCATTGAAGCGACGCTCCAACCAAGGTCGCTCCGATGCCATGCTCCGGCCACCAGGGCGTGGACGTAGCGAGTCGACCGGGCTCGCGGACACATCCGGCACCCTCCTCGGTGGCAACTTGGCACGAATTGGACAGAGTTCCAACACGCTGCCTCGTTCCAGCCTGGTCCATGAATCGTCGGCTCTTGGACCCGATGCGTCGAGCCGGGCCAATCAGATTCGCGACCGTTTCCGCTCCTCGCCTCCTGAGACGCTCCGCGAACTGTTCGTTCTTCAAGAGATCTTCGGCTCCCCACGCGCCCTCGGCGGCTCGCGCCCTCGACGACCCGGCTCGTGAGCTGACCAACACCGCCCCCCAGAACGAGATCAGGACCCACTGCCCGTCGCTTCGGAGAACCGTGGTGCCAGGAACGATCTATCTCTTGACAAGTTGAGGTCCCCAAGATTTTGGATAGTTGGCAAGATCCGCCAGCATCCGGGGACCGGTCCACGGACTCGACCCGCGACACTCGCCATCACCTCCGCACTCCCGACGTGCCCTCACCCCTCGACCGATTGCGCGGAAGGCCGACCCGGAGCCCGTTTCCTTCCCCACGATCCGTTGAGGAGTCACGTCGGATGATCCCTTCGCCGTTGCACAGGATGTGCGCCGTTCCGCTGACGGTCTTGGGGCTGCTGGCCTCGGGGCCCGCGCTCTTCGCCCAATCGGGCGTTCCGTCGTCGATGGCCGTTCCCAATGGCCCCGTCCCGCTCGGGACCAGTTCACTCAATGCGTCGGCCGAGATCCCTCCGCCGGCCTTCGACTATGACTCGGGGATCGGGACGGCGAGCGTCTCCATACCGCTCCCCGAGTCCGGTCCGATCCTCCCCAGTGCTCAAGTTCCCAGCCCCCAGAGCCACGACGAACCGGGCTTCTTCGACGGCCTCTTCGGGGGGACGGGGTTCTTAGGTGGACACGACGGACTGGCCTACAACGGCCACCTCGCGCCCTATGAAGGGGGCCTTACGGAGTCCGTCCGCCGTCCGTTCCAGAGCGACCACGCCTTCGACGGCTTCGCCCAGCCGATCACCAATCCGATCAACGCCAAGGACCCGCGTTCGTTGACCGAAGCGCGGTTCCTGTTCGTCAACAACTGGGGTCGGACCAACACCCCGGTGCTGGGCGGCGGCAACTTCCAGGTCTACGCGCTCCAGCTCCGCCTCGCCCTGACCGATCGGCTCAACCTGTTCGCCGACAAGGACGGCTTCACGGTCATCAACCCGGTCGGCGGCCCGATCATCGACGGCTGGAACAACCTCTCGGCCGGTCTGAAGTACACCTTCATCCGTGACGAAAAGAACCAGTTCCTGCTCACCGGCGGGGTTCAGTATGAGGTGCCCACCGGTGAGGCCGACGTCTTCCAGAACCACGGCTCGGGGATCTTGGGAGTTTTCGGTGTGCTCGGCAAAGAGTTCGGCGATCGCAACCACGTGATCATCAACGTGGGCAACAACATCCCGATCCACGAGGCCAACTCGGGATACTTCTATACCCAGCTCCACCTTGACCGGCAGGTCACCGATTGGTTGACGCCGTTGGTCGAAGTGAACTGGCTGCACTACAACTCCTCGGGCACGTTCCTGCCGGCCATCGACCTCGAGGGCGACGGTCTGATCAACCTGGGCACCGCCGAGGTGATCGACAACAATCTCGTGACGCTCGGCGTCGGCTTCCGCGCCAAGCTGACCAAGCACGCGGTCCTGGGCGCCGTTTACGAGTTCCCCCTCTCCAGCCGCGATGACCTGCTCGGCAACCGCATCACCGCCGACCTCATCCTCCGGTATTGATCAACGGCCCCAAAAAAACTCACCGAGCCGTCTCTCCTGAGATTGGCGGAAAGAGGATGGCTGGAGACTGCAAGAACCGACTCCCCACAAGTCCGGTTTGCATGGGCAGTCTCCAGCGACCTTTGAATGTCCGCTTCAAGAAATTGACAGGAGCAAGGGGCAGTAATCACACATAGGGCTGGCCAGACCTCCCGAACTGAGGGATGGACGGCCTGGCTCACCAAGCTTTCCGAACTCACTGGCTTACCGGAACTACGACGATGCGGAATCCCAGGTTGTCGCTCCGGCTAGACGGATTACTCCTGGCTCAATAGAGTGAGCTTCTCGTCAGAGCCTCGTCTCGCCAGGAACCGACTTGGATCACACCACTTTCTATGTCTGAATCTGCGTACTCTGCATTATAGTGTTCTTCGTCATGTTTTTATTTGCTCGATTAATAAAATTATGTACAAATTTTTAATTTTTTGTTTCCGATGCCATCCGAAGCAGACCTCGGGGCAGATATTTCGACTCGGCCTGCGAAGGCTTGGTTGATCTGGTTCTCCAACTCACGACGATTGGCACCGCGGTCTGCTCCGATGCGCCTCGCAGTCCCCAGCCATCCGAACGGTTGGCACGTTGGGACGATGCGTGGGACACGAACTCACGGAACTCCCAGGCAAAGATTCTCTGAGGAATGGCTCTGCCAGTCCTTGGCGATGAAGGAACCGATCGCAACGTTCATGGCGATCGTTGGGATGAAATGACGGGACGATTCCGATCTCCTCAGGGTCGAAGAAATACCCATGAACCCGTTGCCGAAATCGCTTGATCCTATTTGAGGTGGGTCGGTCGTTGCGCAATCGCGCGACGCGGCCTATCGTCGGATCGCAACCGTGGCGAGGGTTTTCCGGGATGGATCTTCGAGTCCCCAACCGCCGACTCACCCAGCGAATCGTCGAGGCCGTCCGTGACGGGGTGTCCCTCGAATGCGCCTGCCGGGGCCTCGGGATCGATCCGGTCACGCTCCAGGCCTGGATGAGCCTCGGTCTGAAGGTGGAGCCCCAGGAACGCCAAGACGACCCCTTCGGACGCTTCGTCAACGAACTGCAGCGGGCCATGGAAGGAGCCCAGTCCTCCCACGATGCGGATGCGGTGGCGAACGAACCGCAGCGCCAACCGGAGCGTTCTGTAACCCAACAACCCCTCGACGCACCGAACGATACGCCTTGGGACTGGGAAAACGACGACCGCCCCTTGGCCTGGCAAGTGGTGAGCGTCGCTCCCATCGAGTTCCACTTCGGGCCGACGACCGTTCGGAGCCAACCGGCATGGCACGAACCATCGGCGGGCCCGAGCGAAGCGGGGTCGATGCCGGTTGGCGATTCGATCGACTCCGACGCCGAGGCGAGGGAGGAGGTCGACGCTGAGCCATGCGTCGGGCATCGGGACGTGCCGATCGAGATGATCGTCGCGATCAGAATCGTCGGCGTGGCGGCCCTGATCGCGGTGATTCTCCTGGTCATCGCACTGACCCTGATCGCGACGGTGATCTTCGTCGCGGTCGGGTTGGTTCGGGGGATGCTTGCGTTGGCCTACCGCTGGCGGGCCGGCGTGATCGCCTTGCGAGGGGGTGGAGCGGACGGCTGTCCATGGCCTGATGCGCGGGCAAGGCAGTCGTCGATGTCAGCTTTGACCCGCTTCCACCCCTCACTCGAGCGGAGTCTCGGGCCGGTTGCGTTGGCGGGTCGCAACCGGCCACAGCGGGAATGAGCCACGCGGCGCCCCGGAGAATCGCCGGGCGGACGCGATGCGCTGACAACCCGACGACGCGAACGGCCCTCATCCGTGGGGTCCGAGGATTCGCCTCGTCGCGGCAGAGGCCGGCCCATCACGACCGTCAGACCTGTCTAGAGATGGCGAGACGGGGCGCCGGAGCGGATCCGGCTCGGATCCGACCCAGTGGAGTGGGAATCCTTTGGCAATTTGGTTTGACACGGATCGAGATATCGGCCGATCTTCATGAGTTCGGTCGGAAAGTCACCGCGCGCACTGAGGCGACCAAACGGTTCGGGTTGTAGCGATCGCGACCCTGTATCGAGTGGCTCAAATGGCCGGAAAGACCCAGCCGGAATGGCCGTGAGGACCGAATTCGACGATCGAAACTGGACGGACGACCGCTTCAACGAATCTTCTTCCCGTCACGGAGACCGTTCTTGAGAACAGAGACACAGGATCACAGAATTTGATCGAGTGGCCATGGAGATTGACTCATGTTATGTCCTTAATGGTACCATCGACTTCGCCACCAGTTCGGGTTGTCCATGGGGTCAGGGCACTGGGCCGAAGGGAAAACCTGCCACGAAAAGCGATCTCTCACGGTGTTCGACCGCGCTGACCTTTGGGGGAACGCTCGAGTGAAATCGGCATCGAGGTCTTTATGCCTCATCGTTTCGATCACGAAAGCATGCCGGGCTTGATTGACCATAGATTTTAATGGTATAATCAGAATGTGTAATCGTTGGGTGCTTGCGGGGCCGCAAGAGATCTTCTTGCCCGATAATCCACCCATGTTCGAAGCACGTCCAGTTTGGAGATGACCCAGTGTCGAAGACATATTTGCTCAACACGCCAATTCTGACCGAATACGGCGATTTCAAGTATACTCAACTGCTTGGGACTGATGAGGCGAAGAAAGCGCTTGGTGAAGGATGGGTCTCCGCCATCGGGCACGCCTCAACGGCCCAGTACCTGGGGGATTTGTTGGGATGCAGCGTCCCGGCGAACCGGATTGAGGTCCGGATGCAACCCGGTGATCGTGCAGTGGTCTTCCGATTGACCCGACGAATCCCTGAGGGTCAGGTGCTCGACAGGGACCAACTCGAATCGCTGGATTATCAGCTCGGCCTCCTGGAACGCGTCGATGGCCTCGAGAAACACGGATCCACGCAGGTCTCCGCCTTTATCTCATATAGCCGAGACAATTGGTACATTGCCGAGCGGATCGCGACCGACCTCAAGCGCTGTGGCATCGACGCCTGGTGGGATCAGGAACGACTCCGGGGCGACGAATCGAGTTGGCGTGATGTACTCCAGCGCGAGATCGAAGCTCGTGACTGGTTCGTCTTGCTGGTCTCTCCAGAATCCGAGAAGTCCGATAACGTCAAGAAAGAGCACGATCGCGCCCGTGAGCTGGGGAAAAACGTTTTCCATGCTCACGTTGGGGGGCTGCCTGAGAAGTTGAATGAAGAGACCAGCACCCCACACCTCACCCCATTCACGAGACTGAGCTATAAACGCGCCTTTAGTCAGATGGTCGAAAAGCTCGATCCCCAAGCCGCCAATCGAATAAGCACGTCTATGATCGCTGACGATCCCCTGGTCGGCCTTTCACGAAAGGACCTGACCGACCTCGGCCGCTTGGAGCATTTCGGGGGCGAGCCTTATCGGGTCTTACCGGCGTTTGTCAGCGGTTACACTCGAACCGATCTTATCCTACGCGAGGAGTCGCTCACCACGGCTGCCCAGGATCGCCGTTTGCCAGAGCGGATTGCCGTGGTCCTTCTGTGCTCGGGTTCTGTGTTCAACAATACCCTCAATCTGGTGAGCGCGCATCAACGTCAACTCGGTGAGCCCTCACCCTTTATCCTCCGGCTGCAAGGCCGCACTCGACTCGACGCGGAGGGCGAGAAGATCGAGCTTGACCCTGAAAGACCCTGGATCTGGGAGGACACGATGCAGGCCGCCCTCAAGATCCTCGAACATCCGGACATCGATGGCCGAGGCATTGACCTCTATTTCCAGTGTCCGTCTGTGTTGGCCTTCGCGGTGGCCCGTCGGCTCCGTCAAGCCCCGCTGAAAGACCATCGTCTCTTCCACTATCACAAAAACTCGTATTCGCAGGTGTATTAAGCGGAACAGGTCTTGGGTGAGGGGCGGGCCCCTTGAACCACTCCGAGGCGGTTCGTCGTGTCGTCCCGTTCGGGGGTTTCTCGACAAGCCTGGAGCATGGCGCCATCGACGCCCGGGGCAGGGAGCCTGGGCGCTCTCGATCGGCGCGCCACGGAGTCTCTGGGGGAGCCCACCGCCGATGACCGTACGTTGGAAGCCGTTGCTGATCCTCTCGGGCGTCTTCGCCGTGATCGCCCTGCTGGGCGTCAC
The DNA here is from genome assembly GCA_964609385.1 of uncultured Planctomycetia bacterium. GTDB lineage: Bacteria > Planctomycetota > Planctomycetia > Isosphaerales > Isosphaeraceae > CAZSSM01. Next base: position 50,846 of record CAZSSM010000023.1, read on the forward strand.
CGCGATGGCCTGGACCCTCTGGCCACAGAACGATCCGGCCGCGCTGCTGGAACAGGCCCACCAGGAGATCGCGCAGGGACGCTTTGAGGAAGCCCATATCTATACCCAGAAGGCCGAGCAGATCGCCCCGGACGACCCGCGCATCGATCTGGCCCAGGCCGACCTCTACGCCGCCTGGGCCGACCAGCCGGGACAGGATCCCGCCCAGCGCCGGTCCCTCCGCACCCGCGAGCGAGCCGCGCTGACCCTCGCCGCCCGCGGCGACAAGCGACAGATCGACGCCCGGACCCGGCTGCTGGTCGAGGCCCTCGATCGCGGCGCTTTGGCCGAAGCCCAGGCCTGGGCCCAGGAACTGCTGGGGCTCGATCCGGGTCAGACCGACGCCCACTTCGCCTCGGCCGCCTTCGAACTGATCCAACTTCAGCCGGCCCGTGAGACGCTCCGGAGCCATGCCGAAGTCCTCCAGGAACGCGAGCCCCAACGACCGCGAACCGCCTGGGTACTCGCCGAATTGGACCGGATCTCCCAGCGTACCGAGCAACGGGCGGAGCGGATCGCTGCGTTCGTCGAGAAACGACCCGAAGACTATCCCGATCCGACCGATCGGCTCGGTCTCTTCCAGTTGCAAACCGCACATCTGGTCGATGATGGCCTGGAACAGGCCGATTCCCATCTGCTCGAGCCGGTCTTGGCTCAGGCCGAAGCCCTGATGGTCCTGGAGGACGGCCCGGCCGACCCCGAGCGGATCCGAAGCGTCGCCGACCAACTCGAGACGGTCCAGGATCGCCTCCAAGCCTCGGGACACGACGCGCTCGTCGAAGCCGTTGAGACGATGCTCGAAGAGACCTTCGACGAGGTTTTCACCCTGTCCGCTGAGCTGGCCGAGGCTCTGGACATACCGTTGCAGTTCGACCTTCACGTCGGTTACGCCACCCACCTGCTGGCCCGTCAGCGTCATGGCGATTGCGCTGATTTCGTGCAGAAGACGCTGGAGCATCCGGACGCCGAACAGCCCGATGCTCGTGAGGCGACCCGTCGGCTCCGCGAGTTGGCCATCCGGGCGGTGCTCGCCCAGCAGGACGACCCCGAACGGTTCGACCGCGTCCAACCTTGGATCGACCGGCTCGTGGAGAGCTCCAACCCGATCGATCAGGCCCTCGGCCACCTCTTCCACGGGGTCATCGCCCTGGAGCGCTCCGGGCACGTGCAGGGCTCTGGCTCAGCGATGACCGGTGCCGACCGGACCAAGGATCACGCGACCCGATCGAGCGAACAGGCCCGGCTCCGCGGCGAGGCCCGCGAGCATCTCCGCAAGGCTGCTCAAGGCCTGCCCGAGCTGTCGACCGCCCAAGCCCTCTACGGGATCGCCCTGATCCTCAACGACGAGCAGGATCTGGGCCGCGAGTATCTGCTCCGCGCCGGCGACGGACCCGGCCTGGAACCCCGATATCAGATCTGGGTTGCCTGGTCGTTCCTCCGCGCTGGCTATCCCGAAGAGGCCGAGGCGGTCGTCCGCAACCTCCGGGTCGCTGCCCAGCGGGATCCGGCCTTGGCTCCACTCCTGCCCACGCTCGACATTCTCCAAGGGGAGATCTATCAGGCCCGTCCCACATCAGAGGACCGTCAACTCGCCCTGGCCTCGTATCAGCGTGCCATCGAGGCCGGTTATCAGATCACGCCCACCTTAGAGGTCCGCCGCGCCCAGTTGGAGATCGCCCAGGGCAACGAGATCGACGGGATCCGTCGCCTGATCGCGCTTCGAAAGCAGGTCGGACCGCGACCCGATATCGACTACCTGGCCACTGTGACCTACGACCGGGTCGGCCAGACCGAGCAAGCCCGCGATACCCTCGAGCAGGCTCGCCGGCGGTTCCCTGACGACCAATCGTTGGTCCAACTCGAAGCCAGCTTCCTGATCCGCGACGACCAGGTCCAGGATGCCGACACGCTGCTGGCCGAGTTCCTTGAAGACAAGCCCGAGGCCGTCGACGTAGCCCTGATGCGGGCCGGACTCTTGGCCGAACAGTTCGACGACCTCGAGGGTGCTGAGGAGGTGCTGCTCGAGATCGCTGGCCGCACCAACAACTCAGCGCCTCAGGTGCGCCTGGCCGGACTTCAGATCGCTCGCGAGGCCTTCGACGAGGCTGCCGAGACCATCGCCGAGATCCGGGAACGTTGGGATGACCCGGCCGTCGCCGACCTCCTGGAAGCCCAACGGGCCATCCAGCAGGGGCGGAACCAACCGGCCCTCGGCCACCTCGAGACGGCCCTCCAGAAGGACCCCAGCAACAAGGTTGCCCAGTACTATCGTGCCGTACTTCAGCGCCAGATGGGCGTCACTGATCAGGCTGAGGCGACCCTGCAAGGCCTGGCCCAGTCCAACACGATCAAGGATCTCGACCCGGGCCTGAGTCTCAAGCAGGCCGCTGAGATCAGTCTGGCCCAGATCGCCCTGGACCGCGGCGAGCCGGATGAGGCCGTCGTGCGCCTCCAGCAAGTCCTCGACGGCACCCTCAACCCCGAACGGACCAAGCCGATCCGTTGGCGGCTCGTCTCGGCGCTCGAACGGGCCGGTCGCTGGGACCAGGCGAGAGCCGAAATCGATCGCATCCTTGAAGCGGTTGACGCCCAAACATCCCCTGATCCGTCGACCGAAGCCGACGGACCGATCGACGACTACGTCCGCGCCGCCAGCTTCTACCGCCAACACGGGCAGACCGACGAGGCCTTACAGCTCCTGGAGCAGGCGCTCGCCGTGGAGCCAACTGACGAGGCGGCTGCGGTGACTCGTGCCACGCTCCTGGCCGATCAGGGGCAACTCGACCAGGCCCGCGCGGGACTCCGTCAGACCTTGGAGCGAGTCGAGCAGGAATCTCAAACGCCCGGCCCGAACCTCTACCTCGTCTTGGCCGCCCTGGAAGCGATGCCCGAGGCCGAGGCGCCCGATCCCGACCGGATCGATCGGGCACGATCGGTTATCGAGGACGGTCTGGCGGTCCACGGAGCCCAGATCGATCTGGTCGAAGCCCGGTTCCGACTCACTCAGATGGCCGTTGACATCGACTCGGCGATCGCCGAACTGATCGAGGCCTCGAGGACTACCAATGAGCCGGAGCTCCGCCAACGTCTGGCCACCAAGCTGATGGCCCTCGGTCGCTTCGACGAGGCCCAGCCGTATCTGGAAGACTGGATCGAAGCGGAGCCCGATCAGGCTACGCCCATCGTTCTCTCGATCCAATGCCTGGCCGGACAGGCGATCCGAGCGGCCCAGCAGGGTCGTGAGGCCGATCGTCGACGGCTCGAGGACCAGGTCGCTCGCCGGATCGAGGCGGAACGCGAGCGGTTCCCCGACGAACCGCGATTGCTCCAAGCGGCCTGCGAGTTGGAGGCCCGCCGCGGCGATCTGACCCGGGCGCTCGATCTGACACGCCAGATCGACCAACTCCGTCCCCATTCGGAACTCGGTCCGGTGCTCCGCGCCCAGCTCTACCTCGGGCGCGGCCAGATCGACTCGGCCCATCAGGCCTATCGCGAGGCGGTCCGACGCCAGCCTGGTCGAATCGACCTCCGGGTCGCCCTGAGCCGTACAGCGCTTCGGGCCGGGCAAACCGACGAGGCCCTGCTCGAAGTCGAACGCGTTCTTCAACGCCAACCCGAGCGACCCGATGCGGTCCTCTTGGCCGCCGAGATCCTCTCCGAGATGCCCGGTCGGACCGATCGGGAGACCAAGCAACGCCGACAACGGGCCGTCGAACTACTCGGAGCGGCCATCGAACGCGATCCGGAGTTCGGTCCAGCCTACCGCCAATGGGCCCGGATCGCCGAACCAGCCGAGGCGGTGGCGGTGTTGGAGCGGGCTTTGGCCACCAATCCCGAGGACGTCGAGGCCCTCTCGATGCTCATCGAGACCTTGGCACGCGATGACGAGCGATTGGACCGGGCCGACCAGATCGCCGAGGAGTGGACCGACTCCGACGATACCGGCCAACGGAACCTGGCCGTCGGCGTCGGCTTCTACCGAGCCGGTCGGCTTCAACGGGCTCTGCCCTTCACCCGCTATGCCGCCGAGGTCCGCGACTCGGCGCGGGTTGCCTTGAACTACGGCGACCTCCTACTAGCCCTTGCCGAACAGACCCACGACCGCCCCGACATGTCTGAGAGGTATCTCCGCGAGGCCGTCACTCAGTACGACCGCGTCCTCCGGCAGCAGGCCACTTCCGTCGAGGCGATCAACAACAAGGCCTGGATCCTCCATCACCACTTCGACGAGCACCGCGAGGCGAAGGACTTGATCGGAGACCTGATCGCTCGGGTCGACCAGGAGACGCTGCCACCCGAGGTTTTCGACACCCAGGGCTCGATCTTCGAGGCCCTCGGCCAAACCGCCCAGGCCGAACAGGCCTATCGTCAAGGATTGATCAGGGATCCCGAACACCCGGTCCTGAACTTCCACCTCGGACGCGTCATCGCCGCGGACCCGAAACGGGTCAACACTGCTGGCCGCTTCCTGCAGGAAGCCCAACGCGGTGAGGATCGACTCACACCGCAGATGATCGACGAACTCGATCGGCTCCGCCAGCGGATCGAGCGCTGAGGGCGAGGACGGTAATCGACAACCTGTTCCTCATTCGTTTGCTTGAAGATCCCTCCTCGACGGATACGTTCGTTGAGGAGGGATCTTCTTTTCGTTCGATTCGGCCGATGGCGGATCACCAGGTGATATCGAGCCTCAGGGATTCCGACAGGCTCGCTCACGCCCGATCGGGTCGACCGTGCCCCGTTGGGTCTGCTACGCTGGCCTGAGCGGATGATTGGTCGACCAACCCCTGTACCTGGTCTTGCCTTCGTGGCGTTCCTGTCCGATCATCTGGTCCCCCACCGCCGTTTCACAATCGAAGATGAGGTTCAGATCTCATGTCATCGTTGACTTGGATTGGTGTCGCGTTGCTCCTCCTGCTCAGCCTGACCGGTCTGACCCTGTTGGTGCCGACCGCCTCGACCGGCTCGTCAATGCAGGGCAGCGGCTCGAACCCGGTCGTGGTGATCGAGACCAGCATGGGGATGATCACCTTGGAACTGTTCGCCGACAAGTCGCCAGTGACGGTCGAGAATTTTCTGAAGTACGTGGACAAGACCTACTACGACAACCTGATCTTCCATCGAGTCATCGCTGCGCGGGACGGACGTCCCGCGTTCATGATCCAAGGGGGTGGGTTTGCTGCTGGAATGATCGAACAGCGTGGCGGCTTGCTCGGCCCGATCCGCAACGAGAGCGGCAACGGTGTCTCCAACCGTCGCGGAACGGTCGCCATGGCGCGGACCTCGGACCCCAACTCAGCGCAGGCTCAGTTCTTCATCAACCTCTCGGACAACACCTTCCTGGATGGTCAGGGTGGCCAGCCCGGCTACGCCGTCTTCGGTCAGGTCACCGAGGGCATGGATGTGGTCGATGCGATCTCCAAGGTCGAGGTGACGACCAAACGCGACCAACGTGGAACGCCTCATGACGACGTCCCCGTCGAGCCGGTCATTATCAAGTCGATTCGCCGTAAGCCCGCCGAAGCCTGAGCGAGCGAAACGGCTGATTCAAGCGACCCGATGCCCAACCGAATCGATGACCTGGGGCTCGGGTCTTCGCTCCCTTGACCTTCGTCAACCCCGACTTAGGATATCGGTGCCCAGCTCGTTGACGGTCGACTATCCTGTCCTCAACGACTCGTTCCAATGTCTGAACGCTCTCAGATGGAATAGGGCTCGGATCGCCTTCCCGATCGGCCCTTAAAGCACCTTCCCTGTTCGAGGACTTGCCCGTGACTCATGTCGTGACCGAGCCTTGCGTCGATTGCAAGTACACCGATTGCGTCGTGGTCTGCCCGGTGGACTGCTTCTATGAAACAGACAAGATGCTTTTAATTCATCCTGACGAATGTATCGACTGCGAAGCTTGCGTCCCGGAATGTCCCGTCGAGGCGATCTTCTACGAAGACTCTGTGCCCGACGACTGGCGTGATTACATTGAGAAGAACGCCAACGAGGTTGAAGGACTCACGCCCATCACGGAGAAGAAGGAACCTCTCAAAGGCTCTGACTGTCGCGGGGAAGCTTGAGCCGAGTAGCCACTTCGAAGCGTACATAACTCAAGCCCTGAACTTCATCTGAAGAACAGGGCTTATCTCGCCTGTGATCAAAACATGTCGTCGGAGATGGTTTCTCCTCCGGATCGTGTCATCATCGAGTTGAGGACCACCCGGTCGATCGTTTCTTCGATGAGGCGAACTCCACCGTCACAGAAAGCGAAGTGGACCTGGTTAGGATGCTTGCTTGACCAGTAGGTGTAGGAATTTTGGACGGTCTCCCCGTCGAAACCGAGCACTGGGATCGGCTGATTGATCTGGCGATTCTCCGCTGTTCTGACGCAGCAACTGGTAGCTAACGGCCACTCACCTAAAAGCGATTCGCCTAAGATGACAGTGTTGCTGGAGCCGTCGGTGATCCCGGCATAACGCACCTCCGAGTTGCGGAACATCAGGCCGTTGGTGTAGTTCCAACTATCGATATCGTTAGCATCGGGAATGAAGGTCGGATCGTCGGGATTGACGCGCATCCCGGCAGCCATATTGGCGCGGTAGTCGGTCTTGCCCATCGCGAGGATGAGCCGCTGTTCTTCATCCAACGAATTCAAGGTGGATTGTTCGAGTCCGGCTCGTTGGTTGGACGGACAGACAAATAGGTCCAGGCTTCGGAGAACGGCGGTCCGATTCTCCTGGTCCAGCGGGGTCAAGGGGAGGCTGGTTTCGAACGAGACCTCGAAGTTAATCTCGTTGTAGAGATTGCCTTGCTCAGCGTAGCGGAAAATTTCGGTCAGGCCGTTCCACATCAATGGCGAGGGTGCGTAGTCGACGCAATCGACTAAGGTTCCGTTGCACGTCCAGCCAGACGGGAATCGCTGAAGAGCTTCCTCATATTGTAAGAGAGCCAAGGTCATCTGTCGGAGGTTGTTCTTGCACTGAGTTCGACGAGCCGCTTCGCGAGCTTGCTGGACCGCCGGCAAGATCAGAGAAACGAGGACACCGATGATCGCGATGACCACCAGCAGTTCGATCAATGTAAAACCCGAGCGGGTCCGGATCCGTCGTGAGCGATTCCATCCCATGATTCGACATGTCTCCGAGTTAGTGCTGGGCGCGAAGTGATCCCCATGGAAAAGTCTACGCTCGATCAAACCGGAATGCAATCCGGTCCAGCCAAGAGTGCATGCCTGCACAAGTGCCCTCGAGGCTGTGGGGAGCCGAACGGCTTCAGGGAGGGAGATCACATTCGGGCCGATCGCCAACTGCGATCGACCCTGAAAGGGAATTATTCACATCCCGATGTCGGATCTTCCTTCGGCGGAGGATCCTTCTATTTGGTCAGCTCGACGGACCAGTAGGCGTTGTCTAGGAAGGTTTTCCAGCTCTCATACTTGCGGTGGGTCAGCTTGAGGTTGAGAGCCGGGCTGGTCTTGGGCTCACGCGGAGTCCGGATCAGCTTCATGTGAGCCTGCTCTGGCGTTCGGCCGCCCTTACGGACATTGCACTTCAGGCAGGCACAGACAATGTTCTCCCAGGTTGCCTCACCGCCCTGGCTCCGAGGCTGGACGTGATCTAAGCTCAACTCACTGGTCGGGAACCGGCGCCCACAATATTGGCAGCGGTTGTTGTCGCGGGCGAACAGATTCCGCCGGTTGAACTTGACCTTCTGTTTCGGCAACCGGTCGTAGGAGAGCAGCCGGATGATCCGCGGCACCTGAATTTCGAAGGAGACAGTTCGGATGAACTCCTCGTCGGGGAAGTCCTGCTTGAACTGAGCACGGAACTCGCTGAGTTCCCGCCAACTCTGGAAGTCGTAGGCGGTGTAGGCCCCTTCATCCAAGGTGATGACCTCGGCCAATCCCTTGAAGAGCAAACAGAAGGCACGGCGGACGCTGATCACATGGACGGCCATGTAGAGTTTGTTGAGCGTCAGGACGCTGCCGTCGAGCGAGGTGCTGGCGCCGGGACTCATGGTGGGCAAGACTCCCTAGACTGAGATGCGGTCAGCGGAAGCGGACAAGCCAATGAATTGAGTGAGCGAGGTCACGGGATTGAGGTTTGTGAACTGGGAAAACGCATGTCCCGTCGAGTTGGGATCGGCTCGGCAGAGCATCTCCCACCCACTGAACGGTCACGAGGCTGCCCCGGAAAGTTCACCGGTCCCGTGTCCCCATCGTGGAGATCGGATTGGTCCACGCGAGGAATCGCGTCGGTGGGTTTGGGGAGAGAGGGCTTCGCGGGGCGGGCCTTCGCTCGGATGAAGCCGATGGGGTTGACGACCCCCGGCCGCATCCACGGGGGTCGTCTCGGCTCACATCACGGAGTCTCCTGAGTCGTTGTCGGCGTCGATTGTGACACCGACTGGGGTCGAATGCCTGGCCGATTGGGCGTTGGGCCCTCGACAATAGCTAATGCTTCACGAACAGCCGTGCCGACCTGTTCGGTTGTCGCCGTGCCACCCAGATCGGCTGTCCGTCGACTAGGGTCACGAAGCACCGAAGCCACGGCTCCCCGGAGAACCTCAGCCGCTGGCTCGTGCCCCAGGTGATCGAGCATCAGGCCGATCGAGAGGATCGCGGCGATTGGATTGGCCTTACCTTGGCCAGCGATATCGGGCGCCGAGCCATGGACCGGCTCGAACATACTGGGCCAGTTTCGCTCAGGGTTCAGGTTCCCTGAGGCTGCAACGCCCATGCCTCCTTGAAGCACCGCACCCAAGTCGGTCAGGATATCCCCGAACATGTTGGTCGTCGCAATGACGTCGAACCGCTCGGGCGTGCGAACCAAGTGCATGCAAGCCGCATCAACGTGCTGATACTCCAACTCGATCTCTGGGTATTCCGCCGCGATGACATCGCGGGTCCGGATCCAGAGGTCGCCTGAGTAGGTCAGGACGTTTGTCTTAGCGACCAGAGTCAACCGACCCCGCAACCCGTTGCCACGAGCCGACTGGGAAAGGCCATGGAAGACCCGGTCGCGAGCTCGGCTCCGAGCTGTCTCAAAAGCGAAGCGAAGACAACGCTCAACCCCGGCCCTCGTGTGTAGCGACGTCTGTGTGGCCACCTCTTCGGCCGTCCCGAGACGACTGACCCCGCCCATCCCGACGTACAGATCCTCGTTATTCTCGCGGACCACGACCAGATCGACGGTCTCGACTGTTGCTGTGCTTAACGGAGTCGGAACGCCCTCGTACAACTTCACGGGACGCAGATTGATGTACTGTTGAAACCCGAACCGGAGTTCTAGGAGCAAGCCACGCTCCAAAATGCCCGGGGCGACGTCGGGATGACCTACCGCTCCCAGCAAGAACGCATCACAGGTGGCCAGATCCTCACGCACGGACTGGGGAAGCGCTACGCCGTGTGAGATGTAAAACGATCCGCCCAGCGGGTACGAGACTACTTCCAGATCTAGATTGTGCGAAGAGTTCAGGTCACCCAGGACCGCCAGCGCCTCCCGAATCACTTCGGGACCGACACCATCGCCCGGGATTACGCCGATCTTCGCCACACCTAACTCCTGGCACGGAGGACTAATCTCGAGAGGGTTGCTTTTTAGCGTTGCGAGGCTGAAAGGTAGCGAGCCAGTCTATCTACACGTTGCTCAAAAGCAGTCTAGCAGCCACATCGAACGAGAACAAGCAACGCTTGAACCAGACAGTTCCGCATCGCCGTCACATCTGTTGCCGTGGCTCCGTAGTATGAAATGACGCGTTCGCGTCTCCTTAGCCGATCCTTTACGATCTCGAACAGTTCGTTCGCGTCTCGGCTCGTTGACATTCGAGCGGTTGGTCCTCAGACTACCACGTCCAGAGCCAGGATCGGTCGATGTGTGGATTGACCGATGTCGTTGGTCGATCTGTTGCGTACGTTGAGGAACATCGACCATGACACGCCGATCCGCCTCATCGTCTCAATCGATCTCGGGGGCCTATCCTTTGCGATCGTGATCATTGCCTGAATGCATCGGCTAGGGACCGTGATCGCCTAGATTTGAGAACGATGGCGAAAACGTGACTTGACGGCTAACGCGATTGGTTCGGCATGCCAGGTAGCCGATCGATTGCGACTGGGGGGCGTCAAGAGAATTGGGCTACCCACGCCCAGCCGCAAGATACCGTGGTCCAGGTCGTTGAATCCGGTCATTGCCAATCCGGAAGGTCCTGAGGCGGCATGGGGATTCGGCATTCCTCCGTTAAAGAACCCATTTTCCGTGCCGCCCATTTGTTCAGGAGAGTCGGGGATATGACCACCTCATCAACGGGGCTTACACCACAGGACCAACCGCGCACCACAACCGCTCCCACCACGGCATCGGCAGGAGTGACGGGGGGGGCGCCGGCCACTGGAAAGCCCGACTCCCCTGACTCCCGTTCGACCGGATCAAAGACCACCGTCTCGACGACCCAATCACGTCCTGCCGGGGCGTCGCCAGCCAACATTTCCTCAGAGCGCCTCGACAAGTCGATCATCCGGCGCGGGCTGGCCACCGAAACAGAGATCATGCAAAGCAAGCTTCAATTCATCGAGAAGATGAAGCGAGAGAAGACGAAGCCCGAACTGAAGACCTATCTGGACCACCTGGTTGCCAGCGGCGTGTTGACCAGGCGACAGGCCGATCGGGTCATCCAGGACATCGTCGATCGGACCCCGTTAACGATCCCCGGCTACGAGTTGAAGGAGGAGCTGGGCAAGGGTTCCATGGGGATGGTCTACAAGGCGCGTCAGACCAGCGTCGACCGGATCGTCGCAGTCAAAGTGCTGCTGGAGAAACTGGCTGGCAATAAAGAGTTTACCGACCGGTTTGAACGCGAGGCGAAGATTGCTGCCAAACTCTCGCACTCCAACATTGTTGGGGTCATCGATGCTGGCGTCGCCGCGCAGCGTCACTATTTTGTGATGGAGTACGTCGAGGGCCGGACCGTCAAGGACGAGCAGGACCAAGGCAAGATCTTCGACGAGGCTGATGCGTTGCCGATCATCCGAGACGTCGCCCGCGCCCTGCAACACGCTCATCAGAAGGGAATGATCCACCGCGACGTCAAACCCGAAAACATTATCCTGACCGCCGACGGTCAGGTGAAACTCGCGGACCTCGGACTAGCCCGTCCCACCGACGACCATCAGTGGGCGAACTCCGAGGCCGGTATGGCCATCGGGACACCTTACTACATCAGTCCCGAACAAGTCCGTGGTCAGACCGATATTGACGCACGTGCCGACCTCTACAGCCTCGGCGCTACGCTCTACCATATGGTCACTGGTCGGGTCCCATATTCCGGGACCACCCCGACGGAAGTCATGAAGAAGCACGTCAATCCCAACATCGAACTCGTGCCCCCCGATCACATCAACGATCAGATCTCGAGCGGGTTGGGAGTGGTCGTCGAGACGCTGATGGAGCGCGACCGCATCAAGCGATATCAGAACGCCGACGACTTGCTGATCGACCTGGATCACCTGCTTCAGGGCAAGTCGCCGATCATCGCCGCCCGCGACACCCACTCTTTAGCCAGCTTGGCTGAGGGTGAAACCAGCGAAGACCACACCGCGCCCCGATCACCTGAATATTACGAACAGCAGATCAGCAAACTGACCGCCCAGACCGAGGGACGGCAGAACACACTGGTCATCCTTGCCGTCTTGCTGGGCATCTCAGTCGTGGCCAACCTGCTCTTGCTTCTGATCAGTTAAGCGACTTGGCATGGCAGACGAACGGCGAACGACCTCAGTTCCGGCTGGCCCCGAATCGATAGGCCGGGAAGGCCCGACGACCTAGCGGATCTCTCATGTACTGGTCTCGGCATTCTTGGCAGAGATCGAACTGTGCCGACTGATGAGCCGGCGGCAGTGCGGCGTCCCCTTCACGGGCAATCTGCTCAGAGATCGCTTCGAGGTGGTCGACATCGAGGTCCGACTCGGTCAGCCCGAGGAACTCTGAGGGGTCCGATCCAACAAAAGACTCGACCCGGACAACGAACCGGGATTGGGTCTCTTTGCTCAGGGATTTTCCACACAAATCACAGGTAATCTGGATCACGATCGACACGTCCTCGTTCAGGTAGACCAGAAGGTGGGGCGAGTGCCCTTCCCGTGCGGTCTGGACAGGAGGATTGGGGTCGATATTAACCGACCCGACAGAAATCGACTAGGTCTGACGCTGTTTTTCAGTAACCCAACACATTCACATGAGCTACATTCGGAGACAGCTAGAATCGTTAGCTCATGCTTGAAAAACCAAAAAGATGACTAAGATGAGACCGCCGACAATCGCCAACCCCAGGCTGAGCCTGACCTCGGGCGGCTCGTATCGCAGGATCACTCGTGACGCGCCCTTTTCGAGAGCGACCCGAAGGAACGGATCGTGAGGCGATGAGATAATCGATGTCGAATCCCCATCGATCCTCACGCGCCAGCCTGATGACGCACATTGGCGAACGACCAACTCAGACGGCCCCCACGTTTCAATCGCGACATTGATCAGGCCGCCTCGATCCTTGACAGCAACGAGTTTTCCCGATCCCTCCAATGACACCAAAGGCCGCGACTCCAGGTAGACGATCCAAGTCCGCCCGATCCGCTCGGACTCGGTCACGGCCCGCAACGTCGGTGGCGGGGGGCTGGCCGAGACGACCGCGGCCACGCTGGCCGACTCCAACAATTTGCGGTGTGTCTCGACCCGATCCCAGGTGATCGTTCGTCGGCTCGATCGCATCGCACGGTCTGGCTCGGGCTCGAAGAGTGGTTCCAGCCAGTCCAACGCCATCGACAATTCGATCGAGTCGTAGTTGCGTACGTCGGCCAAGCCGTACCGCATCGCCACGTTGGGCGGTAGCTCGGGACCCAACCCCACGATACGACCCCTCGAGCCAACGCGCTCGACAAGTCTGTCCATGACCGGACTCTCAGGATGATGCTCTTTCGGCGCGATCGCCGGATTGTATCCCAGGGCCCAGCCGGCTTGGTCGATCAAGTTCAACGCCAGGAGCCAAGGGACCCAGCGTCGAGCCTTCCACCCCGTTCCTCGACACGCGACCAGAGCGATGGCGATGGCCGAGAAACCGGCGAATACGGCTGCCTTGCCCAGCAACATCCGAGGCACGAACTCTTGAACAGAACGCGCCTGAGCTTCAGCCCGCGCACGGTACTGTTCCGGATCGGCTCCTGGCGTCGATTCGGCGGCGGCTAGGTAATGCGACTCGGCACGCCGACTCAGCGGTTCGTCGAGCCATCGGACGACCCCGATGCTCAGGATCAGTACTAAGGAGGCGGCCAGGCCGAGGATTCCCAATGTCCGAGGCCAACGGAGGCGGCCAGCCACACGGAGATGATCTAAACCCGCGCCGCCAAGCACCAACAGGCCGAAGCCGACCCAGAGCGCGGCGCGGCGGTGATCGATCACGTTCCAGACCGGGATTGTCCGGCTCAGGTTGGATAGGGGCGGCACTTCGAAGGCGAGCAGCCCTCCGAAGACGATCAGGGCCGAAGCCCATCCGACGACTCGTACTCGGCGTCGGACTGCCCAACCTAGCGGGGCTAGGAGAACCAGGCACGGTAGGCCGACGAACCCGCCGGCCGATTCGTTGAGGTTCTCGACGCCGAGGGCCGAAGCGAGGTTGGGCTGACCTCGACGCTGGCTCCCGTACAGGTCGGGCCAGGCCGTGCACAACGCCTCACGCCAACGCGGCTCGGTGACCTCCCAAGCTGAGGCCCGGTCGGCCTCGCGATCAACCCAGACTGGGCTCTTCATCAAGTAGACACCGAGTGGCACGATTGACGGTGCCGACAGGATGAGCCCGAGCAACACGCCCGAGGACCACGACAGCCAACGACCATGAACCCGCCAGACAAGGTAGCTAAACGTGGCCACCAATACATGCGCGGCCGTCTGGATATGCCCAGCCGAGAACGTGCTAGCGACCACCAGGCTGAGTATAGCGATTCGGCAACCATTAACCTGATCTATGAGTCGGTCGGTCGCCCAAATCATCCAAGGTAGCCAGATCGCCGCACCGGTCACTGGATATTGGAGCCAGGCTATCAGGAACCCGCTTAGTGGATATCCCAAACCGGCCAGCCAACGTCCGGGCCTGCCAAACCCCCAGCGGCGACAGAGCCAGTACATCCCCAAGCCTGCCCACGTCAATCGTGCCCACGCCACCCAAGCCAGAGACTCTGGCCACGGACCCAGGTAGACCACCACGTTAAAAGGGTCGAAAACCCCGCTCTGGCCGTTCGCTAGATGGGGCGCTCCGCAGCCGACGTACGGATTCCAGAGCGGGAGCCGCCCTTCGAAGAGCACCTGACGATTCCAAGTGAGCCAGGGCTGGAACTGGAGGACCGGGTCGATCAAAAGTCGATTGGTCGGCTCATAGTCGCGGATCGTGGGATCGGACGGCGCGAAAGACGCGGAGCGACGGAGCACATCGGCTCCGCTGAGGATCCGCCCGCCAAACAGGGTCGGACCCAGCATGACCGCCAAGACCACGACCAGCACAGCGGCGAACCACCACGCATCGTGATCGGATCGAGTCGCACCGCGCCTTCTCAGATGCTCTTGCCAGCCATCTTGTTCGGTCATTTCCTTAATCGTCATCGGCGTGGTCACCTTGGTTGTCGGATGGGACGAACTTACCGATCTGGACGAACTCGCCTAGGGCGGTTTCTCAATCCCTCCGAAGCTATGAGTCGCAGCTGAATCGTCCAAACCCAAAGGTCGGACCTCCCGCCAACCCTGGGGTGTCGGTCCTTGTGTGCGATGTCGGCTCGCGCTACGATCGCCCAGAGATGGGAAGCGGCGCATTCGTTCGAACGCGAGCTGGATTCCCCAAACGCGCCGGCCGATCCCGCAAATCCGATGGCGGAGGTCCGACCCGATGAGTTCGACGAACCGGTCCGGGGATCATCGCCTCGACGACTTGACCGAGCGAAACCAGGCTCGGCCGCTTGTCGAACCCTTTACCGACCTCGCCCATGACGTGCTGCGATCGCGGAGCCGTCCCTTGGACGCGTTGTTCGCCCCACGCGTCGTGGCTGTGCTGGGCGCTACCGAGCGGCCTGGTAGCGTCGGCCGGGCGTTGCTGAGCAACTTGATCGGCCATCCTTTCGGTGGCGCGGTTTATCCGGTCAATCCCGGCCGTCGGCACGTCCTGGGGATTCGTGCTGCGCCCCGGGTAGCCGACGTGCCCGAGCCGGTCGATCTGGCCATCATTGCTACGCCGGCCGATCGGGTGCCCGACCTGATCGGGCAATGTCTGGAGATAGGAGTCGGCGCGGCCGTGGTCCTGGCCGACAGCCTGGCGGCGCCGGGCTCGGACGGTCCGGAACGACAACGGGCTTTGATCGCCTCCGCGCGTCGGGGCCGGATGCGGATCCTAGGTCCGCATAGTCTGGGCGTGATCCGACCGTCGACCGGCCTGCACGCCTGCGCGTCCCGACATATGCCGAGGGCTGGCCAACTGGCCTGCGTCACCCAGAGCGCCGCCATGGGCTCAGCGATCTTGGATTGGAGTCGAAGCGAGGATGTTGGCTTCAGCACATTCGTGACGCTTGGCCCGATGCTCGATGTGGGGTGGGGTGATCTGATCGACTATCTTGGTGACGATCCAGCCACGCAGAGCATCGTGCTGGCCATGGAGTCGGTCGGCCAGGCGCGGCATTTCCTGTCGGCAGCCCGCGAGGTGGCGCTGACCAAACCAATCATCGTGTTGAAGTCGGGCCGGAGTCCCGAGGGGGCGCGGCTGGCGGCCTCTTTGAGCCGTCGCGTCGAGACCGCCCAGCAGGCCGAACTGGGCCGCGACGAGGTGCTCGACGCGGCCCTCGATCGCTCCGGGGTGCTCCGAGTCGACACCGTCAGCCGGCTCTTCGCCATGGCCGAGGTCCTGGCCAAACAGCCCCGGCCATCCGGTCCGCGTTTGGCGATCGTCACCAACGCGGGAGGACCCGCCGTGCTGGCCACCGACACACTGATCGATGGCGGCGGACAATTGGCCCAACTCCACGAGATGACCCGTGCTCGGCTGGACGAGCTGATGCCCGAGACCAGCCCACATGACAATCCCCTGGATGTCCTGGCAGATGCTACGCCGACCCGAATCGCGCGGGCCGTCGATACCCTGGCTGAAGATCCCGAGGTTGATGGCCTTCTCGTAATCCTCGCCCCACAGGCCGAGACTGATCCGACCGCCTCGGCCCACGCCCTGCAATCTCGCTCACGAATTCGAGGCAAGCCGATCTTGGCCAGTTGGATGGGTGGCGAACGGATCACCGAGGGGACTACGATCCTCAATCGCGCTGGTGTGCCCACCTTCGCCTACCCCGACATCGCCGCGCGCACCTTCACTCTCATGTGGCGATACACCCAGAACCTCCGCTCGCTCTACCAGACCCCAACGCTCAGTCTCGATGACGGTCAGGTCGACTGCCAAGCCGCCCACAGGATTCTTCAAAAGGCCCGGGACGATGGACGCACCCAACTCCTCCCCACCGAGGCCCACGCTCTTCTGGAAAACTACCGGATCCGGACGGATGCATCAGACGACTCGACGGCTCCGAATAACGGCTCCGAATCCGAGGACCGAGACCGACCACGACTCAGCCCATCGATGTCTCATGGCCCCCCAACTGCCATCGTGCTGAGCCTAATCTCCAGGCCCGATCCCCAGTTCGGACCGGTCCTGGAGTTCGCCGCGGGGGGCGAATTGTTGGAAATCTTCGACGACCGGGCCTTGGGGCTCCCACCGCTCAACTCAACCCTCGCGCGTCGGATGATCGACCGGACGCGGATCAGCCGAGTTCTTCGAGGTTGGAGCGGGCGACCCGCTATCGATTTGCCTGAGCTGGAACAGATCCTCGTCCGGTTCAGTCAACTTATCGTTGAGCAGCCGATCATCCGCGAAGCCCGGATCCGCTCCCTGCTGGTCACATCCGATCGGCTCGTCGCGCAAGATGTCGAAGTCGAGCTTTACGGGTCGGGCGTCGAGGAGGTCGATCTGCCCAAACCAGCCATCCGACCTTATCCCACTCAATATGTCGAGCAATTGTTTGTCAAAAATAAACGACGTGTCACTGTGAGACCGATTCGACCTGAGGACGAGCCTGCCGTCGTGAAGTTCCACCGAACACTCTCGGAGCGGACCGTCTTCCTTCGTTACTTCCACCCGCTCTCGCTCAGTCAGCGCGTTGCGCACGACCGCCTGACCCGCATCTGCTACAACGACTACGACCGCGAGATGGCCTTGGTCGTCACTTGGGATCATCCTCTGAGCGACCCAGTCGTCGCGACCAATTCGCTAGGGGACGGCGCGGACACGGAGGGAAGGACCGAGAGCTCTGACAGGCCACTGATGCCTGACTCCCCCGACGTCATCCTGGCGATTGGCCGCCTGAGCAAAGAACCGGGCACTCAAGAGGCCGAACTGTCGGCCTTAGTCAGTGACCAGTACCAGGGACTTGGTATCGGCACGGTCCTGGTGACCCACTTGATCGCGATCGGTCGTGCTGAGGGGCTTCAGAAAATCCACGCCGCGATCCACACAGATAATCGGGAGATGCAAGGCCTCTGTCGCAAAGTCGGCTTTCAGATCGAACATGATTTTGAAGAGGGCGAAGTCCGCGCTTGGATTGATCTGAAAACTCCCGTGTTATGAGTCGGGTCGATTCAGCGAGGCGAACCCGATCTACCTTGACCCGAACGGAGGATCGCGACCACGATCGGAGCCGTGCCGGTCGACACGCGGCCGGACGGATCCGCCGTTAAAGAGCTGCACAGGAAGGGATGTGCCATGCCAAAGCCCAACGCCCACATCTCGTTGACGATTGCCAAGATTCTCTTCAGTCAAGGACTCCTTGTGCTCCTACCCCCCCTGTCCTTCGATGCTCATGCCGCGCCCCCGACGGAGATTGGCCAGCAGGTCAAGACCAACTCAGGCCTCATCTACGTCACGACTAAGGCAGGCGCGGGCCAACCCGTGCGCAAGGGTGAAACCGTTACGGTGCATTACACCGGCACACTGCAGGACGGCACGAAATTCGACAGCTCACGCGATCGAGGTCAGCCCTTCGAGGTCCCCATCGGCCTTGGCAAGGTGATCGCCGGCTGGGACGAAGGGATCGTTGGGATGTTGCCCGGTGAGCAGCGGACCCTGACCATCCCGCCACAACTCGGCTACGGCGCTCGGGGCGCTGGCAGTGTGATCCCGCCCAACGCCACGCTCACCTTCGACGTCGAGTTGATCGGCGTTCAAACCTTGCCCAACACTTCGCCAACCGAGCCCGGCAAGCCTCGCAAACTCGATTCCGGCCTGATCCTCGAGACCATCACGCCCGGAAACGGGCCCACCGCTGAGCCCGGCGATGCCGTCACGGTGCATTACACCGGCACGCTTCAGGACGGCACCAAATTCGACAGCTCGCGGGATCGAGGTCAGCCTTTTGAGGTTCCTATCGGGGTCGGTGACCTAATCAAGGGTTGGGATATCGGCATCGTCGGGATGAAGGTGGGTGAGCGTCGGAAGCTGACCGTTCCTCCGGAACTTGGCTACGGAACTCGGGGTGCCGGCGAGGTCATCCCACCTAACGCGACGCTCATTTTTGACGTCGAACTCATCAATGTGAAGAAGTGAACCCGTTCAAGGCTCCAAGGCGTCCGAGATCTCATCAACCTCCTCGGTCGGGAGATCGGGCGCCGTGCGGGGCGTCTCCTCTTCCATGGGCCGAATCAGCTCGGTTGGTCGTGCGATCACGATGAACACAACCAAAACAGTGATCGAGACTAAGGTGAGGATCATCGGGATGGCTAGGATGAAGACCAGGCCCCGGATCCACTGAAGGATGTTGGTGATCCTCGAAAGCCGAGCCGCGATCAGTAAGAGCGTTTCCGTATCGGGCGTCGTGCCCACAACTGTCGTCGGAGGCGTCATCGGAACTGGGCTTTGACGAGCCGGGCTGGCCAACTCCGACACCGATGGAGGCACCATGCTGGGCGATTCTGGTGTCGCCGGAACTTGTGGTGGGGACGTTGGTGAGTCGAGAACCATGACGTCCGGATCGGACGGTTTCGAGGCGGGGGTGTTCCCACTGCCGAGGTCGATCCGGGGCACTTCATGCTCAACCACCTCAGCGGGCGCATCGACGCGGATCTCCAAGCCATCGAGCGAGCCGACTTGAGAGGTCGTGGGCGTCGTTGAAGTGGCCTCTGGCTTCGGCACAACATCGGGTACATGGGGTTCTTCGGGGAAGAGCCCCTTAATCCGGCCGGCCGGGCCGGGCTCGGTCATCCCCTCGGCCTTAACTAAGGTCCGTCGCGTGATTGTTCCGTCAGCTGCGAGTTGTTTGAGCTCCCGGGCCGCGATCGGACCGTGCATCTGCCCATCGATGAAATAGACCCAGCTCCGCTTCCGCGCCGAACCCGAACTCATCGATCGCCATCCCTTCCCGTGTGCGTCACGGTCCTCGATACATTGACGACAGTCCCCCCATCTCGTCCTGATCGAAGGACGCTCGGAGAACGAGAAAACTATCATAGTCGAGTGGTCGTATGGTGGCAGCACTACGGGATACCGCGACATAGCCAAACCGAGCAAGAAAACCTAAGAAAATCTCGAGCAAATGTTGTGTCTTGTAAAATAATATTATTTACGTAAGAGAATATTAGTCATTGTTGGCAAGTCTAGTGTTTTGATCCAGCTAGTCAACGCGGCAGATGAAGACCTTCAGATACTCTGACTCGAGACAGGAGACGTTGACCGGATGGTCGGGGGGCTGTCCACGTTGCTCAAGGATTCGGATCGGGCGACCGACCTGCTCAGCGACCTGACCGAGCACCTCCTGGAACATTTGGCGATCGACCAGCCCGGTGCAAGAGCAGGTGACCAGAATCCCACCGGCCTCGACGATCTCGACGACGGCGCGGTTGAGCTTGATGTAACCCTTCAGAGCATCGGCGACCGCTTCAGGACGCGAGGCGAACTTAGGTGGGTCGCAGATCACTAAGCCGTACCGTTCGCCCCGACCAGCCAGATCGCGGACGACGTCGAGCACCTTGCCCGGTACAATCTCGGCCCGCTCAAGCAGTCCGTTGCGCACCAGGTGGGTCCGGGCGAGGTTCAACGCCGGCTCGGAGCTGTCCACCAGCACCGCCGATACAGCTTCGCCGTGTTTCAAGGCGTTCAATGCGAACCCGCCGCCGTAACAGAACAAGTCGAGCACCCGACGGCCTGCCGCATAGCGTGACGCGGCACTCCGATTGTCGCGCTGATCGAGATAGAACCCCGTTTTCTGACCGGATCGGAGGTCGACATCGTAGCTTATCTTATGCTCTTGAATTGTCAGCGGTCCCTTGGGAAGCTCGGTGCCGGATAAGGGAGCGTTAGCCGGTTCCAGTCCTTCGACAATGGCCTGTGCTTTAGGAATTCGGAGCCAAATCCGCTCGATACCGCTTCGGCGTCTGAGCGGCTCGACCCAAAGATCCGGCCGTCGAGCCAGGCCGAGGCTGGTTACCTGGGCGACTAACCAATCGCCGTAGCGGTCGATGGTCAAACCGGGAACGCCGTCGCCCTCGCTGGAGACGAGCCGAGACGCCTCAAGGGGGAGCATGCCTCGTCCGGAAAGGTCCTCTCGGAGCTGAATCGTCCGATCGAACGTCTCGGCGAAGTAGTTCGGATCCAACGAGGCATCATCCCAGCGGTGGAGTCGAACCCGGATCGCGCTGTGCGGATTGTAGAGGCCGCGTGCGATGAATCGACCTTCGTGGCTCAGGACAATGACCTCATCCCCGGGTCCGGCGTGGCCGTCGAGCCGGTCGATCGACTTATCAAAGACCCAGGGGTGTCCGGCGAAAAAAGGCCGCGCCCGGCGCGGTCGTAAGATTACTCGAGCCGGTCCGCTCATCGTTCCGGTCCTTGCTGCCGACACGTAGCTCCACGCCACGACGAGAGTTGGGACGAGGATCCCGAATCGTCCGAATCAGACCGGCTCATCAAGACTCGGGATGTCCGTCGAGCAACACACACTCGTGGAGTCGAACCATCGGCGGTCACTGAGGATCGGGTACAGGAGCTGCCTCGCGGCTGATCTGCTCGACATCGGGGAAATAGGCCAAGGTCCGTTCGAGTTGATTTTCCAGGTGTCGAACGCGGAGTAAGCTGCGGATCCGGCAAAGCAGCTCGATCTTGTTGACCGGCTTGGTCAGGAAGTCGTCCGTGCCGGCCTGGACACCGCGCTCGAAATCAGCGTTCTCATTGAGGGCGGTGACCATCAGGATCAGCACGTCCTTGGTCTCGGACGAAGCTCGCAGGGTCCGACAGACCTCGAATCCGGATAGCTTGGGCATCATGACATCGAGCAAGATCAGGTCTGGCCGGAACGTGTCGACGACCGCTAAGGTTTCTTCGCCATCGGAGACGGTCCGAATCTCACAGTCGAAATCGCTAAGGTAAGCCTCGAGCAGTTCGACGTTTTGGGGGTTGTCATCGGCGATCAAGATCCGAGGTGACTCGGAAGTTGGCTTCGCCGTGTCGGATGGGGACGGCGTTTCGGGGGTCCCCGGTTGGTCAGCCATCATGCAACACGACCCTCCACGCTTCCCAAAAGCACGACCCGCGATCCTTGTCTTGCGGCTCGGCGATCCCCGTTAGAGACGACTCGTTCTTCCAGGGGTACCCGATTGCTGGGCGATCGCCCATGCCAAGTTCCTGAGGGAGCGTAGGTCGCGACAGGGTCGAATCCTTACGACCTTACCGCATGCATGAATGTTTCGGTTGCTTCCAAGCGTCTCCTATGCCATAATGGGATTATATTGGTTCTGGACGTTCCCGATCCATAAACCGACCTGGGGCTCGGGTTTCGGTCCCCACGATGGGGCTGCCCTCGTCCTTTGGTACATCCTTTGTGGCCCGTCCGAGCCTTCGGGAGATCTGCGCGTGCCGTTGCATCGGATCGATCGCCAACTGCTGGAGCGTTGTCTCCAGCAGGAGCCCCGCGCCTGGAACGACTTCGTCGATCGTTACATGGGCCTGGTCTACCACGTGATCCACCACGTCAGCCATGCACGAAGTGTTGTCCTGTCGCCAACGGACGTTGAAGATGTCGCCTCAGAAATCTTCCTCGGACTGTTGGAGAATGATTTCGCCACCCTTCGTAAGTTCGAAGGGCGCAGTTCGCTCTCCTACTACCTGACGGTGGTCGCCCGACGTCAGGCTATCCGCAGTCTGGTCCGTCGCCATCGTGAGACCCGACTTAGCCAGACCGCCCTCCAACGATCTGGCCGGGACGATCGCGGCGATAATGAGCCGATCGCGGCAGCCGACGAAGTTGAGGTGATGCTCCGAAATCTCGGTCCCCGCGAGGCCGAAGTTGTCCGGCTTTATCACCTTCAGTATCAGACCTATCGGCAGATCGGTAAACGTCTTGGGATCCCCGAGAATTCTGTCGGCCCGATTCTGGCTAGGGCTCGTGCTCAGCTTCGTCGCAAGGCTCAGACCCGATAAACTATTTTCAAGGATCTGGTGTTCGAATATGCCAGATCCTTCTCACGGATGATGTCACTGTTTGAGCTGTATAACACTCGCTTTAACTATTCTGCTTATTGCTCACGTCCATAGACTGAGCGAAATCGACTATTCCTAGCCGAATTGGACGGGTTGGGTGACCGGGTTGTCCGGAAGTTAGGTGCATCCGGAACGCCGGGCAAGACTAGCTGATCGATGGGTCGCGTGGCAAGACCGCCGAGCTGCCCGGACGATCGATTTGTTGATGCGCGATCGGTCTGGGGATCGAGCGACGATCGACCCGCTGCGGCGATCCGGGACGAGTTATTCGCACCACGTGCCTGGGGATCGTCGGGGGCTAACTCGATTTCAACCGAGGGAGTGGCGCGACTTCGTCGGATCGTTTCTGACTCGGAAGGGGCCGCCGCTAGCATCTCCCGGCCAAGATCGCGACGCTGGAGGTTCATCCCCTCAAACGTGGATCGAGGCTCGGAGAATAGAATCTCGGTTCGTTGAGCTAACGCAGAGGCGTTCTCACCGGGAAAGAGCGGCTCATTGAGTTCGAGATACCTGCGTTTGAGCTTAATCGTTAGGCTCGTCCGCTCATCTTCCAGTTGATCGACCCACGTCATGTCAACATGGACCGGCACGACGATCCGATCGACATGGCCGTCCTCGCTGTTGGCGGCCACTTCCAAGTAGTCTCGGACAGTCGCCTCCGCGATCGGTTTGTCCCGATTCTCCTCATGATACAGTACATGGCGTTTGACCCGACCACTGGGTTCGATCCATGTGAGCTTGAGATACCGCTGTCCGAGCCCATCGACTCGGGTTTCGCGGACGACTACGACATCCCGACGTGGATCGCGGGGATTGGGACGTTCCAGTTTGGCTTGGGCTGGATCGTAGTTGTCGTAAAGGCCAAGGAGTTCACGAATCCAATCGGGCTGGATCGGACCGCCCAGAGGACTTCGACCCTGCTCATCATACGAGGCCGCGTAGTATTCTCGATCGTCGTTGATCCAGAACCAGAACTGATCGCGGTTAGAGCCAATGTCGCCGAACTTGCTGCCTGAGGCGCTATGTTCAAGGCGAAGCCGAAAGTCGTGGGGGCTCTGGTAGGCCAGGTCACCGTCGACGGTTCCGACGAGCCCATGGGTACGGCTGATCGTCGCCTCAGATTTGAGCGTTTGGATCTTCCGTGCGTTGGCGTTAGCCTGCTCAACGACTCGGGCGGCCTCAACCTGAGTTGGCCGAATCGGTTCACGTTGCATCGGAGGGCGACCGAAGAGGTCGATTCCCGAGGAACGGCAGCCTGCACCTATTAGCAGGAAAATGAGGGCCAACGCGGTTAGAGCCCCCCGCACTGATCTCGGTGTCCGGGCCATCTGCGTCTCCTTCCCGATCCCACCAGAACATGACGAGATCGTTCCGTTCGAAACGGTAGACGCCTGCGTGTCGCTTAGGATCTGCTCGACGTCGTGAACATCCGCATAGGAGCCGCCTGAGGGGACTTGATTTGCGCGAGATCTCGCCATTCCGCGCGCACCGTCACCAGGACGATCCGACGAAACATAGCCTTGGCTGGAAGGTCGGACAAGGGCGATCGCTCGTTGATCAGTCGTCGACGTGCCGGTCGTCCGCCTTGGACAGACCTGGGTGGTTTCGCCCATGTCGCGCCGAGTCCTCGAAGCTCTGGTCGAGGGTGCTGACCAATCTGGAATCAGGCTTGCTTGAGGAACGCCTCGAGTTGGTCGAAGCCTCGTTGCAGCGTGGAGCGGTCGGTGGCGAAGGAGACCCGCGCATAGCCCTCCGCGCCGAAGGCCGAGCCCATCACCATCGCAACGTGTGCATGACGTAGGGCTGCCTGACAGAAGGCGGTCGAGTCGGTGATCGTCTCCCCAGACAAGGTGCGTCCAAGGTGAGCCTGAACGTTCATGAAGACGTAAAAAGCTCCATCTGGAGACGGACAGGTTACCTCAGGCAATGCCTCAACGCGTTGGAGGACGTAGGCGCGACGCTCTCGGAACTGCTTTCGCATCGTGACGACCGATTCCTGTGACCCGGTCACTGCTTCCAGAGCCGCGTACTGGCTGATCGAGCTGGCGTTGCCAGTCTCCTGGCTCTGTAGCGCCGAGAGGAACTTGGCGACCTCTGGCGGAGCGACCGTCCAGCCGATCCGCCATCCAGTCATGGCGTAGGTCTTGCTCACGCCCGAGACGGTTACCGTTCGACCGGCAAGTTCGGGCCGGAGTGTGGCGAAGCAGGTCGGTTCGACCCCGTCGTAGGTCAATTCCTCATAGATTTCGTCGGAGACGACAGCGATCTCTGAGTCGAGCACGATCTCAGCCAACGCATCCAGTTCGTTGCGAATATAGGTGGTACCGGTCGGGTTGCTCGGGCTGTTGAGCACCAAAACGCGGGTCCGGCTTGTGATCGCCTCGCGGAGTGCCTCGGGCCGGAGTTTAAACCGATCCTCTTCACGGGTCGGCACGATCACTGGTGTCGCCCCGGTCAGCTTGACCAGATCGAGGTAACTGACCCAGTAGGGAGCCGGGATAATCACTTCGTCGCCAGGCCCACAGAGAGCCATGAACGCGTTATGAATGGCTTGCTTGGCACCATTGGAGACGACCACCTGGGACGGCTCAATCTCAAGACTATAGCGGGTCCGATACCGTTCGGACAAAGCCTTGCGGATCTCCGGGATCCCGGCTGCCGGAGTGTAATGGGTCTTGCCGGCTCGGATCGCGGCAGCCGCTGCAGCGCCGATGTTCTCGGGTGTGGCGAAGTCGGGCTCACCTAAGGCGAAATCAGCCACCGCAATCCCCTCGGCCTTCAAACGCTTCGCTTCGGCCCCCATTGCCATCGTCGCCGAGGGACGGACCAGCCCGGCCCGCTCCGCCAACTGAATCGCCATCACCGTGCTCCTTTGCGGATCTCCCACAATTCCGGTCAAACCAACAA
The DNA here is from genome assembly GCA_964609385.1 of uncultured Planctomycetia bacterium. GTDB lineage: Bacteria > Planctomycetota > Planctomycetia > Isosphaerales > Isosphaeraceae > CAZSSM01. Next base: position 76,370 of record CAZSSM010000023.1, read on the forward strand.
GTCCCCACCGTCGGCCGAAGCGACCTAGAACGCACTTTCCGAGGAATCCCGCTCGGGAAACCATCGGCCCCGACGAGCCGCGAGAACCGCCATCATCATCCGACAACCTAGAAGCCGAAGAACCGAAACCGTTCCGCCATAAGCGGGGCACATTCTGGTGACGATCACTTTCCACGTGAGCGGGGGAGATTTCGAGTCGCGTTCGAGGTTGTTCGATTGGGCCAGGCCGATGTCCTACGACTTCTTCGTTCTCGGTCGATGGTAACACAACACGTGGTCTGAGGATCCTTTGCTTCGACGCCATTGTTCGGTCCGAGAAACCTCGAGAGTCAGGAAGGCAGACGCCCGTCAACGACGCATTTTTGGACCGAATTGCTTCGCTCATCAGGCTAAAGTCGATTCATGAGGCAAAATATCTCCAGAGGTCCCATGCCCAAAGCTCTCGCTAGTCCACCCATTCGACCTAATCCTTTGCCACATGGTGGCGCATGAGTTAAGTTAGGGAAAACGAGCGGGATGGTCAGGTCAGGATTTCTCGATCGTCACGGGTCGAGCCGTTTGCGCTCGGGTCGAATCATGGTGGGCGATATCGCTTCTGAGTTCATCAGCGTGGAGGTGGTCGGATGCGACGGGTGGTGATCACCGGACTCGGCATCGTCTCGCCCAACGGGATCGGGCAATCGGCGTTCCAGGAGGCGATCGTGGAGGGACGATCGGGTGTTTCTCGGATCACGAGCTTCCCGATTGACGGCCTGCCAATCCAGATCGCTGGCGAGGTTAAGCATTTCGACGTGTTGCCGTACCTTGGCGAGCATCGGAAGAACATGAAGCTGATCAGTCGTGCAGCCGGCTTCGGGATCGGTGCTGCTTCCCTGGCCGTGGAAGACGCAGGGCTGGATCGGTCCAAGCTCGATCCGTCGCGGTTCGGCGTCTGCATGGGTACAGGAATCACGCCGATGGACATCCGCGATTTTGTGGGCCCGATCGGCCAGGCGTTAGGGCACGATGGGACCTTCAGTCTACGTGAGTATTCGCTAGCCCAAATGGAATCGATCTTTCCGCTCTGGATTCTGAAACATCTGCCGAACATGGCAGCGGCCCATATTTCGATCTTGCAACAGGCGATGGGGCCGAACAACACGATCGTGACCGCATGCGCGGCCGGAACACAGGCCATCGGAGAGGCGTTTCGTCTGATCTCTCGAGGTGATGCCGATGTGATGCTTGCCGGCGGTTGCGACAGCCGGCTCGACCCGCATATGGTGGTCGCCTACAACGCAATGCGTGCTGTAAGTCGTTCGATCCGACCTCCCAGCGAGGTTTCTCGTCCTTTCGATGGGGAGCGTGATGGGTTTGTCCTTGGCGAGGGTGCCGCTGTCCTGATCCTAGAAAACCTCCAGCGAGCCCGTCGACGGGGTGCCCGGATTTACGCCGAGGTCCTCGGCTACGGTTCATCATTCGACGCTTATGGGATTACTCGACCCGAGCCGAACGGCAAGGGAGCCTCCCTGGCGATCCGTGCGGCACTCCGAGAGGCTCGATGCGACCCCGACGATATCGATTACATTAATGCACACGGCACCAGTACGAAACTCAACGACGTTATGGAAACGGCGGCCGTCAAAGACGTTTTCGGCGAGCGTTCGAGCAAGATCCCGATGAGTTCTCAGAAGTCGATGGTGGGTCATCTCATCGGCGCCTCGGGCGCATTGGAAGCCTCAGCGACCGCCTTGACGATCGATCGCGGAGTGGTTCCCCCGACGATTAACCAATCGACCCCCGACCCGATGTGCGATCTTGATTATGTGCCTAACTGTGCCCGAGAGACCCGTGTCCGTACTGCCATCTCCAACAGCTTCGGTTTCGGCGGACAAAACGCCTCGCTCGTGCTGACAAACCTGAACTGATACGTGAGCTACACCCCGACACCATTGAAGCAGCAATCCCGTCGGTGTTTGTGAGGGAATTCCCAGGCCTGGCTGGACTAGTTCTCGAGGCGTGGCCAGGCGTATGATCGTGTCTCTGGTCGAGGGAGTCGCTCGACCTATCGGTTGCAGGGGCACGATCGCGATGAGATCCACAAACGCGGATCGGCTCCGGATCGGCTTCTTGATCGCCCATTTCCATCCCCGAGCCAGCGGCGCTGAGATGCAAGCTCTACGCCAGGCTCAGGAGTTGGTTCGTCGGGGCCACGTGGTTCACGTCCTGACCTCACATATTGCGGGGCTTCCCACTGAGGTCGAGATGGTCGGCGTGAGGGTCCACCGCTGGATTCGCGCCCGTTCATTCGGTCCTTTGTTCGGCTTGACGTTCGTGGCCAGCGCGGTTGGTGGGCTCCGTCGACTCCGCGATCAAATCGACTTGGTCCACACACACCAGGCGGTTTGGGAATCGGTCTCTGCTGGAGTGGCAAGGGGAGTCCTACGAACGATCCCGAGCTTGGTCCAGCCGGCTAGCGCTGGGTACTATGGCGAGGCTGAGGAACTGGCCCGGACCAAAGGGTATCCGATTCTCCGGCGGATCGCCTTGAACAACTCGGGCTTCGCAGCGATTTCCTCGGAGATCGCCCGGCAATGGCGAGCCTTGGGCGTCCCGGCTGACCGGCTCGTACGCACTGTCAGTGGAGTCGACACGACCCGGTTCCGCCCCGGACCTTGCTCTGTTGAGGATGCCTTGCCGCCTCGACCCCGCGTCGTCTTCACGGGGCGTCTGCACCCACAAAAGAACCTGGACCTGCTTCTGGAGGCTTGGCCTCCGGTGGTCGAGCGGACCGGCGCGCATTTGCTCCTGATCGGTCAAGGAGACCAGCAACCACATCTGGTCGAACGTGCTGAGTCTTTGGGGGTCTCAGCCCATGTTCACACGCTGGGACATGTTGACGACCCAGCCGAGCATCTTCGCGCTGCACAGGCGTTCGCCCTGCCTAGCGTCGCCGAAGGGATGAGCAATTCGCTCCTGGAAGCGATGGCCACCGGCCTGCCTTGTCTGGCTTCAGCGATCGGAGGCAACACGGACCTGCTCGACGACGGCGCGGGCCTGCTAGTCCCGTCGCGACCAGACGCCTGGACCGACGCTCTCATCGAAGTCCTGACGGACCCTACACGAGCAAAAGGACTCGGGCAACGCGCACGAGCGCGGATCGACGATCGCCACGCCATCGACGCTGTGGTCGATCACAATTTGGCGATATATCGACGGCTTCTCGAGGTCCAGGGTACCGATGAGCCGCCGTTCCCCGACTCGTGGACGCCAATGAAGTCGAGGGTGGATCGTGTCGATGATGATCTCAAGCCGACCATTGGCGGACATCCATAGAAAAGTGCCGATGCCCCGATCGATCTCTCGAAAGAAAGCCCGCCCGTCGGTATTCCTCATGGGAACACCGGCCGGGGGCATTATTGATCGCTCGTGAGCTCAGCGAATGGTCGAATATGCTGCGACCAGAATCTCGATCACTGGGAGGCGGGTTCGGCGAGCAGTTCCTGGATTTTGGCATCGAGGGCCTCGGTGTTGGCGTCGCCGCTGCCGACTCTGATCATCCGGATCTTGCTCTGACGATCGATCAGGACTGCCTGCGGGATGCCCTCGACCCCATAGAATTCCGAGATCCGCTGGTCTTGCATGATCCCGAAGCGATGCGTCAGTTCGTAGCTGGCGGCGAACTGTTCTAGCATCGCCTGCTCTTGAGTTGGGCTGACCTCCTCGCGAGACGGAACTGCGCGGCCTGCCTGAGCATCCCAAGTGTAGTTGTAGTATTGGGTCAGGCCCAGGATTACCAGGCCGTCCTCGCCATACTTTTCGTTCCACTCGATCAGGTGGGGGAACGTAGCGATGCAGGGGCCACACCAGACCGCCCAGAAGTCCAGCAGCACGACCTTACCCTTGAGTTCGTCCTCGTCGATTGTTGGTCCATTGACCCAGGTCGTGATCTTCAAAGGAATCGCCTGTTGGCCGACCAGCTCTTCGCGCTTGAGGGCGGATGCGACGTTCGGCTTGAACCGGTCGATCTGGGCGATCGCCTGCTCGATGGTGGCAGCACCACCGTCCTGGCCGGTCAGATCCTTCTTGATCTCGTTGAGGAACGTTTCGGCTCGATCGATCAAAGTCATGGCCGCGCGGGCGTCCTCGAATGCCAGCGAACCGAGATCCATGCTGACCTTGCCCGCGTAAAGGTTCAGGGCTTCGATGTCGGCGACGTTGGCCCGGATCCGCGTCTCCAGATCATCCAGGCTGATTCGTGCCAGGGTCACCTGCTGCGCGAGGAATTCGACGAACGAGAGACCTCGCTCGCGGAGTTGCTGGGCCTCGGCTTCGATCGGCTCGAGTTCGTCGAGGAGGGTGCGAACCTCGGTCAACTTGTTCTCGGCCGCATCGACATCGGTGGCCAAGCTGTTATTGACAACCCCGAAGGCTTGGGTCAGGTACGCATTGAGCAATTCGGTGTCGTTGGGGTTTTGCTTGACCTTCGCGATCAGGTTGTCCTGGGCCGTTTGGCGGGCTTCGATGGCGTTCGGGATCAGCCAGGCGGCTGTCCCGACCAGAACAGTCATTGCGACGGCGATCAAAACACGCGTCATGTGGATCGATCCTCAAAGGGTATGTTCGTGGTGTCAACTCGACGGGTTTTGCGATCAAGGAGACCTGTCGAGACTCTTCCCCGATGACCATCGGGCTCATCTCGAAGTGGGCAAGCTAAACCCCTCGGGGGCTGCCATTGGATCAGCTTTCCGAGCGCGTCACCAGACCAGTCCCAGGCAGGTGCGGTCTCACGAGGAAGAGTAATTGGGGACACGATCGAGGTTATCCGGGATTGGATGTGATATAAATTAGCCCGTAATAAAATTGAATATGATCTAAGCTTCGAGTCGAACAGGAATGGCTTGTCTTTTCGAGAGGCTCGGATTGGTCTGGAAGATGCAAGGTCGGCTCGAAGTAATCGCCGCATTTGACCCCGATTTGGAACGGATCTTTATGACCACTGGGGCGGGCGTCGAGGTGATCGACGTAAGCGACCCCCCCACCCCGAGGCTGATCACCATGATCGACATCGTGACGTTGGACGCGGAGTCGACCAGCGTGAGCGCCAAGAACGGTGTTGTGGCCGTTGCCCCAGGCCCCGAGAGCGACCCAGGCCAGGTCGGCTTCTTCGATCCGGCGCCAAGATTGTCGTCCGACGACAGCTCGCCTGATCCGAACTCCCGCCGAGATCCGATAGGTCCAGGCGGGTCGAGGAAATCCGAGATCATCCCTGTAATCTTTCGTGCAAGAGTCTTTAGAGTCTTTCCAGATGACGACTCTCCTCCTCGTCCGCGTCTGTGCCGTCGGGATCGCGACCGCGTAAGATAATTCATAAGATTGGGCGGGACGAATAGGTTCAGGTCCCTCTCAACCCTCGAGGTTCGACGCGGTATCGGGGACCGATTATGTCTGAGCCGGTCAGTGTCTTCGATGTCTTCAAGGTGGGAGTCGGCCCGTCCAGCTCCCATACACTGGGGCCTTGGCGAGCCGCCTCCACGTTCTGGGATCGGATCGAGCAGGCCGGCCTTGCCAATCGAGTCGAGGGTGTCCAGGTCGACCTCTACGGGTCGTTGGCCAAGACGGGTCGCGGCCATGGAACCGACTTTGCGGTCATGATGGGCTTGAGCGGGATCGATCCGGCCACCTGCGACCCGGACCAATTGGGGCCCTTGACCCAACGAATCCGCGAGACCTGTCGGATCGCCTTGGGCAATCACTATGAAGTCCCGTTTGATCCCCGATCTCAGATTCGGTTTCACCGCGATCAATCGTTGCCGGGCCATCCCAATGCGCTTCGATTGTCGGCCAAGGGCTTGGAGGTCTCGCGGACCGAGACCTATTTCTCGGTCGGGGGTGGGTTCATCGTCCGCGACTCTGAGGGAGGTGGGGTCGATGATTCATCGTCAATGTTGCTTCATGAGAACGGTGCGGACCTCAGCACAACTCGGTTGCCGTACCCCTTCGAAGAAGCTGGAGAACTGGCCGAGCAATGTGCCCGGACGGGCTTCACAATGCCCGAATTAATGTGGGCTAACGAGCGGACCTGGCGTGTCGACGCAGCCATCTACGACGGTGCCGTGGCCATCTGGAGAGTGATGCTTGCCTGTGCGTATCGGGGATGTCACGTCGAGGGAACTTTGCCCGGTGGCCTAGGTGTGGCCCGTCGGGCCGCCTCGATGAGCGGTACCCTGTTGCATGGCCGTCGATTCGAGGCCCCCGACGCCTGGTTGGCTGCACTGGCCGACACACCACGCGCCTTCGATGAAGTGCTCCGAGTGGTTAGTTGCGTGGCCTTGGCCGTCAACGAAGAGAACGCCGCCTTCGGTCGGGTCGTGACCGCTCCGACCAATGGCGCTGCCGGAGTGATCCCTGCCGTCTTGGTCTATGCCCTCTGCTTCTGCGATACCCATCACGACGACACGACGACGGTCGTTGACTTCTTGCTTAGTGCCTCGGCGATCGCCATGCTGTTCCAACGTCGCGCGACGATCTCGGCGGCGATGGGGGGGTGTCAGGCCGAGATTGGGGTTTCTAGCGCCATGGCTGCCGCCGGCTTGACGGTGGTGCGTGGCGGGTCCACGGCGCAAGCCCTTATGGCCGCCGAAATCGCCATGGAGCACCACCTCGGCCTGACCTGCGACCCGATCGGCGGTCTGGTTCAAGTTCCTTGCATCGAGCGCAACGCGATGGGCGCGGCCAAGGCCATCACCGCCTCGCATCTGGCCCTGGCCGGCGATCCGGATCGAGCCAAGGTCTCGCTCGATGCCGCGATCCGGACCATGTGGGCGACCGCCCTGGACATGAGCAACAAGTACAAAGAGACCTCTGAAGGGGGACTCGCCGTCGAAATCCCCGTCAACGTGATCGAATGCTAACTTGACCGAGACTTGCTGGGTCGAGACGAGGGCGCTCCCGATTGTGGCTTCGACTCATTTGGCCCATAGGTTGCCTTGGTCTCGAGAATGCTTGAGTCGGCCGATGCCTCGAGGATCGTCGGTCTTCGAATCGCTTTCCTCTGATCCAGTCCCTACAACGTTCCGTCACGACGCGCCGGAGAACGCAACCCCATGTCTGAGCCACCGCCCCCCAGACGTCGGCCTCGACGCG
>CAZSSM010000024.1:0-81543 GCA_964609385.1 uncultured Planctomycetia bacterium
GGCATCCCTGGGCGGCTATCGCAGGGCAGGCTTCCCCGAAAAGCGTGACGAGTAGAACTTTTTTAGTTAGAACGTGCCGGTCAGACAGTCGCTCTTGGAGGGCATCTTCGACACTCACAAGTGTACGACTGCTTCGGCCAGGCGACCCTGACCGTCGACCTCGCCCACGACGGCCGGCTCACCACCATGACCCGCGAGGCCGACGGTGACACGCCAATCATTCTCAAAGTTTCTCTAAGTCTCAAGCATTACACAAATATAAACACAACAACTTTTTTAATATAATTTTCTGAATAGCGTCAATTTATAAAACAATATTATTTTCTGACAAACTCTATATCGTCGAGAGGCTTACTGGATCAGCCTGAGGTTGTTCAAGGGGATCCGACTCTTCGATCGTCGTCTCGGGCCGTTGTTCGGGAGAGATCTTCTGCTTGGCACGGATCAGGGCGAGCCCCGACGCTTGGAGGACAGCCCACCAGCCAAGCCCAAACAGCAAGAAGCTACCGGCCGGCCATCGGGTCATTGCCAAGCCGGTCAGAAAGAGCACGACCGCGCCGGCGAAGAACCGGGCCGTCGTGAGATACGACATGATCATCAATGCGAAGGTACTCAAGCCAACCCAGGCAAGCTTATACCAGTTGTCGGTCGGGTCGATTCCGGTGAGTGTGTTTTGCATGACCGCGCCGAACATGAGGATCGCCAAGGTGATGTAAATCCGGAGGATCAATCCGGCAAGCGCCGTCCGGTAGGCCCAGCCGCGCCCCAAGATGGCTCGGAGCAGGACGAGGTTGAGCACGAAGTCTCCCAGCCAGATGATCAAAAAGAGCAGGTCGGGCGCGGGGATTTGATCCATGACGTGGCAGATCGAAAAGACGCCGAGATGGACCCAACCGAGAACCACAAGGGCCGTCGCCCACGGTTCGCGACATGCGACCACCAAGGCATCGTCGCGGATTTGGCGAACCAACTCGGGGAGCCGATACGGAGCGACACGCGACTCGTCTGTCATGGAACTCTCCGCTGAGGATCCTTATGGTGGATGCCGAATTGCAAGCGTCGGCTTAAAAAAAGGGGCAGGTCGTCTGACGATTCGACGCTCCATGTTCATGGGCAAGCCTACCATCTCTCGGGGAGCGGGGAATCCGCCTCCCAGCAAGCAATGCCACACCCTTGCCTTCACGCGTCGGGAACTGACGGCTCCTGCCGCTGACACGAAACTTGGTCCGATCACCCCCCATGCCCCTCCATGCACCGAGGACCCGACCCCGATGAATCGACGCTCCTTCCTCTCGAAGGCCGCGATGGCCACGGCCACCAGCGGCGCGGCCGCTTCGACGGCTGCGTTAGCCAGTTCAGCCACCCCGATCGCACCGAAGAACGAATCGTCCCGCTGCAAGGTTTTGATCCGGCCGATGCCCGAGGAGGAGCTTCGACTCTGTCATGAGGTTGCCCCTTCGGCCGAATTGGTCGTTTGCCCGGACAATGCGACGGTTCGTCGCGAGATCGTCGAGGCCGATGCCACCTTCGGCATCTACAGCCCCGAACTCTTCGACCAAGCCCGCCAACTGCGTTGGATCCAGTACCCAAGCGCTGGCGTCGAGTCGATCTGTAGCAATCCCGAGGTGGTTGCCAGCGACGTGGTCGTGACCAACATGCAGCGCGCCTACGGACCGCCGATCGCCGACCACGCCATCGGGTTTCTGCTCGCCCTCTCGAGACGGATCGACGGGGCGATCGCGAGCAAGTCGGAGGCCTCATGGCAACGTGGCGGATACAGCGAAGCTTTCGAGCTGCTTGACCAGACGATGGTGATCGTCGGCCTGGGCGGGATCGGCAACGAGCTGGCGCGACGAGCCTTCGGGTTTGGAATGCGTGTCCTGGCGACCGACCCGAAGGTGATTGAGAAGCCACTCTACGTCGAGGAACTGCACAAGCCTGAGGCCCTCGACTCGCTCTTGCCCCGCGCCAACGTGCTGGCCAGTTGCGCTCCGTTGACACCGGTGACTCGAAAGATGTTCGACGCCGAGGCGTTCGGCCTGCTACCCGAAGGATCGATCTTCCTGAACGTTTCGCGAGGCGGTTTGGTCGACACCGACGCCCTGATGGCCGCACTCGACTCGGGCCGGATCGCCGGCGCGGGCCTCGATGTGACCGATCCAGAACCCCTGCCGAACGGGCACCCGCTCTGGTCCAAGAACACGATCATCACGCCGCACGTGGCCGCTCGCTCCCCCGGCAGCACAGAGCGCCGATACCAGGTCTTCCGCGAGAACCTCGGCCGGTTCTCTCGAGGCGAAATGCTGATCAACATCGTCGATAAAACGCTCGGCTATTGAACCGGCAGGTTCGCGACCTGATCAGGGCTCGACACCTGCGCACATCGAGGACTCGGGTGCGATCCGAGTCCTCTCTTGAAAATCGATTCGTTGGAGAGCCCGACGATCTTGTCAGCCCGGTCAACCAACGCGACGGATCGCCTTGGCCGCGAGCCCATCGAAGCGCCCTTGGAGTTGGGTCCACCAATCGTGGACCGGTCCGTCATTGGGCACGACGGGAATCTCTGAGCAGCACCAGATCCACTGGAACGCGCCGAAGACGATGTAGTCGGCAAAGGCGGGCTCTTGGCCGGCCAGATAGGGCTGGTCGTTCAGGGTCGCCGCCAACGGGGCGATCGCCTTCTCGAGCCCTTCGCGCTTGGGCTCGATAGGTAAGGCGGCGATCTCCTCGGGGGTCAGGCCGCGACGCGCCTGGATCCTTTGTCGAAACCCATCCCGGGCCGCTTCCGCGAAGGTATCCACGATGTCGCCAGCGCTCAGCGCGAACAGCGCTGGGTGGAGCATTGACTCGGTCCAAACCTTGTGGAACCGCGTGAGGGCTCGGCCCTGCTCCCCATCGAAGAGGGCTGGCCGATCGGGATAAGTCCGATCGAGATACTCGGCGATCTGCCAGGAGTCGTGAACGACCGATTCGCCATCGACGAGCACGGGCACCTGAGCTTGCCCGGAGAACGCAAGGGCCTCGCTCTGGCTGGGGTCCCAGGCGATCGTCTCCAACTCGAGCCCCTTGTGGGCGACCGCCATCCGGATCCGCCAGCAGTAGGGGCTGTAGCGGACCTCGCGGTTCTTGCCGGCCAGGTCGTACATTTTCAGTGTCGCCAAGGGTTCGGTCCTCCTTGAAGTTGTGGAGATGAGGCAACCTCGTCGCGTGGATCCGGGACATAGGGACGATCGAGGCGTAAGTTGACGTCCCGGTAGACCAGAGAGGATCATCGCTGATCCGAACGGTTCGAACGAGTCCCCAGACCGTTGGGTCCGACCCGTCTCGGGTTGTGGATTGGGAGATCGGAACAAGCCGATGACGACCGGACCGCTGGAGATCATGGTGGCTTGGGGCCGGTTCGTCGAGTTCGTCGGCCAGGTCGGCCCTCGGATGATGCCGGGCCTGATCCGGAATCCGTCGGAGACCGTCCGGCAGTACGAGCGAGTGGCCTGGGGCGGGAGCCTGATCGTGATCGCCGCGGGTCTCTGCGTTGGCCTGGTGATCTGGCTCCAGACGCATCGACTCCTCGAGCGCTATGGGACCGAGGCGAGCCTGCCGAGCCTCCTGAGCGTGGCGGTGGTGGTCGAGACCGGTCCCTTGTTGGCCGGCCTGCTCGTGGCCGGTCGCCTGGGCGCGGGCTTAGCCGCCGAGTTGGGCACGATGAAGCTGACTGAAGAACTGGAAGCCCGGACAGTTCTGGGTGGCTCGGTGATCCTGAGCCTGGTCGTGCCTCGGGTCTGGGCCTGTCTACTGGCCTTGCCGCTCTTGACGATTCTCCTGGACGCCTCAGCGCTTTTGGGGGCGTTCCTGGCCGAGCAAGCGATGGGTCAGTTGGATGCGGTGGGCTTCTTCGGTCGGATCTGGACCTATCTAAACCTGATTGACGCGTTGGCGGCCACGGCCAAGACGACGGTCTTCGGCGCCTTGATCGGGCTGGTCGGATGCCATCTCGGCTTGGAAGCGGACCGCTCCAGCGAGTCGATCGGTCACGCCGCGACGCGTGGGGTGGTCTTCGCCATGCTGGCGGTCTTCGCCTCCAACGTCGCGTTGGTCTTCGTCATCCAAGCGCTGTTGGGACCGCTCGACTGAGCCTGAGTTGGTTTACACCCAGACGTCGATCGCCCAGGCCGCATGTTCCCGCATCCCCTATCTTGGCCTATTATGTTGAGGCGACCCCCTGTGGCTCGACCTCGACGGGGCGAACCGTTCGGATAAGGAATCGGGCTTTCGGATTCGCAGCGATCCGCACCGTCAATTGAGACTTGGAACTTGTGGAAACGCACCCATGAGGCGATCGATCGGATGGGCCCGTGCCCTGGTCAACGCGGTGCTCAGCCTGGCCGTGGTGGGCATCGGACTGTACGCAGCGCGTGAGATGGCGACCCGCCAAGGGATCGGCATCGAGAGCTTTCAGGTCCGCGCCGCGTTCCCGAAGATCGAGGGGCTGATGCCGGGCGACCCGGTCCGAATCCAGGGGATCCCCGCCGGTCGGGTCGTGGCTGTTGAGCCGCCGACGAGTCCAGGCGCTCCGGTCGTCCTGGTTTTGAAAGTCAAGGAGACCCTGCACCATCTGGTCCGTGTCGACTCGATCGCGCGGATCTACCAGGACGGCGTGCTGGGTCAGAAGCTCATCGAGATCGCACCGGGGACCTCGGAGTCGGAACCGTTGGTCGACGGCGCCGCAATCGCCACCGAGTCGGGCGCGAACCTCAACGACCTGGTGGTCGAGGCGACCGCGACATTGGTGAAAGTCGAGTCGGTGGTGGAACGGGCCGAGCAAGGCTTGGACGACGTTGGCGTGATCGTGGCTGGGCTCCGCGAGGGGCGTGGGAGTCTCGGCCGCTTGCTCCGGGACGACGAAGTCTACAATGCACTGGTGAGTCTGACCGACCGCGGCGAAGTCACCTTGACCGCACTCAACGACAACCTGGAGGCCCTCAAGCGGATCTGGCCACTCTCGCGGTACTTCGATGAACGGGCCTACTATGAGCCCTCGTCCTTGCTCTACCGACCCGGGATGCGTCAGGAACGTCGGGTCCTTAAGGAGTCGTCGCTCTTCGAGCCCAACACCGCGGTACTGTCGGCCGACGGCAAGCGTCGGCTCGATACGATGGCCGGCTGGTCGGACCGGACCATGACCGATCGGACTGAGGTCGTCGTGGCCGCCTTCACCGACGAGTCCCACGCCAGCGAGCAGATGGCCCAACGACTCACCGAGGGCCAAGCCCGCGCGGTCCAGGCCTATTTAATCGAGACCCACAAGATCGACGATCTCGGCTGGTTTCAGAATCGCCGGAAGGTGGCCGCCATTGGGTTCGGTAGCCAGATCCCGACCGAACGCGGTGAAGCCGTCACGGACGACAATCTGCCGAGGCGACGGGTCGAGTTGGTCCTCTTCACCCCGCCCAATTGAGGTCGCGAGCGCCCTCGAGCATACGCCGCGCGAAGCGATCTAAGTCTTGGTCTCTACACGCTTTACGAGCTCAGAAGGTGGCCTCCATGCTTGACGCGGTCGCGACGACCGACTAGCGTGGGCGAAAGCGAACGAACCTCGCCGGATTCGGCACGATTGGGCTCGAAAACCACACTCGGATCGGCCTGATCGCTCCCTTCTTTGACAAGGATGCGCCCGTGCCGACGCTGCTGGTGATTCAGGGTCCAGACCAGGGACGTCGGTTCGAGCTATCCGGGAAACGGATCAGCCTGGGCCGTGACCCCTCCAACGCGATCCGCTTGCATGATAGCGAGGTTTCACGACAGCATGCCGAATTGGTCTTGGTCGATCCGGAAGGTCCAACCCATCAGGTCCGTGATCTCGGATCAGTCAATGGGACGTTCCTCAACGGTCGCGAGGTCAAGCAGTCGGTGCTCAAGCCCGACGACCAGATCCGGATGGGTCGGACGATGCTGATGTACCTGGGACGGCCGGGCGCGGTATCGCGCGACCTGGCAGGTCGGGTCGATATGGTCGCGCGAAGCAGCACCGAGGACCGCTCGGAGATCCTCCGGAGCATCCCAGCGAGCGAAGGCTCGCGGCTCCTCCACGAGCCAACCCGAACCGATGGCGCCGTCGAAGGGGACGACCGGCTCAAAACCCGGCTCCGGCACCTCGGTGTGATCTACGAGGCCGGTCAGGCCATCAGCCACGTCACCGACCCCGATGCGTTGCTCAACGAGATCCTTCAATTACTCTTCCAAACCGTCGCCGCTGACCGTGCTGTGGTCCTACTGATGGACGACCTCGGCGAATTGGCCCCCCGTGCCGTTCGCTGGCGCGATCGCGCTGAGCCCGATGAGCGGATGGCCATCTCAAGGACGATCGTCGAGCACGTTCTGGACGAGGGCCAGGGCGTGATCACCTCCGACGCTCCCGCCGATAAGCGGTTCGGACCCGCCGAGTCGATCGTCGGTTACGGGATCCGCGAGGCCATCTGCGTCCCCATTCAAGGGCGCTACAGCAACCTCGGCGTGCTCTATGCCGACACCCGGACGCAACCCGGAAATCCCGTATCCGATCAGCAGAACCGGGCCCGATTCACTCAGGACGACCTGACCCTGGCCGTGGCCATCGGTCACCAGGCCGGGCTCGCCCTCGAGAACACACAGCTCCATCAGGCCAAGCTCAACGCTGAGCGGCTCGCCGCCGTCGGCCAGACCATCGCCACCATCTCGCACCACACCAAGAACCTCTTGCAGGGTCTCAAGAGCGGCACCTATCTGATCAAGATGGGCCTCGACACCAAGGACGAGACGATCACCCAGCGCGGTTGGGAGATCCTGGAGAAGAACCAGACCAAGATCCTCAATTTGGTCATGGACATGCTGACCTACTCCAAGGACCGCCAGCCGTCGCTCCAATCGACCGACCCCAACGACCTCGTCGCCGAGGCCGTCGCGCTTTGGGAGGACCAAGCGCATCACCGTGGGATCACCTTGAGCTTTCAGGCCGACCCTACGGTCCCGAAGGCCGGGCTCGACCCCGATGGGATCCATCGCGCGGTGCTCAACCTGATCACCAACGCCCTGGACGCGGCCGAGGGTCGTGAGTCCGCGCGGGTCGATGTCTCCTCGCAGTGGGTGGCGGCCAACAAGCTGATCCGGATCTGCATAGCCGACAACGGCATCGGCATCGCGCCGGAGCAGATCGGCCGGATCTTCGAGGTCTTCCAGTCGAACAAGGGCAACCGCGGGACCGGCCTGGGCCTTCCGGTGACCCAGAAGATCGTCCGCGAGCACGGAGGCACGATCCGTGTCGACTCCGAGCCCGGCCGCGGCTCGGTCTTTACCATCGAACTGCCCTGGCGCGCCCACGACTCCGTACCGTCCCTCCAGGCCCTTGGACCCGACGATCCCCTCGAGACGCGATTTGATTAATCGAGTTCGCAAGACAACCTTTCTTTTGTTCATGCATCAATATTGCGAATCTAGAAATTATCCCCATTATTGATTCCTCAGTTCAGTTTATCTTTGAATTGTTTAGCGGATTCTCCCTCAGCCTACAGTTCAGTTTCCTGATCTTGCCGATCGAGTCGAAATCAACGCTACGCACGTCAACACAATTTTTACTCGACATGTTTCCGGTCGGATACAGACAACAGTCTCCTCGATGTTCTGCCAAAATTTACTGCCATAAAACACAAACGATCTTATATTTATTATATTCTGCCACATTGGATAGGATTATCAAGATAGGCAGCGATCTCCGAAGGTCCTTCCCGAGACCGATCATTCCTTCGAAAAACAGCGGGGCAAATCTTAACTCATCTTGAGTTGCTAGCTGCTCAGTGATCGCCTCAGCAGTGGTCGTATCGGCGAAAAAGGAGTGCCCAGCAACACCAGAGCCGGATCGTGTTCGTAATGTCCGATTGCTCACCCATTTTGAACTCGTTCGGAAACCCCGCCATGCCCGGATTACCCCGTTCGGATGTCCTGACGCGGCGTGACCTTCTCTGCACCGGCTTGGCCGCAACGGCCGCCACCCTGGTTGGGGCTCGCTCAGACTGTCGTGCCAGCTCATCCCCGACCGAGGTCGAAGATCGGATCATCACCGTCTCCGGCCCAATCCGGTCGGAAGAGCTGGGACTCACACTCCCTTACGAGCACGTCCTGGTCGACTTCATCGGTGCGGATCGGGTCGACCCCAGTCGGTACGACGCCGATGAAGCGTTCGAAGCGATCCTTCCTCACCTCCGCGAGTTCACCGAGCGTGGAGGTCGCACCATCGCCGAATGCACGCCAGCCTACCTGGGCCGGGACCCTCGCTTGCTCAAGCGATTGGCCGATGCCAGCGGGGTGCAAATCCTCACGAACACCGGCTATTACGCCGCGCGCCGGGGCAAGTTCCTTCCTCGGCATGCCTTCGAGGAATCCGCGAATCATCTGGCGGACCGTTGGGAGGCCGAGGCTGGCGAGGGCATCGACAACACGGGGATCCGTCCGGGCTTCATCAAGGTCGGTGTCGATGGCGGGCCGCTGCCGCCGGTCTCGCGGACGATCGTCGCTGCAGCGGCGCGGACTCATCTGCGGACCGGGCTGTCGATCGTCGCCCATACCGGGGGCGGCCAGGCTCATATCGCGGCGCGTGAGCAGCTCGCCATCCTCGAGGCCGAAGGCGTCTCGCCGAATGCCTGGGTCTGGACCCACGCCCAGAACGAGCCCGACCGGTCCCACCACGTCGAGTTGGCCCGTCGAGGCGCCTGGATCTCCCTGGATCATGTAACCGAAGACGCGACCGACCAATACGTGGCCATGATCACCAACCTCGCCGAGGCGGACCTGCTCGACCGCACTCTGATCTCCCACGACGCTGGCTGGTATCGCGTCGGCGAGCCAGGCGGAGGCAGGTTCCGAGGTTACAACGCAATCTTCGATCATCTACTGCCCGCCCTCAGGGCAGCCGTCTTCACGGCCGCGGAGATCGAACGACTCACCGTCACGAACCCTGCCAAGCTGTTCACGGTCAGAGCCCAACCAGCCTGATCGTCGGTCGTCAAGGGCGGGACGCCAGGGCTTCAAGCGGCGTCTTGAGCCCCGACGTATCTTCAGTCACTCGAATCGCTCATCGTCCCGGCTGACAGAAGCACGAGGAGGAGAGTGTCACGTCGGCGACTTTCCAGACCGCCTGCCAACGAGCCCGGACTTGATCGGCCTCCTCGGTCTTATCCTGGAGGTCGAGGGCGCGCCAGAGACCGAAGAGCGACCAACCGTTTTCAGGCAGTCGTTTAAGGTCCTCGCGGTAAACCGCCTCCGCCTCTTGGATACGACCCGACTGCAAGAGCGAGGCGCCCAGCGCGTGGCGGACCGGCTGGATCCAGTCGGGCGGCTCGGAGTAAGCCAACGCGTCCTCGAGACGGGTCGCTTCGCGCATCGCGATGAAGCCGGCCTCGTGATCGCCCTCACGGTAGAGGATCTCACCCTCCATCAGTCGATCCGCGACACCCAGGACATCGCGAGCGGCGTTGAATCCGAACCGAGATGCTTCGGGCACCTGATCACGGGCCTTGAGAAACGCCTCTCGCTCCAATCGGGCCTCGTCCAACTGATCCTGAACCGCGTACGAAACCGCACGGGCGTAATACCGCATCGCCCGAGAGATCGGGAACGCTGGGCCAGGCTCGGGCGCGGCCAGGATCTCGTCCCAGAGCCCGAATCGCATCCGGATTTCCAACGGCATCGCCAGGTAGGTGTCGGCGATGGCCGCGTTGGCAACGGCCCATTCGTCGGGCATCCGATCCATCATCTCGTCGATCGCCTCGATCGCCACCGCGCTCCGCCCACGCATGATCGCTGCGTAGGCGAGCATATGGTAGTTGTGCGCGATATAGAGGCCGTAGAAGTCGGGATATTCCATCACCGCCAAGTAACGACGATCGGCCTCGATCGCTTTCCGATTGGCCACTTCGGCCTTCTCCCACTGGCCCAGCCGAACGTCGATGTGCGAGGGCATGTGGACATTGTGTGAGAGCCCAGGCTGGAGGTCGCGGAGCCGGTCGGCCGCCGCCTTAGCCCGCTCAGGACGCGTGGACGCCTCGATCGCATGAATATAGAGGTGATTGGCGAGTGGATGATGCGGGGCCATCGCCATTACCTGTTCGATCCGGTTCACGATCTCCTTGGTGCCGGGATAAGGATCACCTTCCGGCGAGTAGAGGTCCCAGGGTCGGAGGTTCATCAGGGCCTCCGCGGTCAAGATCGCGACGTCGGCATCGTCCGGGTACTGCGCTTGAAGAGCCCGCATCGCGTCGGCATAGGCGCGCTCGAGCGGTCCGCGGTCTTCGGGGGGGCTCGGAACGCAGCGGGTCGCCAAGGCCTCGATGAGTCCGCGCTCGATCATGCTCGCCCCGTCGCTCAAGGCCCGGGCGCGGCTGATCGCATTGGAGGCGACCGCCGCCTGTTCGGGACTGACCATTGGCAGATTGATGTGCGGCCCCTGAGCGTACGCGACGCCCCACCAGGCCATCGCACATCTCGGGTCGATCTCAGCAGCCTCCTGGAATGAGCGCGACGACGCCTCATGGTTGAAGGCAAACAGCAGGTTCAAGCCCTGATCGAAGTAGCGCTGAGCCATTGGAGAAGAGGTCGAGACCGGTCGGGAATAGGTCCCAATGCCGTCGAGCAGAGGCTCGCGGACATGATTCGCTCGGTCGTCACCCTCGGAGGCCATCGTGACGCCGTTCGTCCCAGCGATCAAAAAGACCAGTCCCCATCCCCATCCGTGCCGTGGTTGCATCATCGTGGTTCCCAAATCGTGGGTTATCGAATCGGCCTCAAGTCGACAAGCTCGTCCGCGACGCTTCGATCGCCAATCGGATCTCGTCAGGAAAGTCACCAGATTCGAGTCCGGAATGCGCTGGAGACTTCGCTTGATGTGGATCTGTTCGCAACGGTCCCCTCGAAGGCCGCAATACCTCGAACTCCTACGGCAAGTCGACCACCTGCGGGACACCCCAACAAGAACTCAGGGTCGGCTCAACTTGAGACCGACTCTCCGTCGCGACTCGGGCGCGGGTCTAGAGAAGAGGGCTATTCTACAGGGTTCGAATTCAGCAAACGGAATTGTCCGATGGGCGGGGTCCGTTGCAGGTATCTCTCCTAAGCAACCAGTCATTGCCTGGGTCTCGACAGGCAAACGACCAAGCCTGAGTTGTGGCGATGACTCTGTTACCAAGCCCAGCCTCCTCGACTCACGGAACGAAAGGGTAAATCCACATGCCAGGAACCATAATATTCAACGTGAAGGACATTGATGGTCGGTGGTGGAAATTCTCACAACAGCAACATCGTGCGTCGTGTGGCCCAGCCTGCGTGAGGATGGCGAAAGAGTTCTACCACAACAGGAAGATCAGTGAGGGCGCGATCCGCGGGCAGTATTCAATGAATATTTTGGACGATTTCCGAGGTATTTTGGGGGTGGTCAAGATGGATGAGATGTTGGTCCAGGCCGGCAGATGGCAAAACCGAGGAGTCAGGCCAAAGTTTCTCTTGGAAGCAGTCAAATGCGATCCCTTGGGCATACCCCTCGCGGTTCAGTCGGTCGGAATCGAAGCGCTACGCAAGGCTTCGCGATATCATCCCGCAATCCTCTTTTTCGACTGGGAGAATTCTCCGGGCGGGCACATCGCCGTATGTGTGGGACCAACGAAAATCGACAACTCCATCTTCGTCATGTTGGACCCGGAATACGGCTTGCAGTACCTCTCCGCTGACGATGTGGAAGGAAATTCGCTGGTTTATTACGCCGCGAGAAACAACGTCAGAAATAAGGCACGATCGATTCCCTGGGGCTACATTTCGACAGTTTAACCTCATGAGTCGCATGAACCAGACCGAAAATCACCGAATTCGCTCTGGACGTTCTCGATCCGTTCGCCAACGACATCGATGGCTTGCGGACGTCCTGTGAACAATCGTCCGATTCATCGAAGTTGAACACAATCAGGTCGAACCTTAGAGCCCGCACTCATGGAACTTGGCCTGGCTCGTTCATGAAGGCGATTCGCGATTCGAACTCGCGATCGATTCTCCAGTCATAAAAAATCTCTGAGAGTCTCGGTCCTCTCGTCAAGTTCGTTCATCGACACTGCTCGATCCAGGCTTGATTGCGAGCAGACGGGCGCCGCGGGCGGCGAGTTCGTCCCAAAGGGGCTCCGGGTGGGGGAAGGCCCGCGATTCGATGTCATCGTCCTCGATTTCCGGGCGAGGCCAAGACTCGGGACGGCCGGAGTTGTCGACTTGGACAAACTGCATTAAGGCGTCCATCCATGCGCGCCGATCGCGATCGTCATCACGAGAGGGTCCGTCAACGAGCCCACGGATGCCGATGGTCAAGTGGGCACGGGCCTCGACGACCGGAACGCCTTGGATCTCGACGACTTCACCGACGGAGACCGGGAAATAGCATCGGAGGTCGAGGACGCGGCGGAGGACCAGATTGGCCTTCGGGCCAACGCGTCGATAGGCCGAGGCGTATCCAGCCTCCAAGGCCAAGCCGAGCAGGACGCCCGCATAGAGCGTCCCATGATGGTTCGCGTCCCGTGGCAGGATCAAACGATGCGTCGACGTCAAAGGCCGGGAATCGGACACCGCCGTCGAGACTCCCATAACAACGAGGGTTGGGGACCGGAACCCGCGACGGATCGGTTCACAACGCGAACCGAAGGTCACCAACGGCGACATGAACCGGCGCGATCCTCAAGATCAGTCGGGATCGCGACCATCGTCCCGACCATTTTTTTCCGACCAACCCCGTTCGATGAGGTCACGGAGCAATTGGCCGAGGCTGAGACCTTCGTCACGTGCCCGCTCCAAGAGCACCTCTGCCTGCTCGCGAGGCAGGAGCAGCGGCAGTTCGATCACATCATGGTTTTCGTACAGGATCGGTTCGGAAAGCTCGGCCAAGGAACAACCCTTCCTGAAGGCGACGAACACATTCAGAGCGAACGTTTCAGGCATCCAGCCGACATACCCGGTTGGCACCGGCTTTCGAGAGGGCAATCACCATACCGAACGGAGTCGTTGGAATGGGAGCCCACGATGGTCGTCATCCCGACGATGATTCAAGTGTAGCTCGGATAGGATGGATCGATGGATGGGAAGTTGAGATCAAAACGCTAAGGTGATCAGGAGGATGGCCAAGAGACCGAGCACCACCACCGCGATGATGAAGTTGCGGAGCCAGGAGTTCGACTCGATCTCAAGGGGCGGCTCGGCTCCAGTGGGCAGCGGTGGGACCGGTCGGGGTTGGAAATCAACGGATCCATCCGAGACGTGATGGGTCCGCATGGCGACGTGGTCCGTTGGCTCGGGACTCGTCAACGGGACCGATCGGATTTCCTCCTCACCCTCAGCGCGTTCGAGGCCGCGGAGTAAGATGTTCGAGCCGAAGCCTGTGCCTCCCCCTTTGTCGTCGTCGAGGATCCGCCAGAGGGACTCGTCGTCATCGTCGAAGGACGACGATCGGGCCTTAGTCATTGTCTGGTCTAGGCGGGCTAAGGCGACGAGGTCTTGGTCGGGGTCGGCCCAGGGTGCGAGGTCGACCTCCAGGGCATCGCAGTCGGGGTAACGATCGTTGGGCTTCTTGGCCATGAGTCGACGGACGATCCGCACGAACGGGGCCGGCAAGCCGGGCACGAACTGCTCCAAGGGAGTCGGTTGTTCCATCCGATGTTTGTAGATCTTGTTAATCGCGTCGCCACCGGGGAAGGGGGGCGATCCGGTTAAGGCGAAGTAGAGGGTGCATCCCAGGCTGTAGAGGTCGCTGCGCGGGTCGACGCTGGCTGCATCGACGAGTTGTTCGGGGCTCGCATAGTCGAGGGTTCCAATGAGGCGACCATGCGCGGTCAGCTCGGTCTCACGGGTCGTCGGGTCGTCTTCGTCGGTCGGCCGAGTCACCCGAGCCAGGCCCAAGTCGAGCAGCTTGGCGTCACCATCGGGGGTGATCATGATGTTCGACGGCTTGACATCGCGATGGATCAGGCCTTGGGCATGCGCGGCGCGGAGGCCCGCGAGAACCTTCAGGGCCAAGCCGGTCGCCTCAGCGATCGGGAGCGGTCCGCGACCGCCCTCACCCTTAACAAAGTCTAATAGGCTACATCCGGGCACATACTCCATGACCATGTAGTGCACCGACCCTTCGTTGCCGACATCGATGGTCCGTGCGACGTTGGGATGGTCGAGTGCGGCGGAGATCTCCATTTCGCGACGGAACCGTTGCAGAGCATGCGGATCGCGCATGGCGCGTCGAGGTGGTAGCACTTTGATAGCGACTTTGTCAGGCCGTTCCCTGTCACGCGAACTGTCTTTGTGTCCCGTATCGGGGATCTCGGTACTCGTTCCGTTGGTCGGCTCCGGCTCGCGGACGGCTAGGAAGACCTTTCCCGATCCCCCTTTACCTAGCGGCTCAAGGATCCGATAGCCGCCGAGGAAGAATCCGTTGGTCGCGCCTTGGAGGATCTTTCGTGCCTGGTATGGGGTCAACTCGCCACGCCTGACCAATGCGCGGGCGAACTCTTGAGTCGCCTTGGTCGTGGCACGGGCCGGATCGGCCTCGGCATCGCGAAGGGCCCGCTGCCGGATTGCGTCCATCCGCGATGGCCGGATCAGCCCGGTCCGAGCCAAGTTGCGCATGAACTGTTCCAGACGCGAACGTCGGACCGGAGTGTCCACGAGCAATGGTACCTCGAATCGGGGTCAGCACTCGACGATGCGTCAGGATCATCGACGCTCGATCGGCTTTAGGAGGATGGGTGAGTCAAGAGTCGGGAGAGAGAATGGCAGCGCTTTGAACTCACGGCAGGGAATACGTGTTGGCGATTCGAAACGTTCACGCGACGCCGACCATTTGTCTCACACGCCTCGAAACGGAGCGGAATGTTCTCCAGCGTCGACATGGGGAAAGCCCAGGAGCCCTCGGACCTCAGCAGTTCGTGACGTCTCCTGGAAACTGGTCGTTTCCGAGAGGGGGGCCGGCTCATCGACGTCGACCCGGATCGAGGGCAAAGGTTCAGCCCCTATTGGTCTCAGTCGGTCTCGGTCGACTACACCCGATGGATGCATTAAATCAATGAATGTCGACAACGACGCAGGTGATGTTGTCTTTGGACGTATTGTTCAGGGCCGTCGTCCCGAGTCGGGAGGCGGCGGTTTGGGGATCGGTCTTCTCGCGGAGGATCTTGCCGATCCGAGTATCGTCGACGACTCCGGTCAGACCATCGGTGGTGAGCAGGAACCGATCGCCCCGACGCACATCGATGACTCGAACGTCGGGGCCGCGACGGGCCTCGTCGCTGTCCATCCCCAAGTAAAGGTACAATACATTGCTGTAGCGGTGGTGGACCGCCTCTTCTTTGGAAATCGAGCCGACTTTCTCAAGTGCGGAGGCGAGGTCGTGATCCTCGGTCAGGCGGACCAAGTCGTCGCCTCGGAGCCGATAGACTCGCGAGTCGCCGACTCCGGCGACATAGGCCAGTCCGTTCCGGAGCAAGATCACGACGACGGTCGTCCCCATTTTGTTGTAGTTCGGATTCTGTGAGGCCTGAACGAGGATATCTTCATTGGCCTGGACAACCGAACGTCGGATCATGTCGCGCACAGCCGAAGCGTCGGGCGCATGGATCAACTGATCGGCGAGAAACTCAGGGATGATCTCAACAGCAATCTGGCTGGCCCGTTCCCCGGCTTGTTGGCCACCCATGCCATCGGCGACGACGAAGAGACCGTCAGGGCCTGAGGCCGGCGGGATCTCCAGAGTCGAATCGGGCTCGCCGTTGACCGACTGGTGCGGCAGGTTCTGGAGCGAGGGCCGGCCGGGGACGAAATAATTGTCCTCGTTATGGTCCCGATAGTTGCCGACCGTTGAGAAGACGCCGACGCGGGTCTCGGGCACGTCCAAGACCCGATCCTCGTCGGGGGACCCTGCGCCATCCTTACCGGCCTGAACCGTGGTCGACGTCGTCGTACGCGGTCCCGGGGTTCGATCCCAGAAGGTCTTCAACCAGCCGAATAAGGACACGACCCCTCGCCTCCCAATCCCGATCCGACGCACCTCGACACGCCATGGTCCAACGAGCGTTCCCTGAGTACGGGCGATACGCCTGACCGGGACACCGGCATTGCAATCGTCGTGGGGCCTTCCACGCGATCACTGACAAGCCATCCCGAGAGTCGACGTTCCTGAAGGACCACGCTGGGTGGAACTCGTCGACTGAAATTAATCTTACTGTATCCTAGCGGCTCGGAGCGACGATCGCACATGACAAACGACCAACAGAAAGGTCCTTCGGGGTTCGCCAAGACGCCTAACCGCGCTCGGTCTCGGGTTCATTGAGAGATCGGAGCCGACTCGAGACCGCTCTGATCGAGGTCTCAGCCGCGTGTTGGAAGGTGTCCCACCTCGCGACCTCGCTCAGTCGACCGAAGCGGCCGGCTTGATGCTGAGCAGCAGGAAGGTGGGGTGGACTGACTCGAAGCGGACCCGGTCGAGTTGCTCGATGCCACGCGCCACGCCGACCTGCCAGAGCTTGACCTGGCCAGAGATTCGCCGGAGCGTCTGATAAGCCTCATGGAGGCTTTCGAGGGCCGCCACGTTGGCCGCGATCCGTCCATGCGGGACCAATCGCTGATAGGCTGCTTCGAGGACCTGGGCCACATAACGGCCTGTACCGCCGATGAAGATCGCGTCCGGGTCGGGCAGGCCGTCGAGAATCTCTGGCGCGCGGCCCAGGACCGGGGTCAGGTTCGGCACGCCGAATCGTTCGGCGTTGGCCTGAATCAGGGCGACGTCGGCCGGCTCCGGCTCGATGGCGAAGACCCGGCCGCGATCGGCCAGTTGCGCCGCCTCGATCGCCACCGCCCCTGAGCCAGCGCCGATATCCCAGACCACGCTGCTGGAACGCACGTCCAACTGTGCCAAGGCCAGGGCCCGGACCTCCGATTGCGTGATCAGTCCGCGTTTGGGCCGGGTCTGGGCGAAGGTCTCGTCCGGATTCCCGAAGCGAAGGAACCGACCGGCCGGGCCGACCCGGTCGGGACGATCCGGCTTCCGGACCAGGATCATGATGACCAAGTGTGAGAACTGGAGCGCGGTCAGCTCCTCCAACTCAGCCTGCGTGATCCGCTCGTCGGGCGACCCCAGGTTCTCACAGACGTAGGTCCGGAAGCCGTCGAGGCCCAGTTCCAGGAGCGAGCGGGCCAGGTTCGCGGGACTCTGGTCCTCGCCCAGGAACAGCCCGACTTTCTCCGCCAGGCGGATCCGGTCCGAGACCGACTCCAAGGGGCGACCGGCCAGGTTGATCAGAACCGCGTCCTCCCAAGACTCCTTGACCCGCGCGAAGGCCAGTTGCATGCTGCTGACGTGTGGGACGACCTCGAACCGTTCGGCACCCAAGCGATCGCAGAGGAACCGGGCGATCCCATAGAAAAGCGGGTCGCCCCCTTGGACCAAGACCGGTCGACGCGCCTCGAAAGAGGCCCGGACCTGCTCCAAGACCTCGGGCAACTCGGTGGCCAACGGCTCGCGACGCGCGGGGACTTCGCCGAGCTGTTCCAAAGTCGCCGACGGGCCGAGGATTAAGTCGGCCTGCTCGATCGCCTCCCGAGCCA
The DNA here is from genome assembly GCA_964609385.1 of uncultured Planctomycetia bacterium. Taxonomy (GTDB): domain Bacteria; phylum Planctomycetota; class Planctomycetia; order Isosphaerales; family Isosphaeraceae; genus CAZSSM01. Next base: position 17,641 of record CAZSSM010000024.1, read on the forward strand.
GGGTGGTTAGGCCGGCTAAGCCATCGTCGCCGATCCCAACGATGACCACCTTGCGTCGCTCCGATTCGTCCGCCATGCTCGGCTGCACTCCCGACCCCCTGTGAAATTCAGTCCCGACGACCAGCGAGACAGGCTCGATGATCGACGGTTCCACCCACATTCCCAGCGAACCGCCCGTCCTCGATGTTCGTTCGAGTCTGGGAGGCTCCGACGGACGCGTCAAGCGGACTGCCGAGCCTCGAATCTTGACCTGACGCTCCAGCCAGACCTCGTCACCCGATCCGTCACGGAGTCGCCCGTAGATGATCTTCGACCGACCCTCCGATCCCACCAGGCTCCGACCAGACTTCAATGGAATCGCCTGGCTTTTGCTCGCGATGCTCATCGGCTTGGGACCGTCCAACCCGACGGCTCAAGCGCAGACGACCGAACAAGACCCTTCATTGACGACGGAGTTGGATGATCCGGCGGCGGTCGAGGACGAGGTCGACGGGCCAGATGAGTCAACGACCCAGACGGGTGAGCTCGAATCCGACGGCGTCCCGATCTTCTATCGCGATCTCGGAGGTCCCGGCGAACCGGTTGTTTTGATCCATGGGCTGACCTCCAGCCTCGAGATCAATTGGATCCGGGTGGGCATTCCCCAGGCGCTCCGTGCGGCTGGATACCGCGTCATCGGATTCGACCTCCGAGGCCACGGACGCAGCGGTAAGCCTCGAGAGCCCGACGCCTATGGGTTCACGATGGTCAAGGACGTCATTCGCCTGATGGACCATCTCCAGGTTGATCGCGCCCACCTCGTCGGCTACTCGCTGGGAGGTCAGATCACCCTTCAGGTGATGGCCACGCATCCGGAACGGGTCCGCTCGGCGGTCCTGGGCGGGATCGGCCTGATCGAGGTCGAGCAGTTGTCCATCTTCGATGACTTGGCCGACTCACTCGAGCAGGGACGCGGCTTCGCTCCACTATTTCAGGCGCTCACGCCGGAGCCCTTCGAACCGCCCAATCCGATCCAGATGCGGATCATCGACCTTTCCCTCTCGGCCTTCAATGATGTCCGGGCCCTGGCCGCGATCTGCCGAAGCGCCCGCGAGTTGATCCCCAACCATCAGTTGCTCTCCGCATCGGGGATCCCAACGCTCGGGTTGGTCGGTCAGTTCGACCCCCTGATTCAGACCATCCCCAACCTCGGAGCGCTCTTGTCTCAGTATCAATTCCAGCGGATCGATCTCGCCACTCATGCCGACGCCTTCGCCAAAGCCCAGTTCCGTGAGGCTCTCCTGAAGTTCCTCGAATCTCAAACCGAAGATGTCGAATCTGGTCGGGAACCCGCCGGTGTCGGGCACCAACGTGACGACGGAGCCGAGCCGAACGCCGATGCCTTCAAGCCCCCAACGATCGAAAGCGCAACGGGGGTCGTTGACGAACTCGAAGCCGATGCGACGACGGCCGGCTCGTTCCCAGAAGGACCGGGGGCGAACCGTTGAAACCGGACGTTCCTTCCAACCCAGAGGACAAGGACCTTGAAGAGGCCGGCTATGTGGCGTTGGTCGACCTCGAGCGTTTGCCAGAGCGAGGTGGGTTGGAGGTCGCTCACGAGGGCCGCGTCCTGGCCCTCTTTCGGGTCGGCGACCGGGTCCACGCCATGGATGGGCTTTGTGGTCATCGCGGCGGCCCGTTGGCCGAGGGTTTGGTTGATGAGCAGGGTTCGGTGATCTGCCCCTGGCATGGGCTTCGGTTCGATCTGGAGACGGGGGCCTCGATGATGGGCGGAGCATTGGCTCAGGAGGTGTTCCCCGCGTTGGTCCTTGACGGTCGCGTTTGGGTCCGTCTCGGCTCCTCGGCCTCGAACGAGTCACATTGAAGGGTTGATCGGACCGCTCCGGATCCGCCATGATCAGGGTGGGTGATCGGGTCCCTCGACCCCATGATGTCCGGGGTTAGGTCCGAACCCACTCTCCCTCCCCTTTGACCGTCGCTGTGTTCGCGGGACGTCTCCATTGCGAATCCGACCGTATCTGAATGGGGACACGCCGGCGCTTGCCGATCTTTGGAATCGGGCGATGCCCGTGTGTGCCCAGATCTCACGGCCCCTCAGCGCGCACGAGTTCGATCTCCTCGTCATGGGACGGACCTATTTCGACCGACTTGGCCTGATCGTCGCCGAAGACAGCGATCCGAAGCGTTTGCTGGGCTTCGTCCACGCCGGTTTCGGGCCCGAGCAGCCCGAGGGGCCCAGCCACACGCTCGACCGCGATTGCGGGACCCTGGCCATGCTGGCCATCGACCCTGACCTGAACGAACCCGAGCAGGTCGCCCGACCACTCATCGATGCCGCCGAGCGCTATCTGTTCGACGCCGGTGCTCAGGTGCTCTACGCAGGCGGCCGATTCCCGGTCAACCCGTTCTACTGGGGGTTCTACGGCGGCAGCGAGTTCGCGGGAATCCTCGATGGCCATGCCCGCTTCCATCGCGCCTTGGGGGCGTCGTCGGTGGCTTATGATGCGGCCTACACAGCCGTCCTGTTGTCCGCACCGATCGAGCGACTCAAGCTGTTCCACCCGCAGATGGTCCGGCTCCGACGCCAAGCCGAGTTCCATGTCGAGGAGGACGCGATCATGACCCGTTGGTGGGACGGCCAGGCCCTCAGCCTCTTCCCGTTAACCCGGTTCACGCTGGTCGACCGCGCCAACGGCCAGCGGATCGCTAAGGCGGTCACCTGGGAGATGAACCTGTACTGTCGCGAGGACCCCCAACTCCGAGCCGGCCTCGTCAACATGGAGGTCAGCGCCGCCTATCGCCGACGGGGCTTTGGACGCCGTTTGCTCATCGAGTTGGCCAAGTACCTCCGCGATCGGACCACCGCCCAACCGGTCAAGCTGATCGAACTGCAGACCGATGCAGCCAACCATGCCGCGATCGGCCTCTACGAGTCGCTCGGCTTCCAACGCATTGGGACAACCACGCTCTATCGGCGACAGGCTACTGATAAAACCGGCATTAATTAATGTTTCCTTAAATAGCATTTGCATGAATAAACATTATATTCCTTAAACATGAAAAGTCAATCGGTTTTACAAAACCTCAAGATCGCGAGCACATACGCCTCGACCGCTTGAAAAAGTTGCTTGATGTCGACGTGTTCGTCGGGGGCATGGGCGATCTCGATGCGACCAGGTCCGTAGTGGATCGTGGGGACACCGCCAACGTTGGTCATCAGGCGGAGGTCGCTACCGAAGGGGACGCCGTGCATGTCAGGCTCGGCGCCTCGGAGATCACGATGGACCTGGCGAATCAGTTCGGTTAGTCGATGGTCCTCCGAAATGCTCCCACTGGCGAACTGGCCGCCGATCCATTCCAACTCGACGGGATGGTCGCGGAGCCAGTCGTCGGCCTGGCAGGCGTCAAGAAGTGCCGATTCGAGATCGAGGCGAGCCTGGGCAGGCGATTCTCCAAGGGCCACGCCGAGCCGACCTTCGGCGACCAGGCGATCGGGTACGCTGCTGGCCCAGTCGCCGGCGCGGACGATCCCCAGGCTGATCGGGTAGGCCGGATCGTAGCGCGCCATCAAAGGATGCGCATCGACGTTCTTTCGTACCTCCAATTCCTTCAACGACCTCATGATCGGCCAGAGCTTCTCGACGGCGTCGACGCCTCGCTTCCGGACGCTGGCGTGAGCCGATCGGCCTTGGATCGTGATTCGGAACGTCAAGGCGCCGGCACAGACCGGGACGATCGCCAGATCGGTCGGTTCGGGGATGATCGCCGCGTCACCGCGATAGCCTCGGCGGAGGGTCGCGAACGTGCCGAGTCCGCCGTCCTCTTCGCCGACGACGCTCTCGAGCAAAACGCTGCCTCGGAGCGAAATCCCCGCTTCACGGATCGCGCGGATCGCCGCAAGGCCACAGACCAAACCGCCTTTCATATCGCACGACCCACGTCCCGTGATCGTTCCGTCGATGATCTTCGAGTCGAACGGATCGATGGTCCAGTCGGCTAAGTCGCCGGTCGGTACGACGTCGACATGCCCATTGATGACCAGAGTCGGTCCATCTTCACGTCCCCAACGTCCGACCACCCCCAACGCCTCGTCGCGCGGGACTTCCATGCCGGGGAACTCGGGGTCAGCCCGGAGTTGGTCCAGGTCGATCGCCCAGAGGTCGACCTCCAGACCGGCTCGCTCCATGTGACTAGCGAACGCCCGCTGGGCCTCCGACTCAGCCGGCGTCCCGCCGACGCTCGGGATCCGGACCAGTTCGCGAACCGTCTCGACCAACCCCTCGCGGTCGATCGCCGACAACGCATTCCGCTCTATGGATGTTGAGTGGCCCATGAATAATCCTCGCTCATATTAACCAAACTAAAGAGCAAGCCTTGATAGTAAGTAGGTTTAATTTATCTTGGTGACGTTGCTTTGGGACGTTGTTTTTCGGGGACTTGGAAGGCGAAGGCATTGGGCGCATAGCGCTCGGTGACCCACTCGTAGGGGCCTGGCAGCCAATGGGCGAGGAACCGGACGACGGCGGGATTAAACGAGGGCATCACCAGGTACGGCCGTCGCTTGGACTCGATCTTGCGAACGATCGCCCTGACGATGCGTTCGGTCGGTTCGCCCTTGATCGGACCGTGGTCGGCGGTCACGCCTCGACCTTCGCTGGCCTGCTGCGCAAACTCGCTGCGGGTCCGCCCAGGGCAGGCCGCCCAAACCTGCACGCCGGAGCCTCGGAGTTCATAGCGGAGCGACTTGACCAGGCCGTGGACCGCGAACTTGGAGGCCGTGTAGACCGCCGAGTAGGGGATCCCTACGAAGCCGAGGACCGAGGAGATCTGGACGATCTGACCGGAGCGTCGCGGGACCATCTGCCCGAGGGCTAGTCGGGTTAGATCGATCAACGCTTCGATGTTGACCGCGATGATCCGTTCGATCGCCTTACGGGGCTGATGCTCCAGTCGGCTGTAGTGGCCCAGGCCGGCATTGTTGATCAACAGGTCGACCTGGGACAACCGGGTTTCGGCCTCGGTCCAGAGACGATCGCGGAAGGCCGGATCGGTAAGGTCGCCATCGAGCGTCAACACCCGACCCGGCGCCTCGACAAGCTCAACGGCCAACTCCTCGAGTCGGTCGACCCGACGCGCGGTGGCCAAGACTGTCCAACCGCTCCGGACTAGCTGAACGACCAGTTCCCGACCGATCCCGGAAGACGCCCCGGTCACCAGGGCGGTCCGAGTTCGATCCTTATCGGTTCCACGATCGAAGCTGGACAATGCAGGTCCCCGAAATCCGAACTCCAAAAACATACCCGGCCATCCTGCGAGCGGGAAGTGTCTTCTCTGCTAGACCTTAGCACGATCGAGTTCGTGTCGAAGGATGATTTTTCGTCATTCTCCGCTCGTTTTTGCTTGAAACCGAATCTGGTAGACTTTAAAACTTCGTTCTAGTTCAGTCGTCGTCCGACATACCGACCTACCGCAGTCGTCTAGGTGAGGTGTCGAGATGAATGAGCATGACGTCCAAATTACCTGGCTAGGTTTGTGTTTGGCTTGCTTCGTGGTTGGGTGTACGGATCGGGGCTACTACGACATCGATGATCATGTCTCGCGACGAGATATCTTCATCGACTTGGGTCAAGTCATCACCGAAGGCCAAACGATTGAGAAGCGGATTCCGGTCTCCGGATTGACCGTAGAAGACAAACTCTTCGCATTACGGCCCTGCTGCTCGACGATACGCTACGCCGAAGACGATGATCGTCGGGCTGAGGGATTCGTCGATGTCACCTGGACGATGGCGCCCCAGGACGGGCAACGCAAGGTCGAGTTCTCGATTACCCATGCCGATCGGCCCGAGCGACCACGCAGGCTGACGCTATTGGCCGACCTCAAGCCAGCGGTCGACCTGGACATCGATGGGTTTCAGCGTCGACTAGCCGAGGGTCGGGACGCGACCTTCACCGTCACGGTGACGCTCAACGATCCCGAGGTCGATCGAGAAGAGAACCTCGAGCTCACCGGCGTCGGACCGTTGGAGGTCGTCGATGGGGATGGCAAGACCTTCCAGATTCGGCAGCGACCACAACCATCGGCCGGCCGAGTCTCGGCAACGTTCATCGGCGTCGTTAACGACGAGGTCATTTTCGAAGAGCCCCTGAGTTGGGAGGTCACTCCACTGGTCCGGGCTGACCCCTCAACCGTGCTCGTCCGCGAACCCTCCACATTCAGTCAGTTCGATGCGACCTTGACGGCGGACGAACCGTTCTCGATTCAGGGCGTCTATGGTGCGAGCATCGTTGATCACAAGCTGGACTGGATATCGGACCAAACTTGTCGGCTACAAGTCGAGATCGACCCCGATCGTTTGAGCACGTTGAACCGTGAGTCGATCGAAGTCATCATCCGGACGACCGAGGGCGACCTGCGGCCGGTCGAGATTTCCTTGATCGTCATCCTGAAGGAGACTCGGTCCAACGAAGATCCAGAGGAGGAGACCGAATCATGAGCCGCTCACCGCGACGAGGCTTCACGTTGATCGAACTGTTAGTCGTCATCGGAATCATCGCGATCCTTATCGGCATGCTCCTACCGGCGGTCCAAGCCGCTCGCGAGGCGGCGCGCCGCACGACTTGCCAGAACAATCTCCGACAGATTTCCCTCAGCCTGGCCCAGTATGAGGCGACTTTCGGGGGATACCCGAAGCTTCAAGGGAATGTTCGGCAGGGAGACTCATTGCAGTTCTTCATGATCAGCACCTTCACCAAGCTGTTGGTCTCGAACCGACCGATTCTCTACGATTCAGTTAACTTCGAGCTTAGCATTGGTGTGGTCTCGCATATTCAAGGCCTGTCTGACGAATTTCTTACCGAAACTGCCTCAGGATTTTCGGCAAATCGGACTGTTCTTAGCAGTCGCATCGATGGATTCGCATGTCCGACCGATGGTCTTGCCAATGATGGACCGAAATGTAGTTACCGAGCAAATACCGGTGGTGGCTTCGGCTACCTGCGGTCCTTCGTCCACCCGGATAATGATCAGGGAGCCTTTGACCTCTTCGGAATGGTGCGGCCGACCGATATCCGGGACGGCCTGAGTCGGACTGCAGCCTTCACCGAGCGGCTTTGCGGCTCTCAGGCTCGACCGCTCGATCCGGCTCGAGACGCTTGGATGATGATCACCGAGATGCCGGGTGACTCCGACGACATGCTCCTCTCCTGCCGAATCAGCGCACGGCAGGAGCTGGGCGATTCAGGGTTCGCGAGCAGCGGAGATTACTGGTTCTATGCCGGTCGTGAGCGGACCGAGTATGTGCACTCGCAAGTCCCGAACGGCCCGGTGCCCGATTGTCTCGCCGGGGGCATCATCCCGTCGCCCGGCTTGTCCACGGCCCGCAGCCATCATGGAGGCGGAGTCAACGTGGCCATGCTCGATGGTTCCGTCCACTTCGTCATCGACAGCATCGCGACACCGGTCTGGCGAGCCATGGGCACCAGGGCCGGTCGAGAAGTCGAGTCTCGCTGAAACAACGGATTCCGTAGAAAGGGACAAGAACAATGCGTACGCTTCTAGCTTTGGGGACTGCTTTTCTAGGAATCGGACTCGCTAACGTTCTACAATTGACAAACACATCACCCGATCTCGTTGGTTCCGACATCGAGTATACGGAGTTCGCTCGAAGTGTCGATTGCCAAAGTTTCAGTCTGTACATCGCCCCTTCTGGACATGTAAAGGTATCTGCTTGCGAAGACGGCAACACGAATACAAACTGCTACAAATGCTCCGTGGACAACTCGGGAATTGGAGCCGTGGCGATCGACGCAGGCGGGCAAAGCATGCCGAGCCCGAGAGACTGTGGCTATATGTTTGTTGGAAAATGCAATGCAAGCGGTGACGATTGCGTAGACCTAGAACCCTATACATATGCTGGCATCCATCAAAATTGCCTAGACCTTCAGTTAACAGTAGGACAATCAATGTGAAAAGTTGCTAATTTTGTAGCAAGAAGTCAGAGAAAGTCATTGACTTCTTGCTTAACTTTTTCCGTTGTAACAACCTTAGGTGACAATCAAGATGTTTCTTGCATTCATAGTGCCTTTGACTGCTAGCGCCTTAGAAGTTTCTTCAATCGATCTGCACGAAGAGCTAAAAAGTAAACTTGCAAATTATACAAACCTATCTTTTGTATATGAAGGTTACACGATTGACCTTCCATTCGACCGCGATACGCTCTCCGATCCGAAGATTTTCGATGACCCTCCTCCCAGGAGCGATTTTTTCCAGGGAGGGTTGCTGCTGAGAAATGACGCGACGCTGGTGCTCGACACTTTCGTCAGTTCTACTCGTAAAGACCAAGCCGAGAAAATCCTAACCACAGCTCCTAAGCAGTATAGACAATCGTTTTTTATCCTCGATAACATTTTCTTCAAAATTGACCAATCAGAAAACAATTATTACAAGACAAAAGACAAACTTCTCGAAAACCCGATATCATATTTAGCGGCTTTAAATCGGCCCTATTCTCCGTTTCGTTTGCTCCAATCGCTAAGGCTTCTTGACATCATCCGAAGGGAGCGATACCTAATCGCAGGCACGGAAACCATAGAAGGTTCCGAATGCCTGATCCTCGTCATAGGATCAGGCATAAACAAAAACACACCCACCGAAAACATTGGTTCATTACAATCGTTCAGAAAATACTGGTTGTGCATTGACAAGCAATACATACCGATTAGGATAGAAGACTTTACCGATGGAAATGTAAGATCTAGACTCGTTAACGTAAAGGCTGCCAAGTATACCGGCAAAAATGGCGAGGTCTGGCTCCCTATCTCCGCAGATCACGAACTTTTAGTCGACTGGGACAAAGATGGTCGTCATTTTTTGAAAAGCCCAAATTACATTGAACATTATCATATTGTTCGCGGCACCGTGCAGATCGATCGAGATCTCGATGACGATGATTTTAAAGTGGAAGCTTTCGAACGTTGGCCATCGACTCCCAAGCTCGACGAACTCCGAGTCAAGTACGCCAATCTCCAGCCCCCGCCCAGCGATCCGGAATCGGTCTCCAAGCGGATGGCCGAGACCCTTGAGACGGCCAATAGTCGATTCGAGGAACTTGACGCCTCCGACCCCACCGGTTCGATGCGGGTCTGGATCCTCGCTGCTCAAGTCGCGCTGGTGGCTATGGGCGGAGCACTGATCGCATTTGCGGTCCTCTATCTTCGACGGCGAAGTTGAGTCGGTCACGGCCGCTCTTCAGACAGGGCGGACCCTCTCACTTCCAAACGATCGGGTGACACTGATGATCCTCTCCTTGATCCTGATCGCGACGGTCCCCACGTCGACTCCGGCCGCGCCTTCAGCCCTTGAGGACGACGGGCGGCCGATTCCCTGTGCGATCGCTTCGATCTATTATCTGAGCAGCCTCGAGGGAGGTGACGCGACGCTGGAGCAGGTCCGCGAGGTGTTCGAGGAGGTCGCCGGAACTGATGCGACCGCCCACTCGATCGCCGAGATCCGTCGCGTTGCCGAGTCGCTCGGCCACCGTTCGCGCGTCCTCGACCTCGGTCGCACCGGGCTCCCGCTCAGACAACCTTTTCTGGTTTGGCTCAACAACGGCCAGCGCGCCCACTTCCTTGTCTGCATGCCCGATCCCTCGAAGGATCGGTTCCTCCTGCTCGACGGCGACCGGCCTCCGATCCCCGTCTCGCCGGACACGCTGATCGATATGCTCCCCGAAGATCCCCAGGTCGGCCTCATCCTCGACCCCGAGCCCGATCCGACTATCTCCCTCGGCATCGCACTGACGACCCTCGGCGCCTCGATGATGGTCGCTTCCCTCGTCTTCCGCTACGGCTTCGGCCTGGGAGCGCCCCGAGCGTCGAAGAGCTGAGGTCGACGTTTGCTTATCGAGACGGTTCTATGACTCCTCCTTCTACAGACTGGCTAATAATTTGGATCGCTGGGGACTGACCCGCTCGGAGGACAAACCCGAGGGCTGATCTCCCTGGACCGGCCAACGGCCATCGCCATGGGTCGGCCAACCCTGGACTGTGTCCTCGAGGTCTGCCCCGCTTCGCAGTCCCCATCCACACCCGTGCGGTGCTGAAATTGGGATTAGGCCGGAGGCCGACTCCAGTACGGACTGATGAACTTGCTCGATCATTGATGACCAGTCTGTTGGCGATCCTCAGACGACGGTCGCCGACGGCGAGTTGTCGGACGCCTCGAGTTTGCGTAGGCTCAAAGCGGCGCATATAATGTTGCCCCTCTGTGATCGGCTTCGCGAACTGTGTCGACCTCCAAATCAGCGAGTGAAATCGATGATCACGATTCGCGTTCAGAGGGATCGGCGGGGCAGGTTTTGACCGTCAGGCCGATCGCCGTTGTCGATTGTTTTGCGATCCGCAATTTCCGACACCCTTCAAAGGATCACCAGCCGTGGCCACCATCGAGCAGCCGGTGTCGCCGACGACTTCCCGCGAGCCCCAAATCTGGACCGGCGCTGATGTCGTCGTCGAATCGCTGGCTCGCCACGGCGTCGATGTCATCTTCGCGTATCCCGGCGGGGCCAGCATGCCGATGCACCAGGCATTGACCCGCTTCCGCGACCGGATCCGGACGATTCTGCCGCGCCACGAGCAAGGGGGCGTCTTCGCTGCTGAGGGCTACGCTCGAGCCACTGGCAAGGTCGGCGTAGCAATGGCCACCAGCGGACCAGGCGCTTTGAACCTCGTCACCGGTCTGGCCGACGCCAAGATGGACTCAGTCCCGATCGTCGCGATCACCGGTCAGGTTCCCACCGGTGTGATCGGCACCGACGCGTTCCAGGAAACGCCGATGGTCGAAGTCTGCCGGGCGATCACAAAGCATCACTATTTGGTCACCCGCGTCGAAGACCTCGCGCGGATCATGAAAGAGGCCTTCCACATCGCCTCCACCGGCCGGCCGGGCCCGGTCCTGATCGATATCCCCAAGGACATCCAGAACACCCGCCTGGACGACGTCGACTTCGACATCCCACTGCACCTACCCGGCTATCGACTGCCTGGATCGCCCGATGAGGCAACGATTCAGCGGATCCTTGAAGCAATCGCCCAGAGTAAGCGGCCGATCGTCTATTGCGGCGGAGGCGCCATTAGCGGCGAGGCGGCCGAACCGCTCCGGCGGTTCGTCGAGAAGTCCGGAATCCCGATCACGATGACCCTGCAAGGTCTGGGCGCGGTCGACACCGGGCACTACCTCTCCCTGGGGATGCTGGGGATGCACGGTACGGTCTACGCCAACGTGGCGATCAATGAGGCCGACCTGCTGCTGGCCTTCGGGGTCCGGTTCGACGACCGGGTCACCGGGAAGCTCAGCGAGTTCGCCAAGCACGGCAAGATCGTGCACGTCGACATCGACGCCTCGGAGATCAACAAGAACAAGACGGCCCACATTGCCTGCAACGCCAACATCCGACAGGTCGTCGAGATACTGGCCGATCGTGTCGAGCCGGGCAACTACCGTGACTGGATCGCCCAGATCGACGCCTGGCGAAGCGCCGACCCGATGGCCTATGACGAGGAGAGCGAGGACATCCTGCCGCAGTACGTGCTCGACACGCTCTCCAAGATGACCGAAGGCCGGTTCATCATGAGCACCGGGGTCGGCCAGCACCAGATGTGGGCGGCGCAGTGGACCCGGTTCACCCAACCCCGGACCTGGATCACCTCGGGCGGTCTGGGCTCGATGGGATATGGATTGCCCGCGGCCATGGGTGCTCAGGCCGGCTGCCCCGACGCCTTGGTCGTCGATATCGACGGCGACGGCAGCTTCGTCATGAACATCCAAGAGCTGGCCACCGTCCACTGCGAGGACCTGCCGGTCAAAGTGATCGTGCTCAACAATCAGCACCTCGGCATGGTCGTCCAGTGGGAGGACCGGTTCCACGCCGGCAACCGCGCCCACACCTACCTAGGACCGATCGATCACCCCGAGGCGACCGGGACCGGCTCGGGCGCTCTGCCTGAGACGACCTACCCGAACCTCGTGGCCGTCGCCGAAGGCTTCGGCGTCAAAGGGCGCCAGGTCCGCCACAAGGCCGAATTGGTCGAAGCGCTACAAGAGATGATCGCCCACCCCGGCCCCTATGTGCTCGACGTGCTGGTGCCTTACCAAGAGCACGTCCTGCCGATGATCCCCTCGGGCAAGACGGTCCGCGACATCATCAAGTCGTGACGACGACCGAACCCGTGAGCCGAACACCCTTCACCCTTCTCGCCGTACCGATCGCGCCAATCGATCAAATCATAACGGTTGGCGCGAAACGTGCAATGGACGACATCTGCATCGTTTGTCCACCATCAGGCCAGTCGTCCTCGAGTCTTTGAAGTGGGATGCCGGCCGAATCGGCAGGAAGGAGCATCGACACGATGGCAGGCTCAACCACCAACGCCTCGAGACCAAAGGCGTCTCGACGGACCAGCGTATGGTCTCGGCTCCAATCCTCGGCCATGTCTTGGTCGATTCCCTTAGGACGCTATTTCGGGATCCCCGTCTTCGTTCATTGGACGTTCACGATCCTGCTGGCTTTCGTGGGTTTCAGTTACTTCACCGCGACCGAGGGCGATCTCCGCGCCACGGGAATGGGGATCGCACTGATCTTGGCCGTCTTCGGATGCGTTCTGCTCCACGAGTACGGCCACGCCCTGATGGCGCGGCGGTTCGGGGTGGGCACCACTGACATCACGCTGTTGCCGATCGGCGGGGTGGCCCGACTGGAGCGGATGCCCGAGGGACCGGGACAAGAACTGCTGGTCGCGATCGCCGGGCCGTTAGTCAATGTGGGCATCGCAATCGTGCTGATGCTGGTCGGAGCACGGCTCCCGAGTACCGGTTTGATGGGGGGCGATTTCGCCGACGGGTTCTTCCTGCTCGATTATCTCCTGTTCGTGAACCTGTTCCTGGTGGGCTTCAATCTGCTGCCGGCTTTCCCGATGGATGGGGGTCGGATGCTCCGCTCTTTGTTGGCCTTGAAGCTGCCGTACGCACGGGCGACTCGGATCGCCGCATCGGTCGGCCAGTTGATGGCGATCCTGTTCGCTTTCGTCGGCTTGTTGGTGATCGGCAACCCGCTCTTGCTGCTGATCGCGTTCTTTGTCTGGACCGGCGCGGAGGGCGAGGCCAGGCAAGTCGAGGAGCGGGTCAGCCTGCAAGATGTCTTGGTCCGTCACGCGATGCTGACCGACTACCAGAGCCTTCGTCCTCACGACACGCTGGCCACGGCCGTCAGTGCGCTCTTGGCCGGCTCACAGCCCGACTTCCCGGTCATCACGGAAGACGGTCGGCTCGTCGGGATTCTGAGCCGACGCGGCCTGATTGAGGGCTTGAGCCGCCATGGTCGCGATGCCCGGGTCGGCGACCACCTCGTCGACTCCGGCCCGACGATGATCGACATCAATGAGTATGTCTTGCCCGCGTTGGGCCCGCTTCGCTCGGGTGAGATTCCCTGCATGGTCGTGGTCGATCACGGACACCCGGTCGGAATCCTTAATCTGGACAATATCTCCGAATACCTGATGGTGCGAACCGCCCTTATGGCCAACGGCCATCCTCCGTCAGAGTCCGATCCCAACCGGCTCCGAGGCCGAGAGACCGGCACTCCGATCAGCGTTTGAGCTGACGAATCATTCAGACCAAAATTCTTCGCAAAAAGCGTCCATCGAGGAGCTTCGGCGACAAGATTTCCGAAGCTCCTCGATGTCTTCCCCGTTCGCGGACGCAACAACGGTATCAAGGTGTCGCGCAGGTCGGTTCGTCGTTCGTGAGGAGACCGTACTTTTTCATTTTCTTATAAAGAGTCGTTCGATTGATATCGAGGACCCGCGCGGTCTCTTGGCGGTTCCAATTCAGGGCTTCTAGGGCACGGAGGATGATCTGCTTCTCGGGCTCCTCGAGAGCCTCCTTGAGCGGCATGATTGTGGAGCCTTGAGATGCTCCGTTGGGGTCGTTCCCGTCGCGCCCGTTGAGGCCATTCTCATGAAGAACAGCCTCGCTGAGGTTCACCATCAGGGCGTCGGGCCGGATCAGATCCACGGTGCTGAGCAACACACCGCGTTCCACGACGCTGGCCAGTTCGGACAGGTTGCCCGGCCAACGATGCGCGTGCAGCATCCGGAGGGACTCGGGAGCGAAACCGATGACCGACTTACCAAGCTGACGTGCAAACTGGTCCCGGAAGTGCTCGGCGAGCAGATCCAAGTCGTCGAGCCGTCGCCGAAGCGGCGGTAAACGGAGCGTGACGGCACAGACACGGTAGTAGAGGTCCTCGCGGAAAAACCCCTGCTCGACCAGAGACCCCAGTGGAACACGGCTGGTCATGATCACGCGGACGTCGGCGCGATAGCTTTGGTCCGAGCCGATCGGCAGGAACGTCCCATCCTGAAAGAAGCGGGCGAGCCGCTCTTGGATCTCGACGGGCATTTCGGAAACTTCGTCGAGGACGAGCGTCCCGCCGTGGGCATGCGCGATCCTTCCGGCAACACTCTGACCGCCATGCGAAGCGATCCCCGGTGCGACACCGAAGAGGGCCGACTCCAAGGCCGGCACGCCCTGATCGCGACAACTCAACTCGACCAGCGGTCCGAGCCGTCGAGGACTCCACTCGTGGATCCGACGCGCCATCCGCGTCTTGCCCGTCCCACGCTCCCCGACCAAGAGGACCGGCATAGCCGAGGCGGCCACGGCACGGGCCAGGCTCAGAGCTTGTTGGAAACCAGGGTCGCGACCGACCAGGGGTTCCGTCCCATCGACCAGTCCGGCCCCATCGTGACGGACCGCCACAACCGGAGCCATTGGTGTGCCGCCGCCGGGTGCCTGACGCGTCGGCGGCGGACCGTTCTCGGGATCGGGGAACCGGGGCAGCAACGACAACTCGCCGATGTCCGGCAGTTCGCTCAACTCCGTCCGCGTGTTCGACCCGACCGACCCGCTGGGAGCGATCGGGTTGAAGTCCTGCTCGTGATCTCGATAACCGTCAGCGCCGTTGGAGTGCGGATGAGCCGGCATGTGCGACGGGAACGATGTGGTCGGCGGATGGCCGTTGCCATAGGCGTGCGCTTGGCCCAGCGATCCGGTCGATTCCACGGGCCGCGGGCGGGCCTGTTGCAAAGCGAGGGTGACCGCAGCGCGTAGTTCGCTGGCCGGTAGGGGCCAACGGAGCACGCTGGCGGCCTTCATCCGCTGCGCCTCTTGGATCCGGTCGGGGTCGCGACGGGTCATCAGAAGGATCACGGGCATCTGATGATGCTTACGCCGCGCGTAGCTGAGCAGCTCCAGCGCATCGGGGTTATCCGGGTCCACGCCTGCAATCAGCAGGTCGGCCCCCTCACGCTCCAGGAGCCGAACGGCCTGGCGGTCGTTCTCCGCCTCGATGATCTCATGACCCCCGGAACGGAGCATCGAGACCATCAGGCCGAGCCCGTCCGGATCGTCGTGGACCACAAGAACGCGGAATTGTGTCATCGGATCAATCTCTCGATCGTAAGGCACACGCCGAGGGGGAACGCGGAGCCAGGGCCAACATGCTTCATCCATGAGCCTTAAGGGATGCGGAGGTCCGCCACATGGGCGCGAGGGGTTACCTCCAGAGGACGATGTGGGACTCCGAGCCGATCCGGTCTGATGCGGGACGCTCGAGTCGAATCGTCCCCCGATGGCGAGGCGTTTGGGGCGCCGCCGCGGGGACCGAGTCGATCCGGGCAGGTCTGGGACAGTCGGGACGTCAGGTCGCGCGGTCGCGGGCCCTTTCAGGCAAGACATCATTATTCGAGGGCCGTGCTCCGCGGGGTTTCGTTTTGTCCTGATCGGTCACTGGGACCGTCCCGGCACGTGGATGCGCCGCGCCGTAAGCAGCACGGACATGTTCGTCGGAGACGTGGGTGTAAATCTGTGTTGTGGTCAAGCGTCGATGGCCGAGCATTTCTTGGACGCTCCGGAGATCGGCTCCCCGTTCCAACAAGTGGGTCGCGAAGCTGTGCCTAAGGCGATGCGGGCTGCTTGAGGCAGGCAAGCCCGCCCGCGTCGCATGACCCTCGAAGAGCCGGCCGACGCTCCGAGCGCTGAGCCGGCCGCCGTCCCGATTGAGGAACAACGCCGGCTCTTCGGCGATCGCCGGGCGTCGGACGCTTCGCCAATGCACGATCCATTCCATGGCCGACGAACCGACCGGACAAAGCCGCTGACGACGTCCCTTGCCGTTGACGCGCACCAGACCCGATTCGTCGTCCACATCGACACAATCGAGTGCCACGAGTTCGCTGACCCGCAACCCTCCACCGTAGAGCGTTTCGAACAGAGCGCGGTCGCGGATCCCGAGCGGATTGTCCGTCGGAATCGCCTCGAGGAACCGCAAAATCGGCTCCACTTCGAGCGTTTCGGGCAGGCGTCGAGGCTGCTTGGGCGTGCGCAATGAAGCGGTCGGGTCGCCCTCGGTCCAGCCGCGTCGCCTGAGGAAACGATAGAACGAACGCAGGCTCGAGATCTGCCGAGCCGTTGTAGAAGCGGCCTGTTCTCGCCGATGGAGCCAGATTCCATACCGCGAGACCATCGAGCCGTCGGCACGTTCGGGACAATGCAGGACCTCGGGATGCTCTGCTTCGAGGTAGCGTGCGAACTCAGCCAGATCGATCCGATAGGCGCGGATCGTGTGCGGCGAGGCCTGGCGTTCACCGTACAGATGATCGAGAAACTCCACGACGCTAGCGGGGATTGCGTCGGCTCCGACGAACCACGGGGACGACTCCCAGGCTCGCGATGGATCACCATGGCGCTTTGCTCGATCCGTCCCGTTCGGTTCTCCCGATTCCGATGCGGCTACGACCCGATTGGGGGCGAGAGGCTCAAAACGATCAGCCGGGCTGATGGATCGGGTCCGTGTCATGGGATCGAACTCTCCCGGAACAGGGGTGGCGTGGAAGGGTACGCCACAGGTCACGTCGAGAGACGCGCATCGACGGTCGATCGCGTGGTCCGTCTTGGCTCAAGAGCGACCGACCGCTACGATACTAGTGCGCCGTGGAGCAGCGGTTAGCTCGCCAGGCTCATAACCTGGAGGTCGCAGGTTCGATTCCTGCCGGCGCAACTGAGCAAACAGTCTGGGTCACCTCGTGTCGGCTTCGATGAATCTGCAATTCCCATGGGAACAAAGCAGAGACCTCGATTTACCACGTGGACGCTTTGTTTCGTCGAAAAGACCTCCTGAAGGCACCAGGCTCATCCGGCTCGAACCGCTCCCACAGACATGACTGGATCGGGTCGAGTGCAAACGTACGAATGCACGAGGACGGATGACCGTTGCATGGATCTCAACACCGGGGACGGGCATGTTGTGGGAGTCGTCTCGTTCGAGAACCCCGATCAGCGTCAAGGTCAGACTCCTCGGAAAAACGATGGTCCCAATCGCTCCGGACCGTGGAGTGGTCGATGATCGACCGCACAGTCGCTGGATATCATGTGCCAGTCGTCCGGGTGCAGTTCACCCGTGGACATCGAACTCGTGATCAGCACAGGATTCCAGGAGCAGCGTCGAGCGTGGAGGGCCGAACAGCAGTGCGTGAATGCATGGTGTTCGGAGAAGAGCCGAGATCGGCGTTCCTGTCGATTTACGGCAGCATGGCAGCGTTTGGGACGTTGCAGATTCCGTTTTTTTCCGGATGGAGCCGAACGAAGCACTCGTGACAACGGACCGTGACGAGGATCGAGAGGCGTTGTTGCCCAGGCAGACCACGTGCCGAAGGATTCGTCCCGCATGAGCGTTGCGGCGAGTCAGCGTGCGATGTGGTCTTTGGACAACACTGCATTCTTTGTAACGGAGGGCCGCGGACACTTGCCCGAAATTCGTCCTCGAATCGCATGAAGTTTTCGTGAGCGAAGACGGGGATCTTTGTCGTTTCGTCGGCTCAAAACGAACCATGCATGCATGATTGCCGCCCATGATGACTGGGCCGGGAACCGGTCCCCTGGAGATAGGTACGTGGAGAGCATGGAGCCAAGTACCGGGGAGGCCCTAGAACAATTCTCCGAGCCGGTCCGACGCTGGTTCCTTGAGACTCTTGGTCCCCCGACCGACCCGCAGCGGCTCGGTTGGCCGATCATTGCGCGGGGCCAACATTGCTTGATCCAGGCGCCAACCGGCTCAGGCAAGACGTTGGCCGCCTTCCTCGTGGCCTTGGATCGACTCTGGCGTGAGGACATGGAGCCAGACCGGGTTCGCGTGCTGTATATCTCACCCCTGAAGGCCCTCAATGAGGACGTGGCGCGGAACCTTCAGCGCCCCTTAGAGGGGATCCGGGCCACGGCGGAGCGGTTAGAAGCACCGTTGCGACCGCTCCGATTGGGCGTCAGGACCGGCGATACGACCGCTTCGGCACGACAGCAGATGCGCAGGAATCCTCCGGAACTGCTGGTGACCACTCCCGAGTCCTTGCATCTCCTCCTGACCAGCGGTGCCCGCGAGATGCTTATCAATGTGGGGACGGTCATCGTCGACGAGATCCACGCCCTCTGCGGTCAGAAGCGGGGCGCGTTCCTGGCCCTGCTCCTGGAGCGGCTCGAGGCGCGGATCGACGGACCGCGTCCCGTTCGGATCGGGCTCTCGGCCACGATCCGACCGCTCGAGGTCGCCGCGCGGTTCCTCGGAGGAAACCGACCGGTCCGGCATCGCGATGGCCGGATCTCGCTTCGACGTCGACCGGTTCAGATCGTCGACGCATCGAAGCCCAAGCGTCTGGATCTTCAGGTGAGCCTTCCGGCCCTGGAAGCGCCCGAGGACGGTGTGGCCGAGTCGGTCTGGCCTGGGATCGAACGCCGATTGCTCCAAGAGATCGGCCGGCACCGCTCCACGATCGTCTTCGCCAATAACCGAAGGCTCGTCGAACGGCTGACCCAACGGCTCAATGCCTTGGCCGAGGCGACGGGCTCAACAGGCCCTCGTTCCTCCGATATCGAGGATCTGAATGATACCGAATCGACCGATGAATCCCGATTGGTCCGCGCTCATCACGGAAGTCTGAGCTTGGAGGAACGTCGACAGACCGAGTCGGCTTTGAAGCGTGGCGAGTTGGCCGGCGTGGTGGCGACGGCCTCCTTGGAAATGGGGATCGACATGGGCGCGGTCGACTTGGTCTGTCAGGTCGAGTCACCGGGTCAGGTCGCTCGGGGTTTGCAGCGGGTCGGTCGCGCCGGCCATGTCGTCGATCAGGCCAGTCGCGGTCGCCTGCTGGCCAAGACACGGTCGGACCTGCTTGAGTGCGCCGCGCTGGCCGGGGCGATGGCTCGGGGCGAGGTCGAACCGGTCCGGATGCCGACGCAATGCCTCGACGTTCTGGCCCAACAGGTCGTGGCCTGCGTGGCTGTCGACGATTGGGCGGTCGAGCCGCTCTGGCACGTAATCCGTCAGGCCGAGCCGTTCCGTGACCTCAGCCTGGCCAGCTTCGAGCGCGTGCTCAAACTGGTCTCCGGGCAGTATGGTGATGGGGTTCTGCGTGATCTCCGCGCCCGGATCGGCTGGGACCGAGTCCACAACGTGCTCCGCGCCCTGCCGGGCTCGTCGCAAATGGCCTGGAGCGGCGGTGGCACGATCCCCGAGACCGGCCAGTTTCCCGTCTACTTGGTCGACGACGGCCCGCGACTCGGGGAACTGGATGAGGAGTTCGTCCTGGAGCGGCGGCCCGGTGAGACGTTCGCCTTGGGCACCTCGACTTGGCGGATCGATCGGATCGAGCCCGATCGGGTCTTGGTCAGCCCGGCCCCCGGTCAACCCTCCTTGATGCCGTTCTGGCGCGGCGAGCGCGCCCCGCGCTCCTTCGAGATGGGCCAAGCCATCGGTCGGTTGACCCGGACGATCGTCGAGCGGCTCGATGACTCCCGACTCCTCAGCGATCTGGAACAGGATCATTATTTGGATCGCCCGTCGGCCCGCGCTCTGCGCTCTCAAATCTCGAGGCAAGCCACGATTGCTGGCGTTGTGCCCGATGACCGGACCGTGTTGGTCGAGGCCTTCGTCGACCCGACCGGCGAGACCGCCCTGGCTGTCCTGCATCCGGCCGGCACCGCGCTCCATCATGCCTTAAAACTCGTCCTGGTCGATCGGCTTCAACAACGGCTGGGGATCGAAGTGGCCGCCCTCCACAGCCACGACGGCATTCTGTTCCGCGTGCCCGGCTTAGAGGACGGTCCTCCGCTCGATCTCCTCGAGGGGGTGACCGGCGATGAAGCCGAAGCGATCGTGCGTCGCGTGCTCCCCGAGTCGGCCCTGTTCGGGCTCCGGTTCCGCCAGAACGCCGACCGTGCCTTGCTTTTTCCCAAACCCGATCCAGGACGTCGGACCCCACTCTGGTTGCAACGGCTCCGGGCCAAGGACCTGCTTCAGGCCGTCCGCGCGATACCCGACTTCCCGATCGTCCTGGAGACCTATCGCGAATGCTTGGTCGGCGTCCTGGAAATCGATCGGCTCGTCGCATTCCTGGACCGCATCAACCGGGGGGAGATCCGGGTCGTCACCCGTGATGCCACCATCGACGAGTCGTTCGAGAGCGGGGAACCATCACCGTTCGCCGCCGGACTCCTCCTCCAGTTCCAGACCCTTTTTCTCTATGAGTGGGACGAACCGAGGCGCCAGGCCGAAGGAAAGAGCTTGGCCGTCGATGCCGAGGGCCTGGACGACCTGCTCCGCGCCAGTCAAGCCGGCCCGTTGGACTCCGAGGCGGTTCGGCTGGTCGAAGCGCGGCTCCGAGGCGCAGGGAACGCCTCGAAGTCGGCCGAGGCCTTCGCCGAATACCTCCGACGCGTCGGGGACCTGACCCCTCGCGAGCTCGACGCGTCTCTTCGCCATCGACTCGACGAACTCCAAGCTCAGCAACGCGTCCGAGCGCTCCGCTTGTCCGGGACCCGAGAACCGGACCGCTGGATCCTTGAGGAGTCGGCCGACCAATATCAACGCGGCTTGCTCGACGAACCGGTTGACTCCAACGCTCGGCTCGCGATCGTGCAGCGCTTTCTTCGGACTCGAGCCCTGGTCGATCTGGCCACCTTGACGGAACGCTACCCGATCCCCCGAGAGGAGGCCCTGACCATCCTCAAGGACTGGGCTGCACAAGGAACCGTCGTTTGCGTCCCGAACGGGTCAGCCTCTAGGATTGATGGCGAACCTGAAAATGGAGACGACCCGACGGGGACAGACGACGATAAGGTGGTCTGGTCCGACACCCGTAACCTCATCGACATCCGACGGACCAGCCTGGCACGCCAACGCCAAGAGGCGATCACGATCGACCCGGAGGCCTACGCCGACTGGTTAGTCCACCATCACCGGATCGGGGGCCCCTCGGAGGCTCCGGACGAACCACTGACCTCGGTCATGACCCAGCTCCGAGGATTCGCCCTACCTCTGGAATCATGGCTTCAGGGTGTCTTGCCGTCTCGGCTGCTCGACTTTCGGTCCGAACAACTGGCCCTCTGGCTAGACGAGTCAGGCTGGTCTTGGCGCTGTCGAACAGAGGACTCGGGGACGATCCGGGTCGGCTTCGTTCCGCCCGACTTCCAAGGGGGTTGGCCCGATCGGCTCGACGCCGAAGAACCTGAGCCGAATGCCCCGACCAGCAACACGCCGGAGCTCCTGGACGTTGAACAGCGGATCCTAACAAGGCTCGACCCGACCGAGATGGCGATCCTGAGAGTCCTTTACGAGCGTGAGACGGCGACCCGCGAGGAAATCGCCGAGCGCGTCCCCGACGGCCTCCCTGAGATGATCGGTACGACCCTGAAGCGGATGGCTTTGGCCGGCCTCGTGACGGCTCGGAACTTCGATGCACTTCAGACGATCCTGGCCGAAGCGCGTCCGCAACCGGCGTCGAAACCCCGACGATCGGTCTCCCCGATACGACCGCGAGGCGGTCGAAGTCGCCTGATGCGGAGGACGAGGTCCTCGCGCGAGGGGTCAACGTTAAATCTCGAGACGTTGTCGACGACCCGTTGGGCGTTAGTGCCCGGCCTCACAGTCGACCCGGACTCGGACGACGCGCGGTCTTGGTGGGTCGAAGCGCTGTTGGATCGTCATGGGGTCCTGACCTCGGAAACGGTCCGCAACGATCGCTGGGCACCGCCTTGGCGGGACTTGGTCGGTTGGCTCGATCGTGCCGAATGGCGCGGACGGATTAGTCGTGGCTACTTCGTGGCCGGCCTCTCGGGTCGTCAGTACGCGAGGACCGAGTCCGACGAACAGTCGCGACCCCGCGATCGACGGGCAATGGTGGTCTCCTCGACCGCAACGCCGAGGGCACAGGCGACCATGATCGGCCCTCGACTGCTGGCTTCTGAAGATCCGGCCAGCCCCTACGGCTCGCAGGCCCCATTCGATATCCCGTTGCTGGAGGGGGGCACGGCGCGGTTGCCGCGCAATGGGTCGACCTGGTTGGCGTTGGCTGAGGGGCGGCCGGTCTTGCTGGTCGAGCAGGGGGGGCGTCGACTGACCGGCCTATCAAGCGCCGAGCCTACCGATCTGGCCGTCGCGATCGGCACGCTGACCCGGCTGGCCACGCCAGCCGATCGTGTCCTCAAGGTCGAGTCGTACAACGGCCAGCCAGCCTGGTCCTCGGCGGCGGCCGGCTGGCTGGCCGAGGCCGGGTTCGTCCGCGACCCGCCGGCCATGACCTATTACTGTCGTGCGGGCTGGTGAGGTGGGCTCGGCCCGGACGTGGTAGACTGATCCTCGAAGGACGGGCTAGACTGTCGGCTGTTGAGGATCGGGTGACATCGTTGTTCGGCCGACATCGTCATGCCGATCCATTAGTCCCGCATTGGCCTCGGGTCACCGCTCCGCCCTACCGACGTCCAACACCCGGCTCGAAGGTCAGTCGACACGTCCGCTCCGATTCCGTATGGGTTTCGCTTCGCGTCGGGAGATGCGTCAGATGCCGACTGAACCGTCATCAGACCGAGATCCCTTGGTACTCCCGGCAAACTCGGTTGCGGAGTCCGAGCCGACCGCCACCTCTCCCGAACGCTTCGACTGCCTCGTCATCAGCGATCTCCATTTGGGCAGCGAGGTCGCTCAAGTCGAGCTATTGGCACAGTTCTTGACTTGGGCCATCGATCAGACCGATGAACTCGTCCTCAACGGCGATCTCTTCGACGATCTCAACTTCACGCGGCTCGACCCGCGGCATTTGGCATGTCTAAAGCTTCTACGTACCTGTGATCAACGTGCCGACCTCAAACTGATTTGGATCCGCGGCAACCACGATGGGCCAGCCTGGCAACTCAGTCAAATTTTGGGAGTCGACGTGCTCGATGAGTACGTCTACCACGACCCTCAGACCGACACCCAAATCCTGATCATCCACGGGGATCAGTACGACCACATCACCTCGAATCACGCACTTTTGACATCCTTTGCATGCGGCATTTATTACTATATTCAGAAATGGATGCCTCATGGGATCTCGCGATGGATCCGACGGGTCAGTAAGAAATTCCAACGCAACAGCCAGATTGTCGAGGGTAAGGCGGTCGCTGAGGCACGCTCACGCGGGATCCCGATCGTCACCTGTGGTCATACACATATGAGCCTCGCCTCAGAACGCGACGGGATCCGCTACCTCAACACCGGAACCTGGACCGAGCATCCACCGTGCCCGTTCCTGGCCATCAAGGGCGGGCGCGTCTGGCTCGAATCGTGGCCTCTGGTCACCGATCTCGCGACGAGCTCAGCTCCATCTTCCTCGGCATCGGGATCCGATCGGGCTCGGGAAGCCAACCGGCTCACGCCCGCTCAGCCCCAGCCTGCCTGAGAAGGCATCGGTTCTCATCCGATTTCCGTATCCCTTTCCCCGGTACCGAGGGTCTGGGAGACGGTTCACCACCAGTTCATGATGGTTCGAACCCGATTCGGCGCGATCGCCCGACGATCTCCACCAACGAGCGTCCGTCTCGCGATAATCTGCTCGCCTTTCGATTGTCGTTCGGCCTTTGCCGAACCCCTGTTGACTCTGCACCACACGATTGACTGATCCGGAGGAGAGATCGCGTGTCCACCACCCGTATCGAACAGGATTCGATGGGGACCATGGAGGTTCCGTCCGACGCCTACTATGGGGCCCAGACCCGACGCGCCGAACTGAACTTCGCCATCAGCCCGTTGCGCTTCTCGAGGAGCCTGATCCGGGCCATGGGCCTGATCAAAAAGTCCGCCGCGGTGGTCAACCGCGATCTCGGCCTACTCGAGCCGCGACTGGCCGAGGCGATCATCCAAGCGGCCGGCGAAGTCGCCGAAGGAACCCTCGACGATCAGTTTGTCGTCGACCTGTTCCAGACCGGCAGCGGCACCTCGACCAACATGAACACCAACGAGGTGATCGCCGGTCGGAGCAACGAGATCCTCGGTGGAGCCCGGGGTGGTAAGTCGCCAGTCCACCCCAACGATGCGGTCAACAAGGGCCAATCGTCCAACGACGTGATTCCAACGGCCATCCATGTCGCGGCTCTGGAGGGGATCCAGAACCGGCTCCGGCCAGCCCTGGTCCGGCTCCACGACCAGTTGGCGGCCAAGGCCAAGGAACTCGACTCGGTCGTCAAGATCGGCCGGACCCACCTCCAGGACGCCGTGCCAGTCCGGCTCGGCCAGGAGTTCTCCGGCTACGCCGCGCAGATCCAGCACGGTCTAGCCCGCCTAGAGCGTGGCCAAAACAGTCTG
Organism: uncultured Planctomycetia bacterium; assembly: GCA_964609385.1. Lineage (GTDB taxonomy): Bacteria > Planctomycetota > Planctomycetia > Isosphaerales > Isosphaeraceae > CAZSSM01. Next base: position 42,365 of record CAZSSM010000024.1, read on the forward strand.
TCCGAGTTGCCAATCGGCGGCACGGCGTTAGGCACCGGCTTAAACACCCATGGCGAATTTCCCCAACGCATGGCCGACCAGCTCTCCAAGGAGACCGGATTGGCCTTCCGCCCAGCGGCCAACGGGTTCGAGGCGATGCACAACCGCGACGCGGCTGTGGAGGTTTCCGGCTTGGTCAAGTCGGTCGCGATCGGCCTCTCCAACATCGCCAACAACATCCGTTGGATGGCCTCGGGTCCGCGTTGCGGGATCGGCGAGATCATGATCCCCGAACTGCAACCGGGCAGCTCGATCATGCCCGGCAAGGTCAACCCGGTCATCCCCGAGGCCGTCATGATGGTCACCGGCCAGATCGTCGGCAACGACGCGACGGTCTCCTGGAGCAACGCGTTAGGCTCCAACTTCGACCTCAACGTGATGATGCCCGTCATCGGCCACAACCTGACCGAGTCGATCGAGCTGCTGGCCTCTGCCGCCGATCACCTGGCCTCGAAGTGTGTGGCCGGCATTACGGCCAACGAGGCCCGATGCCGCGAACTGATCGAGCGAAGCCTGGCAATGTGCACGGCCTTGGCCCGAACCATGGGCTACGATGCCGCTGCGGCGATCGCCAAGAAGGCCTTCAAGACCGATCGGACCGTCCGCGATGTCGCGTTGGAACTGGCCGGCAAGTCGCCCGACGAGGCTGCTGCTTTGCTCAATGAATTCGCCACGTCCCCATTGAGCTTGAGCGCCGTGCCCACGGCTGATCAGATTGATCAGGCCCTCGATCCCTACGGCCAGACCGTCCGCGGCACCGGCGTCGGTTAAGATCAAGTCCGGTCGGTCTCCGACGTCCCACCCTCTCGTGTTGCGCTTCCTCGACGAATGCCGTCACCCTTTGAGGTCTCTGTGGCCATGTCCGAGACACCACCACCGACCGACGACACCGAACCGATCGATCCCCCGCAGCCGACCCGTCCCACCGATTCGGGCGCGTCGCTCGATGACGCGGAGATCGGCCACGACGGGTCCTCATCGCCCGAATCGTCCGGCGACCCAGAGGCCCCAATGATTCTCATCCAGTACCGCGATCGGTTCTGGCCCAGCTTCTTAATCCCCCCGTTGATTCTCGTCACCTTGGCCTCGTTGATCGTGGCCATCGCGCCGCAAGTCCCTCGGACGTATACGGCCCTCGAGAACCCATTGGCGCGGACCGAGTCCGAGGGCGCATCGGAATCGGAAGACGTACCGACTCGCGACAACGGTCTGACCCCCAGCCAGATCGCGCGTCCTGAGCAGCTCGTCGAGCCCTCCGAACCGGCCTCTAACGATGCTTCGGACATCGGATTAAGCGATGATTTGGCTTTCGATGAGCCACCTCCGCTCCCCGAAGGACTCCGCCCGCTCCAAGACCCGGACGTCCTCAATGCGAACGAGCCGGACGAACTTGAGACCGAGGCGATCCTTCGCGAGATCCGCGAGGCCGCTCAAGACAAACAGGAACGTCTGGACCAACTGGCCGATCTCAAAGGAGACCCCGCGCAAATCCGCGCCGAGATGGCCCGCGAACAAGACTTCGAACTCCGTAACCAGATCGCGCGTGATCGGACCGCCTATCGTCGCGAACTCCGCAAGATCCTCCAACGCGCGGGAGCAAAGGCGGCGACCGAGATCGATCAGCTTAATCAGCGCTATGGGCGGACGATGACTTCGGCAACCCGATTCCGGATGGAGACCTATTTGACCGCTCAGCCGATCCGGGGGGGACGTCCCAGTCCCCGAGTTGTCTACGATCTCCGGCGCATTGGCGTGCCCGAGCCGGTCATCCTCGACATCTTCACCTACTATCAATCCCTCTCGATCAACGCGCGGGGTGGCCCTCGCAATGCTGCCGACGCCCTCCGACGCGCCGCCGTCGCCTTAATCAATATCCCTCAGGACGCCGATCAGGCCAAACGTTGAGCCGTCCTGTCGACGGTCCTCGAGCGACGGTCGTCCCAACGACTCCTTTCGAGGATCGTCTTCGTCTAGACCACGCTCAACGATGAGACTCGAGACCGGATCGACCCGGGCCAACGCCCAGTCGGACCGTCCTTCGAAGTTTCCCGACCCGTCACATCTCTGAACAGACCCCTTCGAGGATGCCTTTCGTGACCCGTTCCCAAATCCGACGACGACCCGAAACAGATCCGCCAACGTTCTCAACTGCCTGGATGATCCTCAACTTGTTCATCCTGACAACCCTCGCCGCTGGACTCATCGCTTCAGCGCCCCTCCACGCTCAAGAGCCAGCTCCGTCCGAAGTGCCCGCGACGCTCGAGACCGAGTCGGCTCCAGAGTCGAAAGCGATCGAGGACGCCGACGATCCTAACCCGGCCGAGAACGCCGACAAGGAGGCCGGGGCCACGTTTGAAGGCGACATCGATGCAGGCTTGAAACTCCTGAAGCGTGGGGACGATCAGGCCGATCAGGGTCAGACCACCGACGCGGTCCTTTCGTACAAGCAAGCCTTCGAGCAGATCCTGCCCGCGATGCGCGGAATCCCGTTCCGCAAGCCGGTCAAACGCGATGTGACCGCCCGCGAGGAACTCGGCGCGTTCATCCAGGAGGAACTCGACGAGGAGATCGATCCGGTCCAGTTTCGGACCGAGGACCTCGGCTTCAAAGCCCTAGGTCTGTTGCCAATCGAGTTCGATTACAAGCAGACGCTCGTCCAGCTCTATAGCGAGGAGGTCGCCGCCTTCTACGACCCGAGGACCGGGACGATGCACTTGATCCGCGAGCCGGGTCAGGACCGCGCTGGCCAACGCGAGCCCAACTTCCTCGACCGCTTGCTTGGTCGAACCGGCGGCTTCGACAAATCGGAGAATAAGGCGGTCATCGCTCACGAAATGACCCATGCTTTAGCCGATCAGAATTTCGACCTCGACGCCTTGCAAAAAGCCGTTGAGACCAATGCGGACCGCTCCTTAGCCCTGACCTCGCTAATCGAGGGCGAGGCGATGCTGACCATGATGGCCGCTCAGGCCGAAGACTGGGACGGCACTTCGACGATCGAGGTGCCCGCCTCCGTCTACCGACAGACCTTCGGCCTGCTTGGTCCGCTGCTCGGCCTCGCTGGTGGACAGACCCTCCGCTCGGCTCCGCCGATCCTCACCGAGTCGCTCACGTTCCCCTATCTTCAAGGGATGGTCTTCTGCGCTCAGTTGACCAACGACGATGGCTGGGACGGCTTGGATCAAGCCTATCAACGGCCGCCCCAATCGACCGAACAAATCCTTCATCCCGAGAAATATGCCGAGCAACCCGATCCGCCGTCGCTAATCGACCTGGGCACCCTGGAACCCGGCGGCGACTGGACCGAAGTCGGCCGCAATGTCCTAGGCGAGATGCAAATCTCGGTGCTGCTCCGCCTTCAAAGCGGCCGACGTGCTGCCGCAGGTTGGGACGGCGATCAGTATGTTGTCTTCGAAGCCCCTGCCGATCAAAAACCACGCTCTGAGGACGATGACATCGATGCCAAACAGGCTGAGAATACCCCGAAGCGGCCTCAGCTCGGCTTAGTCTGGGCGACGACCTGGGATTCCCGCGACGAGGCCATCGAGTTCGCCCGCGCCTATGTCCGCTTCCAAACCTCCAAGCTCAGCGATGGCGCGCGTGAACCGGCCGTTCTCCCCAACGATCTCCGACGGCTCGACCAAGGCCGCATCTTCGCCGTCCACTACGACGGTAACGACGTCCTGATCGTCGAAGGATTCGATCCGGAAACAACCGACCGACTTATCAGCACCGCTCGCGAGTTTAAGATCACCCCGCTGGAAGTCGATTCCCTCGAAGGCAACGATGTCGAGCGGGTCGCCGACGAGGCAAATTAATCTGAGTCGTCTTTTCAACCGACCTATTGTGAGAATTACCCGATTAAACGATTCTGCGGTACCCGACGATGCGTCCCGCAGACACGCCGACCTCATAGTAAGACATGACAAATACTTGTAATTTCCGCCTTATCATTGAATTCGTTGTTGAAGTGACAAATTAAAATCTCAGGCTTGACACAAAAAAACGTCTGGGAAGCAAAGGCTTCCCAGACATCATGATATACAAGCGTCACTTGCAAGGTAGTATCATATCGAGTACTGCTTAGAACGAGGACTCGATGACTTCACCGAAGTTCATCGTCCCCAACGCGTGCCACGTCCGGATGTTCACCGTGTCCGGAATGAACTTCACCGCGCCGTCGCACATCACCACGTTCACACCACCCGGGTGATTCGAACTGGCCGCCGCCGCACCGTCAACCGAGTTCGGAGCGTGGCAGCTCTTCTTGTTCGGACCGTTGATGTGGAAGTAACCGCCGCCGCGGCCGTTGTCCTGAAGCATCCACATCTCGCCCTTCCAGTCCCAGTCGAACTCGTTGGACTGCTGGCACGTTGTGAAGTACAGGAAGTTGTAGTCCGGCGTGTCCGGAGGAAACGGCTCGTTGTCGTCGCCCGGCATCTCGTAGACCATGTGCAGACCGTCCCGGCGGTTCTGAGCCTTGCCCATGACCCACTCCGAGAACAACGCCGTCGAGCTCAGACCATCGGTGATCGAGGCGAAGGTCCGCGGGTTGTTGATCGCCTGGTCACGACCGGCGTACCAGCCGATCCCGTTGCTCCGCCAGTTCTCCTGACGACGGTGTAGACCGTTGTTCTGCGCGTAGCTGGAGGCCGGAAGGTGGTGCGAGGTGCCCTTGGAGTTCCCCGGCCGGTTCTGGTCCGACGGGCAGAGGAAGGTCTCGATCTCGACCAAACGTGCCGTGTTGTTGATCATCCGGCCGTTGACACCCACGCAGGTGCTGCAGGTCGAGGCCCAGCCCGGGTCCTCTTCGGTCAGGTTGGGCGAGTGCCAGATCGCGGTCACTTCCCAGTTGATCGCGTTGAAGGCCGCCTGCTGTTCCAAGAACGGCAGGATCCGCGGCTTCATCGAGAAGTTCTGCGGGCCGCCGGTGTTGTTGCCCGCCAGCGTCCGGTCGAAGGCCGACCAACGCTCGCCCGACTGCGGGATGACGTTGTAGGCCGAGTGGTAGTTGTGGACGGCCAGGCCGAACTGCTTGAGGTTGTTCTGGCACTGGGCGCGACGAGCGGCCTCACGGGCCGACTGGACGGCCGGAAGAAGAAGTGAGATGAGCACGGCGATGATCGCGATCACCACCAAAAGCTCGATCAATGTGAAACCCCGACGTGACATGCGTATCCCCCTGAGGAAGAGTCAGAGAAGTCCGAGAAGGTCGTCACACATCGACATCCCATGCGGCGGAAAAGGGACGGAAGCACGGGGTCTCTGCGTGAATAGGACTGAAAAGCAAGCGAACAACAAACCTACACGATTCCAAGCCACAACAGCAAAATGAGACGTGGAGATCGCAAGGTGAACCAACTACGGTCGAAACATTCCGTCGACCTTCAGGTGAATTGGAACGTAATCGACCATAGGGTGTTTCCAAAGCAAGTGGAGTCGGATTCCTCAAATCGATCTGAGCTGCAGAAAATCTGTCAACGGGTCCATTGATCCAGGTGACGAAATGGCGCGGTGCTATGGCACGATGTCCAGGGACACGTGAGCGACCAAGTCGTCACAGTTCGAAGACCTCAGGACAACCCTGAAGGACAGATCTCCAGAGCGACAGCGAACGGACCACACTGAGGGCACGACCCACACAGGCGGAAAGTCCAAGACTTAACGGGTCCAATGTCTATCCTGGGCTCCGCAATGTCAAGACGATCGCACACCGGTTTTTCATCATCACCCCGGTTGGACCTTCAAACGCGCGTGCGACTCCTCAATTTTTCGTGACCGGTCAACGGGGCGATTCCGGTCACGTTGACCGAGACGGCGCGCGAGCATCCATGGGAGATGCGATGGGACAGGAGGTTCCCGAAGCTCAGGCAAAAACCTGGTTGGGCTTCGTTTTTACTGAACGAACGTCGAGATTCTTGAGTCCCAGAAGCGAGGCTTTCATGATCGAAAAGGGACTGTTTCGGTGAGCCAGACTACCGTCGCGGTCGCCGAATCCCTTTCCGTCGGAACTTCATATCGGATCGCAGGCTCCACACGGTGCCCCAACAAAACTTTCATGAAATCAAACCCGACTCTCATCGTGTGAATGCCGATGAGGCGATCGGGGCTCATTCCCATTCGATGGTTCCTGGCGGTTTGCTGGTGATATCGAAGACGACGCGATTCACGCCTGCAACCTCATTAATGATTCGTCGGGAGACGCTAGCCAGCAGATCAGCCGGCAGTCGAGACCAATCGGCGGTCATATAGTCCTCCGTCTCCACAGCGCGGAGGGCGACGACATGGTCGTAGGTCCGGCCGTCGCCCATGACACCCACAGAGCGGACCGGCAGCAGGACGACGAACGCTTGTGCGGTCCGACGCATCCAACCAGCCTCTGCCAGCTCATCGAGAAAGATGGTGTCGGCCTTGCGGAGGATCTCCAGCCGCGCTGCGTCGACCACGCCCAGACAACGGACGGCCAAGCCCGGTCCGGGAAAGGGGTGTCGATAGACGAGCGACTCGGGCAGGCCAAGCTCGAGGCCGAGCCGACGCACCTCATCCTTGAAGAGATCTCGGAGCGGCTCGATCAGCTCGAAGCCGAGTTGCTCGGGCAGCCCACCAACGTTGTGATGATGCTTGATCGTCGCTGCCGGACCGTCAGGATCACCGCCGCTCTCGATCACGTCGGGGTAGAGCGTGCCTTGGGCCAAGAAATGGGCCTCAGGGATGGTTTGGGCCACCTCGCGAAAGACCTCGATGAAGCGGTGCCCGATCCGTGTCCGCTTCTCCTGAGGGTCGGTGACACCATCGAGATCGGCCAGGAACGCCTCCTTGGCGTCGACGACGCGAAGCTCAGCGCGGCTGTGCTGGCCGAAGACTTCGACGACCTGCTCACGCTCACCTTGCCGGAGCAGGCCGTTGTCGACGAACACGCAGACCAATCGCGAGCCTAGCGCCTCCGCCATCAGGGCGGCCGTGACGCTGCTATCAACCCCGCCGGAAAGGCCACAGACGACCCGCGCCTCGGTGCCGACTCGATCACGAATAGAAGCCACAGCTCGGTCGCGGAAGGCACTCATGGTCCAGCCCCGCGGATTGCCACAGACCCGGTCCAGGAACGCGCCGAGGATGCGATCCCCACCATGGGTATGGGCCACCTCAGGATGGAACTGGAGACCGTAGAGCGGGCGGGTCCGATGCCGAACTGCCGCCAACGGGCAGGTCGGCGTTTCGGCCAGGCCGACCAACTCGGGGATCGCCTCATGAACTTGGTCGGCGTGGCTCATCCAAACCGGGAACGGGCTAGAGATCTCGCCGAAAAGGGGATCTTCAAGGGCGTTGACGGCGCACTTTGCATAACCGTATTCGCGAGCTGGGGTCGGTCGGACCGAGCCGGAGCCACCCAGCGCGTCGCAGAGCAATTGCATCCCGTAGCAGATGCCCAGCATCGGCACGTCGAGATCGAAGAGCCGAGGATCGCAACGTGGAGCATCAGGGGCGTAGACGCTGGCCGGTCCTCCGGAGAGGATAATTGCCAACGGATTCATCGCGGCGATCCGCTCGACCTCGACGTCATGACGGAGGATTCGCGCGAACGCTCGATGCTCACGGACCCGACGCGCGATCAACTGGACGTACTGGGAACCGAAATCGAGGACGAGCACCGGGCGCTCGGTCCCTGCCGCCGGATGGGTCACACTCATGCGGGCACTCAATGCGTCTCTGCTTGACCGTCAAGCCTCATGGCTCGTGGCCAATCGAATGGGACGGGAGGCTCATCGGACCTGGGCATGCCTCGGTCCGCACCTTAAGCTCGATCGATCTCGATGACGTCGCGAGCTTCACCGATCGAGAATGGGATTAGTTAAAGGCTCTCGGTCCCTTGGGACATCACAAGCCCCAACTCATGCGGAGAGTTTGTCCGATCGACGCGTTACCCGACGACCCCAATCGCCCTGTCGAGCCGTCGAGGCCGGTCAACCAGCGACTCCAACTGGGCTGGCTGGAATGGCTCAGTTTGCCGGAATTGGGCATTACCCGAATTCAGGCCAAAGTTGACACCGGCGCCAAGACCTCGGCCCTGCACGCCACGGATTTCCGCCCCATCGACGGGCCGGACGGGCCACGACTCGCCTTCCGGATCCACCTCCATCGCAAGTCACGCGAACGGATCATCGAGGCCTCAGCGCCACTGGTCGCCTACCGATCGATCACCAGCTCCAACGGGCAAACCATGCAACGACCGGTCATCTGGACCACTCTGGAGCTGGGTGGACAACGATGGCCGATCGAGCTCAGTTTGGTCTCGCGACCCCGGATGGCCTACAGGATGCTCCTGGGTCGTGAGGCCTTGGGCGATCGCTGTGTGGTCCTGGCCGATGCCCGCAGCTTGCAACCCAAACCACCGAAGCCCTCGACATCCTGAGCCTGAGTCCTAATCGCTCTCCATGCCTGTCAAGGAAGGAAGGATCCCCCATGCCCGATGATCAGGAACGGCCCGACCCCGACTCGACAATCGAGCCTAACGAGCCTGAGACCCTTGAGGTCCCTCAAGGGACCGATCCTGAGCCGGTCGAAGAAGAGCTTAACGAAGGGGATCAGGAGGCTCCGACGGCCTTGAAGATCGTCCTGCTTTCCCGGGGACGCAACCTCTACTCGACTCGAAGGCTGATCGAGGAGGGTCGGGCGCGGGGACACGAGGTGCTGATCGTCGACTACCTCCGCTGCTACATGAACATCACCGCGCACCGGCCGCAGGTGATCTATCAAGGAGCCGCCCTGGAAGGGGTCGACGCGGTGATCCCGAGGATTGGGGCGTCGAAGACGTTCTACGGCGCGGCAGTCGTCCGTCAGTTTGAAATGATGGACGTGCTGTCACTGAACGGTTCGATGGCGATCACCCGGAGCCGCGATAAGCTCCGATGCATGCAACTGCTGGCACAGAAGGGGATCGGCCTGCCGGTGACCGGCTTTGCGCACTCCACCAAAGACACCGCGGGGCTCTTACAGACCGTCGGCGGGGCACCGGTGGTGATCAAGCTCTTGGAAGGAACTCAGGGCATCGGCGTGATCCTGGCCGAAACCGAGAAGGCCGCCGAGGCGGTCATCGACGCGTTTCGCGGCTTGAATGTCAATATCCTGGTCCAGGAGTACATCCGCGAGGCGCGCGGGGCGGACATCCGCTGTCTGGTGGTGGGTGATCGGGTGGTCTCGGCGATGAAGCGACAAGCCAAGCCAGGCGAGTTCCGCTCCAACCTCCATCGAGGCGGAACGGCCAGTTCGGTCAAGCTGACGCCGGAGGAGCGGAGCATCGCTGCCCGCGCAGCCAAATCGCTGGGTCTCTCGGTGGCCGGCGTCGACCTGCTCCGCTCGAAGCACGGCCCGGTCATCATCGAGGTCAACAGCTCGCCGGGCCTGGAGGGTGTCGAGAAGGCCACCGGCGTCAACGTCGCGGCCAAGTTCTTTCAACTTATCGAAAAATCTGTCGCCAAACCTAAGACTAAGAAGTCGCGATTCGAAGGATGAGTCGACCATTGAATTGCAGCGGATCAACCTCAGCCAGATCGGTCGAGGAGCAGCCTCAGCTTCGACACTCACTCCGGAGCTTTCTGACTCGGGAACAGTGGAACGACGTCGAGCCACGTCCTAGGTTGCTCGTGCTGCTCGGCCGAATGTCGGCCTAAGCACCGGGTTCATGAAGGAAGCGAACCGCGTCTCGGCAGATCCAATGTGGGATCGATGGCTCCTCGCCAGATCCTCGAAATCTGAAGTGATCTAAGATCGCGGTGTGCGAAGTGGCCCCGGACCATCGCCTTCCCGAAGCGTGCCTGCGACCCGCTTCCGTCACTTCGGTCTCTCGTGATCTCGGCGAGTTGCGCCGCACGCGTCGCCGGGTCAGGCCAACAGTCTCTAGACACAGGGATCCCATGCCCGACCGCACCTGGCCTCACCGGCCCCATGCCCCGACTGCCGATGAGGAACTCTTGAACGCCTCCATGCTCAGTGCTCCCTCGAGCGAACTCGACACGGACCGACCTCGACGGACCGACGCGGAGCAGGACCGGGCTGGCTTTCTCCATACCGACCCTTGGCGTGTGCTCCGGATCCAAGGCGAGTTCATTGAAGGGTTCGACGCCTTGGCTGAGATCGGACCGGCCGTCTCGATCTTCGGATCAGCACGGACCGGACCGAACCATCCCCACTATCAGTTTGCTCGGGATCTGGGTACACGGCTCGCGGAGCATCGGATCGCTGTCATCACTGGAGGAGGACCTGGGATCATGGAGGCGGCCAACCGAGGCGCCTTCGAGGCGGGGGGAAACTCTATCGGCTGCAACATTGAGCTGCCTTTCGAACAATCGTCCAACCCCTATTGCACCCGCTCCTTGACGTTCCGTTATTTCTTCGTTCGCAAGACGATGTTCGTCAAATACTCACGGGGGTTTGTCATCTTTCCCGGGGGATTTGGCACCCTCGACGAATTATTCGAGGCCCTGACTCTGGTCCAAACCGGCAAGATCACCCGATTCCCGATCCTGCTCTACGGGACCGAGTATTGGCGCGACCTGCTCGGCTGGATCGCGCGGACTCAATTGGGCGAGGGCATGATCTCGACCGAGGATCTTGACCTCTTCGTCGTGACCGATTCGCTCGACCAGATCGTCGAGCTCCTAGTCCAGTCGATCACCTCGAGTCGAGACACCCAACGTCGGTCTCCGACCCAACCAATCTGGGCCAACTCCGAGGCCATTTGAGTGACAAGTGAGGTCCGAGAGGTCAGCCGACCCCGACCGAAGCAGTTCGGGACCGGGTCAACCGTGAGGACCTGACGTCGTGTGCTTGTCAGGCGAGCCTCGATCGTTCACCATGGGTCCTATGAGATACGCTTGGACGCCGGCCTCGCCCGTCGACGCCGATCAACCAGTTCGATTGCTCCCCGCGTGCCGAACGCACCGCGCGGGCCATGACCACGGCCGAAGAGGGGGCTCGCGATGAGCCACGGAGACGCTTCGAACCCTCCCTATAGCGACACGTTCGCTCAGCTCGACGACGACTGGGAACGACTCGGGCCGGACCAGACCCTCGACCGACTCATCGAGGAGCTGTCCGCGCACGGCTCGGCCTCGGAACTGCTCGATGCCCTGATGCTGAAGGCGCGACGTGACCTGGGGATGCTTCCGGTTCAGCAAGGCCGACTAAGCGATCTCCCGGAGCCGCTTCGGACCCAGTTCGAGGAGCGATACATCGAGGCGATCCGGACGGTGGGTCGTGGGCTTCTCCGTAAGGGATTGATCGCGAGGGCTTGGCCGTATTTCCGGACCATCGCCGAGACCGAGCCCGTGGCCCACGCGTTGGCCGACGCCTACGAACAGCTGCGTGACGCGGCCGAGGAACTCAGCGAAGAGCAGGCCGACGCGGAGGCGGAGCGAATCGGTGAGCTGATCGAAATCGCCTTCAACGAAGGGGCCCATCCGGAAATCGGATTCGCCTTCATCCTGGATCACTACGGGACCTGCTCGGCGATCACCGCCTTCGAGCAACTCCCCCAAGATCCGATGATCCGGACGGCCTGCGCGGTCCGCTTGGTCGAACAGGTTCACCGGCACCTCGGTGAGAACATTCGTGCCGATCTCGAACGTCGAGGACGCGATCGGATGGAGGGTCGCACCTTGATCGAGGTCGTCACGGCGGTCCCCGAGCTGTTTACTCATGACAACGTCCACATCGATACTTCGCACCTTGCCTCGACAGTGCGCCTCCTTCCGATGCTGGACGATTCGGAAACCCTCCGACGCGGTCTCGAGTTGGCCGTCTATGGTCGATCCCTCGCACCAACACATCGCTATCCAGGAGCTCCCCCGTTTGAGGACGTTTACGAAAGTCACGCGATCTTTCTCCGGGCGATGCTCAACGACGATCCGGCCGATATCGAGGCCGCTCTAGCCTACTTCCAAGCCCAACTGCCCGAGCCAACCGTTGACGACGGCGACGACGGGACATCGATGCCGCACGATTTCTCGGCGAGCCTAGCTGCTCAGGTCATCGTCCGGATCCTCGAACGATGCGGTCGCGTGGAAGAAGCGATTGATTTCGCCGTCGAGCGGCTTGCCGGGATCCCTGAGCCGGCCTTGATCTGTTCCAGCCCTGCCCAACTAGCCCAAACCTATCGGCTCGCCGAGCCGTTGGCCCAGGCCGCGCGACGCGGGGGCGACCGGGTCGGCTACCTCATCGCTCGTGTGATCGCCGAGTCGGCTGTCGACAGCACAGATGGGGCCGACGATCGCCACGCCTGATCCCAATCGGGACGCTTCGCCCGCGAGTTCATCGAACCAATCGCAAGCGGATGGTGGCGATATTCCGAATACGATTAGGTTCACGTCTTGGTCATTCGGATCTCAGAACCGTGAGATCCGAGTTGGAACCGGCTAACACATTGACCTAATTCCTCGAGAGCGGTTTAAAAGTCAGCGATGAACGGTGGTCTCCCCGCTCGTTGCGCTCTGGGAAGACCTCATCCGGTCCGAAAACCGGTCAGGAAATGGCCGAAGATGCCTTTTCATCGACCGATTGCCTGACACGGTTGCAGTCGTCGCAGGAGAACTGCCCGACTTTGTCCAAACACGTTCGAACTGCTCAGGGCGACCTCGTCGTCGTGTTCACTCCGCGTTCCACTGAACCTCGATCGTGTCGTGTCCTCTTCGCGTTTCGATCGTCCTGCTGCGACCACCAGGTCGTACCCAAAGTCAGCAGCGGATCGTTGTCGCGAACTCGGAGTGGGGACAACCCCAAATTGGTCGTTCCTTCCAGCCACGTCGGATCTTGTTCCTCTCTCAAAAGATCTTCGACGCGATCCTCCACTTCGGCAGATCGTTCTAGATTCCCGACCCGAGTTTTTCGTTTTTCACTTGGTGAGGACGCGATGACTGCGAATCCCTCGACGACGGAGATCAAGCGGACTGCATCGCCCCTCGGCCAGCCCCACCAGCTCGACGGCCGGGCGATTTCAGTGACGCGCGGTCGGCCCCGACCGCTTGGACCGTCCCGCGACGACCATGGCGTCAACTTCGCGGTGGTTTGCGGATACGCCACCACGCTCTGGATCGTCCTGGCCCGGCCCGATCACGACCAAATCGAGTTGGAGATTCAGCTCGACCCGCTCCGACACCGGACTGGCGATCACTGGCACGTCCACTTGGCTGGGCTCCCCGAGCCGATCGGCTACGGCTTCCGCGCCCTCGGGCCGACCCACCGAGGCCAGCCGATCGACCCGACCGCGATTCTGATCGACCCATATGCCGGAGGCGTGGCCAACGGGCGCCCTTGGGGTCATCCCAGCCCGTCGATGCAGCTCAGCCTCTTCCCTGCCCGCGTTGAGCCGGAAGAAGATCCAATCGACGAGGTCCAGCCGCCCAGAATCCCTTGGGAAGACACGATCCTCTACGAACTCCACGTCCGTGGGTACACCATCGACGACTCGGCCAAGGTCGATGCGCCCGGGACCTTCAACGGCCTGACGGAAAAACTTCACTACCTCAAGGAACTCGGCATCACCGCCATCGAGCTGATGCCCATCGATGAGTTCGACGAGAACGATTGCCCGTTCCACAACCCCTTAACCGGGCAGCAGAACAACAACTATTGGGGCTATAACACGATCGCCTACGGGGCGCCTAAGGCGGCCTACACGCGCGATCCCCAGGCTCCGGTCGGGGCTTGGCCCGAATTCCGTAACCTCGTCCGCGCCGCGCACCGCGCCGGGATCGAGGTTGTCCTCGACGTCGTCTACAACCACACTGCCGAGGGGAATCAGGACGGACCCACCCTCTGCTTCCGTGGTCTCGATCAAAACCTCTATTATATGGTTGATGATCACGAAAACTACATGAATTTCACAGGCTGTGGCAATACCGTCAACACCAATGCCCCGCTCGTCCGCAACTTTATGGTCGATCGGCTCCGAGACCTCGTGGAGCGGGGTGAGGTGGACGGTTTCCGCTTCGACCTGGCCGCGATCCATTGTCGAGCCGACGGGGGGAAAGTCCTCGAGAACCCGCCGGTCGTCGAGGAACTCAGCGGCGACGGCCTGCTCCGTCAGACCAAGCTGATCGCCGAGCCTTGGGACGCCGCAGGGCTCTACCTGGTCGGGAACTTCCCCCAAGGCCATCGCTGGCGCGAGTGGAACGACCGCTTTCGCGACGACATCCGGCGCTTTTGGCGTGGCGATCCGGGCATGACCCCCGCCATGGCCACCCGGATCTGCGGGAGCCAAGACCTCTACGATGGCCGAAGCCCGCTCCACTCGGTCAACTTCATCACCAGCCACGATGGCTTCACCCTGGCCGACCTGATCAGCTTCAACGAGAAACACAACGAGGCCAATGGCGAAGGCAACCGGGACGGGCACGACGCCAATTATTCCTGGAACTGTGGCGCAGAGGGTCCCACCGACAAGGAGGAAGTCCTTGAACTCCGACGACGACAAGCCCGCAACCTGATGGCCACCCTCTTGATCAGTCAGGGCGTGCCGATGATCCTCGGCGGTGATGAGTTCTTGAGGACCCAGGAAGGCAACAACAACGCCTGGTGCCAGGACAACCCGATTAGTTGGGTCGACTGGACCTTGGCCGTCGAGAACGCCGACTTCCTACGCTTCACAAAGCAGGTCATCCAACTTCGGCAGCGACACCCCTCGCTCCGGAGGCGAACCTTTCTGGTCGGCGAGGCCAAGCAAAACCGACCGCCGGATATCATCTGGCACGGGACCAAACCCTGTCGGCCCGACTTCTCGGAGGCCAGCCGCGCTTTGGCCTTCACCCTGGACGGCCGACGCTGCGATCGGCCCGGCGTGATCGACCGCGACATCTACATCGCGATGAACGCCTACTGGGAACCATTGACGTTCCAGATCCCCGCTTCGCCCTCAGGACGCCCTTGGCGACGCGTGGTCGATACCAGTCTCGCCTCCCCAGAGGATGCCGTTGGCCTCGACGAAGGGCCGGTTGTCCCAGTCATGAAGCCCTACACGCTCCAGGCTCGGTCGATGATCATCCTCGTCTCCGACGAATCACTGGCGAACTTCGGACGAGCCTTGGCCGTTCGAGTCTGAGCGAGGCGTCATGAGAACCAGACCTCGCTCCGAACTTATGTGTGGAGCGAGATCTCGGTTGAATAGAAAAGCATGACTCGAATCGAAGGGTCGTGCTTTCAGCAAACTGCCCTTATGGGCGGAGCAGCCACGAAACGGCGACGGGGCCCAGAGATTCCTCGAACCGATCAGATGGGATACAGATGGCCCATCTCTTCGCGAGCCTGTCGGCTCCCCTTGGAAGCCTTGATCAGCGGGAATGTCTGCATCTTGCCGTCGACCTCAAGGGTGATCTTGCCGCTCCGGATGACCGAGGTCGCCACGCGAATCCGCTTGACCTCGCCGTTCGGCAGCCAGATCCGGATATGCTGGAGGTTGGCCCGGAACTTCCGTCGCGAGATCCCGGTAACCTTGGTACCAACACCGCCCAGGTACTTCTTCTTACCCCGCGTGGTGATGTGGTTTCCGAACGAGGTCTTCTTGCCGGAGACTTGACAGACGCGTCCCATCGAACTCAGTCCTCCTTATCGAGCTTGATGATCTGCCGACCCTTATACATGCCGCAGGCCGGGCAGATCGTGTGTCGCGGTGTCAGTGCCTGACAATCCGGGCAACGGATCAGGGTGCGTTGCAGGCGGATCCCGTCGTGACTCCGACGCATCCCCTTCTTCGATTTCGACGTCCTACGCTTCGGTACGGCCACGGCCTCAGCCCAGTCTAGAAAACAGGTTGCGGCGGACACAAACCACGCGGCTGATCTAACCGAGAATACGTCCGCTCAGAGCATGAGAAAATCTCAAAATACGAACGACGCGCCAAAACGATCAAGGCCAAAAATGGGGCAGGTCAAAAGGACCGAAGTGCCGAAATCGCGCGAACGAAATCTTCAAGGACTAGGGAACCGTCGAGCGATCACGATTAAACCAACACCAAGAGCAAGCAGACCAAGACCATTCGGCTCCGGAATGACTGTAGAGTTCGGGGTCAATCGATAAATGGACCCGGCGCCCCAGTCGGCTACGAGCAGCCCGCCTTGGCCATCCTTGAGCGCGTCCAACGGGGCGTCGAACCCTTCGGCGACCTGGAAAACCCGACCGCTGCTCATCTGAACCAGCACCAGGTCGGCGAAGGTCAACGTGTCCTCGCCTGGACCGCTTTCCGAAACGTCGTCGGTGAACCGCGTGATGAAGGCGAACTCCTCGAGACCGTCGCCGATGATCCCGGTCAGATTCAGCGTGGCGAAGTCGAACCCGTTGGACGAGGAGTGCGGCCCGAGCCCGACCAGTTCCTCACTGCTAGTCTCTTGGAGGGCCTGTTGGCGCTCCAACCAGGTCGTGTCGAGCGGGTCCAGGTTGTCGAAGGTGATCGAGTCGACGTCGAGGTTCAGACCGGGCAGATCGCCACTGTTCGGATCGCGGAAGCCGGTGTTGTCGTAGCCATAGTCTCCCCCTTCGACGGCTCGAAAGAATTGGTCGTGAACGTCGTTGGAGAAGTCGTCGTCGAGTTGGTCGCGCGGGTTGGGTTCACTGCTGCCATCGCCGTTGCTGTTGGACCGGCTGTAGTTGTTCGTGAAGTGCAATGCGCCCGATTCATCGACCGCCAAGCCAAAGGGATTCCGTGTGCCTCCGGAGTGGACCGTCAGCCGGCCGGGATCGTCAACGAGATAGGGCGAGGCGTCGTCGAGGAAGTCGAGGCCGGATAACAGGTTGCCGTCGGCGTCCGTCAACTGGGCCGCGTGATCGAGGTCGGGAACCGCGTTGAGATCGCGAATCCAGGCGATCGACCCGCCATAGCTGGTCTCGCCGCGCGTGTTTCCTTCACCCCCCGCGAAAAACCCGCTTCCCCCGAAATCGTCGATCGTCCCACCACTCAGGAGACCATCGCGACCGTTCATCGTCCGGATCCCGATGCCGGTGTAGAGGGTGTCGTCGACGATCTGAATCTGGTTGACCTGGTGGTCGCCTCCGGGAATCCCGTCGACCAAGTTGAAGGCAGTCTCGCCCAGTTCGCCCCAGAACCCGTCGCCGTCGAGGTCACTAAACCGAGCCAGGCGCGACTCGCGTCGGCTCACGGGCGCCGCGGTCGTGTAGAGATGCTCGGTCCCGTCGTCGGCGGTGTGGAAGGCCAATCCCAGACCGCTCACGCCAGACGAACGCAAGTCGTCGAACCGCCCGGTCGTCGTGTTCCATGCCAGGCTCGTCACGCCGAACCCGTTGTTCGAGCTGCCAACATAGAGCCGACCATCCGGTCCCCAGGTCATCTGGGAGGGATTGACCAGCCCGTCGGCAACTTGCTCGATCGTGAAGCGGTCGCCGAACCGACCGACCAAGACCGGCGACGCCTCGACAGGCCACGATCCGATCCCAAGCCCCAGGACGATGAACAAACCGACAATCGACCCACGCACTCCATTCCAACTGCATAGCCGCTTCATCCGACGACCTCCTCTTCCGTCAAGCCAACATGCAACGAAACTCCTCTTCTTCGACCGTCGAAGGCCGTCCATATTCCCACGACGTTCGCAAAACCTCCACATCGGCTCCATATCGGACAGGTTTCATGCGTCCCGATCCTGATCTCCCCCCGTCTGATCCCATCGCATGAGACCGTTCACGAACCGGTCGTTGCTTGAGGGCGAAGCCGTGTCTGGGACAGAAAGTCTCGAGCGAGTAGATTGGAATAGTGGAGTGGCCGCCCATTCAGGACGAACGACGAGACGCGGGACCTGCCGACGATGACGCGATGGACGATCACGAACATCCTGGCAATGACATTCCTGGGCGGTTCGGCCTTGGCGACGGCCCCGTCGAGTGAGCCGATCGTCCATGATGACCGGCTGGAAATTCGGCTCTTCCTGGAAGACCCGGAGATCGTCACTCCGATCGGCTTGGTCGTCGGTTCCGACGACCGAATCTACGTCCTGGAGTCGCATACCCACTCGCGTCCGGCGGACTACGATGGCCCCGAAGGCGATCGAGTCAAGGTCTTGGTCGATCGTGACGGGGACGGCCGTTGTGACGAGGTCACAGTCTTTGCCGAGGGGCTCGACGACGGGATGAACTTAGCCGTCTCACCCGACGGGATGCTGTACATCGTTTGCGCAGGGGCGGTCTTCGCCTTGCCCGACCGCGACGGTGATGGGCGTTGCGACGGCCCCGAGCCGATCCTCGAGGTGATCTCGGAGGAGCGTTACGATCACAACCGCCTCCTCTCCTTGGTCTTTGATGCCCAGGGGTGGCTCTACGTCGGCCGTGGGAACATGTCGAGTCGGGCCTACACCATCCGAGGAACCGACGGGTCGGAAGTCGTTGGCTACGGCGATGGTGGCAACATCGTGCGTTGCCGGCTCGACGGGTCGCAGGTTAACGAGTACGCCACAGGGTTCTGGAACCCGTTCGGCTTGGCCTTCGATCGAGCCGGCCGTTTGCTCTGCGTCGACAACGACCCCGACGCGCGGGGCCCGAACCGACTCCTCCACATCGTTCCCGGTGGTGACTACGGCTATCGTTCCCTCTTCGGCGGCGGGGGTAATCATCCTTTCCAAGGGTGGGACGGAGATCTGCCCGGCACCTTGCCAATGATCCAAGGGACCGGCGAGGCTCCCTCGGGCCTGATCGCTGCTCGACGCACAGCGCTACCGCACGAATATCGCGACGCCATCCTGGTGACCGTCTGGAACGAGCACACGATCGAGCGGCACGACCTGAAGCCTCAAGGCGCCTCGGTCGTCGCAGAGCGTTCGGTCCTCATCGAGGGACCGCAGGACTTCCGGCCCGTCGCCCTGGCTGCCGACCGCCTCGGAAACCTCTATGTCTCTGACTGGGTCAAGGTGGACTATCCGAATCATGGTCACGGACGGATCTGGCGAATCGCGGCTCGGGACGGGGCGGTGACCAACGCCAATCTCATGACACCACGATCCGAGTTCGAAGACCCGGTCGCTGACCCGGGTGTCGACGCCCTCAATGGTTGGGAATCCGCAGCCGATCTCCGTGTTGAGACGTTCATCCGTGCCCTGGACGGTGACGATCCGTTCCTCCGACACGCCGCCACTCGGGCGTTGGTCGACAGACTAGACCTCATCGAGTTCCTCCGCGATCACGAATCGCCCCAGGTCCGACTGGCCGTGCTTTTGGCGACCCAGAACGCAGGCCAGCCGTTGACCGCCGAAGACGCCGCGCGTTGGTTGGCTGACCAGGACCTGGAAGTCCGACGCGCGGCGCTGCTTTGGGCTGGGTTCGCCCTGCCGATCACCGATCGGGACTTGCTTGACCGGGCCATCGACTCCGTCGAGGTGACCGGAACCCTTTTCGACACCTATTTGGCGGCCGTCGAGATGGTCAACGCGACCTTCCGAGACGGCTACCTCCAGCAGGCCGCGTCGATGTCGAGGCAGATCCCACGTCCAACCGAGCCCGGCCTGTTGTTGCGGATCGTCAGGGACGAAACGCGTCCGGCCACCGTCCGTGCGCGGGCCGTCGACCGCCTCACCCTCGACGATCTTCCAAGGGCCGAATCGCTCCTGATCGACCTGGCAGACGCGAAGGATCGACGGCTCGCACGCGCCGCCGTGACCCGCTTGGCCGAACTGGATTCCCCCCCAAGCCGCCGACGCCTCGCATCCTTGATCACCGACGATCAGGCCCCCATCGAGTTGCGAATCGCCGCGCTGCGGGCTGCTTCGGCTGCGAATGCGGTCGATCGATCTCGCTTGGCGAATCTGCTCACATACGGTGAGCGATCATTGCGATTGGAGGCAGCCAGGCTCCTCTCCGACTCGCGGGTCGATCCCGAGGTCCGCCACCTCTTCGAAGGTGTCGAGTCGAGCACTTCGGAGAACGATTCCCGATTGGCCAGTCAGGTTCGGTTCGCCCTCCGAGGACCCGACGATTCGAACCGTCCGGCAACTTTGGAAGCATGGCAAACCAGTTTGGCCACCGGCGGCGATCCGGAAGCGGGCCGTCGCGTGTTTCTCTCCGGACGCGCCACCTGCACGCAGTGCCACGCCCTCGACGGGCGTGGCGGGGCCTTGGGGCCGAACCTCGGAGGCATCGGCTCCTCTCGCAATCGGGATCAGATCGTCCGCGCCATCCTCGAGCCCTCCGAGGACTTCGCGCCCCAGTATCAGGCCTGGCTGATCGCCACCGATGACGGCTTGGTTCACACCGGGCTCCAGATCGACCACAAGGCCCGAGGCGCCATCGAAATGCTGACCACCGAAGGCCGAGTCGTCCGGTTCAAAGCCGAGCAGATCGAGGCCTATCGGGCCTCGCCCCAATCGATCATGCCCGAGGGTCTGGAGGCCAACCTCTCCGTCGAAGAGTTCCGTGACCTGGTCGCCTACCTCGAATCAGCCGGACGGATGCCGACCGACGACGGACCAAACGATTGACCCGTAGTCGGTCGCGGGACCATGATCAATCGAAGTCCATTCCTGTTCGGATGGACCGTGGTGGTAGGCCGTTGTGGCCTCGAAGGGGGATCTGGGAGTTCGGACCCGTTGAGCGATTCGACCTTACCCGGCAGCCTCGCGCGGTTCGACCTGACCAGTCGAACCGCGTTGGTGACCGGCTCGACACGCGGCTTGGGCCAAACCATGGCCGTCGCCCTGGCCTCGGCAGGGGCACGGATCGTCGTCCACGCGAACCGAACCGACCCAGCGATGACCCTGGAGGCGATCGCCCAGGTCGCGCCGTCGTCGATCCCCGCGCCGTTCGTGGTTCATGGGGACCTAGCCGAACGACCAAGCCTCGACGCGTTGGTCGACCAGGTCGTTAAAGCGGTTGGCGTCCCCGACGTCCTGGTCAACAACGCTGGGATCACCGAGCGCCATCCGCCTGGAGAATTCCCGACGGCATCCTGGGATCGGATCGTCGAAGTCAACATCAACGCGACGTTCCGCCTCTGCCAACGTTTCGGCAAGGGGATGCTGGAGCGTGGTCGCGGCAAGATCATCAACATGGCCTCACTGCTCTCGTTCACCGGCGGGACACGGGTCCCGGCCTACGCTGCGACCAAACATGCCGTGGCGGGCTTGACTAAAGCCCTCGCCAGCGATTGGGCCCCTCATGGGCTTCACGTCAACGCGATTGCCCCAGGCTGGCTGGCCACCGACCTCAATGCCGACCTCCGCCACGACCCGGCGATCGGGCCTAAGCTCCTGGAGCGGATCCCGATGGGCCGTTTCGGACGCCCCGACGACCTCGACGGGGCGATCGTCTTTCTCGCCTCAGATGCTTCGGACTTCGTCAACGGCGCTTTGTTGGTCGTCGACGGCGGATGGTCGGCCCGATAATCCTGATCTCGGCCCGCCCCTGAGGTTCTTCGGAGCCTCGATAGACCTCGTTCTCGTGATCCCCGAATCTCTAGATTGGAGCGGGAACCCGCATGAGTGTTGCACCTTCGAGTCCCTTGACGGGCCTGCGATGGGGATTCATCGGCGGGGGCCGGATGGCCCAGGCCCTGATCGTGGGGCTTTTGGAGTCGCGCGCGGCACAGCCCGAATCGGTTCGGGCCAGCGATGTCTCGAACCTCGCCTTGGAGACCCTGGCCCGCGACTATGGGATCGCCACGTCGACCTCCAACCGCGAGGTCGCCCAACAGTCCGACTGCCTGGTCCTGGCCATCAAGCCGCAGGTGCTCGGCGCGGTTCTCTCCGAGCTGGCCCCAAGCCTCAATGCCGACCATCTGGTCATTTCGATTGTCGCTGGCGCGACCCTCTCCGGCCTGGAACAGGGGCTCGGCCCGCGCCCACGGTTGGTTCGCGTGATGCCCAATACTCCCGCGCTGGTCGGCCAGGCCGCCACAGCCTACTGTCTGGGACCGCGCACCAATTTGCGTGACGAGCAGATCGTTCGCGCGATGTTCGAGGCCGTCGGCCGCGCAGTTTCCGTCCCCGAGCACCTCATGGATGCTGTCACCGGGCTCTCGGGCAGCGGTCCAGCCTATGTCTATGTGATGATCGAGGCGTTGATCGACGGCGGGGTTCGCGTCGGGTTGCCTCGATCGATCGCCACGGCCTTGGCGGCTCAGACCGTCCTGGGCGCGGCACGGATGGTCCTGGGCGATAGCGAAGGCGAAACGGTCCCCGGTCATCCCAGCCAGCTCAAAGACGCCGTGACCAGCCCTGGCGGCACAACCATCGCCGGACTGCACGCCTTGGAACGCGCCGGCTTCCGCGCCGCGCTCATGGATGCCGTCGAAGCCGCCACTCGACGATCCAGCGAGTTGGCCCAGATCGCCGATTCGCAATAACTTCCGCCTCAATCAGCGCTCCATACCCCCTTCGGTCGCACCGATCGTTCATCGATCCGTACGACTCGTCATGAATCGTGGACCATGCCATGATGACTCATCGTCGTACGATCGTCCCGATCCTTGGCGTCGTCTTCCTGACGTTGTTCGGCCTGGCAGCGATCGATGCGTTGCTCGGGGGAGTCCGCGAGTCGAACGCTCACGATCCCATCATCTATCTGTCGGCTGTTGGGAACGATTCCCATCCGGGGACCGCCACTCGACCCTTGGCGACGCCCGGCCGCGCGATCGAGCGGGCTCGCGAGTTTCGTGCAGAGGGCATCACGGAGCCGATCACGGTCCGCGTTGGGCCCGGGACCTATTTCCTCGACGAACCGATCCGACTGACTCCGGAGGACTCGCACCTGACGATCGTGGCCGATCCTGTGGGGGCTGAGGTGACCCTTAGCGGCGGTCGACCGATCGACGGAGTGGTCGAAGCCGACGGGACTTGGCATGCCTCGATCTCCGAAGCCTCACAGGGCGGCTGGCGATTCCGTGAACTCTTCGTTGACGACCGACGGGCCGTCCGCGCACGGACGCCGAATGCGGGGGTCTTCCGGATCGACGAAGCCGGTCCCGATCGTCGGATGTCGTTCACCTACCGACACGAAGATTCCAAATCGATCGAGGTGGCGGGGCCGAGCGAGGAATCGGGCGCTGAGGTCGTTTTCTTCCACGACTGGTCGACCTCGAGGGTGGCGGTCAACGTCATCGAGCCGGAATCGCGAACGATCCGGGTCCGTAACCCGATCGGGGCCAAGTCGGATCATTACCAGATCGATCACTTCGAGGCCCATCCCCGGTATTACCTCGAAGGCGTTCGAGCCTTCCTGGATCACCCCGGCGAGTTTCATCTCGACACCGACTCGGGCGAGTTGAGCTACGTTCCGCGCGACGGCGAGTCGGTTGGCAACTCTCAGCTTATCGCCCCCCGACTCAAGCAACTCTTCGTCTTCGAGGGCGGCTCGGATCCCGAGGATCTTGTCGTGGACGTCGTCGTCGAGGGGATCCGATTCGCTCATTGTCTCTGGAACGTACCGGCGGGCGGTTATGCGGCGGGGCAGGCCACAGCTCACGAACAACGCAAGTCGAAGTCGGCCCACTCCGGACCTCGGGTGTTGATGCCCGCAGCGATCACCTGCGACGGCGTCGAGTCGGTTCGCTTTATCGAATGCCGCGTCGAACACGTTGGAGGAAGCGGAATCCATATGCGATCCAATTGCCGACGCTCGATCATCAAGAACGTCCACATCGAAGATGTCGCCGGCAACGGGATCATGGTCGGCGAGATGGAACGATACGAAAAGAACCCGCAAGCCCCACGGATCAGCCGGGCCAACAGCATCCTTGACTCGACGATCACCCGCTGCGGCGCTTTGTACTCAGGCTCGGTCGGGATCTGGGTCGGCATCGCGCAGGGCACACGCGTCGAGCGGAACACGCTCTCCGACCTACCCTACACGGGGATCTCAGTCGGCTGGAGCTGGAACGAACGCCCGACCGGCTGCCGCGAGAACCAGATCGTGGCCAACCGGATCACGCGCGTCATGCAGGTGCTCTCCGACGGCGGCGGCATCTATACCCTCGGATACCAGCCCGGATCGAAGCTCGTCGACAACATCATCAACAACGTCCCAGTCAACGCCGGTCGCGCTGAGAGCAATGGGATCTTCCTGGACGAAGGCAGCTCGGGCATGATCGTCGAGGGCAACACGATCGACCGGATCGCCAGAAGTCCGATCCGTTTCCACAAGGCCGGGCCGTTGGTGGTTCGCAATAACCGGCTCGGCACCCGACCCGATGTCACCGCCTTCCGGTTCAACAACACCGACGAGACCCGAATCACCTTCGAAGACAACCCGATCGAAGAAGACCCAGCCAATCAGCCGAGCTCGCCCCGAAGCATCTCGGTCAACCACGACGCGCGTTGACGAGATTGGAGCGCCGTGACTTAACAGCATAGATCAAGCTCGACCAGGTAATGCTCACGCACACATGACTAAAACCCGTACACACTAAGTATAGTTTACATGCCATCTCTTGATAAGCCCAAGTGTGATACAGCGAGTTGGTAAAGCCATTCGGCCGGGAAGGGCTGTTCGATCGGATAAGCCCCATCATCGTCGGTCTGACCGATGACCAAACCACGCGTTACCGATCCGCCATAGAGCAGTCCGCTCCAGGCGTGTTGCCAGTGGTCGCGGCCGCCTTGGCGATTGATCCTTGGATGACGACCCATCTCGCCGCTGACGATCAGGAGCGTGTTCGCCTCGACCTCGTCACGATCCAGGCGATCGACCAGTGCGGCGACGGAGCGATCGAGCCGGGGCAGGAGGCGATCACGGTACTCGTCGAAGGTACTGAAGGGCCGGTGACCATGCGCGTCCCAACTGGAGGGGTCGAAGACCGAACCGGCCGTATTGACCTGGATGAAGCGTCGACCCTGTGCGATCGCCGCGAGGGCCCGATCGGCCAGCCGATCGGGGTCGTCCAGGGGGAGTCGAGTCCGAACCTCCAGACGATCCAATGAGCCCTCCAACAAACCTCGCGGTAGGGTCAGTCCGGTTTTCGTGATCGACGGGCCAATCAGTGCAGCGAGCTGGAGACGACGATCGTGATATCCATTTGAATCGTCACGTTCGAGCCGAAGACCGGGGTGATCGTGATCCGATTCGACCGCAAGGGCTCTCCCGGCATGAAGCCGCTGAAACCCCGTTTCGTGGACCGGAGCGCCGTCGTGATAGAGGGTCCGGACCAGGGTCATCCGATCGAGTCGTCGAGCGATCTCGGGCAGATGCTCGACGATCCGAATGCCGGGTAAGGCCGTCGAGATCGCTTCAAACGGTCCTCGACGGCTCGATCGCGCCTCGGGTTTGGGATTAAAGGTCTCTTGGGCGCTGGGTCCCCCGACGAGCATTAGCCAGATCACAGCGCGCGGGCGATCGTCGACCTGTTGGGGAAATTCGACCAATCGTGAGGAGGCGATCGCCGTCGTACCGAGGCCTGCCATCGCGCCGGCCAGCCAAGCGCGTCGGGTGAAGAACGTGGCCGATTCTGGTGGTATCGTCGGACGGCTCATGGGCGATCGGCCATTCAAGAGGAGGAGTATCCGGGCGTTGACAGTGTCCCACACAGGATGACGTTTCAGCTGTTGTTCGGTTCGCGAGGCTCCGCGTCGTTGTCGTCGTCGTTCGTGGTCTCATCTGAGTCGACTCGATTGTCGATCAGATCACGGACGATGGCAACGTCGCCGTCGGTGTCGCGGACGCGGTTCTCCTCGCCGAGATCGAGCTTCCGAAGCCGGCCTTGAGGATCGATGAAGGCGGTGCAGAGGTT
This sequence comes from uncultured Planctomycetia bacterium, assembly GCA_964609385.1. Classification (GTDB taxonomy): domain Bacteria; phylum Planctomycetota; class Planctomycetia; order Isosphaerales; family Isosphaeraceae; genus CAZSSM01. The sequence continues at coordinate 68,106 of CAZSSM010000024.1, forward strand.
GTGGACGATCTCGCCGGGTCGTGGGCCATACTTGAGCCCGAGGGCCGGAGCGACTTTGGCCAGCTCCCCGTGATCGGCGACGGCGAACTGCCAAAGTGGTGGCGTTGCGCCTTTGTAGCCGGCGTGGCGTTGGAGCACGTCCGGCGTATCGAACTCCGGATCGAAGCTGACCGAGAGGATCCGGACCCGGTCGCCGTCGGGATCGAACGGCCGGACCGCCTCAGCCAATCGCCCCATCTTGGTGTCGATGAACGGACAGAAGTCGGGTAGGGGGCAGCGCGTGTAGATGAAGGTTAGGACGACGGCCCGGCCTCGAAGGTCTTCGAGGCTCAGGGACGCGCCGGTCTGGGTGGTTACGGTAAAGTTGGGGACGGTTTGGCCGATCTCCAGGGTCTGGCTGAACCCGGAGCTGATCCGACCGTCGGCCCCGATGACTAGCGGGGCACTCGGCGCCGGCTGAGCCACGACGAGGTCGATGATCTCATAATCGATGACCGGGCTCTCTGGCTCCTCGCGATAGACCCGCAGGGTTCCCTCAATCACATCGTCGACGCGCACGTCTTCGAGCAGGTCTTCTGAGGCGACGTGGAAGGGCATGGTCATCGCGTCCATAAAGCCCTCAATAACGTCGTGGGCGATCTCGATCTGCTTTTCGTCGGGGAGAACCTGCGTAACGCTCCCAGTGATTGGGTAGTCGTCGACGTGCGGCTTGATGGTCGGTCCGGGTGGGGTCTCCGAGTCCGTGTCGTCAATCAAACCTTTATAGGATTGTTGAATTTCTTGATCAGTCTGGGGCTTCTGGGAGCATCCGAGCAGACCGAGCCCAAAGACCAAGGCCAAACCGAGTGGAAGAGGTCGGAGCAACGCATCGCCGATCATGGGGGTCGACCCTTATTCAAGCACAGATTCGATCGATCATGAACGATGGCGAAATTAACGCGGACCTGGCGAACCGGGTTCGAAGGGGAAAGCGTCGTCGATCTCGGCCTCGGCCAGTTCGACCAGGAAGTCACTGAGCCGTTGTTGAAGGTGTTCGAGGATCCGTCGCCCCTTCGCAGCCGTGGCGGTTCGCGGATCGCCGGCGCCGCTGTTGGTCGTGAGGCGGTCCCAAGGCCGCGTGATTTCGACCCATCCCCGACGGATCGCTTCGAGGCGGGGCGTGGCCATCGAGCCGGCGTCAGCCTGTTCGAGCTCGACCAGGTCCGGCCGGATCTCCAGCATCAGGCTGGTCTCGAGTTCGCCGGCATGGTCACCGGGATCGTCGAAGATCTCCCCGTAGAGGTCGGCGACCATCTTGAACCAATGGCAAACGAATAACTGGACGTCGGTTTGGCTGTACTGCTCACGGAGCCACCATTTGAGGTCATTGCCGCCGTGACCGTTGATCAGGACGAGCTTGTCGATCCCAGCCTCCTCAACCGAATCGGCGAGGTCACTGAGGACCTGACCGAGGGTCGTCGGATCGAGGTTCATTGCCAGGGGGAAGGCGTTGAGGTTTGTCTCGGTCCCATAAGGGATCGTCGGTAACAGGACGACCCGCGCCCCGCGCTGATTGGCCGCCTCGCAGGCATCCGCGGCGATCCGATCGACCTGGATCGTATCGGTCCCGTAGGGCAGATGCAGGTTATGGGGCTCGGTGGCGCCGAGGGGAAGAACGGCGACCTCAAAGGGTCGATCACGGACGCTCTGATAGGTCAATGCTTCCAGCGACGCGTCGTTCGGACGGGACGAGGGGGATGCGGTCATGAACGGGACTCCGAACAAACGGACCGGGCCGTACCGACGTTTGGCGTACCAGTACAATGGGGTGCTTGGACCTCGGGATGGTACTGACTTCCCTGAGTCGAAGGCGAACTCAATATGTCGAGAAACCCGAGTGTTTCGGCCGAGTTTGCAGGAACCAGAGGGGTTCGAGGTTGATGGACCCCTCGTTGCTGCGGCCAGTCGGCTCGGGTTACCATCGCGGAGGCGACGCCCCCGATCGGAGGCACGTCCGACACTTCGATCTTGGGCATCGGGACACCCCGACCCATGTCCCGGAGTTCCGCTGCGATCCCTTTTGAGATATTCGGACACCCCGCGCGATGCAATCTTTCGAGGCGACGACGCACTATTTCCACCAGGCCGCCGAGATCCTCGGCCTGACTCAAAATATGCGGACCTTGATGATCACGCCGGACCGTCGACTCGAGGTCGAGGTGGCTGTCGAGTTGGACAGCGGCGAGATCGGCAACTTCGTCGGCTACCGGGTCCAGCATGACGCGGCGCGTGGGCCGTTCAAGGGCGGACTCCGGTTCCACCCCCACGTCGACCTCGACGAGGCGACCTCCTTGGCCAGCCTCATGACCTGGAAGACGGCGGTTGTCAACCTGCCCTACGGCGGCGGCAAAGGCGGCGTCAACTGCGATCCGCGAAGCCTCTCTCGTGGCGAGTTGGAACGGCTGACCCGCAAACTCGTCCAGCAGATCCACGACCTCATCGGTCCGCACAAGGACATCCCCGCGCCCGATGTCGGCACCGATGCTCAGGTAATGGCCTGGATCCTCAACGAATATTGCAAGTTCCATGGCTTCTCCCCGGCCTGCGTGACTGGCAAGCCGGTCGAGTTGCACGGCACCGACGGCCGTGAGGAGGCGACCGGCTACGGCGTGGCGGTCCTGACCCGCCACGCCTGCCAACTCCTGGAACGGCCTCTCACCAATTCGACCGTCGCGATCCAGGGGTTCGGCAATGTGGGCAGCTTCGCCGCCCTGTTCCTTCAAGATTTCGGCTGCAAAGTCGTTGCCGTCAGCGACGCGAGGGGCGCGGTCTACAACCCTGAGGGGCTCGACATTCCTCGGCTCTCCAAGCACGTGCAACTGGAGAAGAGCGTCGTCGGCTTCAAGTACGCCGAGCCTTACGATCAGGATGCGCTGTTGGCCATGCCGGTCGACATCCTGATCCCGGCGGCCTTGGGCGGCGTCTTCGATACCGAGCGGGCCGAGGCCGTCGAAGCCAAGATGATCGTCGAGGCGGCCAACAGTCCGACCTGGCCCGAGGCCGACGAGGTCTTCCAGCGTCGAGGGATCTTCGTCCTGCCCGACATCGTCGCCAACGCCGGGGGCGTCACGGTCAGCTACTTCGAGTGGGTCCAGAACCTCCAGAACTTCTCCTGGCCGCTCAAGCAGATTCGCGCCGAAGAGGAGCGCCGGCTGATCGCCGGATTCGACGCGGCTCACAAGCTGGTCCAGACACACCAGTGCAGCTTCCGGACAGCATGCTTTGTGCTGGGCATCTCGCGAGTCGGCCGGGCCCGGATCCTTGGTGGGATTTGACGGGATCACCCGCGATCGCGCATCCTCGTCCATCGCTGATCCAAGGTCTGAAATCCGCCAAAGCTCCGGGAATGCTGCTGATGTCGCACGACGTGCCCGACAACCCGCTGGTCACCCGCTATGCCGGCCGCGCGATGACTGCGCTCTGGTCGCCCGCCTCGCGCTACGGGACCTGGCGACGACTCTGGGTCGCTCTAGCCGAGGCCGAACACGCGCTGGGCTTGGAGGTGACCGAGGTTCAGGTCGAGGCGATGCGCACCCATGTCGACGATATCGATTTCGATCGAGTCACCGAATACGAGCGGACGTTCCGTCATGACGTGATGGCTCACGTGCACGCCTTTGGGGACGTCGCTCCCGAGGCGCGGGCGATCATTCATTTGGGCGCGACCAGTTGCTTCGTCACCGACAACGCGGACATGATCTTGATCCGCGACGCCTTGACGTTCGTTCGCGACAAGTTGGTCGAAACGATCGTCCTGATGGCCGACTTCGCGGTCCGCTGGAAGGACCAGCCCTGCCTGGGATACACCCATTATCAGCCCGCACAACTGGTGACGGTCGGCAAGCGGGCCTCGCTCTGGGCCTTGGAGCTGGTCCAAGACCTGGAGGAGGTCGAGCATCGCCTGTCGAGTCTGGTCCCGTTGGGAGTCAAAGGGGCGACCGGAACACAGGCCAGCTTTCTGGCCCTTTTCGACGGCGACGCCTCGAAGGTCGAGCAGCTCGATCGCCTCGTCATGAAACAATTCGGCTTCGACGGCTCAGTCGCCGTCTCAGGCCAGACCTATTCGCGGAAGGTCGACGCCCGCGTCCTCTCCAGCCTCGGCGCGATCGGCGAGTCGGCCCATCGGTTCGGGACTGACCTCCGCCTGCTGGCCCACGACCGCGAGCTGGAAGAGCCTTTCGAGTCCAACCAGATCGGCTCTTCGGCGATGGCCTACAAGCGTAACCCAATGCGCGCCGAGCGCATGTGTTCGCTCGGCCGCTATGTCATGGGCCTGCCGATGATGCTCGCCCAGACCGCCGCGACCCAGTGGATGGAGCGGACGCTCGACGACAGCGCGATCCGTCGACTGGCCATTCCGCAGGCGTTCCTGGCCATCGACGCCCTGTTGAACCTCTACCGCAACGTCGTCGACGGCCTGGTCGTCAACACCGCCGTGATCGATCGACGGGTCCGCGACGAGTTGCCGTTTCTGGCCACCGAGAACCTCATGATGGCCGCCGTCCGTGCTGGTGGAGATCGCCAGGAGGTCCACGAGCGGGTCCGGGTCCATGCCCAGGAGGCGGCGCGGCTCATCAAAGAGGGCCGGCCCCATGACCTGCTCGACCGGCTCCGCGATGACCCCGCCTTCGCTCGAGTCGACCTCGACGAGGCCCTCGATCCGTCGGCATACATCGGGCTCGCTGCACACCAGGTCGAACGGTTCGTCAATGAAGTTGTCGTGCCGCTCCAGGCCCGATACGCCGAGCAGAGCGGGTCATCGACCACCTCGCGATGTGAACCCGATGGCGACGCTATTCGTGTCTAGGTCTCGGTTCCCCTCTCGACCAGTCTATCGGTCAATCAACCAATAGACCCTGGCCGAACTCTTGAACCAGCTCAGCGGCGGGCGTTGTTTTGGCGGACCTTCTTGAGCCGCTTGATCTCTTCACGGCGTCGACGTTCGCTGGGCTTCTCATAGTAGGCCTTGCGACGCATCTCTTTGCGGAGACCGCTGCGTTCGCAAAGCTTACGGAAGCGGCGGACCGCCTCTTGGATCGACTCGCCAGCCCGGACCCTCAACTTCACCACGGATGACCGCCCTTTCCTTCGTCTTCGGAATGCGTTGTTTCGAATGATCACCCTGAGATGACTACTCGGCTCGACGGTCATCCGGCCCGTCCCAAAGGAGGAGCCGGTTCGCCGAAGGTTGGGCCATCTCAATGATTCTTCGTGATTGGAAAGAAGGTAATCTTATCGCCGGAGCGTGCCCCGGCCAAGTCGAGTCGTTGAGTCGCTCAGATATCGAAGAACCGGCTGAGCTGGCGGTAGATGTCTTGGTAGAAGACCAGAACGAACAGGCCGAGCACGAAGATCAGGCCGATTCGGAGGCCGATCTGAACGACCGAGTCGGGCAGGGGCCGGCCGATGATCTTCTCGCCGATCAGGTAGACCATCCGGCCGCCGTCAAACGGCGGGATCGGCAGGAAGTTGAAGACGGCCAGGTTGATGCTGATCACGGCCATCACTTTGAGCAGGGAGAGGAACCCGTTCTCCGAGACCTTGATGACGACGTCGAAGATGCCGACCGGGCCGGAGAACATCCGGGTCGAGAGCTGACCGGATAGCATCCCTTGGATGACTCGGTAGATGAGCGTGACATCCTCGAGGGTCTGGACAGCGCCAGCGACGACGGCCTGGGACAACGGGAGGCCGGGCACCGGCATCGACTCGGGTCCACCGAAGAGTCCGCGCTGGGGGAACCACCAGCCCTCGACCGGCTCGAGATCCAGCGTGACCGGGTCGTCACGCCCCTCGATCGTCAATTCGATCTCGGTGATCGGATTGGTCTGCATCACCAAGAAAGCATTGGCGAAGCCCGGCGAATCGGGACCCGTCGCGATGCTGAGCTTGCGGGTGGCCCACTCCGAGAGCGGTTGCTCGGGTTCGACCGTCGGCGCATTGACGGTCACGTACGTGATCAGCTCACCGGGCTTCAGACCAGCGCGTTCGGCCGGGCTGTTTGGACGAACCGCCTTGATTCGGGGGACGACGTGATAGCAGAGCCCCAGGCCGGTCACGTCGAGCGGGTCGACCCCTTGGTTCTTGAAGATCGCCTGGACGTTCTGTTCGTGCGGGCGGTAGGTCCGGATCCAGGGAGGTGTGTCGTTGGGCCGGGCGGTCAAGGTGATCGGTTCAGCCTCTCCCTCGCGTCGGAGGGTGAACTCGATCTCCTGGTCGGCCCGCTCAGAACAATAGCTGGGCAGGCGGAGCGGATCGTAGTTCTCGTCGCCGTCGACGGCCAGGATCCGGTCGCCGACCTCGAATCCGGCACGTGCGGCGGGGAAGCCGGCGCGGAGGCTCTGGATCGGCAAGGCCTCGACGAGGATCCCGAAGTCGACGAACGGTGAGGGGGGTAGAACGACCTCGGTTTGTGCCGAGGGGTCTGTCGGATAGGGCGACTCGCCGCTTTTCATGCGGTCGAGCATATCCTGCGCGTCCAATTCGTCGTCGGTCAGCGGCTCCAAGACCAACCGGATCGGTTGATCAGCGTAGCGGTCGAGCAGGCGATCCAGCTCGAACCGGTTGTTGACAGGCAACGCCTGGTCCTCGTCGTCGACCCGCACCCCGACGATCAGGAACTGCTCGTCGGACTCATCCTCGGTCGCGACGTCTTCGGCAGCCGATTGATCGGCCAAGCCCGCCGTGGGGACGATTGAGAGGCTCGGGTCGAACAGGAGCGAATAGGTGGGCATGACCCCGATGGTGGGCCGGTCCGACTTCTCAAGGCGACGGGGGGCCAGCGTGACGTCGAAGGCCTCGCCACGGCTCGGCCGAGCGATCCGGAACTGCATCGAGTTGCCCACGCTCGCGTAACCGACCTGGCGCTCGAGGTCGCTGAAGCTGATGTTCTCCTCGCCGTTGATGGCCACGACACGGTCGCCGGCCAGCAGGCCCGCTTCGTAGGCGGGCCGACCTGGGAGGATGATCCGAAGTTCGGCCGGCTGCTCGACGCGGGGCATCGTGGCCAGGAACGTCAGGATCACAAACCCCAGGAGGAGATTCATAACCACGCCGGCCGACATGATGACCATCCGCGCCCCGACCGACTTGTTCACGAACGAGCGGGGGTCGGTCAACGCCGGGTCGTCGGACGCGCCATGGTAGGTTGCGGTGGTGTCCTGCTTGCCTTCGTCATCGGAGTTCTGCTCGGACGGCATCTCGGTGTCGGCGCCGAGCATCAACACATATCCGCCCAGCGGCAAGGCCCCGAGCCGGTATTCGGTCTCACCGAGGGTGAACTTGTAGAGGGCCGGGCCAAACCCGATCGAGAAGACGTCGCAGCGGACCCCGTAATACTTGGCGGCCAGGAAGTGCCCGAGTTCGTGGATAAAGATCAGGAACCCGATGGCGAAGACTGCCACCACGGAGCTGCCGAGCTGCATGAGGGTCTGGATCAACGACTCCAACGGCTTGCCTCCTGACGCGCCCAGCGGTCGACGCGTCGGAGATGGTCGAGCGAGGGCTGGGGATCGAACGTGTGATGATCGAGGGTGGCTCGGCAGATCCGGGGGATGTCCAGGAAGGCAATCTCTCCGCGGAGGAACCGGTCGACGGCCACTTCATTGGCCGCGTTGAGCGCCGCGCCGGCAGTGCCGCCCCGACGCATGACCTCGAAGCCCAAGGCCAGGCAAGGAAACGTCTCGAGGTCCGGCGGCTCAAACTGCAGGCTCCAGGGGCGATCGATCGCCAGCTTCGGACTGGGGCCGTCGACGCGCTCCGGATAGGTCAGGGCCATCTGGATCGGCAGCCGCATGTCCGGCGGCGAGAGTTGCGCCATCACGCTGCCGTCGACGTACTCGACCATGGAGTGGACCACACTCTGCGGATGGACGACGACCTCAATCTGATCGGGATCGAGGTCGAAGAGCCAGCGGGCTTCGATCACCTCCAAGGCCTTGTTCATCATCGTGGCCGAGTCAATGGTGATCTTAGGTCCCATCTTCCAGGTGGGGTGGGCCAACGCTTGTTCGGTGGTGACTTCGGCGAGGTCGGACAGACATCGACCCCGGAACGGCCCGCCGGAACCGGTCAGAATCACGCGACGGACTTCGTCTCGACGGCCGCACTGCAATGCCTGGAAGATCGCAGCGTGCTCGCTGTCGACCGGCAGGATGTCGACACCGCGACGTCGGGCCAGGTCCATCACGAGCGAGCCGGCCAACACCAAGGTCTCCTTGTTGGCCAGGGCGATCGTCTTGCCCGCCTCGATCGCCGCGACGGTCCCATCCAGGCCCGCTGCGCCGACGATCGCCGTCAGGACGCAGTCGACCTCAGGCACCTGGACCATCCGGATCAGCCCGTCGACGCCGACGAGCACTTCGGTCTCGGTCCTGTTGAAGGCCTTGCGGACGGTCTCAGCGCGGTCTGTGTCGGTCACCGCGAGATATCGCGGGCGGTGGGTTTGCCCCAAGGCGATCAGCTCATCGACCCGACTGTGGGCGCTAAGACCATAGGCGAGAAGGGGGGGCGATGAGACCGATCTGATGACATCCAAGGCGCTTCGGCCGACCGAACCGGTTGCGCCGAGAATCGCGATCCGTCGAGGTGCAACGCCTGGGGAGTCTGACGACTCCGTGGCCGGGGAACTCGAGGCCGACCGACCTGTCGTTGTGAGGTGGGTCGCCCCGACCGAGTCGTTCATCTGTTCAACGGTCCCCGGTACGGCCTTCGCGGTCAGCCACGCACAAAGGTCGACGACACTTGGCCTCGACCGACGTACGGAGAGCAATCGCGAGACTAGCGACGAACCCAAAGTCCCAATGGAGACCGATTATAGGGATTCGCTCCTGAGACCGCCAACCGCTCCGAAAAGCGTTGCGGCCCCGTCGACGGTCGTGTTGACCCGCGACTCCGAGAGGAGGCTTTCAGTCCACATTAGACCAATCCGCCTCCTTGGAGACAGATCATCCTGCTGTTGTCGCTCAACCTCCGCGTTCATCGAGCTTAGGAACCCACAAGTTGCTTGGTCTCCGTGGGCGGCTCGAGGTGGGGGTGTGAGTCGCGGATCGCGACGGTCATGGTGTCGTAGATCGGGCAGGCACGGAGGGTGTCGAATCGCTCCTGGGTCAAGCTGCTGAGCCGCTGACGGACCATCGCGGTGGGCGCGACGAGGGCAACGGCGCCGCCTCGAGCTTGAACCAACTCGACGGCCTCTTCCAGGATCTCGGCCCCGGTCACATCGAGCATCGGCACCTGATGCAGATCGATTAAGAGCCGACGGCTGGGGTCGTTCGCTTTGCGTAGCAGGTTGAGCAGGTGGAAACCGCTGGCGAAGAACAACGGACCGCGGACCCGGAGCACACGGATGGCCGGGTCGTCTGCGCCCTCTTCGTCCTCGGACGCCATGGCCTGCAGGTCGTCGTCCAGGTGGATCTGCTCGATGTTCAGTCGACTCATCTCGGCCACGAAGTAGAAGAACGCCGCGACCAGGCCGATCGGGACGCCGACGATCAGGTCGGTCACCAGGATCGAGCCAGCCGTCGTCAGGTAGACCAACGCCTCGGCCCGACTCCCGTTCCAGAGCGTCCGCAAGAGGCGGACCTCGATCATCCGAAGTCCCACGGCACAGAGAACCCCAGCCAGCGCGGCGATCGGAATCCGCTCCACCAAAGGTCCAAGGAAGAGGAGCATCGCCAAAAGGATCAAGGCGTGAATGATCGCCGAGAGCCGCGTCCGCGCCCCGGCCTGGATGTTCGTGGCCGACCGCGCGATCACGCCGGTCACCGGAATCCCACCGAAGAGCGCCGAGGCCAGGTTGCCCAAGCCCTGACCGATCAGCTCCTGATCGTTGTCCACCCGCGATTCACGCGACATCGCCGTGACGACCGAGGCCGACAGCAACGACTCGATCGAGGCCAGGAAGAAAATGGCGAATCCGGCCAGTGCGATGTCGTTCCAGAGCGACAAGTCGACCCCGACCGGCAACTGTGGCATCGGTAAGCCTTCGGGCAGTTTGCCCAGGACCACGACGTTGAAGCCGGCCACCATCGGTAAAACCGTGCCGAGAACTACGGCGACCAAGGGCGTTGGGATCTTCCGCGAGATCCTCGGTAGGATCAGCATCGAGCCGAAGGCGGATAGTCCCACCAGGACGGTCGGCCAATGGGTCTGCGGAAGGCGTTCGATCGTATGCCAAAGGACGGCCACAGCGCTCTCGGCCTCGGCACCCTCCGACTCCGACGCCAACTCATCGGTCGTCTCGGTCACGGTGGCCGTCTGGTCGGGAACCTCTTCATCGGCCGGATCGGGCTCAACCTCGGCTGAGACAACCGCCTCGGGCTGGGCCTCTTCGCCCGGCCTCGGCACATCGTAGCCCAAAATCTTAGGCAGTTGCACACAGATGATCGTGATCCCGATGCCCGTCAGGAACCCGGCGATCACCGGTCGGGGGAAAAACTGCATGATCCGGCCGAGCCGGAAATAGCCTGCGATCAATTGCAGGAACCCCGCAATGAAGGTGGCCGCAACCAGGCTGGGAAGGCCGAACTTGATGACGATCTCGGCGACGAGGAATGTCATCGCCGCCGCCGGCCCGGAGACCTGGAGCCGGCATCCACCGAAGAGCGCTACGGTGATCCCGGCGACGATCGCCGTCGTCAGCCCAATCGTTGGAGTCACCTGGGAAGAGTTAGCGATCGCCAAGGACAAGGGCAAAGCGACCAGCGAGACCGCCACGCCGGCCAGAAAATCGGCCAGGAGCGTTTGGGGCCGGAACATCGAGGCCCATTCCCGACCCAACATCTTGCCCTGAGCGATCAGGTCGAGGGTCCAGGGACCGGTCGGGGTCTTGGTCGGATCGGCCTGACTCATCGTTGAACGCCTCGCCTCTGGCGGCTCCATGTGATGGGTCGACGCAACTCCTCCGCGCAGACCGTATTTCCAAATCATCATAAGCGTCGACCGGGGGAACTAGAACCGTCAGTTCCGTTGCGTTCGCGGTCAATCCGATCCGGTCGTCGAACCTGCGTGCGGTCAGTCCTCGATGGATCGGCTCACCGCGTTGATTGTCTGGTTCGTCAACGAAACGGTCGTGGTGGGGCGAACTATCTTGGATTGTTGGGCCCGTTTGGGCTCGGATTCCGTGCGTGGGGAGGAGATCCGTAATGTCGACCCGACCGGAGACGGTGCATCTTCGTCAAGATTCCGTCGTCGTCACGTCGAGACGCCTGGTCATTGATGAACGCGCCTTCAGGCTCGATCATGTCCGCGAGGCCCGGGTGGTGACCCATCACCCCTCGCATCTGATCGCGCTGTCGGTCCTGCTCTTCGACGTGCTCCTGCTGGGCTTCAGTGTGTTGCACCCCGAGGCGGCCCCGTTCTTCACCCAAAATTGGTTCTTCTTGACTGGACCGGCGTATATTATTTCGATTATTTCCATCTATGCAATCTATACCTTGATCGGATCGCGGCCCTTCTATCTGCTGGCCATTCAGCGCCGCGATGGCTCAACCTATCCGGTCTTCAGCCACCCCAGTCGCGAGGCGATCCAGTCGGTCTATGACGCCCTGCAAGGTGTCCTGAGGACCCGGGAGCCCGACTCGGAAACGCAGTACCCCTCGATTCCCGGCTACCAGACCAGCCGGTTCCACAAAGGCTCCCCCGAACCGTTGTTCTCGGGCAAATAAGAGATTTCCTCGGACCAGAGAAGAGGGGCTCCGTCGGGATTTCGACGAGGCCCCTCATCGGATCACTCACGCTGCAACCGGCTCCGTTGTGGAGATCGAGGCCGAACTCGAGCCACTGACCGAAAAACCATCAACGGCGACGGCGGTTCTGGCGGCCGTTGTCGTCGTCATCATTGTCATCGTTGCCGCGGCCTCGACCACGCCCGCTGCGCTCGAGCAAGGTCAGGTCGAACGGCTCGCCTGCGAAGCTGATCAGCTTGGTTTCTTGCTTGGAGGTGAGGATCTTACGGATCTGCTCTTCGAGCTGCTCATCCAGGACATCGGTCGACTCTTCGTAGCGATCACGCATCTGCGATTGCTGTTCGCGTTGGGCCTCGATCCGAGCCCGGAACTCGGGGTCGTTTTCCATCCGGCGCTCGAACTCTTCGCGCTGTTCGCGGGCGCGTTCCCGGCGCTCTTCACGGCTGAGCTGCTCACCCCGATCGTTGCCCTGCCGACCGCCTCGGGCTTGCGCAGCTCCCCCCGGTTGACCCCCGTTGGGGAACCCACCCGGACCGAATCCGGGGACCGGACCATTGGGCCGTCCCCCGCCGTTCGGGAACCCACCAGAGCCTCCCCGAACACCACCGGCATTCGGAAAGCCGCCTCGACCGACTCCGGGACGCGTTTGATCGACGCCGCCAGTTCGAGAACCGCCAACCGTTCGTGAGTTGTCGCGACCGGACTCGAACTGTGACCGCATCGCTTGGAAGAACGATGATCGCATTTGCCCCCGGCGCTCATCGTAGCTTTCGCGGAGATTGTCGAGCCGAGCACGTTGGGTCTTGGTCAGGTTCAAGGCCTCGGCGACGGCAGGACGGAAGACCGCCGACCAGCCCTCTTGCTGGAGCCAGATTTCGCGGAGCCGATCGATCTGGGAGGACTCGAGCAGATCCATGATCCGCTCTTCGATCTCCTTCTGGCTCTCCTGCATCCGTTCGCCCATCACTTGGAACTGCTGCATCATCTGGGCGCGCGGGTCTTGCGTCGGCGCAACGCCGGCTTGACGGAGGTTGCGTGCGCCAACGGCCTGACGCGGATCACGCGACGCGTTCCGATTCCCTTCGTCGTCACGACCGCGGTTCCGGAATTCTTGGAACATCTGGCGGATCTGTTGACCGCGCTCCTCCTGGATCTGTCGATACTTCTGGCTCTGCTCCTCGGTGAAGCCGATCTCCTCGACGACCGCCGGGTAACGCAGGAGGTTCAGTTCGGGCATCGTGCCTTCAAAGATCCGACGCGGGTCGAAACCACGAGGGAAACCGCCTCGCTGCGCCGAGGCGACGGGGACAAGCATCGTCAGGCCGACCACGAGGGCCAGCCCCAGTAAAGTGTGTCGACGGGTCAGCATCGGGAATGCTCCTTAGTGTGAGGAGGGGACGGGAGTCCGGACCCGGGGGGGACGTTACGATCCGACTCAAGGGGCGGAGACCAACCCACCGGGTGATCCCCGAGAACCGAGACAGCGCCATGATGACCGGGGCTGTCAGCTTCCAGCAACCTACAGATTAAAGCGTCGAACCGTTTATTCGGTGTCTCGGAGAATCCAAATGGATGCTGATTCTCCTGAGCCACATCCCGACGCGACATTCCACATTGCGAAACGACCCCGAGCCCCTCAATGAGCCGGTCGCGTTCGCCGGGCTCATCGAAGAGTTCGGGGTCGTGGAAGTGATGCTTGAACCGTTCTGAGT
>CAZSSM010000025.1:0-78884 GCA_964609385.1 uncultured Planctomycetia bacterium
TGCCCGGGTTGATCGAGGCGTCGGTCTGGATGATCCCAGTGATCAGCCGGTTGTTGGTCGCACGCAGCGAGCGGTCCAACGCGCTGATGATGCCGTCGGTCAGCGTCCGCTCCAGGCCGAACGGGTTGCCCAGGGCCAGCACCTTCTGGCCGACGCGCAGGTCGGTGCTCTCGCCCAAGGCGACCGGCTTGAGCAGAACCTCCGGCGCATCGACGCGAATCACGGCCACGTCGTTGCTCGGATCGGCCCCGATCACGTCGGCCAGGAACGACGAGCCGTCGTAGAAGGTCACCCGGATCTGCTCGGCCTCTTCGATCACGTGGAAGTTGGTCAGCAGGTGGCCATCGCGATCCAGGACGAACCCCGAGCCCGAGCCGCGACGAACCCGTTCGGTGTCGAAGAAGAACCCGCCGCCCCGCACGACCGACTCGGTGTTGATGTTGACCACGCTCTGGTTGAGCTGATCGTAGATCTGCATGTTGATCTGTTCTTCGGCCTCGATCAGGCTCAGGGCCTCCGAAGCGATCCGGGGCGGCTCCACGTCGGGCAGGCGGAACGTCGGAGGCTCCGGCGCCGCGTTGCGTTCGATGCCAACCGGCGGCTGACTCGGCGCCAGGAACCGCCAGCCCAGACCGGTCACGATCAACAAAGTCAGGGCCACAGCCGAGCCGAGCGTCATCGCGTGGGAGAACAAGGTCCGTCGTGTCATCGCTCTCTCACCTCAACGTTCAACGTGTTCGTCAACCCAATGCCGTTTGTTTGCAGGGGAGCCGACCAGCCGTCGCCCCTCAAGTCTTTGGGGTTTCTTGACTCGAAGTCGACCTATCAGGCATCCGTCTTCGTAGAGCGACGCAAGGAGTTCGTCGGTCCCGACAGACTCGATTCGCGATTCCGACGCAGCGAACCGTTCGCTCCTTACGTGACCGGGTCGAGACGGTCTGGGACACATCACGGGATCCTGGAACGGTCGGGGGGCCTAGGTACGAAGCCTGGCGTGGTCGCGCCTGGACGGCCTCAGTGGTTCCCGTCAGAATGGATTTCTTCCCCGTTACGTCCCTTCGACGTCTCATCTTCATCATTGTGGTCCAAGGGCCAGCCTTGGCCCGTCAACTTCGATGACGGGTCGGATCAGGAGAGGCCTGAGTGTTGGCCGAGGGCTGACTCGGTCGGTCCCGGATCGCCACACCTGAGACGTCGGCCCATCGCCCGTCCCGAGAACCGCCCCGGGGATCGCGAGTCCCGCCGTCCCCGCCTCCGATCGATCACCGAAGCATGGAGTCGCGAGCGATGTCCCGAACGATCTTGGAGCGCCCTCGAGGCGGGTCCCGACCCGTCGTCGCCTTCTTGACGAGCCTGGCCATCCTCTGGGCCGCGACAACCAGCGCCTGGGCCCAGCTCAGCCCCGAGCAATCGGCGGAGCGGATCGCACTCCCCGAAGGCTTGGAGGCGACCCTCTTCGCCGCCGAGCCGATGGTCCGCAACCCCACCACCATCGACGTCGACAGCCGAGGCCGCGTCTGGGTCACCGAGGGCGTCAACTACCGGCTCTATCGCGAGGCCAACGACTTCGATCGGATCGGCGATTCCGACCAGATCAAGATCCTCGAGGACACCGACGGCGACGGCCGCGCCGACAAGGTGACCGTCTTCGCCGACCGGATCTTCCCGGTCCCGATGGGCATCGCCATCGAAGAACGCTACGACGAGCAGGGGCGTTACACCGGCTGCCGCGTCTTCGTGGGCAACAGCCCGCGCTTGATGGTCTTCGAAGACACCGACGGCGACGACCGGGCCGACCGCCGGTACGCCCTCCTGGAAGGCTTCGGCGGGGTCGACTCGGACCACGGCGTCCACGGGATGGTGCTGGGCCTGGACGGCAAGCTCTACTTCACGCACGGCGACGGCTGCTGCTCGGTCCAAGGTGACGGCTCGACGCGGACGCAGAACTTCGACGTCGAGGATCGCTCCGGGCGCCGGGTTCAGACCGACCAACTCGGCACGACGCTCCGGGTCAACCGCGACGGGACCCAATTCGAGATCCTCGCCGACCGCCAGCGGAACAACTACGAGACCTACTTCGACTCCTTCGGCGCGCTGTTCACCAGCGACAACGACGATGACGGCAACCGTGGCTGCCGCGTGATCTGGATCATGGACGGGGCCACCTACGGCTACCGGACCCCGGGCAGCCCGCGACACTGGGGCGAAGACGTGCCGGGCAACACCCCCAAGCTGGTCGGCACCGGCAACGGCAGCCCCAGCGGCATCATGCGCTACGAGGGGAACCTGCTGCCTGAACGGTTCCAAGGGGCGGTCTTTGAGGTCGACGCCGGGACCCGTCAGATCAACAGCTTCCCGATCACTCGGACAGGCGCCTCGTATCGGACCGAGGCCGACGTCCTGCTCTCCAGCGACGACGCCTGGTTCCGGCCCGTCGACGTGACCGCCGCGCCTGACGGCTCGCTCTTCGTGGCCGACTGGTACGACGCCGGCGTCGGCGGACACCGGTTCGTCGACCAGACCACCGGCCGGATCTACCGGGTCGCCCCGCCCGAGTCGCCCCGGACCTTCGAACGGCCCGACATGGCCAGACTCGACGGCCTGATCGCCGCCCTTCAGTCGCCGGTCGTCGCCACCCGCGACGCCGCCCAACGCAGCCTGATCGTCCAGGGCGAGGCCGCCGTGCCCGCACTCCGCGACCTCTTCGAGCGGGCCGAGCCGATCTTCCAGGCCCGCGCCCTCTGGACCCTCCACGCGATCCTCGGCGATCCGGTGGCCGTCCAAGCCCTCAACCACGACGACCTGCAGATCCGCGAGCTGGCCGTCCGGATCCTGGGCCGCGACGTCAGCCGAGTTGGCGACGTGAGCTTCGAAGACCCCGAAGCCCGCTTCGACGAACCGGCCGCCAAAGAGCACCTCGACGCGCTTTTGGGGCAGGTCGATGACCCCGACGCCGGCGTCCGGCGCGAACTGATCCTGGCCTTCCGCGATCTGCCCACCGATCTGGTCGGTGAAGCGCTCCGACGCCTGACCGCCGCCTGGGATGGCCAGGACCGCTGGTACCTGCAAGCCCTGGGCTTGGCCCTCGAGGATCGCGAAGGCGACTACATCGCCGCGCTCCTGGAGGACGAGATCTTCGGCCTGATCGATCCGGAGTTCGACGGCCTGGCCGTCAACCTCGCCCTGCCGCCCTACTTCCCGACCGACCGCAACGAGGCCTACATCCCCGTCGGCAGCGCCTCCAAGCCGAGCACGGCCCTGACCAAGTCGCTGGGCCTGGCCTGGCGGCTGCATCGGCCCGAGGTCCTGAGCTGGCTGGGACGGGTTCTACCGAGCTTGCAGACCCCCGAACTGCAACAGGCCGCCGACGACATCATCCTCCAGATCGAAGACCCGGCCGCTGCGCCGGTGTTGGCCGGCCTGGCCCTGGACGTCGATGACTCGATCCGTCGACGACAGGTCCTCCGCAACCTCCGTCGCCAACTGGAAGGCCCTTGGAAGTCGGCACGCGGCGACGATCAGATCCGACGCGCTGTCGAGATCGCCCTGGACGATCCCCGGACCCGCCCCGAGGCGATCCGCCTGGTCGCCGCGATCCGCGACCGGAGCCGGATCGGCACGCTCCGAACACTCACCGAGGACCCCGAGATCGTCGAGCAGGACCGGATCGCAGCGATCGACGCGTTGACCCGGCTCCAAGGGGACCGGGCCGTCGACCTGCTTGAAGCCATCATCGACGAGGCGATCGTCGTCGGGGCGACCGACCCCCGCGCCGAGGCGGCCGTCCGGAACCTCGTCCGGCTCTCCGACGGCCGGGACCGGCTCCGACGCCTCTTCCTCGATGACGAGGCGCCGCTGGCCCTGCGTCGCGAGGCCCTCCGGAGCTTCGCCGCCTCGAAGCAAGGGGCCTTCGACCTGCTCGGGATGGTCGGGAACCAGCAATTGCCCGATATCTTGCAGACCGAGGCCCTGACCGCCACCCATGGCCACCCCGATCGGGGCGTCCGCCGAAGGGCCCTGGAGGTGATCCCGCTGCCCGAATCGGCGACGGGTCGGCCGCTGCCGTCGATCCAGGAGTTGGCCGCGCGGGTCGGCGATCCGGTTCACGGTCGCGCGGTCTTCTACCGCGATGAGGCCAACGCCTGCGCCTCCTGCCACCGCGTCCAAGGGCGCGGACGCTGGGTCGGTCCGGACCTCTCGACGATCGGCACCAAGTACGGCCGCGCTGAGATGTTCCAACAGATCATCAACCCCAACGCGGCGATCGGCTACAATTATCGGACGCACATCCTGGCACTCGATGACGGCCGGATCCTCAGCGGCCTGATCGTCGACGAGTCGCCGGCCGAGATCGTGCTCAAGACCGCCGAGGGGCGTCGGATCGCCGTGGAGGGCGCCGCCGTCGAGGAGCGTCGGGTCAGCGAGATCTCCCTGATGCCCGAGGGCCTGGCCCAGACGATGACCGACGACGATCTGGTCGACTTGCTCGCCTTCCTCGACACGCTCCGCCAGCCGGTCAGCGTTGTCGGCGAAGCCTCGGCGCTCGGCCCCCTAACCGACATCGATCTCTCCGACGACGCGTCGAACCCGTCGCAGCCCTGGCGACGCCTCCGGGCCGACGCCGAAGGGCGGATCGACCTGAGCGACCTGACCACCGCCGGCACCGACGATCAAGTGGTCCTGCTGGCCGTCCCGGTCACCTCACCGCTTTCGCAGTCGGCGCGGCTGGTCTTGGAGGTCGAGGGCATCGAATCGCTCCGGGTTGAGGTGGCCGATCGGGGCTTCGACCTAACGACCGATCCCCAGGCCCTCAAACCGATCGAGTTGGACGTCGACCTGCCGCGTGGCACGACCCGATTGCTGGTCAAACTGCCCTGCGGGACCAAGGCGCGGACCGTCCTGACCTTCGTGGCCGATCACCCAATCGGTTTCGAGGAGTCGGCCGTGGCCTCCGGCGCCGAGCGTGACGACTAACGATCGACGCGTGGATGATCAGATCGGCCCGGCGAACCGGTTCGCTGGGTTGACTCGGCGGATCGGGCGACCGCACCCGCCGAGACCTTTCGCAGACCGAGACGGACCCGCAATGATGGCCCAGTCCGCTGCCGTGACGGTGGCTATCCCCTGTTACAACGAGGCGCCGGCCATCGCGGCGGTCATCGGCCATTGGCGCGCGGCCCTGGCCTCGGCCACGATCCTGGTCGTCGACAACAACTCAAACGACGGCACCGGCGCCATCGCGCGGGCCGAGGGCGTCGAGGTCATCGACGTGCCCGAGCAGGGCAAGGGCCACGCCGTCCAGGCCATCTTCGCCCACGTCGACCGGCCCGATCTGACCAACACGCCCGACGCCCTGGTCCTCACCGATGGCGACGGCACCTATCCGGCCGACTACATCGGTGCCTTGATCGAGCCGATCCTCACCGGCGAGGCCGACATGGTCGTCGCCGCCCGACGTCCGACCGATCAGCCCAACGCCATGCGCCCGATCCGCGGCCTGGGCAACCTGCTGATCCGATTCGCCTTCTTCGTCCTGATCGGCCGACCGCCCGGCGACCTGCTTTCGGGCTATCGCGCGTTCAACCGCCGCTATCGACGGCTCGTCCGGCCGCAATCGAGCGGCTTCGAGATCGAGACCGAGCTGACCATCGCCGCCGATCGGCTCAACCTCCGAGTCGCCGAGGTCTCGGTGCCGTACTATCCACGGATCGCCGGCACCAAGAGCAAGCTGAACGAGTTCCGCGATGGGTCGCGGATCGTCGCGACGATCCTGGCTGGATCGCTCCGCGCGACCGCCCCGACGTTCTGGATAGCCTGGATCGCGCCGACGTTGGTGCTCGGCCTGCTAAGTTGGCGCCTCGGATCGGCCAGCGCGGCCGTCGTCACCGCCGCGATCTGCCTGGTCACCTCGATCCTCGCCCTGCCCCCGTTCCTGGGGCTCAACCACCGGCTCTCGCGACGAGGACCGGAGGCCTCACCGTCCTCCTCGGGGGTCGAGGGGAGGACCAGCTAAACTAGATTCATTAATGATAGCGCTGAGGACAATTAAAAATAAGGGTCTTAGGACGTCAAGGGGCCTAGATGGGGTGGTTACGCAACAATCCAAGCGGTACTAGGTAGAGGTTATCATATCGATGGTTAAAGCGAGACTCGGTTTCCTTCAGATGGAGTTCGAAGGTGTGCCGTGCCACTCCGTTGAACCGCGATAACCGCCGCTTGGCAAAACTCCAAAATGATTCGATTCCATTTATGTAGGATTGGCTGTTGGCAAATCCGTTGGCTCCATGCTGGACCCGAAGATGCTTGCTGGACCCCAGGTCGACCAGACCGTCGTAGCCTCGCCAGCCATCACTGGGGATCATGTTGTCCAGGTCGACCTACCCGTGTATGGCCTGGGTCAATGTGGCCTTCTTGGCGTCGGGGACGATCTCGGTATCGAGATCGCCATTGCGTTTGAAGATCCCGAAGACGATCGTCTTGCCTCCGGCTCCCCGACCTCGCTTGCCTTTGACTCGGCTGGGGCCGAAGTAAGACTCGTCGACTTCGCCTCGGTAGGGGGATCGCTCCTGGCAATGCTGAGCGATCCGGCGTCGCAGTTTCAGGGAGATGTCGTTGGTTCTCCGCGTCGAAAAGCCGGTCAACGGAGCGGCTTGAGTGGCCGTCAGATCGAGGTCCACGGCCCGCACGAGTTGGCGAAATTTCGCCTCGCCGATTCGCGAACGGCGATCGGAGCGATTCTTCCCGTCTTTCATGGGGCGAAGTCTACTCGACCTCGCCCTTAACGTCCTAAGACCCTTACACGATTAGCGAAGACGCCTGGGGGGACGGAGGGCTCCACCGCGTTGACGGCGGTTGACAATTGTTTTACATAGGGGCTGCTGCGGGGGCTCTCCCGGGCTAATCGGCCCGCCTCGTCGGCTCAGGGATGTCGTTCGTGGAATCGGTGGGGAGCTCGTGCGCGAGCATGCCCGATCGGTCGGTCGACAGGCAAACCTGGATGGAAATACGCACTCGGATGTGCAGCGGTCGACGAGTCGAGGAGCCCCAACTGTGTTGACGATCCCGGGCCATCGCGGGCGGACGTGCGATCGCGTCTCGCGTCGGAGTTTCCTGAGCATCGGCGGGCTGGCCCTGGGCGGGTTGAGCCTGCCCCAAGTCCTCCGCGCCGAGGGGGCCGACGGATCGGTGCCTCATGACAACCGCAAGGCGGTCATCATGATCCTACTGCCCGGCGGACCGCCACAACATGACATGTTCGACCTCAAGCCCGAGGCGCCCCGGGAGATCCGCGGCGAGTTCAACCCGATCCCGACCAACGTGCCGGGTATCGAGATCTGCGAACTGATGCCCAGGCTGGCCGCGATCATGGACCGCCTAGTCGTGATCCGATCGCTGGTCGGGGCGCGGAACGACCACAACGTCCACCAGTGCCTGACCGGCTGGGAGAGCCATCCGCAACAAGGCGATTCGCAGCGCGTGCCGGGCTACCCTGAGGGCGGCTGGCCGTCGCTGGGCTCGGTCGCCTCGAAGCTGCTCGGCCCCCGCGACCCGGCCACCCCCCCGTTCGTCAGCCTGGCACCGTCCAAGGCCGAGTCGACCTGCCGCGCCTCGCTCAACCAGCCCGGCTACCTTGGTCTGGCCCATGCCGGGTTCCAGACCCGGAACCTGCCCCGCGACGAGATGGTTCTCAAAGACATCACCCTCGACCGGCTCCGCGACCGACGCGCTCTGTTGGCCAGCTTCGATCAGTTCCGACGCGAGGCTGACATCCAAGGAGTCGTTGAGGGGATCGACACCTTCCACCGCCAGGCCTTCGGGATCCTGACCTCCAGCAAGCTCGCCGAGGCGCTCGATATTCGTCGCGAAGACCCGAAAACGATCGCCCGCTACGGGATCCCCGCCGAACCCGAGTTCGGCAACGCCGCCCTGCTCGAACAGATGCTGGTGGCGCGTCGGCTGGTCGAGACCGGCGTCCGTTGCGTCACGTTGGCCTTCAGCCCCTGGCCCCTGGAGCGTGAGAGCCGAGGCGGACACAACTGGGATTGGCACAACGACAACTTCAAGAAAGCCCGATTCACCCTGCCGATGCTCGACCAAGGGGTCTCCGCGCTGGTGGAGGACCTCGAGATCCGTGGGATGCTCGACGACGTCTCGATCGTCGTCTGGGGCGAGTTTGGCCGGACCCCAAAGATCAACCGAAACGCCGGCCGCGACCACTGGCCGAGCGTCGGCAACGCCTTGATAGCCGGAGGTGGTATCCGGGCCGGCCAGGTGCTCGGCGCCACCAATCGGCTCGGCGAATACGCCAAAGAACGCCCGATCCACTACCGCGACGTCTTTGCCACGCTCTACCACAACCTCGGGATCGATCCCAAGTCCACTACCCTGACCGATCTCACCGGTCGCCCACGCTATCTCGTCGACAACCGGGGACCGATCCCCGAACTCGTCTGAGGGATCGGCCGACTCCGATCAGAGATGCGAGGGCGCCCAGAGGATTGATTGTCAATACTTATATGTCAAATGTACTAACATATTCTGACATAAAAAATTCGTCCGCACTTGACTTAAGCAAACCGGCAAGACCGTGACCGAGGCCGTCTCACGGGCCGGACCGTTGATCGGAGGTGACACCGCGACGGATCGCGCCGGTTCTTCCCAAGAAATGACTTGGCTGTCCGGTTCGTCCATGGTTCCGAGAAAACCCCGTGAACGTCCCGACCCGATCGCTTGATGCTACTTGTGGCGGGTCCCTCGATGCGCGACGTGGCGTCGAGGATCACCATCGGGTCGCAACGGTCGTCGGGATCATCAGGGACGGGCATCGTGGTTCCCAATCGGGCCATCACCAGACGCATCTGCGTAGCGCTCCGGGCGGGTCAGCCGATGGACCTGGCCTGCACCGCCGTCGGTGTCGATGCCTCGACCCTGAAGCGCTGGCTGGCCCTCGGCGAGGCGGCCTATCGCGAGTCCGAGGAAGAGGACCCGCATTGCCGCTTCTTCGAGGCATTCGTCAAGGCGTTGGAATACGCCGACTCGCGTCGCGACAACGAACCGCAACCGTCCGAACCCAAGCCTGAGCCGCCGCCGAAACCCCGAAGTGAACCGCGACGAACCCGAAGCGCCCGATCCTCGGAGGCTCCTCCGCTGGTCTGGTTGGTCGTGGAGGAAGCGCCAATCGAGATCGTCATCGGGTCCCGACCGCCCTGGGTCTATGAGACCCCCTCGGCGCCGGACCCGGTCCCAGCAACCGAGACCCCTCGACCGTCACAGCTCGAGGACGCGTCGTTCGAGGACGCGCCTGCGATGCCGGCCGAGCCCGAGGAGTCCGACCCGCGTCGCGACGCACCGATCGGGGAGGATCTCGCGGTCATCGCGATCGGCCTGGCCACCCTGGTCGTCCTGATCGCGGCTGTCCTACTAACCCTCGCGGCCATTCCCGTCGCGATGGCTGGCTTCGTCGTGATCGGGACCGTTCGACTAACAATCGGCTCGTTGTACCGCTGGCGGGCTGGTCTGATCGCCCTGCGTAGCGGGGGGACCGGGGTCCTCGCGATCCCCGGTCGGGCCACCCGGTTCACGTCTCGCGAGAGGCGTCGTCCGGCGATGGTCGTCTCCGGGGATCGGACGGACGGCTCGGTCGCGTTGGCCGGTCGGTTGCGGCCTCAACAGGAATGAGACGCTCGGCGCCCCGGAGGATCGCCGGGCGATCGGCTGCGCAACGGACCGGGTGTCGTCTCCGGCCCACCATCCGTGGGGTCGGGTCTCCGCGACATCAACGTCGATGCGTTGCCCAGGTCGATCGTCAGACCCGCGCGACACAGGGCGCCGGAGCGGATCCACGACGAGACGGGTCCGCACGTCCGCGAGGAGCGGGGGCTCTTTGGCAATCCGGAACCACATGGATCGAAACATCGACCGATTTCGATGCGATCGGCCGCGACGTCCTCGTATGCGCGGAGACCGAACCAACGTTCGGATTGTGACGGCTGAGACCCGGCATCGACGGGTAAATTCGGCCGGAAACGCCCGGCCGGATAGTCATCGAGGTGCCGGCGATCGGGTCGATCGGAGGAATCGGCGATGCTTCGCGAAATCTTCCGGTTCATGAGACTACGTTGGCGTCGCTCTTGGCCCCAACCCCACCGAACGCCGTGCTGGGGTGGCTGGGGACTGCGAGCGCCGCGAGCAGACCCCGGGATCGATGGCTCGAGTCGTCCAACCTGTCGACGGAACGGTCGGCCCGCTCACCCGGCTCGGCCCCAGGGGCTGGCCCCGAAGCGGCCCGGTCCCCGGCCACCCCGACCGGCGGTCTTCCCATGCTCGAGAAAAGGGCAGGGCCATCGATTTCGCACGATGAACCAGTTTTCCTCATCGAGTGTCACCGCTTCGTCAGAAATATCAGGCATTATCGATTTATAGGGAACGGGCCCGCTCAAGGACCAGTCCCTGGAACCAACCAAGAGAGCTGGACGGTGGGCTCGGACCTCCGATCGACAACCTTGAGGACATGGGCACCGGGGTCTGCTCCGCAACGCTCGCAGTCCCCAGCCACCCAAGCACGCCAATTGATCCATAGAGAATCATGTCAAGAATAAAATCAAACACCTAATCGATCAATTCCGCTCGTCCCGCCGGGTCTTCCAGGTCGATCAGCTCGACGCGGAGCGGGGCGGTCCGGCCCGGGGCGATCTTGAAGGCGAACCGATGCCGGCCGCGCGGGAGGTCGAGGACGATCCGCTCGGCGCGGAGGTTGTCCATCAGATCGTTGCGGGTGATCCGCAGGCCGTTGGTGTTGTTGATCCGCAACCCGATGCTGCCCGGCCGGGTGACCTCGATCGAGAAGGCGACCGTGTTGCCGCGGACCTCGGCCATCGGCAACGTGCCGTCGACATGGCTGGTCAACGTCGAGCCGTCGGCCAGTTCCCAGGTCCGGACGTAACGGTTGGTCGGCACGCAATAGGGGCCGTCGGTGCCGAGCGCGGCTAGGAACGCGGTCAGGTCCAGGAACTCGTCGCGGCGAAGCGTGGCGGTCAAGTTGGCGGGCATCAACGACGTCGGGCTGATGACCCGCTCGTCGATCTCGTCGCTGGGTACGACGACCTCGCGGTTGTTGGCGTCGAGCAACACGAGTTCGCGGGCCCCCTCGCGGACGAGCAGGCCGTTGAGGATCCGGCCGTCGCTCGTGGCCACGACCGTCGCGTTGTAGCCCTCCTTGATCTTGGCCGAGGGCTCCAGCAACGACTCGACGATGTAGTCGACCGGCGAGCTGGCGCCCAGCGACATCAGGTTGGGACCGACCCGACCGCCACCCGTGCCGATGGCGTGACAGGTGACGCAGGCCAGTTCGGTGCGTCGATAGATCGCTTCACCACGCGAAGGGTCGCCGTACCGCGCGACCTCCTCGACCAGCGCGGCCCGCTCCTCGGGGGTTAACGCCTCGGCGACCGTCGCCAAGCCGCCGGCCGACTGGAAGGCCTCCAAGAGCGGTCGGACCCGGTCGTCGGCCGCCCCGATCCGACGGACCGCCCGCGTGGCCACCCGACGATCCAGGACGACGCCCCGGATCGCCCCGGCCAGCGTCGAGGGGCCGTCGCGATCGCGGAGGAACGCGTCGAGCAACGGCGCCAACGCGTCGGCCTCCTCGGGATCCAGATCGGTCAACCAGTCGACCGCCAAGGCGGAGGCACCTTCCGGATCGAGGCCGACCAGCGCGGCGATCGCAGAGGAGCGAGCGCCGGTCTCCTGGGCCACATCGGCCAAGGCTCGGAGGTCGTCGACGGCGCCCAGCGCGGCCAGTCCGTCGATCGCGGCGCGTCGGAAGCTCGGGGCCGTCTCGACGTCCCGTGCGGTCGTCGAGAGCCGTGGTCGGAGCGGTTCGACGCGCCAGAGGCCGACCAGTCGGAGGGCATCCGGTTCGTCGAGCAGGGTCGCCAACGCGCCGAGGTCGCCGGTCGGCGAGGCCCCGCGCCTCCGGGCGGCTCGGACCAACGCGGCCAGGCAGGCCTCCCGACGCTCGGGCTGAGCCAGGGCGATCTCCCAGAGCGCCTGGAGATGGTCGGCGCGGCCGAGGCGGCCGATCAGATCGAGGACGTCGGCGTGTTGCTCGTCGGCAACACGTCCGGCTTTCAGCAGCGCGACCAGCGGATCGAGCCCCGCCGGATCCTCAATGGCGCGGAGGGCGAAGACGACCTTGCGGGCGTTATCGGCGAACGCCAAGGAGCCGGCCAGGAACGGCCCGAGCCACTCCCGCTTGAGTTCGCGGATGGTCAGCCAGAGGGCGTAGTCGAGGTTGGCGTCGACCCCGTGGTCGAGCGCTTCGAGGGCGACGTCGGCCGCCTCGGCGGTCCCAAAGGTCCGGAGGCCGTACAGGGCCTCGAGCCGGACGCGCGGATGCTCGTCATGGACGGCGCGTTCCAGGGCGCTCAGAGAGTCGAACCCGGACGTCTCCAGGGTCGCCGGCGCCTCCAGGAGGGTCGTCGACAGGACGCGGACGGCGGCGGCGCGAACCCGATGGTCGTCCGAAGTGAGGCACGTGTTTAAAAGCGGAATCGAGGGACGTCGGATCGCCTCCGAGGTCCAGAGGGCTTCGAGTCGGTGATGATCCGAATCGGGGTCGTCCGGGTCGAGCCGCTCGACCCAAGCGCCCAGGGCGTCGTCAACGCGCCGGGGGTCGCGGAGCTTGAGATGGACCTTGGCCAACCGCCTGGTCGTCTCCTCGGGACTCTTGAGCAGGTCGAGCAGCCCTTCGATCGATGCGTCGACGATCGACGGGGCGGGCGCCGGCCGTCGACCCGCGACCGAGAGCCGCCAGATCCGGCCGTGGCGGTCGTCGCGACGCGGATCGCGGAAGTCGACCTCGCCGTGGTTGATGATCGGGTTGTGCCAGTCGGCGTTGTAGAGGGCGCCGTCGGGACCGAGCTTGAGGTCGTCGGGCCGGAAGGCGGGGTCGCGACTGGTCAACACGTCGGTGCGCTGACGTGAGAGATAGCCGGAACCTTGTTCGGAGATCGTGAAACGGTTGATCCGATTGCCCCGGAAGTCGGCCGTCAGCAGGTCGTCCCGCCAACGTTGGGGGAAATGGCGACCGCTGATCTGGACCAGGCCGCAGTGCTTGGGCTGACCGGGGTTGAGCCCCTGGAGGATCCGAGCCGCGTCGACGGCGGTGGTGTAGGCCGAGCCGGGGAAGGCGTCGTTGATCCCCTCGCCGCCGGCCCCGTCGGTGGCGAAGGCCTGGCCGTATCGGTCGAAGGCCAATCCCCAAGGGTTGACCAGGCCCCGCATCACGACGTCGAGCCGCCCGGTCTCGGGCCGGAGCCGCCAGAGGCCCGAACCCATCAGTCGACGGACACCGAAAGGCGTCTCAACGTGGCTGTGGATGTAGATCGACTGGAAGAACCTCAGGGCCGCGTCGGGTCCCCAACCGAAGGTGTGGAGGATGTGGTGGGTGTCCTCGGTCCCGAACCCGGCCAGGACCACCCGCCTCCGGTCGGCGCGGCCGTCGCCGTCGTCGTCGACGAGATGGAGCAGCTCGGTCGAGTTGGCCACGAACGCCCCGCCACGCTCGTCGGGCAGGACGGCGGTTGGGATCAGGAGGTCGTCGGCGAAGACGGTCCGTTGATCGGCTCGGCCGTCGCCATCGGTGTCCTCCAGGATCAGGATCTGGTCCTTGGGCCGGGCGCCGGGCCGGATCTGGGGATAGATCGGGCTGGTCGCCACCCAGAGCCGCCCCCGCGCATCGAAGTTCATATGAATCGGATTGGCCACCATCGGCTCGACGGCGAAGGGGGCGATCTCCAAGCCCTCGTCGAGCGTGAACAAAGCCCGCTGTTGCTCGGGTGTGTTGGCCTCGAAGGCGCGCTCGCGTTCGGGAGGCCCCTCGAGTTCCGGGGGCAACGGCTCGCCCCGGACAAAGGCCCGGATCCGCGCCTCGGCCCGCGCGATCCAGGCGTCGAACTCGGCGATCTCGATCGCGTTCTGTCCCTGCTCATGCTGACGAAAGCCGCGCAGATAGGTTTCGTTCTGAGGCCGGTAGCGATGGAAGACCAAGTCGTTCTTGCGGGCGATCAACGTGCGGAGTTGTTCGAAGCCCTCGGCCTCAAAGTCGTGCGGGACCCCGAGCCGATCCAGCAAGGCCCCAGCGATGACGCGATAGCCGTTCGCGTTGTAGCGGATCGTGTCATGGGTCATCGGCTTGTCCGACTCGTCGAGCCTCGAGGTCATCGTTGTGAACAGGTCGACGAACCGGACGGACGGGCCTTGACGGTCGACGAACCGCCGGAGCGCCTCGGTGACGGCGCGTCGTTCGCGGTTGATCGCCGACGGATCGGGCCAGGGGGGTGCGAGCTGCTCAGCCGGCAGTGGGGAAACGACCACGATCCGATCGGTCCCACGACGGATCAGGTCGACCAGGCGTTCGTAGCCTCTGAGGAACGCCGCGAACCGATCCGCCTCGGCCTCGCCGTCACCATCCCCTTCGACGAGGTTGGCCCCGTAGAAGAGCATCACGACGGTTGGCTGGAGCCGCTCCAGTTCGGCGGTCAACCGCGCGAAGCCCTCCTCAGCTCCGTTGAAGTAGCCTCGAGCCGATGCCGAAGGGGTGTCGCCGGCCCAGCCCAAGGTCCGGATCGTCAGGTCGAGGTCGTCGAAGTGTCGGGTCAGGGCCGCCTCGAAGAGGTTCTCCTTGCGGTCCTGTTCGAGGTACTCCGATCCGAGCATCACGATCCGATCGCCGTGTCGGAGGGTCCAAGGACGCAACTCCCCTGTCCGATCGTCGATCGCCGATGCCCGCAGATCGTTTCCCCACGAACCGGCAACGATCAGGAGCAGGAGCAGGAGGAAGCCGAACACCAAGGTGATCCGAGATCCTCTGGATCGGGAGGCGGACCGGACCTCGGTCGAGGACCGTCGCGCCCGGCCATCGGACGTCTTCGGGGCGTTCGTGGAGGGGATGGGGACGGTCATCAGCGTCGATCCTTCCTGTCGGCCGGTCCAGACGAGTCCCGGGCAAGGCGGGCGGTGGTGGACTCGCACAATCAAAGGATGAGCCGTCTCCGATCCGAATCGGCCCGACGTGGGGACCGCTCCGACATCGAGAGGGCTTAACCCATCGTGATGGGAGGCCATGCGCAAGGAAAGGGCAAGTCCCGACACCGGCTCGATTTCGGGAAATCCCGGTCGTTCATCTTGCATCAGGTCAAGGCCCACCGGAATGATGAACCGCGCCGAGCCCTGGCCGTTCCCCCATCGCCCACGACGGTCACGGATCACGTTGCCGGATCGCGTGGCGCTCCATCTCGCGCTGACCCTTTGGCAGACCGACAACCATGAATCGACGAGAATCGACGAGTCACCTGTCGCGGACACGAACCGCGCGAACCTCGCAGGTAGGTCCATGAACGCACAGGAATGGCGCGATTGCGCACAGCCCCACCGGATGATCGAGGCGCTCCCCCAGACCGCCGGATCACGTCGCAAGCTTCGTCGGTTCCTCAGCGAATGCGTCGACGTGTTGGAACCGTCCATCCGCTCGTGGCAGGGCGAAACGATCCTGGAGGTGATTCGCACCGAGGCCTACATGCAGCCGAACTCAAAGGGCACCTGGGCCGAGGCTGAGTCGATGGTCACCGCGCAGGTCATCCGGACCTATGAGAACTCGGCGCACGGATGGTCCCGGCCCCTCGACCAGCTCGAGGCCGAACGCGGTCAGGTCTGGGCCAGCAGCGCCCTCCGAATGGCCCTGCTGGCCGTCGATCCCAAACAAGAGGCCGCGACCACCGAGTCTCGACACGAGGAATCGGCAGGCGAACGACCCGGTCGGCCCCCCAACGGACTTGGACTGGGGACCCGTCAGACGGTCCAATCCCTGGAATCCCAGTGCACACGCATCAGTTGCTGGACCGCCGACGCCATCGACCATCTGACCCGCGCCGAGGCCCTCAGGCGCCGATCGCCCCAGTCCTTGGAGGCCGTCCCAACCCACATCGCCGCCGAGGGCGAGGCCGCCAAACGACGCGAATTCCGACGCCAGGCCGACCTGCTCCGCGAACTCGTCGGCGAGGATCCCCAGCAAACCCTCGAACCCGAACCCGATTGGCTCATCTGGAACGACGGCCTCGTCCTCCGGATCGCCGAGACGATCACCCGCGATCACGACTTCGAGGCCATGCCGATCCTGGCCGACGCCCTGGAAGAGGCCGGCTGCGAGGAGCGGTCGATCCTCGACCATCTCCGGGGACCCGGTCCCCATCGGCCCGGATGCTGGGTCCTCGACCTGCTCGAGGAACCCATCTGCAAAGCGAGCCAAGGACACCCACTACGCAACCCGAAACGCCCAAGCCCAACGTAAAGACAGGTCAAACCCGACTAGCCGCCGAACAACGGAAGACCTTACGCCTCAGACGCACCATGCGGTCTTTTGAGGCCCGATTGGCCCACAAGCACAAGGGTAGGAACGCCCCCTCACAACCGACACGGCAAACTCAACCTGACCACAAAACCCAACACAACCCCGACATTTTCTCCAGTTCGAGCCGAAGCACGGCCGAGAAATTACCGAGGGAAGGCGTCTCTCAACGCGAAGCGGGGCGCGTGGCGAGTCGTCGCCTGGTCAGAGGGGTATGGGCCGATGCGGGTGGAACGGTTTCTCGGGTGGATCATCACGTTCGCTCTTCTGGCCGGGGGATCGGTCTCAGCCTCGCCATATCAGGCCGACGAGTTCGATCCAGGCCGCTACCCACCGCGCCCCGAATCGGCACTCCCAGAGATCGAGCCGTCGGTTACGAGATCGGAGTCGGATGCGTCGACGCGCGAGACCGAGGGCGAGGACGTTGTTGAGGGCGATCACGAGGAGTCGGGCGAACCGATCCCTTCGGAGCAGGGGGGCGAAGAGTTCGGCATGTCCGAAGGTGTCGAGGGACTCTTCACGCTCCGGGGGACGATCCCCAAGGGTGCGCCGCTGTTCGACATCAAGTCGGGTCGGATGTTGCCTGGGGCGCAGGACTATCAGTTGACCTTCGGGATCCTCTCGCAAATCGATGCGCGGTTCTTCACGCCCAACGACCGCGACCCTCAGCGGAGCGGGCTCTACCTGCCCCGGACGTGGTTTCTCTTCGAGGGGAAGTTGGGCGAGCCGTACGAGTTCCAGGCGGCCATCGCGCGGGGGATCGAGGGCGACTTCGACATCCTCGACGCGGCGCTGGACATCGCCTGGGACGAGCGATTGAAGCTCAAGTTCGGCCGATTCTTGACGCCTTACAGCTTCGAGTGGTACGACCACCTGCCACCGTTCTTCATCGCGCCGGAGCGTTCGCTGTTCGCCTTGAACTTCGGCCTGGAACGGCAAGTCGGTGTGATGGCACACGGGTTCCTCAACGAGGGGCAGTTCGAGTACGCCGTCGGCGGCTTCGATTCCCGCCTGATCACGGCAGCCGATCTGGGTGGGGGCTACCTGGGCGTCGGCTATATCAACAGCCGGCCGTTCCTGAACGCGGGGATCCCGTCGCTGCGGAACCTCAACGTGGGCGCCTCGATCGCCGGCGGGACGCGGGTTCGCCGCGAGGTCGCGCCGCCATTGCGGACTGCCGTCAGCACCGGCGAGTTGACCATCGAGGACGATCTGGGTGAGGGGGCCGCCGACGCCGCCTCACCGACGTTCCTGATCTTCAACGAGGGGGTCAATCGGTTCGGCGACGAACTGCTGGGCGCTATCCACCTCTCGTGGTACTTGGGGAGCGGCTCGATCGAGACCGAGTTCTACGGGGCCAGCTTCGGGCACGCTTTAGGCGCCGTAGATCCCGAGCAAATTCCGATCTTCGGCTTCCACACGACCGGCTCCTACTTTTTGACCGGCGAGCAGGTCGAACGCCGGACGTTCGTCGACCCGATCCGCCCGTTCTGGACCGGGCGCGGCGTCGGTGGGCCGGGCGCGATCGAGGCGTATGCCCGCTTCGCCTATCTCGAACTCGGCGAGGAGGTCTTCGACGAGGGGTTCGCCGACCCAGACCTCTGGAGCCGCGCCTCGGCCACGACCGATATCGGCATCAATTGGTATCTGACCCGCAACGTCCGGTTCATCTTCGGCTGGCAGCACAACCTCTTCGGCTCGGCCATCCTCAAGAACGACGAAGGCGACTTCAGCCGAACCACCGACTTCTTCTGGATCCGGGGACAGTTCTATTTCTAAACTTATTCATTATATAATTATAATTAATGATAGTTATTTGATATTTAAAATACGTTTATAATTTATATATTTTAACGGTCTCTCGACGACGAACCATTCACCGTTCGGATCAGAGACAATGCGAACGACCGTTCGGACCTGGACGCGTTCCACCTGATGATTCGGACGATGGACCCGGGCCTGATCGACCCTGAGGCCCTGGACAACGCGTTCCTGATCTGGGAAGAAACGGAACGGTCGTCGGCCGACCTGCTGGTCGATCGCGGTCATCTGAGCCCGTCCGATCGCCGGGCCCTCGAATCCGAACCGGACGAGATGGAGGGGTACTACTGCCCTCGTGATCGACGAGGCGCCCCCGGTCGACCTCGGGACCGAACCATGAGGGTCGGCTCCGTGTCGTGCCTCGACGTCAACGGCTTTCGGTTTGACACCGGGTTGTGGAGCGGTTAGCACAGATCGTGAAGATTCGTCGAAGGTGTCGTCCTCGACGCGGCTCGCCTCCCTCCGCCCCCCGCCCGGACCCGCAGCGGTCGTGCGACGCCCCCCTGGACCTGGAACCTCGGATAGGACTCGCGATATGTCTATGCGACTGGCCGCGACGCTGGTGACCCTGAGCTTGGGCCTGGCAGGAATCCCCACCTCGTGGGCAGATGCTCGGGCTCAGGAACAGGAGGCTCCCACCCGTCTCGAGTTGGGATCCGGCGACCGGATCGTTCTGATCGGCAACACCTTGGCCGAGCGCATGCAGTACTTCGGCCGCTTCGAGACCCTGCTCCAGAGCCGGTTTCCTGAGCACGAACTGGTCGTGCGCAACCTCGGCTGGTCGGCCGACGAATTGGCCTTACGTCCGCGCTCGCGCGACTTCCAGGACCACGGCCACACGCTCCAAGAGGAACGGCCCGACGTGCTCGTGGCTGCCTTCGGCTTCAACGAGTCGTTCGCCGGTCCTCGGGGCCTCAAGGCCTTCGCCGACGACCTCGATGCGTTCCTCGAGGAGTCGACCACGACGGCTTACAACGGCCAAGAGCCGCCCCAGTTGGTCCTGCTCTCACCGATCGGCCACGAGGACCTGGGCAATCCCAACCTGCCCGACGGCTCGACCACCAACGCCAACCTCGAACTCTACACCGAGG
Source organism: uncultured Planctomycetia bacterium (assembly GCA_964609385.1). Taxonomy (GTDB): domain Bacteria; phylum Planctomycetota; class Planctomycetia; order Isosphaerales; family Isosphaeraceae; genus CAZSSM01. The sequence goes on from CAZSSM010000025.1 coordinate 19,318, forward strand.
CGATGGCCGAGCGGGTCGCCGTCTTCAACGCCACGCACCCCGACTCGACGGTCCTGTTCGTCGACCTGCTCCGACCCACCCTAGCCGTCTATGAACGGTCCGAGGCCCCGCTGACGATCAACGGGATCCACCTCAATGACGAAGGTTACCAAGCCCTGGCCGTCATTCTCGACGAGGCGCTCTTCGGCCCGCGTCCCGAAGGCCTGCCGGCCGACCTGGAGCGGCTGCACGCCGAGGTCCTGGAGAAGGACCGCCAATTCTACTACGATTATCGCGCCGTCAACGGATACTACATCTACGGCGGTCGCAAGGAGCCCTTCGGCGTGGTCAACTTCCCCGTCGAGTTCACCAAGCTCCGCAAGATGATCGCCAAGCGCGACCAACGGATCTGGGCGGTCGCCCGCGGTGAAGACGTGCCCGCCGCCATCGACGACAGCGACACCGGCGAGCTACCCGAGATCACCAGCAACGTGCCCGGCGAGGTCGAGATCATCTCGCCGGGCGAAGCCTTCGGTACCTTCAGTTTGCCCGAGGGCTACCGGATCGAGCTGGTCGCCAGCGAGGCCGACTTCCCCGACCTAATGAACCCCTGCCAGCTCGCCTTCGACGGCCGCGGTCGGATCTGGGTCTGCACCATGCCGAGCTACCCGATGTACCAGCCCGGCGTCCCCGTCGACGACAAGATCTTGATCCTGGAAGACACCAACGGCGACGGCCGTGCCGACAAACAAACCGTCTTCGCCGACGGCCTCCACATCCCCACCGGTATCGAGCTGGGCTACGGCGGCGTGTTCGTCTCGCAGCAGCCGAACCTGATGTTCCTCCGCGACCTCGACGGCGACGACGTGGCCGACGAGCGTTCGTTGGTCCTGCACGGGTTCGACTCGGCCGACTCGCACCACGCCCTCAGCGCCTTCACCTGGGGTCCCGGCGGCGCGCTCTACTTCCAGGAAGGCACCTTCCACCACACCCAGGTCGAGACGCCCTACGGCCCGGAACGGGTCAAGAACGCCGCGGTCTTCCGCTATCATCCCCGGACCGAGCAGGTCGATGTCTTCATCTCTTATCCCTTTGCCAACCCTTGGGGCCATGTCTTCGACGGTTGGGGCCAGAACTTCGTGGCCGACGCCTCGGGGGGCGCCAACTACTTCGGCACCGCCTTCAGCGGCGACGTCAACTACCCGACCAAGCACGACCGGCTCAAGCAGTTCCTGGTCAAGCAGTGGCGGCCCACCTCCGGCTGCGAGATCGTCTCCAGCCGCCACTTCCCCGAGGAGACCCAGGGCGACTACCTGATCAACAACGTTATCGGCTTCCAGGGGGTGCTCCGCTATCGGATGCGTGAGGAGGGCTCCGGCTTCTTCGCCGAGCCGGTCGAACCGCTTCTACGCAGCAGCGACCCCGCCTTCCGACCGGTCGACCTCCAGTTCGGTCCCGATGGCGCACTCTACCTGGTCGACTGGTACAACCCACTCATCGGCCACATGCAACACTCGCTCCGCGATCCGAAGCGCGACACCGTCCACGGCCGGATCTGGCGGATCGTCCACGAGGATCGCCCACTGCTCGCCCCGCCGACCATCGACGACGCCCCGCTGGATGACCTCTTCGCGCTGCTGACCGCCTTCGAGGATCGGACCCGCTATCGCGTCCGCCGTGAGCTGGGTCAACGACCCACCGCCGAGGTTCTGGAGGGACTCGACGGTTGGATCCAGACCCTCGAGACCAACGATTGGCACCACCTCCTGGAGGCCCTCTGGGTCCAGCAGCATCACAACGCCGTCGACCTCGACCTGCTCACCACGCTACTTAACGGCCCTGAGGCCCGAGCCCGAGCCGCCGCCACCCGTGTGCTCTGCTATAGCCGAGACCACGTCGACAACGCCCTGGAACGGCTCCGACTCCGCGTCAACGACGAGCACCCCCGCGTCCGGCTCGAGGCCGTCCGTGCCCTCAGCTTCTTCGAGGGCGAACAGGCTCTCTTGGCCCAAGAGATCGCCCTGGAAGCCCTCCTCTACGACCTCGACGACTATCTGGAATACACCCTCAACGAGACCAACAAGACCCTCGACCAGAGGATCCAAGCCCTCCAGGCCAACTGATACGTCATCGGAATATCGCGATGGCCGAAGCAGAACGACGGGCCGGAGATCGAACGCCCCGATTCCGGATCGGGGCCGAGTTCGGTCCGATACGTCGCTGGACCACGTATAATCGAAGCATCTTGTCGACCTCGAACGACGATCCGCCTCCGCCCCGATCCTCGACCATCTCATCCCACTTCGAAAGATCTCGATGAACGCGCACGCTTCGCGACGCGGGGTCGCTCGCGGGACGCAGGCCCGCCTCGACCTCGCCGGACTGACCCTGACCCTGCTGCTCGGGCTGATGAGCGTTGCCACGACATTCGGACCGGCTCCGCTCGGCCACGCCCATCAGACGACCGAACGCCAGAGCCCGATGGTCCGCCTCCTGCCACGCGTCCCCGAGTCGCGTCGCGGGACGATCCTCGAGATGATCGGCAAGCGCGGCACTCCGGCCGATCTGAAGTTCATTTACAACCAACTCTTGGATGCCGACGGGTTCTCCGAGGCCAATCGGCTCAAGGCCCTGGAGGCTCTGGAGGCCGCTGCCCTCCGCGGGGTCGAGCCCGACACGATCGACGGGAACGGCTTGGCCACCGTGATCACCGAGACCGGTGACCCGGCGATCCAACTGGCCGCGATCCGACTGGCCGCGCGTTGGGAGATCGACGAGGCGGCCGAACCCCTGGGCAACCTGGCCGCCGACCCCGATCAGCCCCGTGCGGTCCGTCAGGCCGCCCTCAAAGGACTGGCCACGATCGGCGGCGAGGCGGCTCGGTCGACGATCGCCACGCTCTTGGGACCCGACCAACCCCAGGCCGTCCGCTGCCTGGCCGTGGCCGCTCTGGTTCGGATCGATCGTCAGGCCGGCATCGACCGGGCCGTCAAGGTGCTCGGCCAGGGCGCGACCCTCGACGAATTGACGCCGGTGATCACCGCGATCTTAGGTCAACAGGGCGGTGCCGAAGCCTTCGCCGGCCTGATCAACGAGCGCGGCTTACCGGTGGACGTCGCCAAACTCGCCCTCCGCGCCCTCTATGCGGCGGGCCGCTCGGACGTCGAACTGGTCCGGGCCCTGACCGCATCGGCCGGTCTCAACGCCGACGCGCGGCCTCTGACCGCCGAAGAGATGACCGCGATGATCACTCGGGTCACCCGCCAAGGCAACCCGGCACACGGCGAGCGGATTTTCCGACGCTCCGAGCTGGCCTGCATGAACTGCCACGCTGTGGCCAAGGCCGGCGGCAACATCGGTCCGGCCCTCGACGCGATCGGCGTCAGCAGCCCAGTCGACTACATCGTCAACTCGATCCTGATGCCCGCCCAGGCGGTCAAGGAAGAGTACCAGATGTTGACCGTCCTGACCTTCGACGGCCTCGTGGTGCAGGGCCTGATCGTCTCAGAGAATGATGAACAGGTCGTCCTCAAGGACGCCCAAGGCGAGTTGATCACTTTGGCTGCCGACGACATCGAGGACGAACGGCGTGGCGGGTCCTTGATGCCCGAAGGACTAACCAACCTGATCACCCAAGACGAGTTCGTCGATCTGATCGCCTTCCTCTCCGAACTGGGCAAACCCCAGGGCGACTACGCGATCCGGAGCACACCGACGATCCAGACCTGGCGCGTCCTGGTGGCCGATCCCGAGGAGGCCATCCCCGACGACCCCGACGAGTCCTTCCGTGCCCAGGTGATGGCCGCCTCCGAGGCCGACTACCGGACCGCCTATAGCCTCGTCGATGGCCGGCTCCCCCTGGGCGACCTCGTCCCCGAGACCATCACCGACGACACCCCGATCACCCTCTACCTCCAGGGCGCCGTCGAGGTCTCCATCGGTGGCTACGTCACCCTGCAGGTCGAGGGCGACTCGGCCTCGGCGCTCTGGATCGACGACGAGCCCGCCCTGCCTGCCGATCGACCCGGCCAGGTCCGGCTCGCTCTTGGACGCCACCTGCTGACCCTCCGCGTCGACTTCGAGACCGCCGGGCAGGTCCGTCGCGACGATCCGAACGTCCGGCTGACCATCGACAAGGACGAGGGTGCCACCACCTCGTTGACCGTCGTCGAACCCTGAAACAGCCCGGCCCCCAGCAGTTCGGACGGACCGCCGGGGCCTCGATCGTCGACGTCACGGTTCGGGACGGCCCGCCTACAGCTTGTCCGATGGCAACATCATCTGATCGCGGGCCGATCCCCGAAGAAGGTGGCTGGCTCCAGGAACTCCAGGCCGTGCTCGCGGACCCGCCGGATGATCTGATCGACCGCCCCGGGGACCCAGGTTCGGTTGTATCCCGACCGGGAGTCGTTGTGCTCCCGGTCGTCGATCGTTCGGCGGGCGAAGCGGTCCTCGTGCAGGACGAAGATCCCACCGCGATCCCGGACGGCCCGACCGACGACGCGGTTGACGATCGTCTCGGCATCGGCCGGCCCGAACACGTGGTCGTTCTGGTATGATGTCAATGGCATGAGCCGGAGCCCTCGACGGCCGATCACCCGAATCAAGGCAGGCGTCACCAGGCCGTATGGGGGTCGGACTGTCGTGCAATGCGCGCCGGGCCACCCCACCGCCTCGGCGATTGCCTCGTCGCAGCCATCGAGTTCGGTGTCGATCGAGTCGGCAGCCAAGATCGACGGTCGACGATGGGTCGCGAAGTGGTTAACCAGCCAGTGCCCCTCGTCAACAACTCGACGAATATGTCCGGGCGCCACGCGAACGTGGTCCCCGATGACACAAAAACATGCGCGAACATCCCGCGCTTTTAAGACATCCAGCAGCTCCAGACTGGTCGACCCGTCCAGGTTCGGCCCGTCATCGAAGCTCAGGAAGACGCGGTCGGTCGGTAGGCCGAGCCGCCTCGTCGATCGGAGGATCGTTGGATGACACATCGCGATGGTACTCCGGAGATCGGAGACATCATCCGGTCGAGGATCACGCCGATCCCGTTGAGAGACACCCCGGCTTTTGATACCATAAACGTCTCATGAAGTCGCGTGGTAAAGCCCGACCTCGTCTCGAATCGCAGGGGGGCGTCGCGGCATCCTTGGCACCGGAGACCTCTCGATGACGATCACGACCCAGCACGACCGGCGCACGTTCCTAAAGACCGGGGCGACGGTCGCCGCGTCGGCCTCGCTGACGGCCGTCGAGTCGGCGCGGGGTTTCGCAGCCAACGATACGATCCAAGTCGCCTGCCTAGGCACCGGCGGGCGTTGTCGATGGCTGATGGAGCGGTTGGCGCGGATCGAGGGGGTTCGGCTCGCCGCCGTCGCTGACATCTGGGACGAGAACCTGGAGAGGGGCCGCGCCCTGGCCAATCCTCAGGCCATCGCCGCGACCGACTACCGGACCCTACTCGACCGTAAGGACATCGACGCAGTCCTGATCGGATCGCCCGACCACTGGCACGTTCCGATGACCGTCGACGCCTGCCAGGCCGGCAAGGATGTCTATGTCGAGAAGCCTTTGACCCACGACATCCGCGAGGGTGCGGCCGTCATCCGCGCTCAGGATGAAAATCGGCGGATCGTCCAGGTCGGCACCCAGCAGCGCAGCATGCCCCACCTGATCGAGGCCCGCGAGATCGTCCGCTCCGGAGTCCTCGGCCAAGTCCACAAGATCCACCTGTCTTGGAACCGCAACCGGCGACGCTGGGCCCGGACCGATTTCGGGATCGACCCCAAGTCGGTCCGCTGGGACCAATTCCTGGGCAACGCCAAGAAACAGCCCTTCGATCCCTACAAGTTCCGCTCTTGGCGATGGTTCTGGGACTTCGGCGGCGGCATCTTCACCGACCTGATGGTCCACTGGATCGATACGGCCTACTGGATGCTCGACATGGGCGACCCAGCCAGCGCGACCAGCGTTGGCGACCAGTTCGCCGCCGCCGGGCTCTGGGAGACGCCCGACACGGTCCAGACCCTGCTGAGCTATCCCGACGATCGGCTCCAAGCCTACTTCGAAGGAACCTTCGTCAACCACACCAACCGGGCCATGCTCGAGATCATGGGCACCGACGCGACGCTCTATTGTGATCGTGGCCGCTACGAGTTGCGGCCTCAGGAGGGTCGCTCGATCGAACCCCGCGAGCGGATCGAGGGTCGATCTCCGGTCCGGGGCGCCGACTTCTACGATGAGGTCGACGGCGCACTCTATCACCTGCAAGAGTGGGTCGACTGCATCCGGACCCGCAACCGCCCCTCCGCACCGGCCGAGGAAGGCGTCCGCTCGGCCAACGCTGCCCACCTGGCCAACATCGCCCTCCGGACCAAAGCCGTCGCCCAGTGGCCTGGCTGAGTCGCCTCACACGCCGACTGCGATCCCCAAACTCGTCCCGCTCCGACCGAGATGGTTCCCATCAACAGGTCTCTCAGAATCTCCTGAAATGGTGTCGATTCTCCTGATGCGGTCGACGGCTTCCGGTCGTCCCGCGTCCGACGCGATCGTCGGAACGACAAACCCGTATTCGAGCCCTCCCATGACGCGACGACATCCTCAGAATCCACGGGGTCTTCGTTGTTGGCTCCCCGCCCATCTCGCCCTCATCGTGGCCCTCGGCGGCCTTGCGGGCTTGGGCTCGGCCTGGGGGATCGGGATCGCGCCGTCTTCAGCGCGGGCCGACGGCAACGGCCAGGTTGATGCCGAGGCCTCGACGACTGAATCGTCCGAGTTCGGCGATGGCGAGCGGCTCTTCGCGCTCAAGGTCCTGCCGGTTCTGCGCGACAAGTGCTTCGCCTGCCACGGGGGCTCTGAGGACCGCCTGGAGGCCGGGCTCGACCTGACCAGCCGCGACGAGTTGCTCTTCGGCAGCGTGGAGTCCGAAGAAGTTCTCGTGCCCGGCGACTCGTCGAGAAGCCTGCTCTACGAAGTCGTCACCTGGACCCACGACCAGAAGCGCTACCGGATGCCACCCAAGGAGGCCGACCGGCTCAGCGAGGAGCAGACCTGGTGGATCCGCGACTGGATCGACGCCGGGGCTCCCTGGCCCGAACCGGACCGGATCGAGGCGATCGTCGAGGCGGAAGATGACGGGGTCCGCGTGTCCACCTCGGGCGGCCTGAGCCCCGACTGGACCGAACGTCGCTACAAGCCCCAGGATCTCTGGGCCTATCAAGAATTTCAAGATCCACCCATCCCTGACACGCCAAGCGCCACGCACCCTATCGACGCATTCCTCAACCGTCAGCTCGAGGCGATCGACCTAGAGCCCGCACCCCGTGCCGACCGGGTCACCTTGATCCGACGGGCCAGCTTCGACCTGATCGGCCTACCCCCGACGCCTGAGCAGATCGACGCCTTCGTCGAGGACTCCGCGCCCGACGCGATCGCCTTCGCCAAACTCGTCGATCGCCTGCTGGCCAGCCCCCAGTACGGCGAGGCCTGGGGCCTCCGATGGCTCGACGTGGTCCGCTACGCCGACACCGCCGGCTTCGCCAACGATTACGAACGGCCCAACGCCTGGCGATACCGCGACTACGTCGTCCGCAGCTTCAACCGCGACACCCCCTATGATCAATTCATCGCCGAGCAACTGGCCGGCGACGAGATCGACCCCAAAGATCCTGAGGCCCTCATCGCCACCGGGTTCCTCCGGATGGGCCCCTGGGAACACACCGCCATGAGCGTGGCCAAGGTGACCCGCCAGCAGTTCCTCGACGACGTCACCGACGCCGTGGGGCCCGTAATACAGGCCCCCCCCCAGAAAAACGCCCCCAACCCCCACCCCAACATAGACCCCAACACGGCCCCAGCCAACAACCACCAACACGCCCGCTGCAATGCGCCCGCTGCCACGACCACAAGTTCGACCCGATCCCGACCCGCGACTACTACCGCATCCAGGCCGTCTTCGCCACCACCCAGTTCGCCGAGCCGTCCGCCCCGTTCCTCGACGACGAGAACACCGAGAGCGGCTTCGACGAGGTCCGCTACCTCAAAGAACGTATCAAGCGGTATCAGGAATACAAACAGCAGATCGATCGCAAAATCGTCGAAGCCGAGAAGCGTTGGTACGCCGAACGCGGCCTGGACTACGCGCCACGGTCGGAGAAGCTCAAGGCCGGCGTGCCCGAAGACCAGATCGCCCCCCGAAGGATCGGTCTCGACCCGGCCGACTTCGGCCTGGACCGGATCGCCCGCAAAACATTGACACGCCACAACTGGGAGCGCGACCGCTACCAACCCTTCGCCCTGGCCGTCTACAGCGGCAAGACGCCGAAGGCCCGGTCCTACGAGCGTCGCCAGGCGCGGCCCGAGGACCCCTTGGCCCAAGGCCAACTGGAGCGGACCGCCATCCTGACCGGTGGCGACGTCTTCTCGCCGAGCGAGCCGGTCACCCCCGGCGTGCTCAGCGCGTTGCCCGGCTCCAACGACACCGTCGAGCCCAACCACTGGAACACGATCCCCGAGGACGTCTCGGGACGCCGACGCGGCTTCGCCGACTGGATCGCCAGTCCAGCCAACACCCTCTCGGCCCGGGTCATGGTCAACCGGATCTGGCAAGGACACTTCGGCGTCGGCCTGGTCGAGACGGCAAACAACTTCGGCGCCATGGGCGACAAGCCGACCCATCCTGAGTTGCTCGACTGGCTGACCTCCCGGTTCGTCGATTCGGGTTGGTCGATCAAGCAGTTGCATCGCCTGATCATGACCAGTCAGGCCTATCAGCGCTCGGCGCATCATCCCGATCCCAAGACTCACCTCGAGCGCGATCCGGAGCGGACCAGCTACGCCGCGTTCCGACCCCGTCGTCTGACCGCCGAGGAGATCCGCGACGCAATGCTGGCCGCCTCAGGCGAGCTGAACCCCGAGCCCGGCGGGGTCCCCGTCCGCCCCGACATCAACTTGGAGGCCGCGCTTCAGCCCCGGATGATCATGGGGACCTACGCGCCGGCCTATCAACCCTCGCCCGATCCGGCCCAGCGGCACCGACGGACGATCTACGCGATCCGGATCCGCGGCCTCCGCGACCCGTTCCTGGAGGTCTTCAACCAGCCCGGCTACGACGAGTCATGCCCCGGGCGCGAGACCTCCACCATCGCCCCCCAGGCCTTCAGCCTCTTCAATGGCCGGTCGACCCACGACCGCGCCCTGGCCCTGGCCGACCGCCTGATTCGCCAGGCCAAGACCCCCGCGCAGGCGATCGTCAACGCCTTCCGGCTCGTCCACGGCCGACCGCCCGAGCCCGAGATCCTTCAGGCCTGCCTCGACCACTGGCAGGCCATGACCGAGCGACTCGAAGGGCTGGACCCGCCCAGCAACTCGTTCCCCCAGCAGATCACCCGTGAGGTCGTTGACGAGAACACCGGCGAGGTCTTTCAGTTCACCGAGATCCTCGAAGGCTATCGCGACTACGTCCCCGACCTCCAAGCCTACCAGGTCGACGCCCGGACCCGCGCCCTGGCCGACCTCTGCCTCGTCCTGTTCAATTCCAACGCCTTCCTCTACGTCGAATAACCGATCCTTGTCGCCTTCAATGGGTACGATTCACCTGAGAGGAGCCGAGCGATGACGATCCGCGCCCCCCGAGGCCATGCTGACGGTCCGCTCGCCTCGATGAACCGCCGCACGCTGCTTTACGGGCTCGGGGCGAGCCTGGGGAGCGTCGCCCTCTCGGCCCTCCTGGGCGAGTCGGCCGTCGCCTCCGAGTCTGACGGCTCGGGCTCGGCCCCGTCCGACGGCCCGCTGACTCCCAAACGGCCCCATCTCCGGGCGCGGGCCAAGTCGTGCATCTTTCTGATGATGGAGGGCGGCCCCAGCCACATCGACACCTTCGACCCCAAGCCGAAGCTCGGGCAACTGCACCTCCAGGAGTTCGTCCGACGCGACGAGCGGCAGTCGGCCATGGCCAGCGGGACCCGCTACTACGTGGAGAGCCCCTTCGCCTTCCGGAAGGTCGGTCAGAGCGGCGCCGACATGGCCGTCGAATGGGAGCACCTGGCCAAGGTCGCCGACGAACTCTGCTTCTACCGCGGTTTACAGGCCGAGTCGGTCAATCACCCGACAGCGATGTATCACATCAACACCGGCAACCGGTTCGGGGGCGACCCAGCGGTCGGCTCGTGGGTCACCTATGGCCTGGGCAGCGAGAACCGCGACCTGCCCGGCTTCCTCGTCCTACCCGAGCTGTCCTACCCTCAAGGCGGGGCGGCCAACTGGTCCAATGGCTTCCTGCCGGCCCACTTCCAGGGGACCCCACTGCGCTCGCAGGGCTCGCCGATCCTCGACCTGGAGCCGCCCGTCGGGGTCGACCGCAACCGTCAACGCGCCAATCTCGACCTGTTGGCCCAACTCAATCAGGCACACCGCGAGTCGGCACCGGCCCCGATCCGCGACGAGTTGTCGGCGCGGATCGCCAGCTATGAATTGGCCTTCCGGATGCAGGTGCAGGTGCCTGAGCTGCTCGACATCGACGGCGAGGACGAGGCGACGCGCCAGCTCTACGGGATCGGTGAGGAGGCGACCGATGCCTTCGGACGCAAGTGCTTACTGGCCCGTCGGCTCATCGAGCGTGGGGTCCGGTTTGTCCAGCTCTACAACGGCACTTGGGACTCGCACGACTACATCGCACGGGCGCACAAGGCCTTGATCCGTGGGGTCGACAAGCCGATCGCCGCCCTGATCACCGACTTGAGGCGTCGAGGCCTGCTCGACGAGACGCTGGTCGTCTGGTGCGGCGAGTTCGGCCGGAGCCCCGACAACGGGATCCGGGGCGGGACCGCCTACGGTCGCGACCACAACGCCGAAGCGATGACCGTCTGGATGGCCGGCGGCGGGACCAAGGCCGGTCAGACCGTCGGCGCCACCGATGAGATCGGTGCCCAGGCCGTCGAATGCATCCACCCGATCCGCGACCTCCACGTCACCCTCCTGCACCTGCTCGGCCTCGACGACAACCGCCTAACTTATTTCCATGCCGGGCGCTTCAAACAACTCTCCCAGTTCGGAGGCCAAGTGATCTCCGAATTGATTGCTTGAACAGGGCCCAAGATTTATTTTATCTTGCTTTCAATAACGACTGCCACCAGCGTCTTGATTACCAAGACGCTGGTGGCAGCGACATTAATATAATCTAGAGACTATTTATCCTATATTCTTACGTCTCCACCTGATCCCTCGTTTCGCCAGGTGACGTGCCTCAAGGTCCGACACCATCGTACTCTTTCCCGAGAACCTCTTGAGCGACCTGGAGGAGGGGAATCAACCCTAGGCCGGACCGAAACCGTGCGGATTCGCTTCAAAAAAGGGAAAACCGTGGGTGAACTTCCGGACTATACTGAGAGCGATCGTGAGCGCAAGCGAACGGTCGCATACCACCCATTTGTTCTCCCATGCCCCCCACAGGAACCGCACCATGCTTCGCACCCTGGCTCTCTCTGCGCTGATCGCCCTCATCGCGGTCGTCCCCGCCTCGGCCATCACCGTCTTCACCGCCACGCTGACCGGCGATCAGGAAGTGCCCCCGGCGGACACCGATGCCTTTGGAACCGCCACCCTCATGCTCAACGACGCCCAGGACCGGCTCGAGATCTCCATCGAGATGACCGGCATCGACCTGGACGGCAATCAGACGGCCGACACGGGCGACGACCTGACCGTCGCGCACATTCACCTCGGTGATTTCGGTGAGAACGGCCCGGTCGTCTTCGGCTTCGTCGGCCCCAACAGCGACCTCAACGGTGACCTGGAGATCGACCCGGTCGCCGGCACGATCGTCAGCGCCTGGGACATCGACGAAGGCAACAACACCACCCTGACCGAACAGTTGGGCAACCTGTTCACCCAAGGCCTCTACTTCAACATCCACACCGAGGAATTCCCCGGCGGTGAGATCCGAGGCCAGATCATCCCTGAGCCCTCCAGCCTCGCCCTGATCGCCCTGGGTGGTCTCGGCGGCCTGGTCGCCCTCCGACGCCGGACCCGCTGAGTCCAGTCTTTCCTGTTTGAACCCCTCTCGGATCGTCCGGACAATCCCACTCTCCCCTAACGGCCGATCGGGCGTCCCCTGTACCTGATCGGCCGTGTTCGCTCGAATCCCCGCGATGATCCCGACCGACCGATGCCCGTGGAGCCCGGTCGCCTCTATAAGATCGTGGACTATGGCCTCGCAATTCGTAGCTGCGTCGAGTCCCGATCAGGATCGGCGGCCCGCCGGCCCAATCTCTCCGATGACCGGTCCGATCCACCCAATCGTCCTCGGCCAACCGATCCCCGAGCGACCAGTCCTTCCGCAGCATCAGCTTCGATCCGGTCCGTGCAGCCGTCTTTCCGGCCGGATGCACTGCTCGACCCAGGATCTTGAGCACGGTTTTGCCGATCGCGCATGTCTCGAGGCGCCTTGATCGATCGCCCACGCACCGAACCGTGCGGCCTTCGATGACAATCCGGCCACCCCACACGACCCTTCGGTCCCTAATGACCCAATCGGACACCTGGTCGGCGGGACAACATCAAGGGGACAAACATCCAAAAGAGCCTAGAAGGTCCATGCATGCCGCAATGCATCGATATCGTAACCTTGATGGGTTCCTCCTGAAGTGTTGGGGCTGATCGGGGTTCTGGAGGGACGCATGGATCGTCCCGGCTGGAACCATCGGGACGTTCTGGCAAAATGGTGCCGTCGACGAGCGACCGGAGTGACCCTTCAGGATCGATCATCGGTCGTCTCGCCCACCTTGAACATCCGCACGGAACCGACGCTCCCATGTCCAGCAGCCCCCACGAACCGGCCCATGGCTCCGAGTCCGAAGCGAGCACAACGACCAACCCCTCGGAACCGTCGGTCTCGACGAACGACACGCGCCCATCCAAGAAGCGTCGGCCGATCCTTCGGTTCTTGGGCCTCGCCTTGATGTTCGTGGTGATCGCGATCGCGGTCGTCGTCTGGCAACTCCGAGCGCGACTGGTCGGCGGTCTCCCCCCGATCGACGGGGTGATCGCGGTCGATCCGGGGTCGGTCCGTGCGTCGATCACGATCACACGCGATGCGTTGGGGATCCCGACAATCGTCGCCCAGGACCGCAACGACTTGGCCTTCGGGCTCGGCTTCGTCCACGCCCAAGACCGTTATTTTCAGATGGACCTGATCCGTCGAGGCGCTGCTGGGGAACTGGCCGCCCTGCTCGGGCCGATCCCATCGGTCATCGATCGCGACAGGACGATTCGGCTCCACCGGTTCCGCGACGTGGCGCGACGGGCCATCGCCGATTACGACGCGGAGGACCGTCGGTATCTCGAGGCGTATGTGGCGGGCGTCAACGCCGGCCTGGCCTCGATCGAAACCAAACCGTTCGCCTACCAAGTCCTGGGTGGTGAGCCGGAGCCGTGGACGCTCGAGGACTGCCTTCTCGTCGGCGCGGCGATGCACCTGGACCTCAACGACTACGCCGGCTACGAAGCGCTCTTCGGTGCTGTTGCCGAGGCCCTCCCGACGGAGTTGGTCGCCTTCCTCACTCCGCGCGGTACGCTCGCCTGGGACGACCCACTGATCGGCGACCCGATCCCGGAGAACCCGATCCCCGGCCCTGACGTGATCGACCTCCGCGCTGACGTGATGCGACAAACCGTCGCTGAACCGTCCGACGAGCCCGAAGGCCGGACCGGTTGGCTCGGACCCAACGAGCCCGACGAGCTGGTGCGGGGCAGCAACAGTTGGGTCGTCTCGGGAGCGCACACCGAGCACGGAGCCGCCTTGGTGGCCAACGACATGCATCTGGGCTTGTCAGTCCCCTGCATCTGGTACCGCGTGGCCTTGGACTGGCCCGACCCGCGCGGTGAAGGCCCCGACGATCGGCTGCTCGCCGCCGGCCTGACCATCCCGGGTGGGCCGGCGATGATCGCCGGCAGCAACGGACACATCGCCTGGGCCCTGACCAACTCGGGAGGCGACTGGGCCGACCTCGTCGTCCTCGACGACGACGCGAGCGATCCCATCGTCGAGATCGCCGAGGAGGTCATTGAAGTCCGCGACGGGTCCGAGATCCGGATCGACATCGAGATCACCCGGTTCGGACCGATCTATGACCGAGACGGTTCGGGGCGTCCGCGGGCCCTCCGATGGCTCGCTCACGACCCCGGAGCGCACAACTTGGACCTCGCGCGGATGGTGGAGGTTCTCGACGTCGACGAGGCGCTCGACCTCGCCCCGCTTTGCGGGACGCCCCCGCTAAACGTCTTGGTCGGCGATCGCGATGGACAGATCGGCTGGACGATCATGGGCCGGATCCCCAGGCGGGTCGGCCGGACCGCCGACGGCCGATTCCCGGCGACCGCCGAGCACGCCGGCACCTGGGAGGGATTTCTCGAGCCCGAGGAGTATCCCCGGATCGTCGACCCGCCCGAGGGGTTCCTCTGGACCGCCAACCAGCGACTCGTCGACCGCGACGACCTCGATAAGCTCGGAATCGGCCGCTACGACCCAGGTTGCCGAGGCGGCATGATCCACAAACGTCTCGAAGCTCAGGATGTCTTCGATGAAGCGGATATGCTCGCGATCCAGCTCGACGACCACGCTGTGTTCTGGGAGCGATGGCGCGACCTACTCATCTCAACGCGGGAGGGCAACGCGACTGAGGACCCGCAATACGAAGCGCTCTTGGAAGCCGTCGAGTCAGGTTGGTCCGGCCGCGCGACGCCCGATGCGGTCGGCTTCCGGATCGTCTGGGAGTTCCGCAACCGAACTATCCGCGCTGCCGTCGAACCGCTGGTCCGGGCCGCTCTCGAACGTGACCCCAGCCTCACCTACGCCCACCTCCCGCTTGAAGGCCCGGCCTGGACCCTGGTCACCGAGCGGCCCGAACATCTGCTAGCACCCGGATATGACTCCTGGAACGACCTCCTGACGGCACAGGTCGAGGCGATCCGGGCCGACATCGCGTCCCGAGGGACGACGATCGACAACTACAACTGGGGCGAACGGAACAACTTCGTGCTCCAACACCCGTTGAGCTTGGCCGTCCCACCGCTCTCCAAGGCCTTCGCGGTGATCGGGGCGCCGTTGGACATGCCCGCAATCCCCTGCAACGGCGCGACGTCACACATGCCCCGAATCTACGGCAGCGGCTTCGGAGCCTCCGAGCGGTTCGCCGTTGCCCCGGGGCACGAAGACAAGGGTTACATGCACATCCCCGGGGGCCAGAGCGAGCATCCCTTCTCCGATTACTACAGCGCCGGTTTCGAGGACTGGGCGTACGGCAAAGCGAGCCCCTTCTTACCCGGCAAACCCGTCGCCACCCTCCAACTCGTCCCGGAACCTGAGAGCTGATCTATCCACAGGCAAGCCCGTCCGTTGTTCGGCTTACGAGGGCCACTCGACGGGCTCGATCACCACTCGGAATCGCCTCGTTCCACTACTTACGAGGCGTGACTGAGTCCAAAACCAAGACCCTGGACTGGAGGCTCAAAATGAACACAATCGACATTCTAGCGATCACAAAGAACTTTTTCTTCAAAACTTTCAACGAATAGGTTTATATTAGATACTATAATTTTTATCTGTGGTGCGATCTCACCATTTCTCTCCCATACATCGAGACCAAAACGGTCGGCTCTTCCGATTGAATCCGTATGCTACTCGACCGCATCGAGGAGCCGCTCGAAGGTTCCGGATTAGGAACCCTCCTCGGTTGCTGCCGAGGCCTATTCGGAGGCGACAAGTTCTTCAAACAGAGCGTCCTAGAATCACTGTCGTACACAAACTTCACCATAACTGAAAAATTACCTGTTTAATACACATTCTTCCTAAAGTGTCGCAACGAGCTCAGATCTCATTTCTATTCGAACGAATGGTCATTCCCCCTTCGGCTCTGGTCAGCGAACGGGGGCACAGTGAATCGGGCTGCTGTTCCTGAACTCGAAAACGCATAAGGTTTGGTTCAACTAGAGCTACCGGGGCACAGGCCGAAAGAGACGGGATCCTCAAGGTGCATGGACTTACAACCGGATCGAGACGAATGCGTCCTCGCGGATCCCCCAAGGAATGGGACCGACCGCCATGTATCTTATAGGCTAAGGCACATGAACAACGTAGCGATCTGGCTCATCGATCAATCAGCATCGGTTTCGCTCTTGATAAGCATCACGCCCAGGTTACCGTTTGCGTGGGAGTCCTTGAGGTTTCGGTGATCCGTGGCCGTGTCGACGAACAAGTTGCCGTCGATGACGACGTAACGGGTCGGCTCTTCGCCCTCCAGGACCAACCCACCGGGACGGAGTCCGGCGAACAGATTGCCGGCGATCACGAGTTCGGACGTCGATTCGAGATGGATCCCGGTCGCCAGGCGATCACCTTCGGCACGCGCGACCTGATCGGGTCCGACCGTGCTGTCGGCGAAGGCGTTCCCGCTGACGGTGATCCGACCACTGTCTGGTCCGATCCGCAACGCATCGTGCTGGACGATCGGGAACGTGTTGCCCGTCACCGCGCAGCCGTGGGCATCGAT
Source organism: uncultured Planctomycetia bacterium (assembly GCA_964609385.1). GTDB lineage: Bacteria > Planctomycetota > Planctomycetia > Isosphaerales > Isosphaeraceae > CAZSSM01. The sequence goes on from CAZSSM010000025.1 coordinate 35,838, forward strand.
CAGGTCGATCCCACCGCCAGTCTCGTGCGCGATCACGTTGGCGCTGAGCGTGATTCCGTAGCAGTCGCGGTCCAAGACGATCGCCCGGCCAGCGCACTCCTCGATCATGTTGCCCGAGACGACCGATCCATAAGTGTTCTCGATCACGACCCCATCACGAAGGTGATCGTCGAGATTGTTGCCGGTCACGCAGAGGTTGAATCCATCGACGCACCGGAGGGCATCTTGGTTCTCCTCGAAGTGGTTGCCGACGACCACGATGTCGTGGCATCCAATCAGGTTCAGGCCCGCTCCGGCGTTGTAGGTTAGCAGACAGTCATTGATCCGAGGATCCTCGTAGCAGTTGTCGAGCCGGATCCCGTCGCCCCCACAGGCGGTTACCGAGACCCCCTCCAGATAGATTTCATTGACACCACGGGCCACGATGCCGGCGCCCGAGTCGGAATTGCCCTCGATGTGGATGTCGCTGATCTGCACCCGCCAGATCCGCGCGTTGGCATTCTCATCGATCTCGGGCGACTGGATGATCAAGGCCGGCTGACCATCCCGGTTCCGGTTGATGATCCGTGTGGCCGGCCCCGAGCCGACCAGCAAGGTCTCACCGGTGGTCAACATCAACGGACGGTCGATCTCGAACCGACCCGGAGGGATCCGGACGACACCACCCTCCGCGCCCAACGCGTCCAGGGCATCCTGCAGGCTCGCGTAGTCGATCGCCTCGACCACCACCTCCGCGCCGGGCAACCGCGCCTCTTGCTGACTTGCCGCACCCAACATCCAGATCGCCAACAGGCCCAAGCCCACGCTCAGGATAATCGTCCAGGGTCGCCAACGGATCGGGTCCATCGAGGAGTCCTCCCAAGGTTCCAAGGAAAATCGGGCGATCCGCCCGATCGCTCGACCTTAGGCGATCCTCTAACGAACCTCAACGAGTCGACATCGATCCCCCTTCACCTCCGAACCTGACGCCAGCAACTCGATGAACCCCAGACTCCGGGCGCGAGGCCAGAAATCTGGGGCTCATCAGTGACTCTCGAAGATCGAGTCCGTGTCAGAATGCGGTTATCGAAAGGTTATTGCCGACCTCTTCGCGTCACGATCAGGGGCCGATCCACAGTCCGAAGCCGGGCACTCGGAACGAGAAGCCCGGTCGTCGGTAGACGCGGGGATACACATAGTGGCCGTATCTCCGAGGGATGATGACGCGGGGCGGGACCACATAGCCTCCTCGAAATCGACGAGGGATCGGCGCGAACCTCGGGTCGACGAAGGGGTCCAGGTACGGGGCAGGGGCGGGGACGAAGCCGCGACGGCGTCGGAACCGCCGCGCATCCTCGAAGAACTCCTCACGCGCTTCGCGAAGCTCTTCGAAATACTCTTCGCGAGCCTCGCGGAGATCCTCGAAGTCATCGGCGTCACGGAGATCTTCCAGGTACTCGCGATACGCCTCGCGGGCCTCACGCGATCCGAACCCCTGGGCTTCGGCGTCACTCACTGTCATCAGGCCGAGGGGGAGGATGAAGCCAAGAACCAGTAGGGGTTGGAGACGAAGCATCCAGCTCATTGGGGTCTCTCCATTCAGGTGCGTTCACGTTGCTTTCGGGCCCAATCCGATCAGGACCCACATTTCTTCCATCGTGCGAGGATCGTGCCAAGGAACGTCGGAATCCCCGAAACCGCCCCGGTAAGCCCGATCCCGTCGAGCCGCCGGATCGCAGGGACCCCTTGGGGTAACGCGAGATTGGTGGGCCGACGTTACAATGGAGCCTGTTCGACGGGCATCAACCGCCCTCGAATCCCGATCCCCCGACGTCCGGACTCTGACGCGGGCCGAAGTGAGGGAAAGGCAAGGGGAGAAGCATTTGGAACTCCAGGTCGCCCAGATCGTCGATTGCACCGAAGCTGAGGGGCCGGGCCGCCGGTTCGCGCTCTGGTTCCAGGGCTGCCCGCTACGCTGTCCGGGTTGCTGCAACCCGGAGATGCTCCCGTTCCGAGGCGGAGCGACCTGGACGTTGGAGGCGGTCAGAGACCGAATCGCACAGGCGCGAACCGACCGCACGATCGAGGGGATCACGCTGCTCGGAGGCGAGCCGTTTGCGCACCCCTCGGCCGCATCAGGCCTCGCCAAGATCGCCGACGACCTCGACCTCTCGGTGATGGTCTTCAGCGGCCACACCCTAGAGCAGCTCCGGGCGATGGCCGAGACCGACCCAGATATCCATGCCCTTCTGGATCAGACCGACATCCTGATCGATGGCCGCTATCTCCGCGAGCACCCCGAGCCCCCAGGCGGTCGGCGCTGGGTCGGCTCGACCAACCAACGAGTCCATTTCCTCGGCCGGCGCGCCCAGGCCGACGATCCACGATGGTCTGAACCAAACACCCTGGAGATCCGGCTCGTCGACGGCAGCGTCTCGGTCAACGGGTTCCCGTCGCGATCGGCGTTGGGGCTCTGGAAACGGCCTCGGCGCGCGGACCGGGCCCCGACCCGTCACCAACCGCCCACGCCCCCGCGCTGAGCCGAAGGCACGCGTTATGTATCTCGTCCGCTCCTTCGAGTCCGACCTGCTCCGGATCCTCCATGTGATCCTCGGCCGCGCCCCCGCCCTGGAGGTGCTCGGCCTACTGATGAAGCGGCAGGACCGTCCCCAATGCCTGACCGCGCCGGCCGTTGAAGTGATCCAGCGGACCCTGGGCAAAGGTCTGGTCTGGTGGATGGCCATACATGACGGTTGGATCCGAACCCGCCATATGCGCAGCGAACGCGCCGTCGAGGGGCGGCTCTGGGAACGGACCCGCCCTCAGGACTTGGCCCTTCACTTCTCCGAACACACCTTGGAATGGCTGATCCGCCTGACCGCCGAGCCTCTGGACAAGCGACGGCCCGACGACTGGGACCCGCCCGAGTCGTCGTTGACGATGGGCGACCGCCTAGTCCTGTACTGGACCTATCGCGTCTTCCACGGCACCGAGGCGATGATCGCGCTGCGACGGATGCCGGTCATTCGACGACACGGCCTCTGCCGGCTCAGCTTCCCGCAGGACGCCCTACGGGTCACCGACCTCTTGGAGACGCCGGTCCAGCTCAAGGTCTGGCTGACCGAGCCGGGCACCTGGATCCTCGAGGTCCTTCAGCGCGACCTAGCCCGACGCTGGGTCGAAGTCGAGCGGGGCAAGGGTCGCCTGACCGACACCGACCAGATCCGACGGCTCGGCCAAGCGCAGGACGAGTTGATCACCGACTATCTGGAGACGATCCGCGCACGGGGTCGTCCCGACCTGGCCCGGTTCCTGCTCATGATCGCCTCGGACGTCTTCGCCGCGCCCGTACAAGGTCACGACTGGGTCGGCCAGTTGGTCGTCAACCGGCTTCGACTCGCCGAACGCGCTGCAATCTATCAGTCGGCCCTCTCGCTGCCACGCGCCTTGGAAACGCTCCGGCTCTGGGAGGTCGAGTCCCGAGGCATCGGCTACTTCGACGAGGGGTACGCCGCCAGCCAGCTCTTCAAGGCCGACTGGCAGACCTACGACGGTGCCCGGCTCCACGAACACGCCCGCCAGCTTAGCCAAGCCCTCGACCCGCTCGGCACCGTCGCCGAGGCCGGGTCAGGCGACGCATCGAGACCTTGAAGGTCCGAGAACCTCCTCGACGACGCCCAACCACCGTATTTTGGCGTATCGCACATGGAGTAAATTCGGACGACGAGGTCAGGATCGGATCAACCGTCGTCGCGGAGCAGGGCGGCGACGCCCCCGCGACCCTCGAGGGGATCGGATAGGTCCTTGTCGTCGCGGGCCTCGAGTATGGTGATCGACGCGCCCTGGCGACGAACGATCTTCAGGATCTGCTGGAGCTTAAGGTAGGCCGGCCGGGGCTCACCGCAGGCCAGGGGCGAGTCGGGCTCGGACCAACCGATCCGATCCCGACCGACGATCAGATGGACGACGCGGCCGATCTGAGCGGCCTGCAAGACGACATCGGCTCCAGTGACGACGCGGTAATCCTCCCGGAGTCGCCCCTCCAGGTCGTCCAGAGCGCGGCGCTCCTCGAGTCGACGCCAGTCGACCAGGACCGGCTCGAGCCGCGGGAGGAGGTCCTCGGCCCGCTCGGGGATGCCGTCGCCGGCGACCTCGGTGATCGGCCCGGTGATCCTCCGGGGCAACGATCGCCGCAGCGCGGCGGTCAGCTCGGGGGTGCCGAAGAGGACCGCGCCGCGGGTGTGGCCCGGTTGCCAAGCCTGGCCGAGCCGCTCGGCGGCGCCTCGGAGCAGCGCGTCGTCTTCGGCCACGCGGAGCTTCTCGTGCTTGTCGCCGGAGGCCCGATTCTTGGTCGTCATGGTTGCCTTGTCGCTGGTGAAGTCGTCGTCCTGCGGATCGCGTTGGCGTCGACACGTCTCCAGCGCGGTGACGACGCCGGCGTGGGTCCGGCCGATCCAGACCTCCGGCGTGGTCACCACCGCCAGCAGCAGCTCGGGGTAACTGACCCTCGGCTCCCAGAGCGGCAGGAGCCAGGGCGCTTCGCCGACGACCAGTTGCGCCTCCACCGGGAAGTCCAGGGCCAGGACCCGAAGAAGGCCGCGGTCCGCCGCCGAGAAGACGGCCAGGCCGGTCAGGTCGTCGTGGCGATGCTCCTGGGCCGCCCGGCGGATCTGCTCGCAATCGGCCTCCGGATCGCCGGTCGAGCGGCCAGCAGCCCCGAGCGCCTTCAACGGTCGATCGATCATCCGTTGCAGGCCTTCCTCGAAGTGGGGCCGCTCGATCTGTCTCGCCTCAGCGCCCTCGATCCGGAAGTCCAGATAGGCCGAGGCAATGGGCTTCCCCTCGGTGTCCAGCTCGTCGCCGTCGTCGAGGAGCCGGGCGATCTGTGCACGGAGGTCGGCTGTGTCGTCCACATTCACGTCCATCTGCGAGAAGTCCTCCATCTCCCTGGGGTCGCCCCGACCCCGAATTCCAGGGGGCCGGGAACAATGTCTCGGTCGGATCGCCTGACCCAATGCTTAGAAATCGACCTTGCGGTGGTCACCGGGCGGCTCATAGGCCTCGCCGGTGAGAGTGGCCTTGAGGTAGCCGACCGCGTGGACGACCGTCGAGGGCGCAGCGTCCCAATATTCACCCTTGTCCAAATCGACGCGGATCAGCGTCAAATTAGGATCGTCGAGCCCGCTGGGGAACCATGCCTTGTACGCCGGGCTCCAGAGGCGCTCGGCACGGTCGCGGTCATCGACCATGCGGGCGCGACCCGACAGCGAGACGTACGACTGCGAACGCGGGCAGGACAAGCTCAGGTTGACATGCCGATCCTGAGCGATCTCGAAGATCTTGCCCGAGCGTTCCTCAGTGAAGAACCAGAGCATGCCGTCGAACCGCCCCGAATCGTCCTGGTCAATGTGCACATGCATCGGGCGACTACGCATCGTGCCGTCCGGCTCGCTAGTGGTCAGCATGGCCACCCCTAGTTGACGAACCATCTCGATCAGTTTCGCGGTCGATTCCCCCGTTGGTGCGGTTATAGCCATGGATGACTTTCCTTTCGAATCCTGTCGTAAGCCGTCGTGACGATCATTCTCATCGGGCCCCGCGCTGCAAGCGAAACCCGGCCTGAGACCGAGTTCGAGGGCCGCGATCACCTCAAACATGGTGCAATCCGCATTCCTAAGCCGAACCCCACCCTCGTCGCTGCCATGTGCCCATCCATGCTGGACTACCGATAAGGGCCTTGCGATCCCTTCCAACCGGGATGACCGATCGCGGATCGAGCGGAGCGACGAAGGTCAGCACGCCCATCTCGACTAATCGGATGGGACAGACCCTTGAGATCCGAGCGATGCCCGCTCGGTCTCACTCGGGTTGCTCCTCGAGTCTTCCGAGCAACGAAAGGCCCCAAAGCCGTTCGGTGAGATCGGGGGACGCTCGTCTCAAAGGAAACCGATCAACGACCTCCCGTGGTTACATGGTGTGGAATTTCGACGTTGAGACCGGTCCCGATCCAGCATATAAGCGGCATCTAGCCGGCGTGGGACGCCCCATCCAGAGCAGCCCTATGGATTGCGGCCCCCCCACCGATTAGGCTGGTCTTTGTTGAGAAAGCTCCCCCCACAGCGCCCCCCCGCTATGCTCGAGACCTGCCAACCAAGCCCATGCCATCGTAACACCCCAACCCCGGATCAATTCCAATCCCGGCCGAGTCCCCACCGACCTATGTCCGGATCCGGGACGACCCGAGACAAGTTTGACTTAACTCACCTTCAACAGGTTTTGACACGATGCTTTCACTTGGTTTTCCTCTCATCGTCGCGATGTCGAGCCTGGTGGGACCGCCGACAGAAGCGTCCTTGCCGGGTCCGGTCGAGGTATGGTCGACGTTGCGGACAGGACATCCTCGGGTGCTGGCCGAGGATTCGACGTTCGAGCGGCTGAAGATGCGGATCGAGGCCGGCGAGCAGCCGATCACCGATTGGTATCGGGCCATCGAACAGCGGGCCGAGGCCTTGCTGGACCGGGACCCGGTGGCCTATGAGATCCCCGACGGCAAGCGGCTGCTCCGGGTCAGTCGCGAGGCGGTCGCGAGGGTCTACCCGTTGGCGTTGACCTATCGGATCTCGGGCGATCGCCGCTTCCTGGAACGGCTCGATCGCGAGTTGGCGGCGATCACCGCGTTCCCCGACTGGAACCCCTCGCACTTCCTGGACACCGCCGAGATGGCCCACGCCGTGGGGATCGCCCTGGACTGGCTCCACGACGACTGGTCGCCTTCGCAACGGACGCGGATCGTGGAGGCGCTGGACCGGTTCGCGTTCGCCCCCGCACTAAGGGTCTATCGCGAGGAAACCCGATCCATGCGTTGGCATCGCGCCGAGCACAACTGGAATCAGGTCTGCAACGGCGGACTGACTATCGCCGCGCTGGCCGCTGCCGACGAACGACCCGAGACGGCCGGGGCAATCCTCTCCTATGCGGTCGCCTCGTTGCCCCGAGCGATGCGCGAATACGCCCCCGACGGCGGCTACAAGGAGTCGCCCGGCTACTGGTCTTACGGGACGTTCTACAACGGCCTAATGCTAGCGGCGCTCGAGACCGGGCTGGGGACCGACTTCGGCCTGGCCGAGCATCCAGGGTTCGACGTAACCGGCGACTTCCCGATCCAGGTCACCGGCCCGACCGGCGCGAACTTCAACTTCGGCGACGGCAAGGAGGCACCCGTCTCGAGGCTCTCGGTCCTCTGGTGGCTGGGTGCGCGGTTCGAGCGCCCCGACTACTTCGCCGTGGCTCGCAAAGCCGCCGAGCGATTCCCGCGTGCCCTCGACCTGATCTGGTTCCGACCCACCCCAAGTGGAAATGACACGCTGTCGCCACGACCGTTGGGCAATTCGTGGGTCGGCCCGCACGTCGTGGCGATCCGTGGGTCCTGGACCGATCCGCAAACGACCTTCGTGGCGTTTAAGGGCGGCCGGCCGCTCGACAACCACGCCCAATGCGACATCGGCACCTTCGTGCTCGAGGCGCGGGGGGTCCGCTGGGCGATCGATCTAGGCCGGGACGATTACAACCTGCCGGGATACTTCAACCGAGGCAAAGGGCGCTGGCGGTTCTACCGAAACCGCGCCGAAAGCCACAACACCTTGCTGATCGACCCGGACTCGGGTCAGGACCAGGACCCGAACGCGGTCGCGACGATCGTGGCGAGCGACCTCAACGGCGATGACGGCGACCCCTTGTGGGCGATCGTCGACATGAGCCAAGCCTACGGCGACCGGACCCGATCGGTTCGCCGAGGCGTCAAGCTCTTCGATGGTAAAAATGTATTGATCCAGGATGAAGTCGACGCCAACGACATCACGCTACACTGGAACATGCATACGCGAGCGACGATCTCCCTGACCGAGGACGCCCGCCGCGCAATGCTCTCGGAGGCGGGCGAGACCCTCCAGGTCATACTGGTGGAGCCGTCGGAGGCCCGCTTCGAGGTTCGGTCAGCCCAACCGCTGCCCAACTCTCCCAGAGTCCCGGGCCAGGACGCCAACCAGGGGGTCCGTAAACTCACGATCGTGCTCGAAGGGCAAAGCGACCCTCGGGTCACCGTCTTCTTCGTCGTCGATGACGCAGATGCCCCGACGATCGCCCCACTCGAACGCTGGCAAGACATGCCCTGATGAGCAGACATCGATGGGTCGGTTTTCTCCGTTTTCCTTGTCGGCCTCGCGGTCATTCCGCGGGTGAACAGGTCGTCGGGGTGAGAGCAGAGTCGGACGTGTCGTTTCGAATGGTTTCGAGACATCTGGCTCCCAACCCGGCGAAACACGATCTCCACTCGAACCCGTCGTATGCACGGGTCGAGGGATTCCACGCCGACAGGGACCTCAACGATGAGTCGGATCACTCGGAAACGCAATCGGGATCGCAAGCGAAAAGCGCTGGCCCTCCAATTCGATCGCATGGAAGAACGGCAACTGATGACCGCCGGACCAGGCGTCGAGGCGTTCTACGGTGGGTGTCACCCCTTCTGGATGGAGGCCGCCTCCTCGGCCTCGACAATCGGAACACCCCCCGAGATCGCGCCCGCATCGCCCGGGGACATGCAGCAATCCTCATCCATGTCGACTGCAAACAATGACTTTATGTCGGGCGCGACCAATCTCGGCACGATCCGAGAGAAGACCGTGGTTCGGAACGGACGCGTGGGAGGCTCGGACCCGGTCGATTACTTCAAGTTCGTCCCTCAGATCAACGGATTTTCGCTGACCGGCAAGGTCCGGACCTCGATCCAGTTGGCCAAGCTCAGCGCCGACTTGGACATCCGAGTCCTCGACTCCAGCGGCCGGATCGTGGCCCAGTCGACACGCGGCGGCACCAGTGCTGAGAACCTCGAGGTCGACCTGAACCAAGGACAGACTTACTTTGTCCGAGTGGCTCCCTACGGCAGCGTGCAGAGCAGCTATGAGTTGACCGTCGCCACCGGCTCGCATAACGACACCCTCACCCGAGCCAGCAGCTTCGGCACCGTCCGAGACCAGACCAAGATCAAGAACGGACGAGTGGGTGGTTCGGACAAGGTCGACTACTTCAAGTTCATCCCCCAGATCAACGGCTTTTCGTTGACCGGAAAAATCAACACAACGATTCACCTCAGCAACCTGATCGCGGACCTCGATATTCATGTTCTCGATTCCAACGGAAACATCATCAGTCGCGGGACGCGTGGGGGGACCCGATCGGAAAACCTGACCCTCTCGCTGAACCAAGGTGGCACCTATTACGTCAAGGTTCTCCCATATAACGGTGCGGTCAGCAGTTATCGTCTCTCGATCGCCACTTGACTTTAGGTTCTCATGCTTATGTCGAATCCGCCCCGCGTCCCGTTGCGCGGGTCGGATTAAGCCCACCCCTCTTCTCCTCGAGTCGCGGTGATGGGATTGTCGGGCATTCAAAGTCCGACCGTTGACTTTCATAACTTCGTTCTCGCGACGATCTTCTCACTCAAACCCTCGGCTGAAGCTGGGACACTCCGTTCTCGAAACGGTCTACTCGGTTCGGACGTTCGAGGCCTCGGGAGACCATCCCAAGCAGGTCGTCGGCCAGTTCGGGCCGTCGAAGGATCGCCCCAATGACCTGACGTTCGGCCGGGGAGATCGACGGACACTCCATGATGAGAGTGACGACGTTCTCTCGGACTTGAACCGCGCTTCGGCGGACATTTTGAGACAGATCTGCGGATCGGTTCGTCATGGGTAAGCAATGCCACGTTCGGGGTTGCAGGGAAGGGTGGGTATAACTCAGCGGTTCGGAAATCCCGGTGACCTGTTCACAATGCCGTGTGGATCGACGTGAAGACCTATCATCGACGCTCTGAGCCTCGTTCAGCCTATCTGTGCGAGATCCGAGGACGATTCGACTCACGAAATCCATTCGTTCTTTCCGCCAGTTTCCGACCAAGGCCGATCAGCTTCTGTGTCGAGCGATCATCGGCACAATCTGAGTTCCGATTTTTATGAGGACACTTCATGAATGAAAGCTTGAAAAATCAGAAAATTTCCGATGTGTATCCGACTCGATCGATCGCGGTTAGGCGGGCCGACTTGTCCCCCGACGCAGTACGCCTGCACTTCCTGAGTTCCTAATAGCGACGGAGGACACGCAGGGCGGGGTTGTTGAAGGGATGCGGAGCGGCTGCGGTTGGGAATTGGTCTGTCGGAACGACTCGCTTCAAGGGTCGCGGACATTTCAGTCGCCGAGGCGTCACCCGTCGCAACGACGATCGTATGTCCTGCGAAGTTGAGCGAGCCAACCACTCAGAGGCGCAGGAGTGGGGCAAAATGGTGCCCACCGAAAGCTCGATGCGCAACGTATCCCGTCCCGCTTCAGGCGGGTTCGGACAACCACGCTTCCACGAGGCGGCACGGGGATCAACGACCCGTTGAGGGCCGAGTGTCGACTCGGAGTACCTCAGTGCCGACACTCTGGATTCCTGCGAAACGCCTCAGTTCGAGGACAGGGATCCCGAAAGAAAAACGAAAAACCGACCCGTTGCCGTTTCGTACGGTCGTGTTTCGAGATCGATTGGGCGCGGAATCCGCTCCGCCAGAGCTTCCTGTCCACCCCTGTGGGAGACTTCGAACGAACTGGTTGTTACGGACGTGCGATGCTAGGATCACGAAGAATCCCATCGAAAGGATTTCATGCTTGGATGCACACCCCGGGCAATTCGCGATGAGTACCGACCATGTCGATCCATCCCGCGACGCGACCGAGCTGCTTCGCCGTGGGGTGACCGGCGACCCACAAGCTCTCGTCGATCTCTGGGCAACGCATCGCGAGCGGCTCCGCAAGATGGTCGCGCTGCGGATGGACCGTCGGCTTCGAGGGCGTCTGGACACCTCCGACGTCCTCCAGGAAGCCTTCCTCGATTTCTCCCGGCGGATCGGCGAATATGGGGACCAACAGGACTTCCCCTTCTTCCTTTGGTTGCGGTCCCTGACGATTCAGCGGCTCTTGATGCTGCACCGTTATCATCTCGGGACCCGGATGCGTGACGCGGGCCGCGATGTCCCGCTGAACAACTTCGGCGCCCCGCACGCCTCCAGCGACTCGTTGGCCGACCTCCTCCTGGGCCGACTGACCTCCCCGAGCCAGGCGTTCGAACGGATCGAGCGGCGTCGGGCCGTCCAGGCCGCGCTGGAGCGGATGGACTCGCTGGATCGTGAGATCCTGGCCCTCCGCTACTTCGAGGACCTCTCCAACGTGGAAGCCGCCGCAACCCTCGGCATCGATCCCTCGGCCGCCAGCAAGCGCAATATCCGGGCCTTGAACCGGCTTCGACGGGCCCTCGAAACCATTCCGAATTTCTTCCAATCAAGCTGATGCAGGCGCATCGCCCACGTCCCCAGCCCGGAGTCCCGACGATGATCGACTCGAGTGACGACCTCAGCGATGTCGACTCTCGGATCGCGCCGATCTTCGAGGAGTTTTTGGAACGACAAAGACGAGGCGAGTGCCCGGACCTGCGTCAGTATCAGGCCCACTACCCGGATCTGGTCGAGCCCCTCGGCAAGCTCCTCGAGGCCGTCGATGCCGTGCATGACCTGAAATCCGAACCTTCCAACGGCAAAGACGAGGGTCCGATCACACCAGTCCGCTCCGCCCAACGGATCGGCGATTACCTCATCCTCCGAGAAATCGGTCGCGGCGGCATGGGCATCGTCTATGAGGCCATGCAACTGGCTCTGGGACGTCGCGTGGCCTTGAAAGTCTTGCCTCCCCAGATCGTCGACGACTCCCGAGCCGCCGAGCGGTTCCGTCGCGAGGCTCGGTCGGCCGCCCGGCTGCATCACACCAACATCGTGCCGGTCTTCGACGTCGGCCAGGAGGGACCGACTAGCTACTATGCGATGCAGTTGATTTCCGGTCAGGGGTTGGACCACGTCATCGACGAGCTGCGCGCGGTGCGGCCCCCGACCCTCGCCGAGGCCCCGTCCTCGTCTCGACCCCAGCCAAGGATCGGCAGCCGGACCGAGACGGTCCTGATGACCCGATCGTTGTTGGACGGGACTTGGGGCACCCGCGGCCGATCTGATGGACCGAGTTCGTCGGAAGCGTCGGCCTCGAAGTTGTCGGCCCGATTGCCTGGGGACGATCCGCCCTCCAGCGCGGTGACGTCCTCGGGATCCCGGCATCGCTTCTTTACGAGCGTTGCCCGGATCGGTCTGCAAGCCGCCGAGGCCCTCGATTACGCCCATCGCCAGGCAGTCGTCCACCGCGACATCAAGCCCTCCAACCTCCTGCTCGATGCCGACGGAATTGTCTGGGTCACCGACTTCGGCTTGGCCAAGACCGAGGAAGAAGACCTGACCGACACCGGTGACATTTTGGGCACGCTGCGTTACATGGCCCCCGAGCGGCTTCGCAACGAGGGGGACGGGCGCTCCGACGTCTACGCCCTGGGACTGACCCTTTATGAGTTGCTCTGCCTGCGACCGGCCTTCGGGGCCGTCGATCGCCTGCAACTGATCACGCTGGTCCGTGATCAGGAGCCCACCCGTCCCCGCACAATCGATCCATTGATCCCACGCGATCTGGAGACGATCGTCCTCAAGGCGATCGAGAAGGATCCCCCGCGCCGCTATGAGAGCGCCAGCGCGTTGGCCGACGACCTCCGCCGGTTTCTGCAAGGCGAGCCAATCCGGGCCCGTCGGACCACCGGTCCCGAGCGGGCCTGGAAGTGGGCCCGACGCAACCCGGCCGTGGCGATCCTGCTGACCTTGGTGATCGCGACACTGGCCACCGGGATGATCATCTCGGTCCGCCTGGCCAAGCGCTCGGACTCCTTCGCCAAGATGGCCGACAAGCGAGCTCAGGAAGCCATTGAGGCCGAGGACCGCGAACGCAATGCGCGGATCGCCACAACTCGGCAAGCCGCCCGATCCAAGGTCCAGCAAGCCCACAACGACGGCGATGCGGGTCTGATCGATCGGGCGCTCGACGGCCTCGAGCAAGCCCTCGATCTCTCCCTGGTAGCCAACGAGGCCGACCAGCCTTACCAGGCGGCGCTCCGACGCGACCTCGACGCCTGGCAGGACTCACTTCCCGTGCTCCGCCACGTGCTCAAAGATGTCAGAATTGCCCGCATCCTCGAGCCGGCCGACACCGTCTTGGCCTACGTCGACGACCAGGGACGGCGACTCCATAAACTCGACCTGATCACCGGACTCCCGCTCGACGAGCCGATCGAGCTGCAAACGCCCGGGCAGATTCTCGCCATCGGCCCAGCGGGACGCTGGTTAATGCTCGGACCGGATTCGGAATCCCTCGCCCAGGGTTCACCTAGCTCGCCCCAATGGCTCTACGACGTGGAGGCCGACCAGGTCGTCGGCACACTCTTGGAATCGGCCAGCACCGAACTCAAGTCTTACAGGCGATGGCTTCTGACCTTCTGGCCGGGGGGACGGCACCTCACAATGATTGCGACAAACGACGTCGCAAGCGAACCCAACCACAACATCTACACATGGAAAATCGACCCACCCAAACAGATAGGACCGCACCGAATTGTATCCAAGAACGGACTTCCCTTGGGGTATGAGGGGACGCCTTTCTATCCGCTCCGGGATCGGTCCGGCCACAATGTGATGGCCTGGATGCCGACGGAAGTGGCTTCTCATCGATGGATCCTAACCTTCTACGATCTCGACGAGCAACGCGAAGTCTCGGGGATCTCCCTCAAGAACGGCTCCCGCGGACCGAATTGGTACGTCGAGGGCGGGCGGCTCTACACCATCCGTGACGACGGTCAGGTCGAAGCCTGGGACCCCCAAACCGGGCAGGCCCTCCCCGGAAGCTGGCGACCTTTGCCCGCGCGGGCGGCGGCTCGATTGACCGCCGACGGACGCACCCTCGCTGTCTTCTGCGACGACCAACGCCTCCGCTACTACGACATCGCCTCGCGACGCGAGGCCGGACCCACCTTGGCCGTCAACACGGATTTCGACCCAAGGAGCGTCCGGTTTAGTCCCGGGGGAATGTTTGTGACCGCACACAACACAACCCAGAACTCCACTCATGTCTGGCAGCTTCCCGGTCCGCTCCGGCCTCGACTGGCCGCTCCGTCGCTGAGTCGGTCCCGGTTCTCCCACGCCGAGATCCACCCCGAGGGGCGTTCTGCGACGCTCGGGAAAACGCATACTGAAATCGCCAAGCAAGGATTCGTCCGGGGCACCCTGGACGGGTGTGCCGGGCAGATCGACCTGGTCGACGGTCGGCCAATCGGCCTGCCCACCTCGGCCGCCCACGTGGCTCCCACTTACAGCCCCGACGGAAAGCGATTCGCGGTCCATTCGATTTTGCCCCCACATTATCCCGATCCGGAGACCTGGCCGGGGCGGTTGGTGCAGGTCTTCGATGCCGCTACCGGGCGACCTGCCGGACCGCCGTTCCAAACATTCCAATACATCCATTCCTTGGCGTTCAGTCCCGATAACTCCACGCTGGCTGTAGGCATGGTCGCCGGGACCGGACTCTTCGATATCGCCACCGGCCGACGACGCGAGTTTCTGTCCCACCCCGGGCCGATCACGAAGCTCCAGTTCAGTCCCGACGGCAGCAAGCTGGTCGCCCACGCAAAAGGCCACTGGGGTGAAGACCCCGTCGTTCGTCTCTGGGATATCGCCTCAGGCCAGCCCATCGGGAAAGACGTCCCGATCACCAAGCATCACTATAACTACGTTCAAAGAATGCTGGTCTCCTGGCGATTTATCAAAAACAGTCAAACCATTTTGGTCCTCGATGTATACACAGGGAACCTCTTTCGTCGTGATCTCGACGGGAAGTCATCTCGACCACCCGTATCCGTTGAGCTTGAACGCGACATTAACGAGGGCCAATCCAATGGCATGACCCCTGCGATGATCGACCCCTTCAGACAACGCGTCGCGATGGTCTCCCACGCCAATCAGGTCCGATTCTACGACGCGACCGACGGCACCTTGCTCCAGAATCGCCTCGATCATCCCGCCCCCGTCTCGGCGATCCACTCCAGCGGCGATGGGGCCACCCTGGCCACCGCCTGCATCGACGGATCGGTCCGGATCTGGGACACCGCCACAGGTCTCCGCCTGGGCCCGGTGCGTCGGCACTCCTCACCGGTGATCGCCCTGGCGTTTTCTCCAGAGGATGACCGGTTGCGGGTCGTCCAGGCCAATGCGACAGTGACCCCCTGGCCGGTGCCCCAAACCGGGCCGGCCGACGCCCCGAAGTTGTTGCCAAGCCCGAGACCCAACGATGTGGCCTCGCTCTTGATCTCCTGGCATCAAGCAGTGGCCGTGGACGCGGAGGCCGATGAGGATGCCGACGCCGCCCGCTGGCACCTGGACCGCCTGGCCCAACTCCGTCCCGACGACTGGGTGATCCGAGCCCGAATCGCCCACGCCTCCATCCTCAATGGTCTCGATGGAGGACGCGAGCAAGCTGGATCAGCCTACGATGATCTGGCGGGTCAGGTGCCACGCGATCAATTGGTCGACTGGTACGCCTGGCGTGGGCAAGAAAGCCTCGAGCGAGGCCAACTCGACGTGGCCGGTTGGTACTTCGACCGGATCACTGCGGTGCAGCCCGAGGCTTGGTGGCCCATGGTGGCGCGGGCTCGACTCCTCAAACGACTCGGTCAGCATGCCGAGGCCCAACGCGAACGGCTCCAAGCTGTCGAAGCCGGCAGCCCTTGGCCCATCGCGCACCATCTGGCCGAGGTCGCCGCCGAGCAAGGCGAAATCGCCGAAGCGACGACCCTGGCCGAAATCGCTACCGAGCGAAACGCGAGCTTCGAGGGACTGTTTCTCCTCGCAGAACTCTATGTCGCTCAGGATCGTTGGGACGAAGCTCGCGATGTGCTCGATCAAGCCTTTCAAATCAGGCCGCCCCATCCGGGAGCGGCCTTGGTGGTTTACTGGGCTCGCGCCCTCTGCTCCCTGAGCGTCGGGGACTCACAGACCTATCGCGAGATCGTCGATCGCCTGCTCGAGCAGACCGGGTCAGGAGACTTCCCGCCCGATCTGCTCAATGCCGTCCTCTGGATCTGCATCCTCGGGCCAACCGAACCCGATCAGGCCAGCCGCATCGCCGCTCTGGCCGAGTCGCTGATCCCAATCCTGCCCAACGTAAAGGATGAACTACGTCGCAACTTGCTCAACACGATCGGCGCGGCGCTCTACCGCGACGGTCGGCCTGAGGAGGCAATCGCCCGGCTCGAAGAGGCTATCGCCATGGAAACGGGAACCCGTTATTCCCAGGATTTCGCCTTCCTCGCGATGACCCATCGGGCCGTCGGCCGGATCGATCAAGCCCAGTCCTGGTTGGAACGCCTCGAATCGTTCGCCGCTTCGCAATCAGCGGACGATCCTGATCCTTTGGAAGCCGTCGAGGTGGACCGACTCCGTCGTGAAGCCACGAGCCTCGTCCTGGACGCGACCTTCCCAAGCGATCCATTCGCCACGTCGCCAGGGCCTGCCGCGACCTCACCCGGACAGCCTCGGACAAACGCTCCAATTCATCCATATCAAGAACCAATCATTACGAACCCTAACAAGCAATCATAGACTGAGATCACATCATGCGCTGGATCGTCGGACTGCTGGCCGCGTTGGGATTCGCCGACACATCGGGCGCTCGAGAACCGGGGGCGGAGCGGCCCAACGTGCTGTTCATCGCCGTCGACGACCTGAACCATTGGGTCGGCTACACCGGGCGAAACCCTCAGGCGCGGACGCCGAACATCGACCGACTCTCGGCGTCGGGCGTCTCGTTCACCAACGCCCACTGCGTCGCCCCAGCCTGCGAGCCATCACGGGCAGCGCTCTTCTCGGGCATGAGGCCGGGGACCACCGGCTGCTACAAGAATGGTGATGATTGGCGTGAGCACATTCCGAAAGGAATCGCACTCAACGCCGCATTCAATGAGGCCGGCTACTTCGTCGCGGCGATGGGCAAGACCTATCACAGCAGCACGAGCGGTCTGGAGCGCGTCTTCGCCGAAGAATGGGACGCGTATCCTCCAATTCCTCAAGGAACTGGGACCGGCGGAGCCAAGAAGTTCGAGGCCTACTTCGAGCCGCTCCCGTTGGCGATGCGGGATGAGGACATCTGCGACTGGCACACAATCAACTATTGCATCGAGCAGATGGAAACCCCTCGCGACGAGCCGTTTTTCATCGCATGCGGGTTGGTCAAGCCACACCTCCCTTGGGCCGTCCCCGATCGCTACTACGACCTCTTTCCGATCGAGACCGTGCAGCTCCCGCCGCATCGGGTCGACGACCTCGACGATGTGCCGACGCCTGGTCGGTTGATCGGAAATCGCAAGGATCACCCGAAGATGTTGGAACGCGACCGTTGGGACGATGCGGTTCGGTCCTATCTGGGGACGATCGCCTACGTCGACGCCCAGATCGGTCGACTGCTCGATGCCTATGAGCGAAGCCCCGAACGCGACAACACGATCCTCGTGCTTTGGGGCGACCATGGCTGGCATCTCGGCGAGAAGCAGCGCTGGCGCAAGTTCACTCTCTGGGAGGAGGCGACCCGCGTCCCCTTGGTCTGGGTCGCGCCGGGCGTCACGACCGCCGGCACGATCTCGGATCGGCCGGTCGACTTGCTGAGCATCTATCCGACGCTCTGCGACCTCGCCGGCTTGCCCAAGCCGGACCACCTGGAGGGACCCAGTCTGGTCCCGCTGCTGAACGATCCCGAGGCCGATTGGAACGGCGTGGCCATCACCACCGACGGCCCTGGGAACCACGCCGTCCGCGATGGCCGTTGGCGCTACATCCACTACGCTGATGGCTCCGAAGAACTCTACGATCACCACAGCGATCCCTACGAGTGGACCAACTTGGCCGTCGACTCAGCCTTCGCCGAGGTGAAAGCCCGCCTCAAGGCCCAGATGCCTAATCAGCCTGTCAGAGCGACCCGCAAACCGTAAGCATCCGCGGACGTCCCGACTCCAGAGACCGTCCGATTCGAACGACCTTCGGACGCTCTCAAGTTCCCCTTAGCGCGAACCATCGGGTCGTAACAATTGTCCAGATTGTCAGTCAGGGCGGTGGGCCGGATCCGCGATCGGGGTTAGAATAAGGCAACGCCTCCAAGCCGGGGACTTACTCTGAATCCCCGACTCATCGTGGGCCGGACGCGCGGCCCGACCGATCGACAGGACATCTCTCCGAGCGAGACCGACTCCGAGCGCATCCGACGTTGTGACCATCCCGTGGACGCGACGAGCGGACTCGCCTCTTCGAGACGGAATGGACGGGAGTCAGCTAGACGATGAGCCGCGCCTATCGGATCCGGATCCGCGAGTCGGCCCAGCACACCATCCGGGCTGAGGACCACGTCGCCACCACCCTGGAACTGCTTGACGTCCTGCCTCGACCGACGATGGCCCAACTCTTGGCGAAGCATCTCCAAGATCAAGGGTTTGAACCGGTCGATGGCCAGCCCGGAGTGGTCCGTCGAAGCGATCCGGAGTCGGGGATCGCGGTGACCGTCAACACCGAGTCCGGCCAGGTCGAGGTCCGCGCCGAGTCGAACGAGGAGGTCGAGCTGAGCGTTGAGAGGACCGGCTACGGCGACGACGACTGGGGTCAGGACGGCCGCAAGAAACTCGACGACGAGACCCGGGCCAAGGCCCGTCAGGACCTGGACGAGGAGGCCAAGCGGCGGACCGGCGTGGCCCAGAAAAAGGTGACCGACCGGCTCGAGGCCGCCTTGGGCGACATCCGCGCTGAGCTAGACCGCGTCGTCAACCGGACCACCGCCGAAGCGCTCAAGGCCAAGGCCGCTCAGCTCGGCGAGATCAAACGCGTTGAGGAAGACACCGAGGCCGGCTCGGTCACCATCGTCCTGGAAGTTTGATTCTTTGATTTGAAGAGCTGATGATCGATCCCGGGCGGCAACCGACCTAACTGGTCCCCATCACTTGAGTTCGAGCCCGATCGCCGGATGCAATGGGTCGGCACGACCCGTTTGAAAACGCCCCAACCCCGCAGGTTGCGATATCCACCCATGGCTGTGACCGTCGACGAATCGGAGTTGCCCGAGGAGCTGGAAGCGCCTCAGGCGGTCGAGATCGCCTATGCCGAAACGCTGGCCGAGGTGACAGCACGGCTGGTCCGCGGTCTGCCGGTCCTGCTGGAATGCGACAAGGAACTGTCGGCCTACGCCTACGCCAACATCCGGGGCCGGCTCCGGCCATTCAACCAGCAGTGCCTCTATCTAGACGGACGTCCACGCGGCGAGGAAGCCTCACAGGGCCAACCCCTCGGCGGGATCGTCGCGACGATGCTCAACCAGCTCCGCGATGCGGTGCGCGGCGTCGTCGAGCGCCGGGTCGTCGTCTTGCCGCACCTGGACCTCCTGACGACCAGCCAGGGCGGCCTGACCAGCGAGGCGCGCGAGGTTATCCCGCTGCTCTATGAGAACCCCGAGCTGGTCTGGCTCGGCTTCAAGGACCCGTCCTTCCCGCTGCCCAAGGTAATCGAGAACCTGTTCCCGCACCGCGACGAGCTGCTAGGGATCCCCCGCGACCGGCTTCGCCACCTGGTCACCCGTCGCGAAGCGCGCAAGTTCGGCAAACCGTTCAACCCCTGGGCACTCTACAAATATGTCTCGGGCCTCAATGCGGTCCGGCTCCGCAAGCTGCTCTCGACCGTTGAAGGCGAGGACTACCCGTCCGATCCCAAGCCGGTCTACCGCCAGCTCCGACAGGCCACGCTGACCGGTACCCTGGAACTGCCCGAGGTCGACCTCACAAAGGACATCGGCGGCTACGCCAAGGTCAAGGAGCGGCTCCAGGTCGAGATCCTCGATGTGCTCAAGAAGAAGGACGAGGTGACCGACGCGTCAGAGGTCCGTCGACTGGAGGAGCTGATCCCGCGCGGGATGATCTTCTGGGGCCCGCCGGGCACCGGTAAGACGCTCTTCGCCAAGGCGATGGCCTCGGCCCTAGGCGCGGCGATCACCGTCGTCAGCGGTCCGGAGCTGAAGTCCAAATGGGTCGGCGAAAGCGAGGAGAACCTCCGGCTGATCTTCCGAAACGCCCGCCAGTCGGCCCCGGCGATCATCGTCTTCGACGAACTGGATAGCTTCGCCACAGCGCGTGGCACCTACACCGGCAGCGGCGTGGAACACTCGATGGTCAACCAACTCCTGACCGAGATGGACGGCTTCCATCGTGAGGAGATGGTCTTCATCATCGGCACGACCAACTTCGCCGAGTCGCTCGACCCAGCCCTCCTACGACCGGGTCGGTTCGAGTTCCAACTGCACATCCCTTATCCCGAAGAGGAAGACCGCCGTGAGATCCTGGGCATCTACGACCGATTGATGGGCCTGAAGATGAACCAGGAGGCGCTCGACCACGCCGTCCGGAGGACCGGCGGCTATGTCGACGGGGCCGGCCCCGGCGCACGGCACAGCGGCGACCACCTCAATGCGCTCTGTCGCGCCCTGGCCCGGATCCGACTCCGCGATGCCCTGGACGGCCCAACGACCTCCGAATTGGTCGAGCGCGCCCTGACCGAGTGGATCGAGCTGCCCAACCTCACGCCCGAGGAGGAACAGACCGTCGCCACGCACGAGGCTGGCCATGCCGTCTGCTCGATGCACTGCGAACACTCTGCCCCGATCGAGCGGATCTCGATCCGGGGCGACGCCGCCGGCGCCTTGGGCTTCGTCATGCACGCTGACCCGGCGCACCGCTATGTGATCACCCGCGCCCGGTTGGAAGATGACCTCTGCGTGCTCATGGGCGGTCGCGTTGCCGAAGAATTGCTGATGCAGGATGTCTCCATCGGCGCGGCCGAGGACCTCCGACGCGCCACCGGCATCGCCCGCGCTCTGGTTGAGGAGTTCGGCCTCGGCGGCCAGGAGATCGGGCCGGTCCGCTACCTCTCCGACGACCCCCGCAACCACGATCGACGGCGGATCTCCGAGGCTCAGTTGGAAACGCTCGACCGCAACGTCCAGGAGATCCTCCGACAAGCCCACCGGCGCTGCACCGAGATGCTCCAGGACCACATCGACGAGGTCCGTGCGCTCCGCAACCTGCTCCTGGAACGCAAGGTGCTCGACGCCAAGACCCTCAACGCCATGGCCGATGAGGCGACCAAGCCGACCAAGAGCCACGACGATTCGGAATTAGGCCCCGCCAACGGCCAGCCGGACAAATCGACCGCCGGCACCGCCTGAGTCCGCAACCAAGGTGCCCCCGGATTACAGCCGACACAACAAAGCACGCGAAACGCCCAGACGTCCCCAACCGAATCCTCCACGAGGTTCGAGGACCCTCCATGGCCGAGATGACGATCCAACTCCGGACCGACCCGGAGACCGGCAAGAAGGACATCATCGTCGAGTTGCACAGCGACGACGACGCCCTGCCGCACGAGCACGAGCAACAACACCGTGCGCTGGTCCAGAAGCTCATCGAAGGCGGGGTTGTCGACGCCGAAGAGGTCGGCAAGATCGTCGTCGATCGTGGTCAGAGCACCGCCCAGCCCGACCCGCAATCCGGCCAATCGACCCAGGACCAGCCCCAGGCCCAAGCTCAAGCTCAAGCCGAGGGGCATTGAGCATTCTCCCAGAACGACTGTGACGGAGAGCGACCGAACGTCCCGCTCCCAGTCCGCCGCACGACCTCCGTCCCTCCCGAAGTCCTTCGACCCCGCGTTGAGACGAGGCGTTCCCGCCGATGCTGCACTTCCCCGACCAGGAGACCCTGCACCTCGTGCTGGCCTCGGGGACGATCCCCGAGCGGATCGCCTCGACACCGGTGGAGGCGAGCTTCCCGCCCGGCGGCGCGATCCGGATCCGCCCCAGCAAGACGATCAGCAAGTCGCTCCGCGAGAGCCTCGCCCCGTTCGGCGTCCGCTCGGTGCGCGGTTCGAACCGGTTCGAGGTCCAGGCCCGATGTTGGGCCGAACTGCTCTCACTGAGCCGGACTGTTGAGGCCGAGCAAGTCGAGCGGTCCACGCCGGTCGTCTTCGATTTGCCCACAGCGCGGATGCCCGAGATGGTTGGCGAGATCCTCCGATTGGGTAACGATCGACAGGCTCTCCGCTGGTATCAACCTCCGCCTTTGGAAGCCGAATCGGGATCCATCGACATCGTTGAGGGTCACGAGGACGGCGACGAGATCCCTCACGATTCGACCGCAAACGGCCCGGCCGACGCCACAACAACGGCCCGCGCCTCGCGAGTTCTGCTCCGCGTGATCGGGCCGCCGTATTACGCCTTGCTCCGCGCGCTGGACCCCGAACTCGACCCGGCCGATGGGCCCATCCGCGCTTACGTCGAGCGCGCCCCGCGTCTCCTGGTCCAACTGGGCTATCAGCACCCCTTGACCTCGATGCTCCACGTGCCGGAGGGCCAGGTCGCCTTGCTGTCGGCCCCTCGGCAGTGGACCTTGATCCAGGAAGACCGGTTCCGCGATGTCTACAGCGTGCTCGATCTGAGCGTGCCCGGCGACGCGTCGACGACCTGGCGCGCCACCGAACCGGACCAACGGCTCCAGGTCCCGCTCGGCCTGGCCCGCTCCAGCAGCAACGAGCCGGCCGAACTTTGGGTCCTCCGAGGACCCCGCGCCATCGAGCAGCTTGACGCGTTGGTCCGCGACGGCGACGACCAGCTCATCAACCGGTTCGCCTTCGCCGTCGCCTCCGAGGGTCAGAGCCACAGTTCGATCGGAGACCTCGAGGCCAAAGCGACTGGGGTTAACGGGTCGGCCTCGACCGACACCAGCACCGACGACGCGACGCGGATCATCCTGCGAGTCCGCCCCTCCAAACAGGCCCCGCCGGCCTTGGTCCTCGATGGCTTGGCCTGTCGGCCTTATCTACGCTTGCCCAACCTGTTCCTACCCATCGGCACCCGAATCCATCCGCCACTGCGCCGCGATGCCGTAGCCAAGCTGTTGGCCGCCGAGCCAGACCTGATCACCTGGCTGGTGCCCGAGGACGAGGGTGACGACCCGAGGCGTGGCCCGACCCAGAACGGTCGGACCGCCGTGACCCGACTGAGCCGACCGTTCCGTCCCGAACGTTTGGCCGACTCGGCCTTCCAACCCTTGGAGCGCTGGGTCGACTACATCATCGAGCGCGATGCGGCCCCATTGACAGCCTGGTTGGGCGCCTCGTCGTTCGCCTTCGACGCGTACATTTGCCCGGACGACCAGGACTCCGATGGCCCCGCGCCCCGCGAGCCGGTCCGACCTCGACGGACCAAGGGCCAGGAGACGCGTGATGCCTCGGCGACGACCGATCAGGCCGAACCTCCCAGCGGCCCGGCCGAGGTAGAAAAGACCAACGCCGACGACGGGAACACCCCCACACCATTCGACGCGACGCCCCAAGATCGTCGGGACGAGCAGCGTCAGTTGGACCAGCTCGAGGCCGAATTCCTGGCCTCGGACACGCCGGCCGACGATCCGAGCCGCCAGACGCTCTGGTCACGGATGGCCTGGCTCAACGCACGGCTGGGCCGATCCGGAGACGCCAGCATCTGCTACGCCCATAGTCTTTGGGAGGAGGGCGGGCCGGCCGACCCGGGTTCCGATCCGGTCCATTCGTCGGAATCACGAGGCCGGTTGGGCGCCTGGCGCGACTTCGAAGCACACACCGCCACGTTCACCCTCGACGAATCGGGCCTGGACGAACTGCTGCCGATGATCGATCCGGGCTCCAACACGCTCCGTGCTTTGGCCGCCGAGTTGGCCTGTGCCGCCGCCTCGACCAAGCCTCCGGCCTGGCTGATCGCGCGTCGAGGTCGAATCCAGGAGTTCCTGAGCCGGCACGAGGCGCGCTTGCCGACCCGCGCCGGCTGGTTCGCCTGGTTGGGCCTGTCAAGGCTGGCCGACGACGCCTTGATGCTGGCCCAGGCCCGCGATCGGTTCCTGGAACGGTTGCACGGCGAGGGGCTCAGCTCCGAGCGCGACCTGCCCGGCTTCCTTCGCTTCGGCGCCGAGGCCTCCGGCGAACGGCTCCGGACGGTCCGCGACCAGATGATGACGCTCCGCGACCGGGCCCGAACTTGGGTCCGCTCCAGCCTGGAGTCGATGCGGACCAACCGAAGCACCGGGACCTCGTCGTCCAAGGCCGCGCCGATCGGCCCCTACACGCTCGACCTGGCCGAACTCAGCTTCGCTTACGGCCTGACCCGCCTGGGCGATCACGACCACGCCCAGGCGATGGCCCAAGAGGCCCTGACCGGACTCCGCAAGAAGCGCGGATCGACCAACACCGAGATCTCGATCTGGCTCGGCGAAGCCTACCTCTACCGGATCGAGCAGGCACGCACCGGACATCCGCTCGACGGCCCGCTGCCCGACGAGCTGATGAACCGCCACAAGAAGCTGGACAAGGACAAGATCAGCATTTACAAGCTCGATAAGCTCCGCAACGCCTCGCAGATCCTCGAGCCGCACGAACGGATCGAGCCCTATCGCTTTTACCAGGGCGGTCCCCGCGACGACATCAGTCGCGAGCTTGTCCAGTTGGAAGACCTGCGCGACGCCGATGAGGTCCGGTCGCGGATCACCAAGCTGCTCCAAACGACCACCACCGGTCCTCGAGGGGTCCAACAGCGTGCCCAAGTCCTCAAAACCGCGCTGAATCTAGCCTTCCGGATGGGCGAGCGGTTCCTCGACCAATTCCAACTGCTCGATGAGGTCGAGGCCACCGTCGGCCAGCTCCGGAACGATGTGGTGGGCCAGTCGGCCCTGCTCGAACGGGCCCTGCATGTGGCCGCGCACTACGACCGTCGCGAGGTGGTCCGGGTCCTGACGGCCCGGTTCGAGGCCCTCTTGGCCGACCAGCCGAACCTTGCCCTGCTCGGCCAGCTCGAACCGGTGCTCAGTCACTGCCTCCGCGCCCTGCGCAAACTGGGTATGCACGACGATGTGGCGCGGCTCCTGGAACAGGTCACGACGCTGGTCAAGCACCTCGACGAGCAGGACGAGACCTCTTCCCCGACGTCGCGGTTGCCTCTGTCAAGGACCCAGTACTCGCCGCGGACCCAACGCTTCAAGCTGATGCTCCACTTGGCAGCGGTCTGGTTCGATTTCGGTCAGGAATCGCGCGGCCAGGAGATCCTGGAAGCGACCTGGAACGAGCTGCTGCACGGCAAGCTGAAGCCGCTGGAGCTGATCTCCCTGACCTGCGACTATCTGGGCTGTCTGCGTCACGCCTCCGTCGAGGAGGCCTTGCGCCGGATCGGCCAGATCTTCGAGCAATTGCCCCAGATCAACGACACCCGGACCTCCATCGACTACTATGTGGTGGCCTACTTGGAAATCCTGGAGTCGATCGTGCTGACCTTGGTCAGCGACGAGTTCACGCTCGACAAGGCTGGCCGGCGCTGGCTGGACGACGACGAGTATCTGGTCCGTCGCCGGATCCACCACGACGTTCGTGCCGCCCTGGCCGCGTCCGACTGAGCGGAGCGTCGACGATCCGCTCAGGAACACCGGATCGGGTCAGGCCGAGCCCGGCGGCGGATCCCCAAGTCGTGGCTCTCTTGAGGCCGGAGGCCTCCGTCCGGGTCTTCAATGGTCCGGCCCATGTCGGCGGAGCGTTTGGGATCCGCCGCATTCCTTGGCATGCCCTCCGATGCGCGAACTGACATGCGCGAACTGACATGCGCGAACTGAGCGGACATCACGGCGCGGTCCTCGGCCTCACCTTCCTCTGTCGGGGCCATGCCCTGGCCTCGCACGGGTCCGACGGCACGATCCGCCTCTGGGACACCCTGAGCGGCGAGACGCTGGCCGTGCTGCACCAGATCACCGCGCCGGGCCGAACCCAAGACCCGACAGCCAAGGTTCGCGCCCTGATCGGAGCGCCCGACGGCTCCAGCCTGGCCGCCCTCATTCACGACCGCCGCGTCGAACTGCGTGTTTGGACCGATCTGGACCGCGACCCGATCCACACGCTCGAACCGCGCATCTTTCAAACGTCCGCTCACGGCCTGGACCTCTGCCTCGATGCGCGCACGGCAATCACCTTTCAGGACCAGAACCCACCCCAACTAGTCTGGTTCGACGCGTTGGACGAGGACGCCGCGGCCCGCCGAGACCTCCAAGGCGCCTGCCTGCTGCCGACGGCCAAGCCGGAGCGGTTGATCGTCGGACCCGACGGTCGTCGGCTGGCCGTCCGGATCCGGGGCACGACCCAGCCCGGCGCCGTTCACCTGCTCGAATTGACCTGGGACGACGGTCGGCTCCGGGCGATCGAACCGCTCGGTCAGGTCAAGCTGCCCACCGAGGAGGGCCGACGTGCCGTTCGCCAGTCCGAACGATTCCTCGGACCCGAGACCTTGTTGTTCCTGGACGACGGCTGGGCCAAACACTGGATCCTCGATGCGCAGCTCTGGCGGCTCGACCTGGGTGCGGTCGAGCCGGTCTGGCACCAGCAGGCCCGGTTGGACGGCCTGACCGGGCGGATCACCGCCGTCGACCTCGCGCCCGACGGATCGCTGCTGGCCCTGGGTACGCACGACGGCACGTTGCGGATGGCTCGGCTCCGGTCCGGGCCGCTCGATCCAGGGTATGATGTCGGGGTCGGCACCATCCACGCGATCCGGTTCGCCCCCGACGGCCTGACCCTGGCCGTCGCCGGCGAGGGCGGCTTGATCCTCCTCGACGTCGATCCCTTCTGCTGAGCGCTCCGATTCGCTGAGCGGCTCGGCGGATCCGAACATCGGCACCCCCCATGCGACGATCAAGCGGGGCCCTCAATCATGCGGATTCTCCAGGGTCACGGGGCCGAGATCACGGCCCTGAGCTATATGCCTGACGCATTGGGCCTGGCTACGGCCAGCCGCGACCAGTCGGCCGCGATCTGGGACCTGGCCAGTGGCCGACTGGCTCGGACCTTCTGGTCCTGGGGCCAGGACAACGTTCCGGTGGCCCTGGCCCTCAGCCCTGAAGGCGATCGGTTGATCATCGGTGACTCTCAAGGCCAACTGATCGTTTACGAACTTCGTGACGGTCGGACCGCCTGGCAAGCCGACCTCAAACCGTCACGGATCCTCGACCTGACCTATCTCGGCGACGGCCGGTTGATCGTCGCGCTGGATGTGCACCCCGAACGCTCGGCCAATGTGATCCAGCTCTGGGAACCTCTGTCCGAAGGCGCTCCGCATGAGATCGCCCGACAGCTCGTGCTTGACTCGGATCTGGCCGGGATCTGCCGACTGGGCCCCTCGAGGCTGGCCATCCGCTTCGAGGGACAGGAGACGGTCCTGATCTGGGACCCGAGCGTCCCGACACGCGCGGGGGTCCGGCTCGGCGAGTGGGACAACGGCTGC
This sequence comes from uncultured Planctomycetia bacterium, assembly GCA_964609385.1. Classification (GTDB taxonomy): domain Bacteria; phylum Planctomycetota; class Planctomycetia; order Isosphaerales; family Isosphaeraceae; genus CAZSSM01. The sequence goes on from CAZSSM010000025.1 coordinate 63,177, forward strand.
GTCCCCCTCCAGGCGACCGGTCCGGTCCGACGTCTGGCCGGATCGGCCGACGGTCGGACCTTAGCGGCGGTGGCCGAGGGGGTCACGCAGATCTGGGACGCCCATTCGTTCGACAAACTCGCCCACATCGGCGCCGGCCGGGTCACAACGCTCGCCTTGAGCCCCGATGGCTCGCGGCTCGCCCTCGGCGGACGGATCGGCCCGATCCAGATCCTCCGTCTCCAACCGGTCGCGCAGCAGACCCTTTTCGGGACGCGGATCACCGGGCTCCTCCACACCACCGAGGCCCGCCTCGAATCCGAGCTCGGGCCGGTCCACCACCTGGCCTTCGCCCCCGACGGCCTGACCCTGGCCGCCGCCCACCGCGATCGGATCGTCCTCTGGGACGTCGACCTCGATTAACCCTCCGCGTTGGACTCGGGCGTCCCGGGCTCGTCTTCAGGTTCGCCGAGGGCGCGACGAACCAGGTGGTAGGGGGCCAATCGCCGGATCATGTAAGCTTCGGCGGCCTCGTGATAGGCGTCCCGGCGCTCGGGAAAACGCTCGGCCAAGATGGCCAGGACCAAGGCGCGTTGCGTCGCGTTGGCGAATTGCCTGGTGGTCCACTGGACGTGTTCAACAGTTGGCGGCTCCTCTTGGCCGAGCAGTTCGGCGAGTTCGACCCCAAACACCCCGTACCTCGGGAGCATCGCGAGAGTCAGGTCGAGATCTTCTTGAGCGCGTTCCAGCTCGCCGGCCAGGCTCCAGGCCAGGCTCGCGGCGAGGACCTGGAGCGGGTCGTCCCAAGCAGCGCTCATCGCGTCGTTCTGCCGCGCCTCGGCCACGCGACCCAAGACGAGCATCGCTTGCGCGTGGATCTGGAGCCTCTCGATGCGGGCTTCAGGGCGGGGCTCGAACGAATTGAGGCAGCCCTCGAGATCACCGGCCTGATACTGCGCGACGACCCGGATGAACTCGCGGGTCTCCGAAGGGAGGCCAGCGCCCATCATTCCGCTGATCCGTCGAGTGATTTCCGGAACGATCGAGTTGGTCTGGCCGGTGATCGCCATCGCGTCGGCCAGTAGGTATAGGTCCTCAATCTCGGGGGAGTCCCCGTCCAAGGCGCGACCGGCCTCGGAGAGCACTCGGCCGACCTGACCGGCGGCCATCCGCGCTTCCGCGAAACGCCCATCCATCCAGATCGGATGCAGGCCCAGGCGCGAGGCCTGCTCGAACTGGTCCAAGGCCTCGGGCCAGCGACCCTGGGCGGCAGCGAGTTGAGCCTGGGCGCGGATCGGCCAGGGCGATCGCGGATCGCGTTGCTGGGCGCGCTGATAGTAGCTCAGAGCCGTCTCTTGATCGAGAGACCGCGCTCCGCGGAGGAAGAGGAGGTCCGCGTTGTCGGGCTCGTTGGCCAAAGCCTGATCATAGCGTCGAGTCAACTCGGCATGCCGTTGCAGGATGCCTCGGACCACCTCCTCCCGATCATCCATCCGCTCGTCCAGGCCCGCCACCTCTGAGACCGACTGGTAGTTCAAATGCCACTCGACCCGAACGGGCCGTTCGTCCAGCCCGCGTTGGAGGAACGCCTCGACCCGGCCCGGGTCAGCGCTGAAGCCGAGCTGCCAGTAGGCCTCCAGCAGCGCGATCAGGTCGGGCCGGAGGTCCAGCCGCGTCTCGGCGTAGCGGAAGGCTCGCTCGACCCCATCAGCCTGATTCAGTTCGGCGTAGAAGATCTCGGTGTGTCGATCGGGATCGCGGTCCCAGACCAGTTCGACCTTGGTGACGCTCTTGTTGGTGTCACCGACCCGAAGTTCGTCGGGGGCCGGCTCAAAGGCGTAGTCGACGTGCTCGAAGGCGAGAAACGGCTCGCCGTAGCGATATGTCCAGAAGATCGGCTCGGGGTTCTGGGAATAGGTGATCTCGGACTCGCGGAGCAGGGCCAGGCTACCAGGATTGAACACCCAGACGGGCTGTTGGGACCAGCGTTCGAAGAAGCGGGTCTCCAGGTCGATCGTGCGTTCGTCCTCCCAAGCGCCGGTGGTCCGGAGTCGATGCGTGCCTTCGGCCAGGGTCAATGTCCCGAGCCCCTCGATAGTGACCGGGGCCTGGTCGTCGATCTGGATCTGCAAGGGGCGGCCGAGGTCGTTGACGACGTGGAGGGTCCGATTGCGGCGGACCCATTCATTGTGGCCCCAGGCGGCGATCATCAGGAGGGCGACGACCCCGAAGCCCAGGACGAGCTTGACCAGATTCGAGGATCCCCCCTCGGGAGCGCGGGAGCCGGGCAGGGGTGGGGGCGCTGAGGAGATCCCGAAATCGGGGTCGAAGGTCGAATCCTGGCCGTCAACCCCATCCTCGGTCGGCGGCTCGGGCATCCGAGGCAGGGGCTTGTCTACGTCCAAGGGCGAGGTCAACGGCTCGGAGGCCGGCTTGGGCTGTGCGGCGTCCTCAGCCAGTTCGGTCAGATCCAGTTCGCGTTCCAGGATTCCGAGCTTGGTCAGGGCCTTCTCGGACTTGCGGACGCGCTTGCGGAACTCCTTCTGTTCGGTCACGCCGGCCCGCTCGCGGCCCAGCCGCTCGAGCAGTTCCAGGGCCTCCTCGTGGCGATGGGCTTTCTGATAGGCCTCGGCCAGAGGGAAGAGCACCTCGACCGGATAGACCTGGCCGGTGCCCGGCTGTTCCAAGAACCGGAGCCGCGCCCGGGCATCGTCCAACTCGCCACGATCGATGAGGATCTGGGCCAGGCCGAGTTGGGCGGCGGGCCATTGTGGATCGCCATCGAGGGCCTGGCGATAGAGCGCTTCGGCCTCGTCGGTCAGGCCGAAGACGAGCGCTCGATCGGCCAACAGGGCGAGCATCCCGGGCTCGTCACGGAAGCTCTCCTGAAGCCCTCGACGGAACACGGCCGCCCGATCGGTCTGATAGAACTCCATCAGCGTTTCGTGGAGAGTTATGGCGGCTTGGCGGCTCGGCATATCGCGGTAGGTCGCGACCGCCTCACCGATCATCTGCTGACGGAGCCGCTCGTATTCCTCAACACCCATCGCGCCGTGACCGGTACAGCGCGGGCAATGGTCGAGGATCTGCCGACGTCCCAACGGGATGATCGGGATATACAGGACACAGAACCAGAGCCGGGTCCGATACGATTCCAAAAGCCCGACCTGGCCGCATCGCTGGCAGGCGCGGGGTCGAGAGGCCCGCTCGGATTTCCCGTAATAGTGGGTCCCGATCCCGTTGACTGTAGCTGGCATCACCTTCGCGACCGCGGTCGCCTCCTCCGCGAAACGCCTCGGGAGATCTCCGACGGCCGCCGTCGTTCACCCGTTCAAGGGCATCATAAACGCCAGGTTTGGGGCCATTCAGCGCCCAACACCACGTCGGACACCTCGAAGGTCCCAGATGTTCGTGGATGGGTCAAGGATTGGGAGCTTGTTGATCTCTTTTGAGATCGATCGCGAGCCCGCGTTCCGGAGACGACTCGGAGCCGTTCGCGTGCCGATCCTTCTCAAGAGGCTGGTCGGCGCGCGATCGGCGGGATTTCTGGGGCCGCCTCGACGTCGTCGAAGCGGTGGTAGACGGTCCGGTGCGGGAACGGGATCTCGATGCCCAGGGCGTCGAACCGGTTCTTGATCCGTCGGAGCATCTCACGCTTGATCGCCCATTGCTCCAGCGGTCGCGTGGTGATGAAGAACTTGATGACCACGCCGGAGTCGCCCAGGCTGTCCACGCCGAGCATTTTGAGATCCTCTAGGATCAGGACGCTGAACTCGGGGTCGGTCCGCAGCTCGCGGCCCAAGGTCTGGATGACCTCAATGACCTGGTCGACGCTTTCCTTGTAGGCGACCCCGACGTCGAAGAGTGCGCGGGACCAGCCGTGCGTCATGTTGGAGACGCTGGTGATCTCGCCGTTGGGGATGAAGTGGACCAGCCCTTCCAGGTCGCGGAGCACGGTCATCCGGAGTGTGATCCGCTCGACCTGGCCGGCGATGGTTCCGATCCGGACGATGTCGCCGATCTTGTATTGGTTCTCGAAGAGGATGACGAACCCATAGAAGTAGTCGCGGATCAGGTTCTGCGATCCGAAGGCGACGGCCAAGCCCACCACTGCCGCACCGCCGAGCAACGGCCCGACCGGCACGCCGATCTCCTGGAGGATGATCAGCGAGCCGCCGCCGATGACGACGAGCTTGAAGGCGTTCTCGAAGACGCCGACCAGCGTGGCAGCGCGGCCCTCGCGCTCCTGTCGCGAGCCCCGGCGGATCCCGCTGGCCAGCAACACGACCATCCGGTCGCTGAGGATGTTGACCAGCCAGGTCAGGGTCACCATGGCCAGGACGATCAGGCCGAGGATGGGCAACTCCAGGATCAGCCATCGCCGGATATTGGTCCAACTCCAGGGGCTCTGCAGTTCGTCGAGCCTGGCCTGCGAGGTCTTGAGCTGCTCCTCCAAGCGGCTCTGGGTGAATTGGACCGTCAGGAGCTGATCGTGGAGTTCCTCCCGGTCCTGATTGAGCCGCTCGCGACGGTCGGTGATGGTCCGGATCTCGCGGGTGGCCCGCTCAATCCGCGTATCGGCCTGGACGATCTTGGACCGGGCCTCGCGGATCTCCTCGAAGTTCTCGTCGGTCTGGGGCAGTTGATCGAGCTGTTGGTTGAGGGCCTTCCGCTCGGCGCGGGCGTTGTCCGAATCGCTCCGGAGGTTCCGGATCAGCTCGGTCTCGCGGGCGATCCGGGCCTCGTTCTCATCCAGCTTCGAACGCAGATCTTCAGCCTCGCGACGGACTTCCTCGAGCTGCGATGCGAGGTCCTCGGTCTCCTGACGCGTCTGGACCACCTCGGCCGACTCCTCGGGCGCCGAGGGACTCGACGGCTCGACGGCCTGGCCGGTGGCGGGATCGGCTGGGGAGGCCGTGTCGGTGTTGGTCGCGCTGAGGCTGGGCACCGAACTGAGCGGCCCAGGGAGGGTCGGGGCCGGCGCCAAGGCTGTCGAGGGGGGCGGGCTCGGAGGCGAACCGTTCGACCCGGCCGGGATGGGCACTGGCGTCGAAGGACCGTTCGGCGGGACGGCCCCTTGGACGTTCGACGTCGAAGCAGGCTGGGACGTCGCACCGTCCATGCCGCGGAGGGGCGGCTCGGGACTCGACTTCGCCCCCCCTCCGTTCGATACTGCGGCCGGATCTGGCAGGGCTTTGCCTCGGAGAACGTCCAGTTCCCGACGGACCGTCTCCAGGCTCCGCTCCTGAGCGGCGACCTGCTCAGTCAGCGTGATCCGACGCTTCAAGGCCAATTCGTAGCGTTCCTTGGCGAGTTCTCGCTGGGCAGCCAGCGCCTTCTGCTGCTCCAAGAGCGGGTCGAGCGTCTCGGTCGGGGGATCGCCCTGGGGCGGAGATGGGGGCGATCCGACCTCGGACGGCTCCGAGGATTCCGGAGCCGGCGACCCCGAACGGATCGCGTCGATGCGCTGACTGAGTTCCTGATAGCGACGATCCAGCGTGAACAGCTCGGTCTCGGCCGTTTCCTCCTGGTCTACGGCCTCCTGCAGCGACGTACGGAGTTGCTCAAGCGCTTTGGATTCCTCGTCGAGTCGACGTCGGAGCTTGAGGATCTCGTCGACGTCCGGCTCTGGGGCAGGGGCTGGAACCGGCCGCACCGGGGTCCGCAGATCGGTCGGGACGACCATCGCGGCCGGATCAACGGGCTCCTGCTGGCCATCGGCATTGGGGACCTCCGCCCGCGGATCCAGGATCGCGGGCGGGCTCCATGCCGACGCCTCGGTCCCGAGCAGTCCGGAGACCGCCAAGCCGATCGGAATCAAGCTGAGCCAGAGCCTCCTGAGGAGCTGACTTTCCCAGACAGAAACAGACTGCTTCATGAGCATCGTTAGCGATCTCGATTGTGACGACGAGTGGTGATCTTCGTTGACAGACAGAAAACGGGAACCACTGACGATGCTCAAGCGGGGTTCAGAACCGAAATTCCTCCCCCGAGAGGGTTCGCGCGGAGAGATCTCGGCCCAATGACTGATTGTCCAGAGAATGCGTCGAATGTTGGCTATGCGTCGCGACGTCGCTTTTCTGAATCGGCCACGCCTTTAGTTCGGGTCTCGGGCTCGATCTGTGCGAGCGCCTCGAGAACGGCCCCGGCCAAAGCCTTGAAGTCGTGGTGGGTCGACGACCGCGCCACGACTTGACGCGCCGACTGGGTCAGCATCAGGTTGACCGTGGCCAACGCCTGGCCCGGCAGGGCGTCGCCGCCGCCCCGGAAGTCGGTCCGGACCGCCACGATCGGCACGCCCCAAGCGTAGGCCAAGCCACACTCGAAGCAGGTCCCGCTGTCGGCATCGGCCCCATCCAGGATCGCCACGACCACATCGGCTCGACGCACCCCATCGACGCAGAGCCGAAAGATCGTATCGGCATCGATCATCGTAAGGGCCTCGACGGCCGCTTGAGGCAAGGTCACGTCATGACCGGCACCACGGAGGGCCTCGGCCAGTCGTTGATTCCAGTCCCGCTCAGCCTGAGTAAACAGCGGTCCGGCTTGATAGATACGCATGGGCGACTCGGCGGCGAAAACGGGGTCAATGGGGCGATCCATCGAGGTCCAAACCAGTCCGGTCGAGCCGGAATGATCGGATAGCTGAGCCGTCCTGAGCCACCTCGACCGTTCCGATTATACCGATTCTCACAAGTCCTTCCGCTCTCGTGACGACAATCAGGAAGGCAAATCACCCCAAAGGCATTCCGCCAAGGTCGCGTGGGCAGGAAGCTCACGGGGGCGGCGATGCCGGTTCGTTCGGGCGCGATGATCCGCGCCGTGGCCGACAGAGCGGTCCCGATCAGGGTCCGTCGACGGTCGCGGCAGGCGGGGTCGGCCCGGCGTTTGAGGAGTTCGCTCGATGATCAACGCACGCGTGGCCTGCTCGGCCCTCGTCTCGGCGATCGGCCTGGTCGCGGGCCTGCCGGCGCTGGGCCAATCCCCGATCGGCTCGTCGGCCCCGTACCCGCACGCTCAGGTCCGGCATACCTCGGGCCATCACTGCTCGGCCTGCGAGGAGGCGACCGCGTCCCGGCATGGACAGGCCCAGGGATCCGGCGTCCGACCGGTCAGTTTCACCCACCCGATCCCGTCACCGCAGTCGCATCCTCGGACGTTGATCCCGTCGCCTCAGGGCCATCGCGTCTACCCGCAGCCCCAATCGGGCATGTCTCACGTCGGCTCGGTCCGGGTCGATCGCACCCGCCCGTACGCGTCGACCCCGTCCGCACCGATGGGCCGTTCGGTCGTCTCGGTCCCCTACGGCACGCCGACCTCCGGATCTCACCCCGGCATGTCACCGTCGTCGGGCGTGGTTCAGACCGGCTACGGCAATCACCCCAGTCCGATGGCCCCCTCAGCCTACGCTCCCAGCCCGACGATGGCCCCGAACGTCCAAGGGCCGTACCGGACGATCTACCCGACCTCGCCCGACATCGTCGGCGGATCGAGCAAATCGCGGCATCCTCGGGTCCTCAGCAGCTTGCTCGGCCTGCCTTCGTGGTCCAAATTCATGGCCCGCCGCCGCGCTGAGCAAGAACAGCGACGCATGGCCGAGTACTACCAGTCGCTCCAACAAGTGACCGAACTGCCCGCCGGCGCGATCCATAACCGCTGAGCGTCCCCCCTTCGATCCAAGGGCACCGCAGGATTCGACTCGGGGCCGCTCGCCAATCCAATCCGTGACGCCTCGCTTTGGCATATCGACGAGCGAACGATTCTCTCGACGGCCCGCTCCAGATCGGATCGGGCCGTCGACGTATCTTGGTCCCTGGCATCGAAGAAACACCGATCGATCGATCGGACCTTCGAACCGGTCGCAAACCGACTCATCCGGAGGTCGACTTGGGGACTCGTCGGCCGGGGACATTCGCCCCGGAGATTCTCCAGTTCGCCCACCTTTCCGCCGATACCCAGCCCTGTAGGCATGAGTGAGTCGGTCCCGGGACGGGTGATCTGGTTCCGCTCCGCAGTGGTCTGGTCCGCTGGAGTCGGTCCTGGAACGCCTCGACGACGGGGGGCACGCAATGTCGAGGGCGGTTGCCTCGACGTCGCGTCGTTGATGGTCTCGCTCGTGTTTATCGGTCGGAACAACTCCAACTCGATTCGATGGACTCGGGCATCCCGATGCTCGGGGCGGGTCGCGCACGATGCGGACGACCTGGGATCGGGTTGCGTCACGCAGAGGATGGCGTCGACGGCTCGCGTCGTTCGATCGAGCAATTCGATTCAAGGTCAGGAGGACACCACGGATGTTGAGACAAAGGACGCGATTATGTCGATCGGATCGAAGCGACTCACCCAGCTCACTCTGGCCGGCCTCCTGCTGAGCCTCGCCGTCACGACGGCCCACGCCAACGGCCTGGGATTTGGCCCGACCATCCCCGAGCTGACCCTGGCCCGCGACGTCCGGAACAACCAGGTCTACATGGCGCCGCCGATCCCCTACGGCACCTATGCCAAATACAGCACACCTCACGTCGATCGCCTGACCCTCGGTCATGGTCTCTTCGGTGGGCTCGGCCTCGGACACCTTGGCCTCGGCAAGGGTCAAGGGCTCGGCCTCGGACACTTGGGCCACGGTGGCGCTGGCTGCTCGGACTGCGGTGGCGGGCTCGGCTTGGGTCACGGTGGCGGGCTCGGCTTGGGTCACGGTGGCGGATTCGGCTTGGGCCATGGTGGTGGCCTGTTCTCGAAGTTCGGCCTCTTCGATGGCTGCTCGACGATGAACCCCTGCGGTTCGTGCGGCTCGTGCCTGTCGATGCCCACCATCGTCAGCCCGCAATCGATGCCCGTTCCCACGAAGGTCGACCCGGTCCCCATGCCGCAGATGTCGGTCAGCTCGCCCCAGGGGATCGTCTCCGGCCCGGCTCACGGCAACCTGCTCGGCCATGGCCTTGATGGCGGCCTGCTGAAGACCGGCCACGGCTTCGGTCAAGGCTTTGGTGGCCACGGTCTGGGTGGCTACGGCTTTGGTGGCCACGGTGGTCTGGGTGGCCACGGCATCAAGAGCGGCCATCATGGCTTGGGCTCGGGCATCCACGGCCTGCTCTCTCGCTTCAAGTTCGGGGTCAACCCCCTGCTTCAGCACGGTCCGGGCGTCGACTACTTCGTCGGTCCCGGTGGCCCGGTCCCGCTGACGCCCGGCTACGTGCCCTACGTCGTCCCGACCCGCGCTCCGCGTGACATCTTCTCGTTCCCGCCTTACGCCGACCGACCCAGCTACGGCTATTGATCATCGAGGTCGATCCGACACGCCCACAACGGACCGTCAATCGAGATCCGTTGTCTTGGCCACCCGGATCAACCGTCGACTGAGATTCACAAGGCGTCACGCCTCGATCGGATTCGGGGTCTGACGCCCGCTCGTCGGTCGGGGCCGAACATCGAGCCCCGATCCTCGATCCCAACCCCATTCCGCATTGTCTCCGGAACGAGGAGTGTTCCCCGATGCGCTCGGCTCCCTCGGCGGCCCTGGTCGCCCTGCTAACCCTGATCGTCCTGGGTTCGACCATGGCCCAGACCCGCGCCCAGGACATCCAGGCGACCCAACCGAACATCACGTCGACGATCCAGCGGAGCGGCCTGGTCTCGCGATTCGAGCCCCCACGCCCGTTCCTGCCTTACGACCCCGACCGCGACGTCTTCTTCGGGACCCGATACGCCGACCGGCCCAAGCTGCCGACCGACCCGGTCAACGCCTTCACCGATGGCGGACTCTATGGGCTTCCGCTCGGCTCGCCCTGCGTCGCCTGTGTCGCGAAAGAGTTCCGGGGATATGCCGGCGCCTCCCACGTGGGACACAAGTGCCAGCCCGCTCACCCGTTCGTCCGGATCTTCGACAACTTCCTGCACCCGTTCCGACCGGTCAGCTACTACTACGAGCGCGGTTGCTACGTGCCGATCTACGACCTCGATCCGTCCGCGCCCGGACCCGGTAAGTTCCCCTATCCTTGGATCTACCCCGGCCACGGTGGCGGTTAATCTCGATTTGGTTTACCATGAAGTTACGTTGATTTTCGTCTTACTTAACGCCTAGCACCGTGCTAAAGCTGGCTGGGGACTGCGAAGCGAGCAGTCTCTGGGATGAGGTCTCGAAGTCGGCCGACCCTTCGCCAGAGAGGGCGGTCGACTCGATCGTCGGTGAGGCGTTCGCGAGAAGATTCGCGGAATCTCCTGATCGTCCCCCCGAGCGGCGATGCACGCCATCCCGCTGACTATCCGGCCCTGACTTTCTGGCCGTTTTTACCCATCGATGCAGGGTCTCAGCCGTTACAACCCGAACCCGGTTGTGACTTCAGCGCATGCGGGACCGTTTCGGCCGATTTTATGAAAATCGGCCGACATCTCGATCCGTGCGATCCCTAATTGCCAAAGAGCCCGACGCTCGATCGCGTATGGATCCCGGGTTGTGGCCTGGATCCGCTCCGGCGCCCCGTGTCGCGACATCGACGATCGACCTGGGCGACCCCTCGACGTTGACCTCGCGCGGTCCCGACCCCACGGATGCTGGGTCGGAGGCGAGATCCGGTCGGTCGCGCAGCCGATCGCGTAGCGATGCTCCGGGGCGCCTCGCGTCTCATTCCCGCTGAGGCCGCGTGCGCCCCGTCAGCGCGACCGCTCCGAGCCTCCGGACCATTCGGGACCTCGAAGGGACCCTCGTCGACGTCCATCGCATGGCCCGTCCGACGGGGAACAGGCATGGGTCGGCTCCTCCGCCACGCAACGCGAGCACCCCGGCCCGCCAGCCGAACAGAGAGGCGAGCGCTCCGCGAGTCGCCCCGATCAGGACGAATCCGGCCACCACCACGGGGATGATCGCGACGACCAGGGCGATCACCACGATCACTGCGATCGCGATCGCCACCAGATCCACCACGATCACCGCGAGCGACGGCTCCGGCCTCGGATCGACGATCGCGGGCACCCGATCGGTGGGGATCGGCCCTGAGACCTCATCCCCGGGGTCTGCTTCGGAGTCCCCAGCCACCCGAAGAGTTGGCTGGGATGGACCGGGGGCGGGAACCGAGATCTCGCCTGGGTTTCGGTCGTTCGACGTTTCGGGTCGTCCGGGAGCGGGCGAGGCTCCGGCATCGTGGCATGCCCGAGCAACGGAGGACTGCGCGTCCCGAGCCGTCGGGGGTCGAGAGGGACTGGTCTCATAGACCCAGGCCGGTCGTGACCCGATTCGGATCTCGATGGGCGCCTCCTCGACGACCTCCCAGACTAGGCAAGGCATCTCGGAGGGTGGCTCGGGACGGGTTCGTCGCTCCGAGCCTCGAGATTCTGACGGCGGCTTCGGCCTCGGCGCGTCCGCGATCGGATCGGCATCGCCCCCCGAATCGTCGGCCTCACTGGCCTGGTCGGCACACTCCAGCGCCTTGATGAAGGCCGCGAAGAACCGGCCGTGCGGATCCGCCTTCTCACACTCGAGGAAGGCCACCTCGCCCAGGGCCAGCCAGCGCCGAAGCGTCGGGGCATCGACGCCGGACCGAACGCACGCCCGATCCACCGGATGGCCGGCCCGGATCGACGCACAGATCTGCCTCGTGATGACCCGATTGGGAACCCCGACGCCCATCCCGAACGATCCTCACAACCCCCGCGATCCAACACCAGGCTTCGACGACGCATCGCGCGTCGCGCAACCCTCCATAGGTAGGATCAAGCGATCGGATCGCGGCGTTCATGGGAATTTCTCGGGCGGTTCGACCAATCGGGTCGCCTGGCCATTTCTTCGGAACGATCAGCACAATCAGCCGATCAATAATGTTGCTCCTGACAAGCCTGACGACGTCGAAGGGCCGTCAAGACCATTTGTCGAGGCCGATGGAGCCTGAATCGAATCCAGTTTGCTCTCGGTCATACTAGGCTCAGTCATGACGTCTCCTCTTTCCTGATTACCACTTATGCATCGTCGCAGAGGAGGTCGAGGGTCTCGGAGTCGAAGCGATAGCGGATCGGCCTTTGTTTCAACTGCAACTCATCAAGCTCAACAACGCTGGACGCTACGACCTGACCTGGGACGTGCCGAGCAAGACAACCCCTTCGAAATGCTCGGGGGGCTCAGACCGAACACTCGAAGCAGGGGCATTGCCGTTCGTCGGTTGCTCGGAACCGCCCGTGTCTCTTGTGAGACGCTCCGTCGTGGTCGGCTCGGCCATTGGCGTCTCCCTCTCCCCTTGGTTCAGGACTCGAGTCAGGATACCAGACGCTCCTCATGTATCGTTGGGCGCTTCCAAATGGAATCAACGGACCCTTGCCTCGATGGAAGGCTCAGGCTCAGGTGAGGTCGACCTCGCTCATGGACCCAGCTCCCGTCCCCACGCACGCACTCTCACCCGATCGTTCCTTCGATTCCCAACCGCATTCACGAGGCCCCGAAAATATATCGTCGATTTTTCGGGACATCGCGCCGGGTTCGCTGGGTTTTTCCTTACTTGAGTAATAGCCGAGTCTCCCATGGAGGATCTGGCCCCGTGCCTGCTCGCTCCTCCGCTCCGTGTGGCTCGGTCTTCCGTGAGGTTCGGGCCGGGTCGCCCCCGGCTCCGGTTCGCCGATCCGCCGAACTCGGGCGGAACGCTCCCCCGGGAGCCCGCGCCACCCGAGACTTCGCGGGGCCGAACCGCTCGTGCCCAACCACATCCACTCCCCCGTTCGATTCACCACCCAACCGACGAGGCCCGAATGAACCGTTTTCGCTTCCTGACGCTCGCGTTCTGCTTGCCTATCCTCTTGTTCACCATGAGCAGGCCCGCCTGGGCGGTCCCTGCCTTCGGAATCGACTCAAATGGCGATCTCTACCGGATCGATCTCGCGACCGGGACGACCACCTTGATCGGCCAGACCGACATCAACTTCGACTTCGCCGTCACCGTTCCCCAAGGCCTGGCGGTCTCGGCGTCGGGATCGCTCTTCGCCACCGACATCCTGGGCATGTTGTACGAACTGGACCCGACGGACGCCTCAACGACGTTGATCGGGGACACAGGCCTGGGGAATATCGAGGGACTCGACTTCCTCGGCACCACCGACACGTTGATCGCGGCGGATTTCGATTCGAGGCCGCCGAGCCTCTTCACGCTCGACCTGGCGACCGGAGATCCGACGCTCCTGGTGACGGCGTCCGAGCCGGCCGTTGCGGTCCGGTCGATGACACTTATCGACATGGACACGGCGATCATCCGGACTGATGACCCGGAGGAGAACACGCTGCGGCGGCTCGACCTCTCCACCGGGGCGCTGACGACCATTGGGGCCGTGAGCGGGTTCCCGGGCCTCACTGGGCTCGATTTCGGGATCGACGGGAATCTCTATGGCTTGACCAACGTCGGAGAGATTCTTGCGATCGACCCGACCAATGCCAACGCGACCCTGATCGCGGACACGGGCATCGGATGGCTCGGGTTGGCCGCGGTGCCGATCCCCGAGCCGAATTCGATGGCGTTGGTGCTCGCTGGGACGGCGGCCCTGGCCTGCATCCGAAGGTTCCTCGTCCGTCGGGGCTGAGGGACGCGTCGTCTCGGGCCGGTTCGAGGCGTTCCATGTGACGACCTGCGAACGGCTCGCTCTTGGGTATCCTGAGAGTAAAGAGGGTCTGCCGCCCGGGCGTTCCCCCCGGCAGGCCCCGTATCGCAGGCGTCCGGCGATTCGGGGGGGTGGATGTGGGTCGTTCCCCCTGTGTGGACAGACGCGACGCCCGCGGAGGCGGGCGATTGAGGCCAAGTTGCGGGTTGCGGGATGCGTTTTTCGTCATCGAATCCGCTCGTCACCACTCGGAGCGGGGCGCCTTGCATCTTGAGTTCAGTATCCGACTCCGGATCGGTTGTCACACGATGAAGAGGCTGTCTGGAGCCGGTCGATGTGCTGCTCGACGCGCTTGATCTCGCGATCGACGACGACCTGCCGCAACTGGACGACGTACTTGACGCGGACTCCAGAGTAGCCCTCCAGTTGCGGTCCGTTCTTGGTGTCGATTTTCCCCAACATCGCGATCAGCGACTTGGCCTCGGCCAACTCGAAGATGACCGACTGGACCGGCTGGTTGGCCGCGTTGATCGCCGTCTTTAGGTTGATCAGGAACTGGGTGATGTCGGCCCGGACTTTGTAGAGGTCTTTGACGTCGTATTCCTGGTTGTCATCGAGCGTGTTGTTGTATGAGATGATCAACCGATCGAGCTGCGACAGACGATGGACAACCCGGTTCTTCAGCTTCAAGGCGCGGGAGAGTTGATCTCCCTCATATCCTTCGGCATAGCGCTCTGCTCCCATGTCGGATCGGTGTTCTCGGAATGACGTCCCTAAGCCCGAACTCGGTTCCTGGGTGTATCGAATGGAATCCGAAGATATCAGAAACTATGATCGGATTCCAGGACCGACGTGATGTTCGTCATGCGTTCATGCGATTCAACGACCGATACGAACGACTTCCGATTCGGCTTGCCCGCGACTCGGGAGGATCGTCTTGTCCGCCCCCACGCGCCCAGGGGCTCTTGAGAACCGTGACGTTAGAGACCGAGCCGTTCTTCATGCTCCGGCAGAGATTCTCAAAGGCTTGTGATCACCCTCTTCCCAGACGCTCTCCGGCTGGGAACAACCGACCACCTCATGGCGAAACGGGGGAAGGTCGAAGTGGGGGCAAAGCACCACATCATTCGACGTTGCCTTTCGGTCCGAACTGGGACGGCCGACCTCCACGGACTCGGGGGCTTCACCCGAGCCCGAACATTCACTTGAACGCGAAATCCCCCTAGAATGATTGTGTCGATCCAGATTGCCTCGTCATCGTGGGGACCACCCTTGCGGAGGTCCCCGGCGGAGAGGAACGCACGAGGTCACTCGATCATTGGGATCGGAGAGACCGACGGAGGCACAAGGTCACCGCCAAGCCGCCCATCCCCAGCAAGGCCAACGACGAGGGCTCCGGGACGATAGTCAGCGAACCCGACAAATCCTGAGCTTGACTTAACCCAACCACTCCTTGATTTGTCAAAACAACCGAATTTAAAGAAATTTCTGATGAAATACCAGGAATACCTTCGGATGAAATATACTCTACGAGAAAGTCATCCGTATCAGAACTTATCCTAGATGCATCAGGATCTGCGATTGACACTACAATAGTATTAATATTTGAATTAAAATCAATGTTTGCGGATGTGTTTGATAAATCAAACATAGTTGACCCAACAGTAACTGGGGCAAACGACGTGAGAGGAATGTCTGTGAAAAACTGGAGTCCTCCCGCTGGGTCCAGTTCGGAGAGGTCGAAATCGAAGCTCCACGAACCTTGGAAGGGGTCCGGGGTCACGTCCCCAGAGAAGTTCGATGCGTCGAAATCCCCCATAAAGGTTACTGGGGCGGCCTGACTGAAGCAGGGGAGGAGGGTGGCCAAGCAAAACGCGAGCGTCAGCGTGCGGAAATGGGTCATCGGAACCTCGTCGCTAAGGTGGTCAATCGAAAGTGGAAGGTGATCCGGAGAACCAGAGCCGGGGACGACCCGACTGAAAACCTCGCTCCATACCGAGCCACTCGGAGCGGAGGAGCGAGCAGGAACGGGACCAGAACCTCAAGGGGAAGTCCCGGCCATCACTGACAAGTGGGGACCACCCTTGCGGGGGTCCCCGGCGGAAAGGAACGCACGAGGTCACTCGATCATTGGGATCGGAGAGACCGACGGAGGCACAA
>CAZSSM010000026.1:0-78371 GCA_964609385.1 uncultured Planctomycetia bacterium
GGGGGAGTGCGATGACTCGCTCGACGGACTGAACGCCATGTTCGTATTGCAAGGTGGTCCAGGTAACGACACCATCAACGGAAGTAACGGTGGCGATACGATCCGGGGTGGCGAGGGCGACGACCTGTTGATCAGCGGCAACGGAACCGACGTCGTCTACGGCGATGCGGGCGCGGACACGTTCCGGATCGGTGCGCCGATCGGAGGTGCTCCGTTCTCCGACCGACACGACATCCGCCTGCATCCGAACGGCTTCATCCAACACCGCCAGTTCCGCAACGGGGACCTGAACAGCTTCGTCGATCAGGATCAGATCCACGGTTTCGACGAGTTCGACGCGATTCTGGTCGAGGCTCTCGGCGGCAACGATACGATCACGATCGAGGACGGCTTGACGCTCGGCGGAACGATCCACGGTGGTGACGGCTTCGACACCACCGTCATGGACCCGACCATAGCGGCGCTCTGGACCTTGGCCAGTATCGAAGACGAACAGGACGACTGATTCCTCTTCGTTCGACGAATCTGATGTCTCCGGATCCGATCGGTCCCATAAGGCCGGTCGGATCCTTTTGTCTTTGAGAATCGGTCGCGCTGAGACAATGGAGCTCACGGGGCGGATCTGGATCCAAGACTCCCCTCCCCCCTCCCCTCTTCGTTTTCTCGTCGCGAATTCGCCGATGACGCGGGCGGATTTCGTTGACGAGTCCGGGACGGTCGAGAGAAGATCGAGTCCGTGAGGGCACCCCCATCGTCGATGGTCAGGCCTCAGGTTGGTGGATTTGTCGGAAGAGTCATTGCGTCGAGGTTGATGGGGGATGTCGCCCAGTCGTGTCTCGTTGCAGGCGATCTTGGAGCGTTGCGGGCTCCGGTTGACGCAGGCGCAGTATGATCTGTTGTGGGCCTATCACAAGCGATTGCGCGAGGCCGACACGCGTCTGAACCTGACGCGGATCCGCAACTTCGATAACATGGTGCTCAAGCACTACGTCGACAGCCTGTTGGTCTTGGACTACGAGGCCTTGCCTTCGCCGTTGATCGACATGGGGTCCGGGGGCGGCCTGCCAGGGATCCCCTTAAAGATCGCGCGGCCGGAAGTGTCGATGATCTTGGCCGAGCCTCGCGGAGCGCGAGCCGAGTTCCTGGAGCAGGTCGGCCAGCAACTAAATCTGCGTGACCTCCAGGTCTATGCCGGCAAGGTGGGTGCCGATTGCCCCTTGCGGGCCGCCGGGGTGATCACCCGGGCCGTCGCGGCGATCCCCGAGACGCTTGATCGGGTCGCCGAGGTGCTCGGCCCCGGCGGTCGGATGCTCCTGATGAAGGGACCCGACTGTGACGACGAGATCGCGCAGGCCGAGCGTAGCCACGCCGGCCGCTTCGAGCGGGTTGCCGACCACCGCTACCAAATCCCCGGCACCACCCATGATCGTCGCCTGATCGTCTATGAGCGCATGGAGAACGCCTCGTCGAGATCCCCTGCCGAGCCGATGGCGACGGGTTCGGTCGTCAGCCCCGACGATGGGGTGACGCGGCCGTCCTCGACCTGGGCTCGTGAGGTGACCAGTTCGTCCAACCCGCTCTTCAAGCTCTGTCGCGACCTGCGGACCGGTCGGGGGGTCCGCAAACATGGTCGGGCCTTGATGTCGGGGTCGCGGGTCGTCGCCGAGGTCGTGGCCCAGCATCGCGAACGGGTCCAGGCTTGGATCACTCCGAACGGCGAGGCGGCGCTTGCTCCGCCGCCCGACCTGCTCGCGTCGGCCGAGTCGACGTCATCAGGTTCCGAGACCGGGAAAGAGTCGACCGACGGGTCTCGGTCCGGTCCGATCTGGTATCGCTTGACGCCCGGACTGTTCGGGGAGCTGGACGTCTCGGGGACGGGGGGACCGTTGCTGCTGGTCGATGTGCCCGAGTTCCCGGTCTTCGATGCCGGGGCGGTCTGGCCACTGGGTTGCACGCTGTTCGTGCCGTTCCAGGATCCCGAGAACGTGGGTGCAGTCATTCGTGCGGCATCGGCCTTCGGTGTGGCGCGTGTCGTCCTCTTGGCTGAGGCAGCGCACCCGTTCCATCCCAAGTCGGTCCGCTCGGGGGGGACGTCGCTGATGCAACTGGAGTTGCTGCGGGGTCCGTCGCTGGCCGAACTGGACGCGTCCGAGGTCCCGCTCTGGGCGTTGGACAACTCGACCGATGAGGATGTCGAAGAGTTGCCAGGCCTGATCTTCCCGCCCCGGTTCGGCCTGATCCCCGGTTTGGAAGGGCCTGGACTGCCCGAGACTCTCGGTAAGCAAGTGCGCCGATGCCGGATCCCAATCGAGGTCCGAGTCGATTCGTTGAACGCGGCGGCGGCCACCGCGATCGCGCTATACGCCTGGCGGACCGGCTCGTCTTCGAAGTAAAGATCCGATCAGTTCATGACGGTCCACCCAGAGTCCGGTGACGATTTTAAGAGTCGTTCTTAGCAGATCGATTGCAACAAACGCGCGACCTCACTATAACCGATCGATGATCCCAGGATGAACGTTTTGCGAGGACATCAACCTGGGGTCCGGTTCCGAAATCCCCCGACGCACCCGTTGTTGGGATCGGTCTCGGACTGTGCGCGGGATCCCCTCCCCACCACCCACGTGTTCGCGACGGTCCCGCGAGCGTCCTTCTCACCGCATACGCACCGATTTTTTCTTTGAATCTTGTCATCGAGAGGGTCAGGCCATGAAATCAGGCGTCCCCCGTCTGCGCGCGCAGATTGCTCGATTGCACCATGCTCGGATGCGAACCGGTTCGTCGCGATTCGTACATCGTCCGTTCTTGGAAGGTTGCGAGCGTCGGGTGCTCTTGTCGTTCGCCGCAGAGATTAGCGGGCCGACCAACACGGTGCCAGGCCGCGCTGAGACCTTCACGCTAGGAACTGACGCGGGCGATCCGGCCGGCACCGAGTACCTCTTCGAGATCGACTTCGACGGCGACGGCAACGCCGATCAGTCGGTCACCGGTCCGGTCGGCACGACGGTCGACCAGGTTTATGGGGCCACCGGCGACTTCACCGTCAGCGTGACCGCCACGCGGGTCAGCGACAGCGAGGTCGGCGACACCGCCGGTACGCTGGACGTGAATGTCGATTCGACCCAGTTGCTAGGCGATAGCCTGCTGGTCGGTGGCACTTCGGGGAACGATCTGATCCAAACCAATGACGTCGGCGGTGGCCAGATCCAGGTCTCGCTGGACGGTGTCTCTCAGGGCAGCTTCTCGGGCGTCGAGTTCCTCTTCGTCTTCGGGGGCGACGGCGACGATGAGATCCGGATGGAGTCGACCCAGCCGTTCCGCACGACCATCGAGGGGGGCCTAGGCGACGATCTGATTTTCGGAGGAGATCGTCGCGAAGCGTTCTTCGGCGGTGAGGGCAACGACGTCATCGATGGGGGTCGGGGCCTCGATACGCTCTTCGGCGACACTGGAGATGACCTGCTCCTGGGTGGCAACAGCCGTGATGTCCTCAATGGTGGTGACGGCCAAGACACCCTGGGTGGCAACGGTGGTGCAGATTCGCTGTTCGGCGATGCCGGCGATGACGAGCTTGGTGGCGGCAACGGTGACGACCTGCTCTCTGGTGGCGATGGCATCGACACGCTCTTCGGGAGCAACGGGTCGGACACGCTGCGAGGCGGTGAGGGCGACGACTCGCTGGTCGGCAACAACGGGCTCGACCAACTCGAGGGTAACGTCGGTGACGACACGCTCCGGGGTGCCCGTGGCGGCGACACGCTCTTCGGGGGGCCAGGCAATGACAATCTCCAAGGCCTCGGCGGTCCCGATGAACTCTTCGGCCAGGCCGGCGACGACGTACTCCTGGGCGGTCGTGAGTTCGATGATCTCGATGGCGGCGACGGCAACGACACGCTCAATGGCGAGAACGGCAACGACGATCTCATCGGCGGCGTCGGCAACGACCTGTTCCTCTATATGGGCACCGATGCGGCGCACCTGCATCGGCTCGATCTGAACCCGGGCGGCCAGCTCCGGTTCCGGACCTTCGATCCGAACGATTTCACGCTCCTCGAACTGGATCGGATCACCTCTGATAGCGA
Organism: uncultured Planctomycetia bacterium; assembly: GCA_964609385.1. Taxonomy (GTDB): domain Bacteria; phylum Planctomycetota; class Planctomycetia; order Isosphaerales; family Isosphaeraceae; genus CAZSSM01. The sequence goes on from CAZSSM010000026.1 coordinate 4,080, forward strand.
CGACAGCTTTGTTCTGAACGGGATGGGGGGCGACGACACGATCGGTGTGATCGCCGGTATCCCGATCTCTGGCCTAATCGACGGCGGCGCCGACGACGACACGATCAACAATCAGGTCCCGGGCATGTCCCTGTCCGGTGGCACCGGTGACGACACGATCAATGGCAGTGGCACCGACGACGTGGGCGTGCTGAACAACGCCGGCCCCGATGATGATCGGAGCTTCGCGTTTCAGGTCGTCAATGGGAACCTCCAAGAGACCCGTCTCGATCGCGATACCAACGAAGTCCTCGAGACCAACCTTTACTTCGACATCGCGGCCCTGGACATCTTCGGGTCGAGTGTCGGCGAGCGGCTCGACGCCAGTACCTTCAACTTCGGCGTCCTGTTCTTCAGTGACATTACCCTCCGCGGTGAGGGCGGCGACGACACCCTGGTTGGTGCGGATAACATCGACGATGTGCTGATCGGCGGTGACGGCAACGACATGGCGATGGTCCCGGGGACCAATGAGGCCGAGCTGTTCCAGGTCGATCCGTCGAACGAACTGGTTCGGGTCCGTCGGACCTTGGCCTCCGACACCGGAACCACCGTCGAGATGACTGAGGTCACCGACGTCGAGACCTTGGTTGTCGACGGATCTGGTGGCGACGACACGCTCGATGCTTCGGGGATGGATGTGGCCGGCCTGGAAACGGCCCAGGTGGACCTCCTTGAGCTGCGTGGCGGCGATGGCGCGGACACCCTCACCGGCTCGGCCGGGGACGACCTGCTGGATGGTGGTGCCGACAACGACTCGCTGTTGGGCGGTGACGGCAACGACACCCTCGACGGTGGCGCCGGCAACGACATCGCCATCGGTGAAGGTGGTGCCGACGACCAGCTCCGCGTCCGTGGTGACTCGACCGACGACCGGCTCTTCGCCGACATCGTCAACAACAACTTCGTCGTCGACCGACAGGTCGGGAATGGCCCGGTCGTCGAGACCGATGAGGGCGATACCGAGATCCTGGAGATGATGGGTCTGGGCGGTCGCGACACGCTGGAGACGGACAGTCTCAACAGCCGACGGTACATCATGGATGGCGGTGCCGATAACGATCTGCTCAACGGCACCAATTCCACCGATACGTTGCTCGGTGGCGCGGGGGATGACCAGCTCAACTCCAACGGCGGTAACGACTCGGTCGATGGTCAGGCCGGCAACGACGTGCTCCGCGGTAGCTTCGGCAACGACTTCCTCTTCGGCAACGAGGGCAACGATACGCTCATCGGCGACACCGGCGACAATACCCTGGTCGGTGGCCTGGGTACCGACGCGCTCAACGGGGGCAACGGTGCCAACAACGTCATGCTGGTGCTCGGCACCGAGATGGACGAACGCGTTGAATTGAGCAACCCGACCGGCGGTCAGCTCCGGGCGACCACGTTCCAGGACGGCAACCAGGTCTCGCAAGACAATGCGATCAACATGGATCTGTTGCTGGTCCAGGTTCTGGATGGCAACGATACGGTCGATTCGACCTTGAGCGATGGTGACCTGAACGACGTCGATTTGACCGGGGCGACCATCGAGGGTGGCCTGGGCGACGACGTGCTGGAGGGGACCCCGGGCGACGACTTGATCGAGGGTGAGGAAGGCTCCGACTCGATCGATGGTGGCTCGGGCGCTGACCAGATCAATGGCGACGTCGGCGACGACACCCTCAACGGTGGCGGTGGCGACGACAACGTCCAGGGTCAAGACGGCGACGACGTCCTCGATGGCGGTTCCGGCAACGACCTGGTCGAAGGTTCGGTCGGCAACGACGTGGTCCTCGGTGGGGCTGGGGACGATGTGGTCAACGGTGGTGAGGGCGACGACACACTTGATGGTGGCGCCGATGCGGACACCGTCAACGGCGGTGTCGGTAACGACTCGCTGACCGGTGGTGGCGGTACCGACCAGGTCAATGGGGAAGACGGCGATGACACCCTCGGCGGCGGCGGCGGTGACGACGCGCTCAACGGGGGTGCCGGGGCCGACACGGTCGTCTTCGAAGGGACTGAAGGGAGCGAGACGCTCCTGGTCGACATGTCCGGAAGCCAGGTCCGCTACCGCAATGCGCCCACGGTCACGACCCTGGTCGATCTGCCCAACTTCAACGGTGCCAACGCGGTCATGACGACCAATGGCAGCGCGAACTTCGTCGACAATGGCGGTTCGGACATCCTCCAGATCACACCGGCCTCGGGTGGTCAGGCGGGTGCCGCTTGGTTCAACGAACGGATCAACGTGGCCAACGGATTCGAGATGACCTTCGAATACCGGATCGCGAACCCCGGTGGCGGTGGTGCCGACGGTTTCGCCATGGTCATCCAGAACTCTCCCGATGGGGTCAACGAGATCCGTGCCTCCGGTGGCGCGATGGCCTACGATGGCATGCCCAACAGCCTAGCCGTCGAGTTCGATAACTGGGCCGGCGGCGGTGAACCGGACGCCAACCACGTGGCGATCCACTCGGCCGGCACCGGGGCCAACTCCGCGACCACCAACGGCGGCAGCCACGTGCTCGGCGTGCTGACCGACGGTGACCTCGGGTTCACGCTCGAGGATGGCGTCACTCGGACGGCCCGGGTGGTCTTCCAGGCCGGAACCTTCTCGGTCTTCCCCGACTTCACCAACCAGCCCGATCTGGTCCTGAGCATCGGTGTCGACCTGGCCACCCTGCTCGACCTCGAGAACGGCACCGACGCCTTCGTCGGTTTCACCGGCGGGACCGGCGGCGCGACCGCTGACCAGGAGATCCTCAGTTGGGAGATCATCGGCACCTCCGGCAGCGAAACGGATCTGTTCACCTTCGATGACAGTGACATGATCATGCTGCTGGCGCTGGGTGGTGACGACACCCTCCAGGTCAATGCCGCGGTGCCCCTGATCGGGACCGTCGACGGCGGCGACGGAGAGGATGACTGCTCGGCCGTGCCCGACACTTGGGAAAAGATTAACTGCGAGAGCTGAGTCATCCGGAGCCACGGTTCTCCCCGCTGGCTCTCGGTTTGTTTCTCGACACCCGCTTTAGGCAGGCGCCCGATCGATGATCGGGTGCCTGCTCGCTTCGACATCGACGCGACGGCCGGCCCTTCGACACTTCGAGTCTTCTCGGTCTCAAGTCACGTCGTACGGTCGCCGATTCGCCAACCCAATCCAACGCGACCCGTATCGGGGAAGATTCCTTTCTCCGATGCGGGTTTTTCTTCGAATTCTTTGGTTCGCAATCGATGATCTGATTGCTCAGTGCAGAGATCTCTGATTGTCGCCTTCGTTGAGGCTTGTCAGAGGGCAGGTCCCGAGGAACCGGCCGGCTAGGGGTTGCCAGTGCCCAGCTAAGCTGGACTATCGGCCGTCCGAACGATTCGCAGAGCCTCGCGAGTCACCGGATCGATGTCGGCCGACGAGATCCTCCGACTCGCTACGGAGTCAACCAAAACGACCGGATGGTTCCGAATCGAAGGAAGCCATCCGATCGAAGATTGCAAAATGTCCAAAATGCCGTAATATGCTGAATAATTTTTTCCGACATAATCATATAAATTTAATCGAAAAAATTTCCAAGGTTTCATCGGTTTCGTCCGATCCTGCCTCGGGACTCGAGAAGATCTCGGAATCCATTCCGCTCGTTTGATCGCGGTTGTCAAACGTTGGCTCGTGAGGCGAAATCGGTGGCTCTGCCCTATCTTTTCGGACAGACCCCGGAGGTCGAGCCGAGTGAGTTGGCCAACCGTTGGAACGAGGAGTGGGCCGACACGAAGCATCCATCCTGGGGTCTGCTCGCTGCGTGTCGCAGTCCCCAGTCACTCGGCGCAACGCTCGGTCACGTGGGTTCCGAAATCGACAACCATCGCCAAGATCGCTGGGGATCGATGTCTCCGAGACCGACGAGGAGGGAATGGCTGGGACCCAGGGACTATTCCAATTCGTCGATTCGTGCGATGTAACCGTCACTGTCGAACTTGCGTCGCGTGCTCTGATAGCTCATAAATCGAATCTTGCCGAAGATGGGGCGTTCGGTCCACGCGCGGTCGTGCTTACCGCCAATGGCCCAGGCCACCCCGGTGTAGCCGTTCGGGTCGCGCCCGTCCATCTCAAAGCGGTCGTTCAGGTCGATGGCCACGTCGAAGGCCGTCTCGGGGTCAGGCGACCATTCGAGGATCTTCTTGGCCCAATACATGCGCATGTATCCGTGCATCCGGCCGGTGAGCATCATCTCTTTCTGAGCCGCGTTCCAGAGCGGGTCGTGGGTTTCGCAGGCCTCCAATTGCTCGGTAGAGTAAAGATGTTCGCGAGGGTCGTTGGCGTGTTCTTGAAGCGTGGTCCGCGCCCAGTCGTGGCAACTGGCCAATTTGTCGTAATGGGGGTTCCTGGCGACGAAGTTGATGGCCAGTTCGCGTCGGACGATCATCTCCTCGAGGTAGCCATCGACGTCGGCTTGGGGGCCTCCGGAATCGCGGACGGCCAGGGCGATCGTGTGCGGGCTAATGTGTCCGAAGTGCAAATGCGCGGACAGCTCGCTGGTATAATAGGCGCATGGTTCGTTACGGTCCTCGGCATATTGGTCGAGCCGTTGCATGAGGAATCGCTTGAGCCGACGTTGAGCCTCTTTGGGACCACCCGGATAGTCGTCGACCTCTGCGACGCCCCCGACTTTGAGGCGGTCCATCAGGTCGTCAGGGTCTTCGCAGGGCACCGACTTGGGGAGTCGACGATCTTCGGGCCAGGCGACTTTGGCCTTGGGGTTGGGGATCGGCGTGAAGTAGTCGGGCAGGAGGCGGTGGATCTTGGGCCGGATCGTCCGCGCCGCGTACTCTTCTTTGGGGAAGTGCGCCGAGGGGACAATCACGTCGGAGTCGACGATGTGGAAGGGGACTTTCAACTCGTCGGTGAGGTGTTCACGCCAACGCTTGGCGAACCGGAGCGGGTTCTCATCGCCGACGACGAGGGCTGGTCGGGCCTGTTTGGTCAGCTTGAGGACGACCTCGTTGGGTCGACCGAGTTGGAGGAGCCAGGTGACGTTGCGTTTGGCCAACTGGTCGGCGATTTCGGGTAGGGCCTCGACGACGAACCGTTTCTGGCGGCGCTGAGTACCCGGGAATGCGTCGTCGAGGCCGAAGACGGTCACCACGGGCAGTTTCAACTCGTTGGCCAAGGCGATCGCATGGTTCAGCGCCAGGTTGTCCTGCCCACGCTGGCTCCGCTGCATCCAATAGAGGACGTAGCGCCCGTCGGGATCGGGCTGTCCACCACGCGCATGGCGGATCCGTGGTGACGGTTCGAGCAACGCGTCGAAGTCGGCCACGACGGTGATCTCCAGAAATCCAAAGGGAGCGACATTGGGGCACGCGGGGGAGAAGGGCAGAACCTTGGGGTCGATCCCGCGTCGTTGCGACTCGGATGGTCACGCAGCCCGGAGGATTCAGTGTAGCCAGCCAGTCAGGTCCGAGTTCTGGAATGTTGGGCTTCGGATCGCGTTCACGTCTCGTCTGGATCAATTCCCAAAGCCCGGAGCCGCTCGGCCAATGCCTTGGCACGCTGCTCGGCCTGTTCGGCCCGGAGGGCATCCTGAGCGGAACGCTGCTCAGCCAGTTCCGCCCTTTGAGTCTCCTGCATGGCCTTTTGTGCCTCCTGCTCCGCTCTTTGGGTTTCTTGTTCGGCTCTCAAGGCTTCCTGCATGGCCTTTTGTGCCTCCTGTTCGGCCCTGATGGCCTCCTGTTCGGCCCTGAGAGCTTCCTGTTCGGCCCTAATGGCCTGCTGTTCAGCCCTAATGGCCTGCTGTTCGGCTCTCAGGTATTCCCTCTCGGCGCGTTGATACTGCTGCTCGGCCAGCGCGTCGGAGCGCTCAGCACGCTGCCGCTCCTGTTCGGCCAAGCGTTGGGCTTGGATCCGTTCCTCGTCGAGTTCCTGATAGGAGACCAAACGACGACCGTTGGGATCGGTCAGGATCAGGTCGTTCCCGTCCAGGTCGAAGGTGACGTCGAGTCGAGGGCTGACCCAGCCACGAATCGAATCGATCCGTTGCAGTTGGTCGTCGCGTCGGACCCAGCCTTCGAGGGTGCCATGGTCCGGGTCGTAAAGATAATATTCTTCGACACCATACGTCTCGTAGAACTGACGCTTGTGCTCCATCTCGTTGCGGGTGTTGTTGGGCGATCGGACCTCAAAGGTGACCTGGGGAGCGATACCGTCCTCACGGTGCTGGACGTACGAGCCCCGATATTCTTTGGGACGTCCGAAGACGACGAGGGCGTCGGGGGCGCGTCGGATCGTCGGGTTGCCCTGGACAGGATACCAGAGCAGGTCTCCCGCGACGAAGACGTCGGGTCGATCGCGGAAGAGCGCCTCAAGCCCCTCCTTAATGGTGACGATCCACTGGAATTGGAGAGTATTGTCGGCCATGGGAAGCCCATCGCTGTCGGAGTAGACCACCTGATCGTCGACCAACTCGATCGCTTTGTTTAAATTGTTCATTTTGTATCCCCGGATAAACATGGATTGTGCTTGGCTTTTACCGAATCGGTGTCGGTCGGTCCAGCGTGCTTAGATGTCCAGGCGCCTCACGAGACCGCATGGAGTCGCCTCGTCGTTGATTCTTTCAAGCTGGTCATTCACGGCGATCGTTGGCGGCCGATCGTTCGGCACGTGCGCGGGCGACGGCCTCGAGATCGTTGACGGGGTTGAAGGGTGTCTCGCCACGGAGGACGCGGAGGACATCCTGAGCGACCCAGGTGGCCATGTTGCGGAGGCTTTCCAGGGTCTGGGCCGCGCTATGCGGTGTCAGGAAGCAGTCGGGCCGACCGATTAGCGGGTGATCCGTCGGCGGGGGTTCGACGGCATAGACATCGGCGCCGTATCCCAAAAGACGACCGGCCTCTAAAGCCTCGGCCACGGCCGACTCGTCGACGACCGGTCCTCGGCAGGTGTTGATCAGGATCGCGTCGGTTCGCATTGCGGCCAGCGTCCTCCGGTCGATCAGGTTCCGAGTCGAGTCGTCCAGCGGAACATGGAGCGAGACATATTCGGAGCGCTGGAGCAAAACGTCGAAGGAGACCGGCTCGGCGGCGCTGGGTCGTCTCTGCTGCTGGGGGATCTCGCGGATGTCGTGGTAGAGCACCGGCATGGCGAAGGCCTGATGGCAGACCTCGGCGACTCGGCTGCCGATCCGTCCGAAACCGACGATGCCGAGGGTCCGTCCGGTCAGGTTGCGTCCGACGTGTCGGGTCCGGCTATGGAAGTCGCCTTGCTTGAGCGCTTCCATGGTCCGCGGCCAGTGTTTGGACAGGCCGATCATCAGTCCGAGGGCGTGTTGGCAGACGCTCTCGGTATTGGCGCCCGGTGTGGAGACGACGACGATTCCGCGTCGGGTGGCCTCCTCGACGTCGATGTGGTCGAATCCGACACCGTGGCGGCCGATGACTTTCAGTCGGGGGGCGGCATCCATCAAGGCCGTGTCATAGCGGCCGGCAGTTCGGACGACCAGGGCGTCGGCCTCAACGATTTCGCGATGGAGCGTCTCCGGGTCGGTCGCCGAGGCCATCCGGAGCGTGCAGGCTTCGCGGAGCAGGCCCATGCCGGCTTCGGCCATGCGCGTTGTTGCCAAGACGAGGGGGACCTGGGGCGTTTGCGGGTTCTGGGCCATGAGCGGACTCGTCGTTTCCTTTGCGATGGTCGAGGGGTCCGACCCGTTGCTGGTCGACCCCTTCGAGTTTTCGGGGAGTATGTTCGTCGGAGACTTCACCGATGTGATGCTAAACTGTAAGGCGAATTCCTTTCTCACCTCTTCCGGATCATCCGAGCACGTTCCGGTCTCATGATCGCCCGTATCTCTGGTCTACGCGACCCCTCGAACGGTTCGACCAAGGTGTCGGCCTCGGAGCGATCGAGGCTCGATCTTCGAGCTTCGTCAGCAATCGTGGCCTTGGCAATCGTGGTTCGTGCGGTGATCTTCGCGCCGGTGGTTGGCGAGGGTGTTTCTGATCCCGACAGTTACCTGCGGTTAGCCCGCAGCGTTGCCGAAGGTCAGGGTTGGTCAGTCGATGGACGCCCGACGGCTTACCGACCACCGTTGTACGGTCTTTGTTTGGCCCCTTTGGTGTGGGGGGTGGGCGACCGAGTCGACGTTGCGATCCTCGCTTTGCACGGCCTCTTCGGGGTCGTGACAGTGTTGGGGGTCGGTTGGTCGACGCGACGAATGGGTTTGGGGAGGTCGTCGCAGGTCGCCGCGATGCTAATCGTGGCGCTCGATCCGGTCCTGGTGGTCCAGGGCCGTGCGGCGATGACCGAGACGATGGCGGCAATGCTGCTAGCCCTCGGCCTGGCCGGGTTGGCCGACGGGCGACTCTCCGGCTGTGTTCTTGGTGGAGCCCTGTTCGGTCTGCTGGGTCTGTGCCGTCCGAGTCTGCTCCCCGGCGTCGCGTTGGTCGGCTTCGGAGCGTCGATGGTGCCGGACCAGGTGGCGTGGTCGCGTCGACTATTGCGGTTGGTCCTGCTGGGAGCCAGTTGCGCTCTGGTGATGAGCCCGTGGGTCATCCGCAATCAGATCGTCCTGGGCTCGCCGATCTTGGCTTCGACCCATGGCGGGTTCACGTTGGCGATGGCCAACGATCCTCGCTATTACGCCGAGGTGGTCGAGGGGCCAGCCGACGCGATCTGGGCAGGGCCATCGCTCCAGGCTTGGTTCGAGCGGGCTGAGCGGCTGACCCAAGGCTTGAGCGAGCCGGAGGCCGACGCCAAGCTCCGAAGAATCGCTTGGGAGGCGATCCGAGCCGAGCCGGTTGGCTTTGTGCGGGCGGCTTGGTACAAGCTCGGACGGTTCTGGGCGATCCGTCCATCCTCGACGGTCTATCCTCAGATGATCTGCCTGGTCGTTGCGGCCTGGACGGTTCCGCTCTGGATCCTGCTGGTCGTGGGTCTGCTCGAGCGGCGTTGGTGGTCATGGCCGGGCCTCGCGGCCCCGCTGTTGATCCTGGCGCTCAGTTTGGTTCATGCTGTCTATTGGACCGACTTGCGGATGCGTGCGCCGATCGTGCCGGCCATCGCGTTGATCGCCGGTTCGGGTCTTCGGCGGATCTGGGATCTTGTGGAGTCCCGTCGGATCGGCCGATCGGAGCCAATGGGCCCTCGTTCGTAAGAGGCGGCCGATCGGGTCGGTCGGTGGGCCGTCCCTCGGTTCAGTCCGGCGACGACGACGGCTCCCGTCACGAGATCGCGTTTTTGTCGTAATTTCCGGGGATTTTGCAGAGAGCCTCGACGGAGGGTGCCATGTCCGAGATGGAAGCTGAGGCGCTGGCCGAGAACGCGGTCCTGCTGGGACTCATCGATCGTCACGTCGCCCAAGACGCGCGCTTGCAGGCTGAGGATGGCTCCTTCGAGGCGTTGGCCAACGTCCTGCTCCGACGTCAGCTCTTGACGAGTTGGCAATTGGCCAAGCTCCGAAAACGGGATCACGGCGGCCTGTTCTACGGCGAATACAAGGTCCTGTTCCACTTGGCTGAGGGGACCTTCGCGCGGGTCTATCGGGGAATCCATAGCCGGACCGGTCAGTCGGTGGCCATCAAGGTGCTTCGCAACCGATTCGCGCAAGATACCGAGTCGGTCGATCGCTTCAATCGCGAGGCTGATTCGGGCCGGCAACTGGTCCACCCCAACATCGTGCAGATCTACGATTTCGGCGCCCAGGACAATCGCCACTACATGGTCATGGAGTATGTCGAAGGCTCGAACCTGCGCGAATTTCTCAAGTTCCGTAACAAGCTCACCGGCGCCGAGGCGCGTCCGGTCATGCTGGGGCTGTGTCGAGGGCTCAGCCATGCCTTGAGTGCTGGATTGACCCACCGCGACATCAAGGGAACCAACATCCTGATCAGCAACTCGCGTGTTCCGAAGCTGGTCGACTTCGGCCTAGCCACGATCCGCGATGAAGGCGACAGTAAGAAGCTGGAAGCGGCTCACGGTGTGCGTACCGTCGACTACGCGGCGCTGGAACGCACATGTGGGAGTCCTAAGGGTGATCCCCGCTCCGACATCTTCTTCCTCGGGTGCGTCTTCTACCAGATGCTCGCCGGCCAGTTGCCCATGCCCGAGGCCGAGAGCAAAGATCCGCTGGCCAAGATGCTCAAGCGGAGCTTCGGCGCGATCAAGCCGCTCAACGAGCACCCCGAAGTCTCCGACCTCGAGTTGATCCCCATCGTCGATAAGATGATGCAAATTTCCTTGGATAAGCGCTACGACCACATCGACAAGGTTGTGGCCGATCTGGAGACCTTGGAGAAGCATGTCGATCCAGAGTCGACCCAGGCCGTCCAGCACGATGAACTGGACATCTCCCTCTACGATTCCATGAAGATGCCGACGATCATGTGTCTGGAGAGCGATGAGTCGAGCCGAGAGGCGATGCGGAAGAGCTTCCCCGATCTCGGTTTCCGAACCTTGGTCATCGGCGATGCCGAGCACGCCCTCCAGCGGTTCCGCGAGGTCGCGCCCGAAATCCTGCTCTACGACGCGGACGGCCTCGACGAGCAGGAGCCGCTGAAGATTTATGGCGAGATGATCCAGCGAGCCATCGTCGATGGGCACGACTTCGGCGCGATCATTCTGCTGGGTCCCAAGCAGCAAAGTTTGGCCGAGCAATTGCCGGCCGGGGCCAGCCGAACCGTCGTACTCAACAAGCCTCTGAAGATGCGGGAAATCAAGGACGCGATCGATCAACTGAGGCCGAGTGTGACCTGACCCGCCCGCCCATCGACCCCCCTCCGTCTCGTTCGGGGATCCAACGTCGGGGCGGGGTCCGTCCTGGATCACTCGAACTCGCCTTGCCCGTCTCAAGCCCTCGAACCAACCGCTCCAGGTCGTAGCTCCCGCGCCGACGGGTGGAACCCACAATCTGTTAGGGGTGGTCCGGGCCGCCCCCTTGAGTTCGTTGTCCGCCACGACGATGATGAGCGTGGCTGCAAATGGGTCGGTTCGTCATGAACGCCGTGGTGCGCCGACGGATGATCCCGAAGGTTTCTGGGCGAGCCGTTCGGTTCGACTCGTTGTGGGCCCTCCTGGTTCGCCAGGCTGTTTTGTCCGCCACACCGTTGCGGGCTCCGTTGAGGAGGATGGCATGACGGGCCCGGTGAACCCGGTCGAAACCCAGGTGCCTTGGCCTCATCTGTTCGACGCGATCAGCTTGCCCATCGCGGTACTAGACCGTCGTGGCGAGATCCTCCGCTGCAACGAAGCGATGGCGCAGTTCCTTAACGAACCGGCGATGGCCTTACACCGCCAATTCATCGGCGATGTCGTCGGCTCGCGTTTGACTCAACCGACCGATCCGACGGACTGGGGACCGTCCGATCTTTGGCTCTCCGGGCCGGATCGCCCCCATCGGGTCATGACCTTCTGCTTGGGCGGTCGACCCGTCCGCATCCTCGCCGACGGTCTCTTCAACGAGCATGGTGTGGCCATGGGCACGGTCCTCAGTTTCCAACAATTGGAGGCCCAGGGCGTCCCGGTCCCGGATACGCTCCCCGCTGCGATCCGATCGGCGACAGCCGAGGTCCCGCGTGTTGCGATCGATTCGGAGGAGCGTCATATCGACGAAGATGCGCTGGGATCGGAAGAGGAGCCGTCGGCCATCCTCAGCCAGCGCCATCCCGAGGCTTTCGCCGAACTGGTCGCCCAGTACAAGTATCTGATGAGTTTGGTCTTGGAGGAGCGCGTCTTCAAAGTGGATCACCATATCCATGAGGAACTGCGCACGATGGCCAGTCGGCTGGGTGAGTTGGAGGCTGGCCCCCGTGATGTGGTGGACGTGCACGCGACAGCCTTGCGAATCAAGATGCGGGCCTCGTCGATGTCGAGAGCCAAGGTTTTGACCATCGAGGGCCGCTTGATTGTGCTCGAACTGATGGGACACCTGGTCTCCTACTACCGGAATTCGAGCCGTCATGGCGGCTGATCCCGATGCTCGGAGGGCCGGTCGGCGGAGAGACGCCACGAAGGAGACAAAGACGCAATGTCGAACAAATATCTCATCAAACTCTACGTGACCGGGCAAACGACCCGATCTCAACAGGCCATCGATCACATGAAAGAGATCTGTGGTGGGGAACTGGGCGGTCGTTACGAATTGATCGTCATCGACGTGCTCCAGCGCCCGCAATTGGCCGAAGACGAAAAGATTCTGGCCACGCCGACAGTCGTCCGCGAGTTACCGCCACCGATCCGCAAGATCATCGGCGACCTCTCCGATCGCGAACGGGTTCTGGTCGGTTTGGATCTGCGGACCGAGTCGATCTCTGCGATGCCTGGCTTGGTTCCGCGCGAAGGGCCCGGTCACGATGTCTTGGACGCCGCCGGGGACGATCGCCCCGAGGTGTGAATTCGCCGACGCCGCAACCGCCCACCCCGCCACGAGATTTGCGACGCCACGGATGGTCGTCGATCTCAAGGCATCGGGGGGATCCCGGCACGGTCCGTGGATTGGTCTGGTTCGAACTGTTCCCGGATCGGTTGATCGGAATAGACCCGATCGTGTCCGATTTGCCATGTCTCGGGGAGTCCCTGCCCTACAGCGATCCGCTTCGGTACCATGGGATCTCCATTGTCCCGCATCGCCCAGAAACCCCTGCTAAGACCATGCGATGAGCGTACGTAATCCGTCTCCCCCGGCCCCGATGGCCGTACCGATCGACAAGCTGCCCACCGGGATCCAGGGGTTCGACCTGATCTCACAAGGGGGACTGCCTCGAGGCCGTGCCACGTTGATCTCGGGCACCTCCGGGAGCGCCAAAACCGTCTTCGCCAGCCAGTTCCTGGCCTCAGGCATCATCCAGTATGGTGAGCCGGGCGTCTTCGTGACCTTCGAGGAACCGGCCCACGACATCCGTCGCAATATGGCCAGCTTCGGCTGGTCGATCTCCGACTGGGAGCAACGCAACCTCTGGAAGTTCGTCGATGCCTCACCCGATCCGACCACCAGCTTGCAGGTCATCGGAGAGTACGACTTGGAGGCCCTGCTGGCTCGGATCACATACGCGGTCCAGGCCGTCGGGGCGCGTCGGTTGGTCCTCGACTCGATGGGCGGGATCTTCACCCAACTGGGCGATCACGCGGTCGTTCGTCGCGAGCTGTTTCGGATCTTGGCCACGCTCAAGGGTCTGGGTCTGACGGCGATCTTCACCGCCGAGCGAACGCTCGAGGAAGGGCCGATCTCGCGTTACGGGATGGAGGAGTTCGTCGCCGACAACGTGGTGATTCTGCGCAACGAACTGCTGGGCGAGACCCGTCGGCGAACCATCGAGATCCTCAAGTTCCGCGGCACCTCCCACCAGAAGGGCAGTTGGCCGTTCACGATCGACGAATGTGAGGGGATCATCGTGATCCCGCTCTCAGCGCTGGAATTGAAGCAGCATAGCTCCGATACGAGGGTCACCTCGGGCAATGCGGAGCTGGACCGGATGTGCGGCGGCGGCTTCTTCCGCGACTCGATCATCCTGATCTCCGGTCCGACCGGCACGGGCAAGACGTTGCTATGCACCGAGTTCCTCGGTGGCGGGGCGGCCTCGGGCGAGCGTTGCTTGATGTTCGCCTTTGAGGAGAGCCGCGACCAGTTGACCCGCAACGCCCGCGGTTGGGGCGTCGATATGGACCTGATGGAAAGCCAGGGGCTCCTGGAGATCGTCTGCGCCTACCCGGAGAGTGCGGCCTTGGAGGACCACTTGATCGCGATGAAGCGGCGGATCGAGCAGTTCGAGCCACATCGGGTCGTCATCGACAGCCTCTCAGCGCTGGAGCGAGTCGCCCCTGTCCGAAGCATCCGCGAGTTCGTCATCGGCCTGGTCTCGTTCATCAAGTCGCGAAAGATCCCCGGCCTGTTCACCAACACGACCTCCAAACTCAGCGGCGGTGAGTCGATCTCCGAGACCCATGTCTCTACGATCACCGACTCGATCATCGTGCTCCGCTACGTCGAGACGTTCGGCCAGATGCGTCGGAGTCTAGCCGTCCTCAAGATGCGCGGCTCGAACCATGATAAAGAGATCCGTGAATGCACCATTAGTCATGATGGCATGCATATTGGGCATTCCTTCCGGAACATCCAGGGCATTCTTTCGGGCAACGCCACGATCGTCGGCAGTAGCGAAATCGACCGACTCGACCAACTCTTCCCCGACGTGGGACACCGCTCATCGACCCCTGCAGGGCCGTAGCCCCGCTCCGGTTCACCGAAGATCTGAGGGTTGTCGCGGCGCCTCCCAGAGACGAGATTGCTGTGAGCCCCAGCCAGACCCGAATGACCTCTGTTCGATCCGTTCATGTCCGATTCCGAGGCACATTGCCGTTCTTCGTCGCGTCTGCTCGTGACCGGCGTCGTGTCCCCGTTTCCACCCAGGACTCGCTGACTCTTCAGGCCCGTGACCTTGGGGCTTCGCGACCTCGACGCACGTCTGGAGCCGATCGTCGCCATGATCGATGACCAATCGCCCGGGATCGCCGCGCGCCATTTGGATTCCGAGTCGGAGCCGGCTCGTCCGATCTCGAGGACCGATTCGCGAGTTCCGGATCGAGATCCGCATCGCGTCCCGGATCCCTCGGAGCTGACCGCCCTCTCCTCCTCGGAAGCCTTGTTCCGGTCGCTCATCGAGAACAACGCTGATGGGATCATGGTCGTCGATCGCCATGGAAGCGTCTGCTATGTCAATCCGATGACGTGTCTCCTGCTAGGTCGCAGCCGTGACGAACTGCTGGGTAGCACCTTCGGGGTGCCATTGGCCCCCGAGGAATCGACCGAGATCGAATTGCCCAGGTCAGGACAACCGGTCCGAATCGCCGAACTCCGCGTCGCCGAAATCCCCTGGCGCGACCAATCAGCATATCTGGTCTCGCTCCGCGACGTCACTGAGCGTCATCATCAGCAGGAACAGTTACGGCGGACCAGCCGCGCCTTGGCTGAGGCTGACCGCCGTAAGGATCAGTTCCTAGCCATGCTCGCTCACGAACTGCGCAATCCCCTGGGTGCCATCGATGCAGCCGTCCAATTGCTCCACAATCACCGGCAAGATCCCGGGTTGATCGACCACAATCTCGGCGTCATGGACCGCCAAGTTCAGATCCTCGTCCGGCTTATCGACGACCTCATGGATGTCTCGCGGATCACCCGAGGCGAGATCGAGCTGCGGATTAGGTCGATCGACCTCCACGAACTGATGGACCGGGCCATTGAGACCGTCCGGCCCCTCATCGAGCAGAGACGCCACACGTTCCATGTCGGATATCCTGAGCGGCCTCTTCGACTGATGGCCGATCCCGTCCGGATGACTCAGGTTTTGGCCAACCTGCTGCATAACGCGGCCAAGTACACCGAGCCCGGTGGTCGAATCGAGCTCCAGGCCGAGCGGGTCGACCAGCCTGGCTCATCCGAATCGGAAGTTCTGATCCGAGTCCTTGACAGCGGCATCGGTATCGAATCGACGAACCTCGATTCAATCTTCGAGCTGTTCGTTCAGGCCGACCAGGGGTTGGATCGGCCCTTGGGTGGGCTCGGTATCGGCCTGACCCAGGTCCAACGCCTGGTCGAACTGCACTCCGGGACTGTTGAGGCCTTCAGCGACGGTCCGGGTTTCGGTAGCGAGTTTCGAATCCGCCTCCCTTTGACGCATGATTATGAGCAGCCCAACTCGGATGCATTCTCGACACTCACCACCGATCCGCAGCGCAACGGCCATGCTTGGTCCGGCCGTCTCAATCAGATCCCAGGCGTATCGACATCCCGATCGACAACCGGGGCATCGGGCCTTCGGCTCCTGATCGCCGACGACAACACCGACGCGGCCCGGTTGATCGGCATGATCCTGGAGAGTCGCGGGACCTTCGACGTGCGGATCGTTCACGATGGCTGTGCCGCGCTGGAGACGGTCTATGCGTTCCTGCCCGAGGTGATCGTGCTCGACATCGGCCTGCCAGGCATGGACGGCTTCGCGATCGCGGAGCGGGTCCGCTATTCCGAGGCGATCGGCGAGCTACCGCCACCCCGTCGTCGGATCGTGGCCGTCTCCGGGTATGGCTGCCCCGCATCCAAGCAACGGGGGCGGGACGCCGGCTTCGATGACCATCTGGTCAAGCCGGTCGACCCCGAGGCCCTGTTCGCCCGAATCGTCCAGCCGGCGGACGGCCCGGGCGGAACCGGGACCTGTTGATGCCCAGATGTGTCGACCGTCAGCGGGCCGAGCCTATGACAGGAATGTGGGGGATGCGGCCTGAGATGGGTTGGCCCGCGTCAACGCTCGAGCCCTCCGAGGGAGCTGAACGGTGAACGTCGAGCCGGCCCCGGGCCTGGTCTCGTGGACGATCTGTCCGTCGTGATGATCGACGATCCGGTTGGCGATGCTCAAGCCGATCCCGACCGCCCCTTGTTGAATCTTGGTGGTGAAGAACGGATCATAAATGCGAGTTTCGGCGTCGGGATGGATCCCAGACCCGGTATCGCGGACGATTAGGAGGGCTTGGTCCGCATCGGTAGCCCGGACGGTCATGGTTACTTCACCGCCATGCCCACAAGCCTCGATGGCGTTATTGACCAGATTGACGAGGACCAATTCGATGTCGGTGGAATGGACCTCGGCAACGACCGGATCGGAGGGGATCTCGGTGATCAGCCGCACGCCCCGGCCCATGGCATAGTGTGCGGTGAGGGAAGTGACCTGCCGGACCAGTTCGGTCAGGTTGGTCGGCGTTGGTGCGGAGGTTTCGGGCCGGGCGAACTGCATGACGCTCTGGATGATCCGCCCGGCGCGTTGGGCGTCGTGGACGATCGCCTGCAACGACTGCTGGGTCTCGGCTCGCCAGTCGACGCGGTTCGAGGGGAGCCCGTCTTGGCCCTCGGCGATCAATTGAACGTTTTGGGCGTGCAACGTGATTGCACCCAAGGGGTTGTTGATTTGATGTGCGAGACCTGCCGCCAGGGTGCCGATGGCGGCCAGCCGTTGGGTCCGTTGCGCGATCTGTTCCAGTTGGACGCGGCTCCGGATGTCCCGGACGAATGCGCAGCCGTGATGCCAGCCCTGGCCTTGCATGTGGGCCGCGACGACCTCCACGGGGATCAGGCCGGAATCGGTCTCCAGCGTGCTCCGCATGATCGTCGGTCGATTGGTCCGGAGCCAGGCCCAGGCCGCCTCCCAGGTCTCTTCGGGCAAGATGCCCGGGATCTGCTCCACATTGGTTTGGAGCAACTCGGCGCGCGAACGTCCCAGGAGCGTCGTGGCGGCCTGGTTCACGTCCAACATCTGCCCGTGCTCATCGAAGATCAGCAGGGCCTCGGGCGCATTGTGGAGCACGAACTGCGCCCGTTTCAACCGTTGCTCGGTGGTCGTGCGTTCCGTGACATCCTCGGCGAAGCCCGAGACGATCCGATCGCGCGGCCCGTGACCCCCGTCTGAGTGCTGGACACTCGACGCGTCGTGGTCGGTCTGATCCTCGTTGATGAAGGCCCGATCCTGGATCCAACGGATCTCGCCGTCAGGACGGATGATCCGGTAGGTGATCTCGCGATAGGCCTGGGTGTCCTCGGACCAGACCCGAAAGCGTTCCCGATCCTCGGGGTGGATCGTGGAGAGGAATTGGCCGGATCCTTGTTGGAGCCAGTCAACGGTCCGTCCCCAGATCCGCTCGAACGAGGAGCTGACGTAGAGGTGTTCGGGCTGGCCAAGGCGGGCCATCCAGAAGCCGATCGGCAGCGATTCGGCCAGTTGGTGGAGCCGTTTGTTCTTCTCGCGGAGCGAACGGTAGGCACGGTCCAGTTCCTCGGTGCGTTCTCGGACACGTTGCTCCAAGAGGTCGTGGGACTGCGCCAAGTCCATTTCGGCCTGGACTTGCTCGGTCACGTCGATGACCACGCCTTGGAATAGGATCGGGCCGTCTTCGGGATGATGCGCCACGGCGGAGCAGCGATACCAACGCGTTTGCCTGGTCACCAGGTGTTGGCCTGAGAAGGTCAGGCTGAAGGGGTTGGCGTCGGAGGCGGCTTTCAGGAAGGCTTGGTCGAAGGCGTCGCGTTGATCGTCGGAGAGCAACTCGGCCCAGAGTTCGGGGTGCTCGAGGAACGCCGAGGATGAGACTCCATAGAGATCCTGGCATCCGTCGCTAATATAATTCAGCGCGACGACCGGCCGAGTCGCATCGGGTGGGTCGAGAAAGCGCAGTTCAAAGATGACCCCAGGCACCACATCGACGATCCCCTGGAGCCGTTGCTCGGCCGCCTGAAGTCGGTAGGCCATCATCTTGGACGGCGTAATATCCAGGGTCACGCCATCCCAGACGACCGTTCCATCTTGCTGCTGATGGGGGACCGAGAGGCATTGGACCCATCGGGTTTGCCCATCGGGATGGACGATCCGAAATTGCTTGTTCATCGGACCCAGAGTCCGATGCGAGTCCTCAACATGATTCAGGACCGCGGGCAGATCCTCGGGATGGACGGCCTCGGCGAAGTGGCAGAAGTCATCGAGGAGCCGATCGGCCTCAACACCGAAGACCTTCACAGCGTCTTGGCTGATCGCGGTGACCTTGAAGGTGCCCTCAGGGTCGACGACGAACCGATAAGTCACACCGGGGACCGCATCGATGATGTTTTGAAGCCGAATTTGGGTCTCTTCCAGTCGATGTTCGGCTACTTTGAGTTGGGTGACGTCGAGGATCATGCCGTCGAGGACGGTAAGCCCTTGAGGATAGGGGCCCGGGCGTCGTCGCGCGAAGGCCTGCATCCAACGGATCTGGCCGTCGGGCCATCGGATCCGGTAGTGGATCTGGTCGAATTCGAGATGGCTCTGCAGGGACTCCAACCAGCGTTGAATGGCGGGCAGATCCTCGGGATGGACGATCGGCCAGAACCAACTCAGGTCGGGGCCGGGCGGATCGGGATCGACGCCATAGAGTTCCTTGAGTCCCTCGCTGACATAGAGCAATCGAACGTCACCGGAGTCGCGATGATAACTGACCTGCAGGATGATACTGGGCATCATCCGGAGCACGCCCTGAAGTCTCGAGCGTTCGCGATCCAGTTCCTCCTCGGTGATCTTGCGACGGTGGATGTCGAGCAAGAGACCGTCCCATGCGGTTCGTCCCTCGAGGGTCTGTCGGGGCCGGGCCAAGGCGTGGACCCATCGGATTTGACCATCGGGGCGAACCAGTCGGAACTCTTCCTCCCAGATGTTTGCCCCGGTCGGATGGATCAGGTGTTTTAACGAGGACTCACAGCGTTCCCGATCTACTTCGGAGATCGGAAACGCTTCAGAGGGGGCCCTGCCCTGAATCCGCTCGGGGCAGAGCCCGGTGTACCGTTCGATTCCGGGACTGACGTAACCGACGACGATCCGGTCGTCCTCGTCCTGGCAGAGTTGCAGGACCACGCCGGGCATGTCCCGGAGAACCTCTTGAAGCCGAGCCTGCGCCTCCTGCTTCTCGCGCTCGCTGCGACGCAGGTGGGTGACGTCCTTGATCAGGGCCAAAACACCGCGCGGTTGCTGGTTCGGGTCGCGATCGGGCAGGAAGCGACAATCATAGTTATGCGGGCCGTCCGCCTCGAGCGACGTCAGCTTCACCTCGCCGCCGTGCCCAGATTTCAGCGTGGTCTCCCATTCATTTTGCCAACGTTGGCAGAGTTCGGCGTCGGCGTGGGTCCCGTCGTGGACCTGTCGCAAGGTCTCGTCCAACCCACGCGGCGCGGCGAAGCCGATCTCCCGGAACGGCTCACTCAAGATCCCGTTGCGATTAACCCGGTAGATGTTTTCGAAGGCTAGGCTCAGGAGCTGGGAGGCGGCCCATTCGATGTCCAGCAACGAGTTGCTGTCCGCCTCAGAGAAGCCGGGCCCGGATGCCCCATCGATTTCGTCGGCGTCGCGAAACGCGGTCGACCGCTGGGCCCTGGCCAGCGCGAAGTTGATGACGGCGATCCCGAGAATCGCCGTCAAGACCAGCATGCCCCGCAACCCATAAGCTGGGGGCTGTCCCAGAGTTGGGATGTGCACGGCTAGGCCCAGGATCGCGACACCCATCAAGAGCAGCCCCCACGCGATCGGGTGCGTGTCGAGGCGGGGTAGGAGGACGCAACGGATCCGGAAGCACTGCCAGGACGCCAGGAACAGCAGGGCCGACATCAGCAGTTGCGGCATCGTCTTCGGGCTCGCCTGAAGGCGTTCGACCTCTCCGCGAACGATCGGTCCACGTAGAGGATCGGGACGGAATCGATTCCATGTGACGTGGCAGCGGACACATCGTCGTTTCGACGTTGCACGCCCATTTCGGCATTCCACAAGAACCGAACGGCCCTCCTCGTTCAAGAGGGCGACGTTGTTCAACATAGCAGGATGGGCCTGGTCATCACGCTTTGCTCAACAGCGTTGTCTCGAGCGAAGTCGTGATCCGGATTGTCCAGGCCGTTGATGTCATGGGAGCGACAGACCGTGGGATCGCGGATCAGCGTTCGTTGGGCATCGGCAGGCCCATCGCCTTCATCAAGCGCTGGAGGTCTTCCCAGGTCTTCTTCTTCGCCTCGGGGTTCCGGAGCAGATAGGCGGGGTGATAGGTCGCGATGGCGGGGGTCCCGAAGGCGCGATGCCAACGTTTGCGAAGTTGGCCGATCGGCACGACCGTCTCGAGGACACGCTGCGCGGCCACAGCGCCGAGCAGGCAGAGATACTTGGGGCGGACCAACTCGATCTGACGATGAAGGTAGCCGATGCAGTTGGCCGCCTCGTCCGGCTCGGGGTTCCGGTTCCCGGGTGGGCGACACTTGAGAATGTTGGCGATGTAGACGTCCTCGCGCCTCAAGCCCATCCCTTTGGTGAGCATATCGTTGAGCAACTGGCCGGCGCGTCCCACGAACGGGACGCCGGTCCGATCCTCGTCGGCGCCGGGCGCTTCGCCGATGATCATCAGGTCGGCCGTCGGTGAGCCATCGGCGAAGACCGTATTGGTCCGAGTCGCGGCCAACTCAGCACATTTGGCGCATTGCGCTACGGTCTGGGCCAGGATTTGGAGCTGGGCCGCTCGTTCCTCGACTGGCAGCTCGGGCTGCTCGAACCCTTCGTTGTCGAAGAGCGACTGGGTCGGCAACGGCGAAGGCGCGGACGTGATTGGGGTGGTTCGCGTCCGCTTTCGCTTCGGATCGGCTTCGTCTGTGCGTTTGGGGGGCGTCGATGATGGGGGCGACCCACCATCGATGGGCGGTCGGCCTTGATCCTCATGACCGGGAACGGGACTGCTCGGCGCCTGGTTGATCTCCGGTTCCTGATCCGGGACCGCGACCTGGTTGGCCGACTCTTGGGAAGGCGATGCTTCCGTCCCAGATAATGCCGAGGCAAGGGCGACAACGGCCGACGTCCGAGGCTGGGGAAGCCGGTCGACCCCCGCGCCGCGGAGCGCTTCCAACTGAAGACTGGCCTGGTCGAGCATGGCGGCACGTTGGGGATCTTGGGAGGACACAGCGGGGATCCTTGGCCGAGGTCAGGTCGATCTGAAGACGTCTTCAGGGGCAGGCAACGTCTCGGGTTGACCGGCATGCGGAACAGAAAGGGGGGTTGGTCAAGAGACTGATTCGGTCGAGGCTTGAGCACAAGAGACCCGACTGTCGATTGCCGGTGGGCCGTCGTGGACATCCCGACGTAGACGCACTTGCTCCTGCTGTTCCTGAATGACCGCGTCCTCGGTTTCTTGGGTGATGAGCCGCGCCCCGCGATCATAAGTCATGTAGGACCACGCCCACTCGATCAGCACAACTAGTCGATTCCGGAAATCGATCAGGAAGATTAGGTGAACAAACAGCCAAGCCAACCAGGCGAGGACCCCCGAGAACCGGAGTCCGCGGATGTCGGCGACGGCCTTCTTGCGGCCGATCGTGGCCATGGTTCCCTTGTCGAGGTAGTGGAACGGTTCGCTCGGCTTGCCTTCGAGGGTCCGCTTGATGTTATCGGCGGCGTGACGACCAGTCTGCATGGCCGCCGGGGCCAGTCCCGGGACCAAGGAGCCGTCAGGTTGGGTCAGGTGGATCAGGTCGCCGGTGGCGAAGATTTCGGGATGACCGGGCACGGACAGGTCGGGCTCGACCTGGATCCGCCCGCCACGGTCGCAGGGCGCGTCGAGGCTCTTGGTCAGCGGCGAGGCGGCCAGGCCTCCGGCCCAGCAGATCGTCCGGGTTTCAACCCACTGATCGTCGCCGAACCGGACGCCTTGGCCGTTGATCTCCGAGGCACGGACTCCGGTATGGACCTCCACGCCGAGCGTTTCCAGTTGGCGTTGGGCTGAGGCCGAGAGCGACTCGACGAACTGGCCGAGAACGCGTTCTCCCCCCTCAATCAGAATGACCCGCGCGGTGGTTGGGTCGATGTGGCGGAAGTCCTTGGCCAAGGTCGCGCGGGCGACATCGCTGAAAGTCCCGGCCAGCTCGACGCCGGTCGGCCCGCCCCCGATGACCACGAAGGTCATCAGAGCAGCCCGCTCCTCAGGATCGGTCTCATACTCGGCGCGTTCGAAAGCCAAGAGCATCCGTCGACGGATCGTCAAGGCGTCCTCGATCGACTTCAGCCCGGGAGCATAAGGGGCCCATGCGTCGTGGCCGAAGTACTGGTACTGGGCGCCGGCGGCCAGGATTAAGTAGTCGTAGGACCGCTCGGTTCCGTCGGCCATCTCGAGGATCTTCCGAGCCGCGTCGATGTGTGTGACCTCGCCGTGGACCACCTCGGTGTTGCATTGCGAGCGGAGGATCCGTCGGATCGGGTGCGCGATGTCGGTGGGGCTTAGGGCCGCGGTAGCCACCTGGTACAGCAAAGGTTGGAACAGGTGGTGGTTACGGCGGTCGATCAGAGTCAGGTTGACCGGAGCTTTACGGAGCCGCTTTGCGGCTTGGATCCCAGCGAATCCGCCGCCAATGATCACGACGTTCGGACGACGCGCTGTGGTTTCTGACATTGATATTACCTTCGAAGTATGGGGGTGAGGCGGGCCGGCTCTGCGATCCGTCAAGGGTCCTTTAGTATTTCAGTCTTTCAAAGCGTCCATCGTCTCGAGACGAAAAGGAAGGCCTGACCTGTCGGCGATTAGCGGATGGATCGACCTCGGCGACCGTTCGGATCGCGCAGATGCTCGGAGATCTCCGACCGCATCGAGGTTCTCGGAGATTTGTCAATCCGCAGAAACAAGCAATCGACATGCCGGAGGATCGATCGACTTGGAGTCGGTCTGACGGAGGGCGTCGTCGTCAAAGGGCTCAAGGATGGGGGACGACCCGAAGCCGTTCGGGTCGCGGGCGATATTCGCGACGGAGCCAGGTGCTCCAAGCCTCCAGATCGAACCCGAAATTCTCGCCGGTCAGGCTTTGCAAGGCTTGAAGAACCTGTTCGTTGCGGACCATCACCGTGACAGGGCGCGGAACCATACGAACTCGGGTCTGGCTCAGATCGAGCGGGACGGGCACCTGGACGGCGATCCCGGGGGCGGTCACCGCGACGCTGGTCATCGGGATAAATGGAACGGGGCGTCCATCACTGCCGAACGCCGAGCCGATGGAGAAGGTGGGGCGTTCGACCACCGGGACCGTCTCGATCCGCTTCTGGGGTGTCACCAGGCGCTTGATCAGCTTGGGCACGACACCCAGTTCGTCCAGTTCAGCGAGCCCATAGGCCGACCGACCCAGGGTGGCTTGATCGGCCGAACCCAAGGCGCGGCTGAGCCGGAGTCGGACCCGTCGACGATCACGGCGCTCCAGGTGCGCCAGAATCAGGTCGAGGTCGGGGCCGATCAGGGAGATCGTCAGGAACAGGTCGACCATCGCGTCGGTGGCTTCCGGCTCGACGATCCCGGCCAATGCATCGATAAACAAGGGACGCAGCGCCGGGTCTTCGATCTCCAGGATGCGGCGGGCCAAGCCGGGGACGGCCTCGACCGCATCGATCTGCCGCAACTGGTCTTGGACCTCTCCCACCGCACCGGCCGATCCGGACCGCCAGCGCTCCACCAGCAACCCCAGACGCTTGTTCCAGAGCCGTTGCTCGGTCGTCCGGAGCCGACGCGCCTCCAACTGCGCCTGACGTTCGGGGGTGACCCATTGGCCCTCATATTGGACCAAACCCTGGGCGGAGCGCAGTTGGTCCTCATCCAGCCAGCGTCCGTCGAAGTAGGTTTGCCCCAACGCCTGCCGCGCTGGGGCAAAGTCGGGATCCAACTCGACAGCGCGTTGGAAGTGCGGTGTGGCCAAACGCGGGAGACGGTTCTGCTTGCACCAGCGGCCCAAGGCATCGTGGGCCTCGGCGCTGTCCTCGACGGCGGCGCGACGGTCGAGGTACTCATCGAGCGGGCTGGGCTCCTCGATCACGCGGCGGACCTGGGATCGGGGGATCGCCCACGGTTCGAACTGCCGATCGGTCTGCATGACCAGGACAGGGCCGTCGGGGGTCTCGACCGATTCGTTGATCACCGCGCCCCGGATGGTCCGACCGTCCCGAGTGACGACTTTGTCGGCGTCCGCTGAGTCCATGGCCAGGGACAAGACGACACCCATCAGCATCATGGTGGCAATGGCGCGATCGACCCTGGGCCTGGAGAATCCGTGGCGGCTCATCGATCAACTCCCCGTGCCCCGACCTGCCGAGGCGGTTCTGACTTTGGTAGACTCGTGCGTCCGGCTCGAGGCGCGGATCATCGTTGCCTCGACGTCTGTTGAAATGCCGTTATTCGATCGAGAAGCGGTGGCCGGCCAGATGATCGTTCGCGCTTCGGTACCGTCGATGATCCTCGCAATGACCGAGCCCGCGATATCGTTGCTGATTGCCGCATTTGCGGGGATCGCGTAGGCCCCTTGGTTGCCGCAATCCGACCTAGTGCCCCACTTTTGCTAGCCCTTCGAAGCTCCCTAATCTCTGAACCAGGACCGAGGCCCCAAGGATGAGCCGATCCGTGGACGAGCATCGCGCTGAGGCCCCCGACGTGTTGCGTCTGATCGTCGTGACTGTCTCGGACACCCGGACGATCGAGAACGATGTGTCGGGTGACCTGATCGTTCGACTCGCTGAGGAGCAGGGCCACACCATCGACGATCGCCGGATCGTCCCGGACGAGCCCGATCGGATGCGTCCGCTTTTGCTGGAGACTTCTCAGCGTGATGAGATCCATGCGGTCCTGATGACCGGCGGAACCGGCGTCGCCCCGCGCGACCAGACCTATGAGACAGTCTCAGCGTTGCTCACCAAAGAATTGCCGGGCTATGGCGAACTGTTTCGGATGCTCAGCTATGAACAGGTGCAGACGGCCTGCATCTTGAGCCGGGCCCTCGGCGGCCTGATCGGCCGGCTAGTCGTCCTGACGATGCCCGGCTCGCGTGCGGCGGTCGAGTTGGCAATGACTCGGGTCATCCTGCCCGAGATCGCCCACCTCGTCCGCGAGGCCCGCAAACCCTAAACGCGGCTCAACGAGGGTCGTCGCCTTCCTCCGAGTCGTCCTCAACCTCAACGAGGGATTGAGGCACCTGGTCATCCTGAGCGATCAGCCAACCGAGCCGGTAGCAGGCCCGTGCGATCCGGCCGGCCTTTTCGGTGTCGGCCTTCTCCACGGTATCGGTGGCTCGATGGTAGTCCTCGTGGACGCCCGAGAAGAGGAAGATGACGGGGATTCCGATCCGAGCGAAGTTGTAGCTGTCGGTCCGTCGGTAATACCGATCGGCGTTGAAGAGGACCTCCAAGCCTTCGATCTCGCAGGATTCCACGGCTCGGGTTGTCAGGGTCGAGTAGTCGGGGTGGTTGGGCGAGGGGGTTAGGCCGATCTCTCCAGAGTTGTTCCGACTCACCATATCCATGTTGATGTTGGCAACAATCCGGTAGTTCTCGGGTAGCGGGTTGTTGGCGGCGAAGTATCGGCTGCCCCAAAGGCCCTTCTCCTCACCGGAGACCCAGAGGAACGCGATGCTCCGGCGCGGCCGGGGACCTTCTCCGAAGGCTTCGGCGATCTCGAGGAGCGCTGATGTGCCCGAGCCGTTGTCGTCGGCACCGTTGTAGATCGCATCGCCGCGTGTGCCCAGGTGATCGTAATGGGCGCTGTAGATGATGACCTCGTCGGCTAACTCGGGGTCCGAGCCGGGGAACAGTCCAATGACGTTGTTGTCTGAGGTCAACTCGTTGGTCCCGGCCAACTCGAGGGTGAACTCCAGACCCTCGAGCGGACCCCGTGGGGGATCCTCAACGGAGATCCCGTAGGATGCGTCGATCCGATCGCGGATCGTGTTCTCCAGGAGCAGGACGGGAACCGAGGTGGACTGGTCGTCCGAATCGAACGATTCGCGTCGGACCAGGTAGGAGGTGTCGGCGAGAGGGCGGAAGAAGCGGCCGGTTCGTTCCCGGTACGGCTCGGCCGGTTGGTCGTCGAACCGTTGGACGACCAGGACGGCGACGACACCAAGGTCCTCGACGTCTTGGCGGAGGCGCCGGGTGATTCCGAACAGGCTGCGTTGCTGGGGCTCGAGGATCAGCAGGACCTTGCCGTCCAGGTCGAGGTCGTCGAGATTGGTCGCGTTCTTGGCGAAGACAACCGAACCCTCGTAGGTGCCGGAAGTCAGGCCACTGATGCTGAGTTGATAGTCGTCGTTGGGCGGGTACTGCTGCGTGTCGAGGCCTTGGTCGCCGGCGATCGCCAGGGTCAGGTTTGTTCGGTCGGCCTGGATGGTCCGGCGGATCAGCGGGAAGGCGTGGAAGTATGTGCGTTGGCCGTCGGGGGAGAGGTCGCCGACCGGCTCGGCGCCGAAGCCTTGGAGGTGGCCAGCCAGATACTCAGCGACGATCTCGATCTCCGCGCTGGCGGTGTCGCGACCACCCATCAGGTCCGAGGCGATGAATCGGAGGTGACCCCCCAACTCGCGACTGGTGATCTCCGCAACCGTCTGTTCGACCGGTTCGGGCCAGGTCGGCTCTTGGGAAGCGGGCAGGTCTTGCGCGATGGCCCATCCGAGGTTCGCGAGGAGAATGCCCCACGACCCGCTGAGGATCAGCCAAGTCAAAACGCGCTTCATGCGTGACGATCGAGTCGGTGCTTGGGAAGTCTTCATCATCAGGAGACGCGATCACTTCGAGGTCGAGAGGTCGGAGTTACCCCGAGACGATCGAGCCGATCGTCCGCGACGAGGGGTCGTCCCAATGGAGGACCAATATGGGGGGCCGGTCGGGGTCTTGCAAGGGGATCGCGGCACGGATGCTTGGGCTGCGCGACCGGAATGGGCGGACAAATAAATGGTCCGCGGTGTTGTCTGTGATAAATGATTTGTGTTTAATTGATAATAAATTGTTTTATCGGTTGATGTTCGGATCACTCTCAGTGCCGTCAAAGATCGTTCGAATAGTGGTTTGATCGCGGAGTTCCTGGAGAACGCGCTTGAGGGCCTTGGTGCGCTTTTGCTGAGCGACGGCCTGTTTGACCTGGTCTTGGACCTCATGGAAGGGAGCGATGCGGGCGGGGGTCCGGCTGAGGATCCGGATGACGTGGAGGCTGGTCGGTCCCTCGATGACCGGGCTGACCTGACCGATGGGCAACTTTTGGAGGGCTTGGTTGATCGCCTCGACTTTGAATCCACCCAGGCTGGTCTCGCGACGCCAGCCATGATCGGTGTGGAGGCCATCGCTGTCGCGGGCGAGTTCTGCGAACTTCGCGCCTTGGGCGAGCTGGGCGATCCACGACTGGGCCAACTGATACGCCTCGGCCTCCGTGGTGTCTGAGCCAGGACCGAACTTGCACACCAATTCGTTCCAGACAACTTTGTCGGGTTCGGCGAACGTCGATCGGTGCTCGGCGTAGTGGGCCAGCAGTTCGGGCAACTGAGGTTGGGTTTCGGGTCGGATCCGAACCTGGAGGAAGAAGGCGATCAGTGTGTCATCCACGTAGCGCTGGTGGAGCGCCTTGAGCGATCGCGGACCGTCGCCCAGGGTGGCCTCCAACTCATAACGATCGGTGACTTTATGCTCCTCGATCAGCTTCGGGATCTGCTGTTCCTCCCAATCCTGATTGATCTGCGCCAGGACCGGCTGGAGCAGATGTCGCTTGCCGAACCGCTCCTCGACAGCTCGGAGGATCAGATGGCGGTCGACCAGGTCATGGAGCACCTGACCAGCCAACCGATTGATCAGTTGCGCGCGCTGGGTCAGGGGAAGGTTCTCAGGCAGGGGGCGATGGGCGATTCGGAAGGCGATCTCGCGATCCAACTGGCGTCGACTGATCGTCGCATGACCGACCCAGGCGACCGTCTCATCGACGACGAGCGTGCTGGCTCCCGGAGATCGTAGGCTCATGTTCGTCGTTGTCGTTGTCGTCGTGCTGGCGGTCACGCGATGATGGTGATCGGCCCGGGATCCGGGCCGAGAGGGTTCAGGGATCGCGACCGATCTGGCGATCGGTCGCGAGGTCTTGAATGAGGTCGGGGCCGATCCGGTGTCCGGATCGGCCTGGGTTTGGAAATCGAACTCGGGCAAAACGATCTCGGGTTCAGGTTCCGAGGCGTTCCCGGTCTCCGACGTCTCGGGCGGGGTCTCCGGTCCGGTTCGAGCGGGGGTCATCGGGAATTCCGGGAGCGGCGGCAGGTCGGGCAGCGACGAAGGGAGGATCGCCTCATCGGTGACCGGCTCGATCGAGCGCGGGGGGATCTCGTCGATCGGTTCGGTCGGCGGCCCCATGTTGAAGTCGATCGGCGGCAGATCCCGATCGAGCGGCGTCGGCCCACTGTTCGTGGTCGAGGGGATCGTGCTGGCCGGGGTGTCGGTTGGATCGTTTGGCGCTGGGCTCGATCTGGTCGTCGAGGGCGTGGAGAGGTCGGGCAGATCGTTCATCAGGTCGGCCATCGGATCATCAGCCCAGGGGTCGGGAGTCGTTGTGGTCGACTCTGAGTCGACTCCGATCTCCGGGACAGTCGGTTCGATGATCGGTTCGGTCGCGGGCGAAAGGGTCGACGTCGTGGTCGTCTGGAACTCGGACCCGATCTCGAGCGGTCCAGAGGATGGCTCTGGGTTGGCGTTCCGACCGGAGATCTGAGGCGGAGGGATGACCTCCGTACCCTCCGCCACCGGAGCGAGGTTCGTTGACGACGGGGAATCGGTCGAACGGTGGTCGTCGCGAGCCAGCGCGCGGCGGACGACCTCGTCGGCATTGGAGGGCGGGACGAGCCCCGGTCGGGTGCTTCGGGGCGCGGTCTGGACGTACTGACCGGTCGGGTCGGTGGGATTGATGGTCGAATGCAGGTCGGGCACGGGGTCCAGGCCTACCGGCTGGTGGGCAGCCTGGCCATGGGGGCCCGTCAAGAGGGTCTGGTCGTGGGCGCAGCCGGCGATCGCGATGACCGCCAGCAGTCCCAGGCCGCCCCGGACGGATCGGCTCATATCTCGGTCCTTGCACCTGTGGCCCAAGGCGCGACGCCTCCGAACGGGGTCCCCTGGCGAGACGTCGCGGGTCTCAATGGCGGTCGACGGGCCTCCGACGGGTCAGGGTGCCCGGGACGCCCGAACGGTCCTCGCTTCCCAGCGCCACGGTCGGAGCGAAGGAACACAGGGTTCCGGTCCAACCACGCGTCGCGTTTGAGGATCACCAAAGGGGGCCGGGCTCAGGGCGACTCAGGCCGAGAAGAGCGGCACGCTAGCCCGGCCTCGATGTTCCGACAAGGCGAATCGCCCTGCCTGTCGAAGGCTCGATGCTCTGGGCGGCGGGTTGTCCAGGGGACCGGTCCGGACTAGGATTCGTGGGACGACGTGCACACTTCAAGCACGCGATCAGTGAAGATCCAGAACCGGTGAACCGCGATCTCATCAGCCTGCTCGAAGTATTGGGCTCCATCTCCATCCCGCAGATCGGGTCGCGATTCGAATCGAGGTGATTCGGTTCCCGTCACCGAAGCGTTGCTCCAGGGGGTTCTGAAGGACGATGGGCAGTCGTGTAGTCCTGGCGATGAGCGGCGGCGTCGATAGTTCTGTCGCAGCGCACCTGTTGCAAGCTGAGGGTTTCGAGGTCATTGGGCTCTTCATGCGCACTGGAGCCCATGCCGAGACGCAGGAGCGTCGGGCCAAGACCTGTTGCAGTGCCAGCGACGCCCTGGACGCCCGCGCTGTGGCCGACCGCCTGGATATCCCCTTCTATGCCCTCGACTTCGAGGATGAGTTCTCCCGGATCAAGGACAATTTCGCCGACGAATATTTGGCCGGCCGGACCCCCAACCCTTGTGTCCTCTGCAATATCTGGCTCAAATTCGGCAAGCTCTGGAGCTATGGACAGCAGGTCGGGGCCGACTTCGTGGCGACCGGCCACTATGCGCAGCTCAAGACCGCGCCCGATGGTTCGCTCCGAGTGGCTCGGGGAGTCGATCGGACGAAGGACCAATCGTACGTCCTGTTCGGGCTGACTCCGGAGATCCTCAAGCACACGCGGTTCCCGGTCGGCAGTTATCCCAAAGAGGCGATCCGTGAGATCGCCCGCGACCTCCGGTTGCCCGTCCACGACAAGCCGGACAGCCAAGAGATCTGCTTCGTGCCCGACGACGACTACCTCGGCTTCGTGCAAGGGCGTCGCCCCAGCATTGATACGACCGGTCCGCTGGTGGATGAGGACGGGACAGTCTTGGGCCAGCATCGCGGGATCGAGGCCTACACAATCGGGCAGCGCAAAGGACTCGGCGTGGCTCTCGGAGAACCGCGCTACGTGGTGCAGATCGAGCCGGCCCAGAAGACCGTGCGGGTCGGTCGCCGCGCTGCGTTGGATCGTCCCGGGCTCCTGGCAACTCAATTCAACTGGCAGGGGTCGGTTCCAGATGGGGCGATCGACTGCTTGGCACAGATCCGGGCCCGTCACCGCGCGGTACCGGCCCGCGCTGAGCGCCAGGACGACGACCAGGTCCGGGTCCTCTTCGATGATCCTCAACCGGCCGTCGCGCCGGGCCAAGTGGTCACGCTCTATCAGGACGATCTCGTGATGGGCGGCGGCTGGATTGAACGAGCCTTGTCGCCAGAGGATCTGTCGGTCGGCTCATTGCGGTGATCGCGATCTAGGGTAGAAGGGCCGTCTAGAGACGTGTCTCCGGTTCGATCTCGATATGGGGCGCGTCGTGTGGACGTGTTACACTCGGTCGTCTCGGTTGTGGCATGCCGTGCACCTGCGTGGGGCCCTTTGATTGGCATTTGTCGGGCGACTAAGCCGGCGGCCTGGTCCCTGGACCTGAAACGGGTTTTCCGTTTCGGGCGGGCCGTGACCGTGCCGTCTTCCCCGACTTTCTGGATCGCTCGAACCCTCATCACGCCATGGCATACGTTAGTCTGATCGTCCCCAAGTACCGGAGACACGCGCTGCCCCGCCAGACCTTTGAGGAGGTCATGACGGTCTTGTCCGAGGCGGGACATCGCGTCGAGGCGGTGCTGGCGATCGATCGGCGTGACGAGATGGATTTCTGGGACGGACCGAGAGCATCGACTCCTGCGGGCGGCCAACCAGACGATCCGCCTCGGAATGCGGTCGAGCCGCGAATCGTTTACGGCGAGGATCGAGGCTTGGCCTCGGCGGTCGTCGAGGGCCTGCGTCGTGGTTCGGAACAAGCCGATGCGGTGCTGATCTACGACCTGACCCGAGGCTATTGTCCCAAGACGGTCGTTCCCATGCTGGAGGCGTTGGATGAGGGGCGGGCCGATGTGGTGGTTGCCAGTCGTGCCTTGATGATCCAGCGCGATCCGGTCCGTCGACGCTCAATCCGTCGTGGCCTGATTGCGCGGGTGGCTCAAGTGGTGCGGCGGATCATCGGGACCGGCGATCCGCTCAGCGGATTGGTCGGCCTGAGCCGTTCGGCGGTCAACGAGGCCTTGCCGACGTTCCGGCCGGTCGGCGAGGCGTTCCTGGTCGAGGTCTTGGCACGAACCGACCGACACCGGATGCTCGATGTCCCGGCCCAGTTCGATCGACGCAAACTGCACCGACCCCCGCGGACCGGTCTCTCCGAACTTCGTGTGCTCAAGCGGGTTGCCGACGATCGCTTCGGCAACGTCTCTCGGCTGATCCAGTTCTGCGTCGTCGGGGCCTCGGGCACGGTCTTCGACCTGACCACCTACGCGATCCTGCTCTGGTTGCTGGACGCCTCGCCTTTAGCCGGACGCGCGGTGCTGGGCACTGGCGGAGCCTTGACCTGGGATCTGGTCGTCGCTCGAGGCTTGGCCATCGGCGTCGGTCTGACCTGGAACTTCACGCTCAACCGGCTGGCCACCTTCAGCTATGCCAAGTCTGGCTCGATGCTCCGCCAGTACTTGCTTTATTTGGTCAGCAACTCGATTGGTGTCACGATCAGCCTGATGGTCTGTTTCTGGCTGACGATCTCCTCGACGTTCTTCGCCGCGCACAACCTGACGGCAGCGGCCGTGGGGATCGTGGCCGGAACTGGATTCAACTTCATGATGGCGCGGTACGTGGTCTTCCGACACATCCAGCCGCCTTCGGTCGTGCCCGCCGAGGGAGCGATTCTCGAGGAAGTCGACGCGTCCGTCGATCCCATCGAGGAGGCCCCTCCTGGAACGGAGCCGATGCCCTTGAAAGCCGGGTCCAAAGCGACCGATCCGGTCAATGCCGCGACGCCCCGATCCTGAGCGACGACTCCAATGGGGCCCTTCAGAATGAACGGCCTCGACCGATCGCTCGGGACCCATTGCCCCGTTCTCAACAGGTTGTGATGTGTCTGCGATTCAGTTCGGTTGCGAAGCGGTCGCCCCGAGTTGCGTTCCGACCTCATGGTCGATGACATCTTTGGGTCGAATCAAATTCGTAAGCTAGAGTTGGGACGCGATGAGCCCACCTCAGGGGTTTGCGGTGTTTCGTCCGCATCACGCTGAGGACGACCAGGAGCAGGTCGGATGGCTTGGGATCCTCGGATCGCCGGGCTGGGCATGGTTCCGAAAGATCGTTCGCTGGGTGTGAGGCGGATCCGGTCGTGATCGCATCGCGCTGACTTTGTTGCCGTGACAGAGACCGAGGCGGGGACGATCGTCCTGCTCGGTCGTCTGTAGCAACGTTGGTGCGGTCCGAAATGAGACGGTCGGTATTCGATGTCCCACCGACGGAACGGCCCCGGATCCGATGGGGGATCGGGCGTGCCGGTCCGTTCGGAACGAACGCCCGTGGGCAGGTCGGACCCCCCAAGAGGACCTGAGATGCCACGTACGTGCCAACGCAAAACCAAGAAGACCCCTGCCGGACGTCCTAAGGTCGAGGCTGAAACCAATCCGTCGGCCGACGAGATTCGGATCACCCGACCTGACTCCGACTCGATCCACGACGACGAGATCGGTTCAGTGGTCGATCCGGACGTCGATGGCGAGCCGATCGAAGAGTGGATCGATCAACGGGCCAGCGCCCAGGCCAGTCGCGCCGCCCAGGCACGCAGCCGGAGCGGTCGCCGACACGGAGTCGATCCGACCACCTGCGAACGCCAATATTCCAACCCCGAGATCGAGTTCATGATGGCCATGGAAGACTATAAGCGACGCAGTGGTCGGCTCTTCCCGACCTGGAGCGAGGTGCTTGAGGTCGTCGTCGGTCTGGGCTACTCCAAAGAGGTGGCTCCGGCCGCCGACCCGGCCGGTTCAGCCATCTGCAAGCTCAGCGAGCAGGTCTCGACCTTCGAGGACATGCCGACCGAGACGCCCCAGTCGGCCGTCGGCTGAGTCGACGGTCGTCGTCGCAAGGTGTTCTCATGGTCTCGATCCCAACGCGCCCGCCGCGCGTTGACGGGGCCGTGGACGCGCGAATAATGATGCCGGGACATCCGGGCGTCGCGGTCTTTCGGGACCGATCCCCTCGGATCCCCGTGCCATCAAGGGTTGTGAAGGGCTGACATTGACGATCAGCCCGACGCCATGTGGAACGTCCGTGCCCGTCCACCTGGGCATGGACATCCCGGTCACGCCCCTCAATTTGTCCCGCCGCGCCACCTGGGAGGACCCGGATCGGCCCGCGCCAGATCCGGAGTCCATGGTCCGAATGATGAGCACCTCAGATAATCCATCCTCGGTCGTTCGAACCCGGTTCGCACCCAGTCCGACCGGGTTCCTGCACATCGGCGGCGTCCGCACCGCACTGTTTAACTGGCTGACGGCCCGTCACCACGGCGGCCAGTTCATCCTCCGGATCGACGACACCGACCAGCAACGCAACGTTGAGGAGGCTGTCGCCTACATCCTCGACGGGTTCCGCTGGCTGGGCATGGACTGGGACGAGGGCCCCGAAGTCGACGGGCCGCACGCGCCTTATTATCAATCCCAACGCGGATCGCTCTATCAAGCCGCCCTGGAACGCTTGATCGCTGGGGGCTACGTCTACCGCGACTACTCCACCGACGACGAGCGCAAGGCGATGCGGGAGAGCGCTGAGCGGGAGAAACGCGCGTTCCGATTCCGCAATCCGAACTACACTGAGGCCCAGTTGGCCGGATTCGAAGCCGAGGGACGACCCTTCGCCTGGCGGTTCGTCGTGCCGCCGGACCGCGACCTGGTCCTGGATGATCTGGTTCGCGGTGAGGTGCCGGTCAACACCCGCGATGTGGCCGATTTCGTGGTCGCCCGCGCCGACGGCTCACCGCTCTACAACTTCGCCTCGGTCGTCGACGACGCCGAGATGGCGATCACCCACGTGATTCGCGCCGAAGAGCACCTCAACAACACCTTCCCCCAGATCCTGCTCTTCGAGGCCCTGGGATACACACTGCCCCGCTTCGCACATGTCCCTTTCGTCGCCAAGCCGGGCACCAAAAAGAAGATGTCCAAACGCGACGGCTTCCCAACCGGTCCGGACGGCAAGCCGGATCCCGACGCCGACCCGGCCGACAACTTCACCAACCTAGCCTACTACCGCGAGCGCGGGTATCTGGCCGTCGCACTGATGAACTATCTAGCGCGTCTGGGTTGGAGTTATGATGACAAGCAAGAGCTCTTCGGTCGCGACGAGCTGATCGAGAAGTTCGACTTGGATCGCGTGATCGACTCGCCGGCGGCCCATGACGAGGACAAGCTCTTCTGGATTCAGGGCGAGAAGATGCGGGACCTGGCCGACGACGCGAAGGTCGACGGCGTCCTGCCCTATCTCATCCGCGAGGGTCTGGTCGGCGAGTCGCCGGATGAGCCAACCCGCCAGCGGATCTTGGCCGTCATCGCCGCCCTGAGCGATCGACTCAAGACCTTCCCCGATATCCTCAACCTGGGACGATTTTTCTTCCAGACGACCGACCAGATCACGTACGAGCCCAAGGCCGTCGACAAACGGCTCAAGAAGGAGGGCGTATCGGAGATCCTGGAGCGATTCGACGCCGTTCTGGCTGAGGTCGAGCCGTTCCAGGAGGCGCATCTGGAATCGGTCGTCCACTCCGAGGCCGAATCGCTGGGTGCGGGCATGGGTAAGGTCGTCAACGCGATTCGGGTCGCCGTCACCGGCCAGGGTGTTGGGCCGGGCCTCTACGAATGTCTGGTCATCTTGGGCCGGCAGGAATGCCGTGATAGGATAGCCCGCACGCGAGCGATGCTGCAGGACGCCTCCAAAGCCTGAGCATCAGCTCGGCTGAGCCGGCCGGCCCCACTTCGACGGGGCCTCCGCCTTCCCATCTCGGCTCCGCCACCTCCCCGACGATCCGTCGCCCCCTTGACGCATCCCGAAATCCGTCGGGACGCCCTGGACCTCGACGTGTCGAGGACGGCCGGTCCTCCTTCGTCGAGGCCGTAGACGCCCGGATCGAGCTGAGCCTCGGCTGGCCACGCGCCGTTGAGACCGGCATGGTCGCGATAGGGACGAAGTGAGTCACACGGATCACACCACATTCGAGGAAATGTGCATGTCTTTGCTTGTTGTCGGTTCGATTGCCCTGGACTCGGTCGAGACGCCCCACGGCACCGCGCACGACGCATTGGGCGGCTCGGCCACCTACTTCTCATACGCGGCGAGCTACTTCACCCCCGTCCGACTGGTCGGCGTCGTCGGTGAGGACTTCCCAACCGAGCATCGTCAACTCCTTGAGGGGCGTCAGGTCGACACCACCGGCCTGATCGTCGAGACCGGTGGAAAAACGTTCCGATGGCGAGGTAAATACCAAGGAGACATGAATGAAGCTGATACCTTGGAAGTCCATCTCAATGTCCTTGGTACCTTCGACCCCGAGCTGCCCGTGTCCTACACCGACACCCCCTATGTTTTCCTGGCCAACGGGAGCCCGGTTGCTCAGTTAAAGACGCGACGGCAGACTCCGCAAGCGAAGCTCGTCGTCGCCGACACGATGAACCTCTGGATCGAGACGGCCCGCGACGAGTTGCTCGAATTGCTCGGTGAGGTCGACGGCTTGGTCCTCAACGACGGCGAGGCGCGGATGCTCACCGAGCGGGTCAACCTCGTTCGTGCCGGCGAAGCGATCCTCGAACTCGGCCCGAAGTTCGTCATCATCAAGAAGGGCGAGCACGGCGCGTTGTTCCTCAGCCGGGAGGAGACCTTCACGATGCCGGCCTTCCCACTGGGCGATGTTGTCGATCCCACCGGTGCTGGCGACAGTTTCGCCGGCGGATTCATGGGCTATCTCGCCGCCGCCGACCGCAGCGACCAGGCCTCCTTCCGGACCGCCATGGCCTACGGAACCATCCTCGCCAGCTTCAACGTCCAGGACTTCAGCCTCCGCTGCTTCCAGCGCACCCAACGCGAGCAGATCGACGAGCGACTCGCCATGTTCCGCTCCATGATGGCCTTCTGATTCGTTCTTTGCTTGATAAATTTTATGTGATTAATCGGCTGACTATTTTGCGTTCTGCGGTCAGATCTCGATGCCGCGATCTGCTTGACCCACTCGTCCAGTCTGTCGTCATCCGACGAGGAGGTTCGATCTCATGGCCACTGCCTCACCATCCCAGTCGATGAGCGTCGAGGAATTCGAACGCCTGCCCGACCGGAAACGTTATGAGCTGGTCGATGGGAAGCTTGTGGAGAAAAACATGAGTAATCGCTCGATGCTGATCGCAACAAATGTAATCTTCAAATTAAAAATTTACTTAGATCAGAACAACTTAGGCTATGTCTATACTCCAGATGCGGGCTACCGTTGTTTCGGTGATGGGCGGCGGTCGGTCCGGTTCCCCGACGTCTCGGTCGTCTTGGCCGATCGGGTCACGATCGAACAACTCGACGAAGACGGGTTCAGCGATCAACCGCCCGATTTGGCCGTCGAAGTGGTCTCGCCCAACGACACGGTCTTCGACCTGGAGGTGAAGGTGCACGAGTATCTTCGTGCCGGAGTCCGTCAGGTCTGGGTGATCATCCCTGCGACCCGGACAGCGCGGATTTATCAACCCGATGGCACGTCGATCGGCCTCAATACCCAGGGGATGCTGGAAGGCGGTGACCTTCTGCCCGGCTTCGCGGTCCCGTTGGCCTCGCTCTTTCCGCCGCAACCAACACCAACATCGAATCGCTGATCGTCGACGGCCGTCGGATCAGAGGAATATCGACGGATCGAGCCGAAGAGAGATCCCCCGGCTCGCGTCGTGGATCGATCCGATCTGAGGGATTCGGTCGAGTGTCAACGCTTGGAGAACTGGAAGCTGCGGCGCGCCTTCTTGTGACCGTACTTCTTGCGTTCGACCATCCGGGGGTCGCGGGTGAGGAAGCCGCCTTCGCGAAGGACTTGCTCGAGGTCGGGTCGAAAGGTGAGCAGGGCGCGGGCCATGCCGAGGACGACGGCGTCGGCCTGGCTGTTTTTGCCACTGCCACGGACGTTGACGAAGACGTCGATGCGTCCGCCCATCTCGGTGGCGATGAGCGGACCGCGGATGGTCCGCCGCATCTCGATGGTCTCGAAGTAGGCGTCGGCCTCACGGTCGTTGACCAGAAAGGCGCCGGTGCCCTCGCGGATCCGGACGCGGGCCACGGCGGTCTTGCGACGACCGGTGCCCCAGACGAATTCATTGGTACTCGCGGTGGCCATGCGTGGAACAGTCCTCCGAGGATCGATCCGGCCAGGGATCGGTCATGAGACGGTCGAGAGTCGTTGGAGATGAGGGATGAGCGAGCGATGCGTTGCGATCAGGCGTCGTTGTTGTCCGGGGTGTCGGTCTCTTCGTGGGCCTCGACGTCGGCGACGGGCTTGGGTGCAAACAAAGCTCCGGTCGGGTCAGGCTTGCCGGTGATGGCGGTGAGCGGGATGGGCTGCTGGGCCTGGTGGTCGTGGGTCGGGCCGACGCAGAGCTTGAGCTTGGCCATCATGTGGCGGCCCAGCTTAGACTTGGGCATCATCCGGCGAACGGCCTCTTCGAGGATCCGCTCGGGGCGTCGGTCGCGCAGTTTCCAAGCGACCTCCTGCTTGAGGCCACCGGGGTAACCTGAGTAGCGGCTGTACACTTTCTGTTCCCACTTGCGGCCGGTGAAGACGACCTTTTCGACGTTGGTGACGATCACGTAGTCGCCGGTGTCGATGTGTGGCGTGTATGTGGGACGGTGCTTGCCCATCAGGATTGGGGCGATTTGAGCGGCCAGGCGGCCGACGACCGCGTCGGTGGCGTCGATGTGGTACCACTGCCGCGACAACTGGTTAGCCTTGGCCTGGAATACCTTCGGAGGGAAAACGCTCATAGTCTGGAATGATTCAAAGAGTGAGCCTGCATCGAATTGACGGTCTAGACCGTCATGCGTTCGCAGAGGGGAAAGTTACGATTATAGGAGCGAGGCCGGTTTTCGCAAGGCGATTTGCGGACTCCAACGAAGCGGATCGGATCGGGATCCTTGCCCCCTCCGTGTGGGGCCAGTAGGCTCGACCGATCCGCTCATCACGTCCGGGGGTTGCCCCCCGTCTCTTTGAGGTGATCTTCGACGATGACTCGTGACCGTGCTCCTCGTTCCACTGCGTCAACATACACACCGAGGTTGTTGACATCGCTGCTGATCCTGTTTGCGATGCTCGGTTTGCCGGGCCTGAGTCTGGCCGCTCAGGACGACCAAACCAGCTCACCGTCTCCGGATGCCACCGGCTCGACCGCCGTGGTGCGGATTGAGGATCCCTCGACGATCGACGCGTTGCGGCTTCGGCCGATCGGTCCGTTCCGTGGCGGACGTTCGGCGGCGGTCACGGGAGTCGTTGGGCAACCGCGTCGGTACTACTTCGGCGCTGCCGGTGGAGGCGTCTGGCGGACCGACGACGGTGGATCGACCTGGGAGAACATCAGCGACGGCTTCTTCGGCGGATCGATCGGGGCGGTCGCCGTCAGCCAATCCGATCCAAATGTTCTGTATGTCGGCGGCGGTGAGAAGACGCTCCGGGGCAACGTCTCGCACGGCGAAGGGGTCTGGAAGAGTCTCGACGCCGGCGCGACTTGGACCCACATCGGCCTGGAAGACACCCGGCATATCCCGAGGATCCGGATTCACCCCCGGGATCCCGACCTGGTCTACGTCGCGGCCTTGGGGCACCTGTTCGGCCCCAACGAAGAGCGTGGGGTTTTCCGGAGCCGCGATGGCGGGGCGACCTGGGAGCCGATCCTGACCGTCGATGACGAGGTCGGAGCCTTCGACCTGGTGATGGACCCGAGCAACCCACGCGTCCTCTTCGCAACGACCTGGCGGATCCGCCGGACCCCTTGGAGCTTGGAGAGCGGCGGCGAGGGATCGGGCCTCTGGAAGACGACCGACGGCGGCGACACCTGGAACGAGATCACCGACGCTTTGGGATTGCCCGAGGTTGACCCGGTCGGCGTGATTGGCGTCTCGGTCTCGCCCGTCGACCCCGACCGCGTCTGGGCCCAGGTCGAATCTGAAGAGGGTGGCTTGTTCCGCTCCGACGACGGTGGCGAGACCTTCCAGCGGATCAACGACGATCGCAACCTCCGCCAACGCGCGTGGTACTATACGCGGGTCTACGCCGACACGGCTGACGTCGACACGGTTTACGTCCTGAACGTCGCGATGTGGCGGTCCAAGGATGGTGGCAAGAGCGTTCAGCGGATCAGCACCCCGCATTCGGACCACCACGACCTCTGGATCGATCCGAACGACCCGCGTCGGATGGTTGTGGGCGACGATGGCGGCGCGCAGGTCAGTCTCGATGCCGGTGCCAACTGGACGAC
Source organism: uncultured Planctomycetia bacterium (assembly GCA_964609385.1). Classification (GTDB taxonomy): domain Bacteria; phylum Planctomycetota; class Planctomycetia; order Isosphaerales; family Isosphaeraceae; genus CAZSSM01. The sequence continues at coordinate 44,214 of CAZSSM010000026.1, forward strand.
CTACCTCAACCAGCCGACGGCCCAGTTCTATCGAGTCACCACCGACGATCACTTCCCCTACCGGATCTATGGCGCCCAGCAGGACAACTCGACGGTCCGGATCGCGCACCGGAACACCGAGGGGGTCGTCATCGATGAGGAGCACTGGGAGCCGACTGCCGGCGGCGAATCGGGGCACATCGCGCCGGATCCAGAGGATCCTGAGATCGTCTACGGCGGTTCCTACCTGGGCTATCTGCAACGCCTCGACCATCGGAACCGCCAGCGACGCGCCATCAACGTCTGGCCCGACTTTCTGCCCGGCCATGGGGCGGTCGACGCCGAGTACCGCTTCCAGTGGAACTACCCGATCTTCTTCTCGCCCCACGAGCCGCAATGCCTCTACGTCGCCGGCAACGTCCTGTTCCAGACCGAGGATGAGGGGCAGTCGTTCCAGCCGATCAGCCCCGACCTGACTCGCAACGACCCAGAGAAGCTCCAGTCCTCCGGCGGATCGATCACCAAGGACAATACCGGTGTCGAGTATTACTGCACGATCTTCGCCGCCTGTGAGTCGCCACACGAGCCAGGCGTGCTCTGGGCCGGCACCGACGATGGCCGACTCCACATTCGTCGTGGAAGCGACGCCGACTGGATCGAGGTGACCCCACCGATGATGCCCGAGTGGACCCAGGTCAATTCGATCGAACCGCACCCGACTGAGCCGGGTGGGCTTTACGTCGCCGCGACCCGGTATAAGCTCGACGACTTCCGACCCTACCTCTACAAGACGACCGACTACGGCCGGACTTGGACCGAGATCGTCGACGGGATCGCCGAAGATCACTTCACCCGAGTCGTTCGGGCTGACCCGGGTCGGCCGGGCTTGCTCTATGCCGGGACCGAGTCCGGCCTCTACATCTCCTTGGATGACGGGGCGCACTGGACCCCGTTCCAGCAGAACTTGCCGATCGTGCCCATCACCGACTTGGCGATCAAGGACCACGACTTGATCGTGGCCACCCAAGGACGCTCGTTCTGGATCCTCGACGATCTGACTCCGCTGCATCAGATCGACGAGGCGATCGTCGAGGCCGACCTGCACCTCTATCAGCCCCGGCCAACCTATCGTGTGACCTCGGGCAGCACTGACGAGCCGCCTCGGACGGCGGGCCAGAACCCACCAGCTGGCGTCGTGTTCACCTTCCAGGTCGAGGAAACGCCGACGGAGGAGCGACCGGTCGTCCTGGAGATCCTTGAGGAGGACGGCGATCTCATTCGGTCCTATCGGAGCGATGCCGAGAAGCCGGCCGAGCAACTGAAGGTCGAACCGGGTCTGAACCGCCACGCTTGGTCGCTCCGCTACCCCGACTCGGAGGTTGTCCCGGGCCTGATCCTCTGGCCCCAACCTGTTCCGCCCGGACCGGTCGCCGTGCCCGGCACGTATCGGGCTCGCTTGACCTCAGGCGAATCGACCTCGGAGACCACCTTCGAGATCCGTCCCGACCCTCGGAGCCAGGCCACACCTGAGGACTACCAAAGCCAGTTCGACTACCTGATCGCGGTCCGAGACAAACTGACCGAGACCCACCGCGCCATCGCTGCCATCCGCACGCTCCGCGGACAGATCAACGGGCTGACCGAACCGCTCGGCGGCCGTGACGACGAGCCTGCCCAGGTCGTCCACGACCGCGCCAAGGCGATCCTCGAGGACGTCGATGCGATTGAGAATGCCCTCTATCAGACCAAGAACCGGAGCCCACAGGACGTTCTCAACTTCCCAATCAAGCTTAATAATCGGCTCTCGGCCCTGATCATGACCGTCGGATCGGGCAACCGACGCCCCACTGATCAGTCGGTCGTCGTGAAGGACGAGTTGGTCGCCGCCATCGATCAGCAGCTCGACCGGTTCCGAACCGTCCTCGACTCCGAACTGCCCGAGTTCAACCGGCTCTACAAGGAACTCGACCTGCCCGCCGTTAAGGTCGACCCCGACGCCCCGCTGGGCGATGAGTCGGACGACTGAGTCCTGTCCGGCGCAAATCGTCGTAGTGTCCAGAGGCGACTGTGCCGAATCGCGTAAGTCCAATCCGGGCTGGGAGTTGCGTTGAGGCGGCCGGTTGCCTTCTGAGTCGCTCTGACACGTTGTCCAGCATGGGCTTACGCGAATACGGGGAACCGAAGACTTCGGGGTCGGCTGTGAGGTCTGCCCAAGCGTATCGTGTGGCTTCTCCTCCCAATGGTTCAGTCGACCAAATATCGATTAAAGATTATAGATTAATCAAAAATTAACTCGCGATTAAGGATGTGTTCGGTGATTAGGCGGTAATGTGGGCTGTCCTCTCCGTCACCAGAGCGGCCGTCCTTGGCATGCCTGTGGAGGGGACTGATCTACCCTCGAATGTGCCCTCAGAGATGGTATTATTCATCTGAGGGCAGCAAGGGTGAGGGAGAGGGAGGGATCAACGATCCCGGGTCGTCTTTGAGATGTGCAGCATGCCAACCAGGGCGACGAGACCGGTCGCCATGAGGCCCAGCGTGCTGGGCTCCGGGATGACTTCGAAGTTGAAGCGGATTTCGACAGTCGCGATGTTGATTGGATTGGTTTCGCCGAAGTGCGTGAAATCGGCGGCGAAGGAGGTGACGTCGCCCGAAGTGTCATAGGTGACCGATAGGATCTCGAAGGAGCCGCTCGCCATGTTGTCCAGGCGGCCGGTGCTGCTGAATGAAAGGCCGGGACGGTCGGAATCCTGGAAGGGCCATCGCTGGAAGTCGTTGTAGATCCCCGGTGTCAGCTCGGCATCAAAGGGGGCGGCGAAGTCCAGCCCCCAGTCGGTGATCGTCGTGCCTGGCAGGGCGGGTCCGGTGATGGAAAACCCGATCCCATTGTCGAAGTTGCGACTCGGCGTGAAGTTCCAACCGTCCTCGGGAGTGACCGTGTAGTCCTGTAACCCACGCGCCACCCAGCTCGTCGGAGAGCTGTCGACAATGGTCAGACGAGTGACCGGGGCACCTTGCGTGGATGTCCAAGAACACAAGGCCAGAGCCATGGCGGCGATCATTCGAATCCATGCTGTCTTCAACGTCAACCTCGCAGTCGGGAGCGCCTCCATCCCCCGGCTACGAACGGGATACGATGTCCCGGTCGATAGACGAATCGGGATGGACTCTTGAAGTGAAGTAAGACACAGAGATTCCGAAAATAACGCAAACGTTATCAAAGACGTAGGGGCGTCGTGAATTTTCAACGTTGAAGCTTGGGACGAGGGAGAGTCGACCCTGAGGATACTGCGGGTCGACGTCAGTCGATTATCGATCCGACCAGACCGAGATCCCGATCGCCCCGAACGATGACGAGGAGTCACCGATTCGATGATCCCCGCAAAATAAGCTCGCTCTCGTTAGAGGATGGTCGGGAAACGATCCGTCGGTCTAGGCCTAATCCCCGATCGTCACGGACGCGAACGGCCCGGCCTGATCCGATGGTCGGGCTGGGCGCTCTTGGCTCGGAGTTCGTCCCACTCAACAAATGTCAGGAGACAGCCTCGGTCGTCTTGCTGGCTTCGATAAGCGACTGCTGAAGGTGGGCCGGCACGGGCTCGTACTGGTGGAAGGTCAAGGAGAAGGTCCCCTGCCCGCCGGTCATGCCCTTCAGATCGGCCGCATAGCGCATCATTTCGCTGAGCGGGACCGTGGCGGTCAATCGCTGCTGATCGCTGCCCAAGGCGTCCATCCCGGTGACGTGCCCGCGTCGCGAGGCGAGATCGCCGGAGACATCGCCCAACGCGCTGGCCGGCACGACGACCTCGGCCTCCACGATCGGTTCCAGCAAGGTCGGCTGTGCCGTCTCGAAGGCGATCTTCAGCGCGTGTGCCCCGGCCACCTTGAAGGCCTGCTCGGAGCTGTCGACCGGGTGAAAGCTGCCGAAGAAGACCTCGACTTCGATGTCGACGATCGGGAAGCCGGCGATGATCCCACGGGCCATCTGCTCGCGCACGCCCTTCTCGATGGCCGGGATGTACTGGCCGGGGATGACGCCCCCCTTGGTCGTGTCGAGGAACCGGAAACCTTCACCGCGTTCCAGGGGCCGGACTTTGAGCTGGACGTCGGCGAACTGTCCGCGACCGCCGGTCTGCTTCTTGTGCCGGTACTTCGCCTCGGCCTCGCCCCGAATCGTTTCCCGATAGGGGACATGAGGCACGTGGGTGTCGACCTCCAACTTGTACCGGTCCTTCAGTCGGTGCTCGATGACGTCCAGGTGCAGGTCGCTCATGCCCGAGATGACCAGCTCATGGGTCTGCTCGTCGCGGTTGATGGCGAAGGTGGGGTCCTCCTCGGCGATCTTGGCGAGGCTGGCGTTGATCCGGGGCTCGTCCTTGCGGGCGCGTGGGACCACGGCGCGTGGGACCATCGGGGTCGGGTAGTGGATCGGTTCGAGGACGGTGTGGTCGGCATCGGCGACGCCGTTGCGGACGCTGACCGTATCGGAGATGTGGAGGTCGTCGAACTTGGCGATGGCGACGATGTCGCCGGCGGTCGCTTCCTCGATCTCGGTGTGTCCCCCGGCGTGGAGGCGATACAGGTGGCCTGGCTTGGCGGTCTTGCCGGTCCGCATGTTGATGAAGGTCGACTCTTTGGTGATCGTCCCGGAGTGGACGCGGAGCACGCTCAGCTTGCCCATGAACAGGTCGTTGGTCGTCTTGAAGACTTGCGCGACGACTTCGCCGTCCTCGGTCGGCAGGATCTCGATGTCTTCGGCGCCCCGATGTCCGTGGCGATGCAACTCGGAGGGATCGAGACCGCAGGAGGCGATCAGGTCAAGCAATTCGCTCAGGCCCAGGTTTTTGCGGGTGCAGGTGCAGACGATGGGCACCAGCGCGCCGGCGGCGATCGCGTCGTGGGCCAGCGTGCGGAGTTGCTCTGGCGACGGTTCCTCCCCTTCGAGGTAGCGTTCCATCGCCTCATCGTCGGTTTCGATGATCGCCTCGACGACCATCTGTCGCGCCACGTCGTGGGCGATCGGCAACAGCTCGGTAGGCACCTCGGCCTGCGGGACGAACAGGTCGTCGATCCCTTGGAAGGTCGTCCCCTGCCCGACCGGCAGGTTGAACGGGACGCAGTGCTCGCCGAACTCCTGGCGGATCCCCTCCAGGAGCGCCGCGTAGTCGACGTTTTCGGCGTCGAGCTTGGTCAGGGCGATGAATCGGCCGAGGCCCAGTCGGGTCGCCTCCTCATAGATGCGCCGGGTGTTGGCCTCGATGCCGGACGGAGCGGCGATCGAGATGATGACGTTTTCCACGGCGGCCATCGCGCCCAGGGCCTGGCCGATGAAGTCGGGATAGCCCGGGGTATCGATCAGGTGGAAGGCTTTGCCACCGTGGGTCAGGTAGAGCGTGTGGCTGTCGATGGAGAAGTGGCGTCGACGCTCCTCCGGGTCGACGTCGGATCGGCTCGTCCCCTCGTCGACCGAGCCGGCCTGCGTCGCGGATCCGGTGGCCACCATGAGCGCATCGGCCAAGCTGGTTTTGCCCGAGGCGCCGTGGCCGGCCAGCACAACGGTCCGGATATCATCGATGTGGTAGGTGACGGTCATGGGAATTCTCCCGTTCCGGTTGGATCGGATCGGGCAGAGTCCCCGCGCATGATCCTCGGGGGATGCCCGTCTCGCGATTCCGTTTGGGGTCAGGCGCCCGGCGATAAGGGTCGGCGCCGTCCTCGGTCAAATGAGTTCGAGCCCAGATGGCTCGGTCAAAGGGGCCGAGGTCGCGTCTCCTGCGATCGCGCGGGCCTCTCAACAACGCAGACCGGCCCTCTGTTTCGGGCGCGGTGACAACAATCCCAGAATGCCAGGCAACTCGACCAAGGCTTCGACGGATACGCAGGGTGATCCGTGCGATCCGTCGCGTCCGGTCCTCTTCCGGCTCAGGTTCTTTGGGTGGCCCACCACATTCGGAGCGACCCCCCGTGAGTGTTGATGGGTGGGCGAACGAACACCTCGTCGGCGGCCAGGTTTGATCCCTCCCGCGTTCTATGCGGACGAAGTCGGCTGGAGGTCACATCGGCCAGCGGACCGACTCCAATTGCCGACGTGCTCGTCTCAGAGGCCCTCTCCGGTTCTGCATTCGAAAGCCGGCAAACCAATCCCGGGGAAAACCCTCGCTTTGGGATGGGCCTCTAAGGGAAAAGGACGCGGACTGCTCATCAGATCGCACACATCGACCCGACACAACAACTTCACTCTACGCCCCTTTTTCGGGGTCAACAAGCCTGCTCTCCCGAGGGAACGTCCGAGGATTTCCAAGGATTTGGGTGTCGGATCCGGGGAAGGCTTGAGAGCGGTGCAACGACCTGCGCATCGAGACCTGACGCCCATCCGCAGTTTCCGGCTCGAAGCAATTGATCCCACTCCAATAGTTGTGGTAAATCTAGTTTGTTATGTAGTTGTAATGCAAATTTTGCACTTACTATAATCCAAGTGTTAATAGTAATATTCGGCGGCGGTTTTTCTCAAGGTTGCATTTTGGGTTTGTCAGTCACCGATGTCTTCTAAAGACGGGTTGATCATAGGAGCGTCCTCGAGCGACATGAGACCTCGATACGGCTGCGCGGTCTCCAGGCGTTCGCGGACGGCGGTGACGTAGAGGTCAGCGATGTGGTTGGGCATGATGTCCCCGAAATTGGCCAGGAACGTCCAGGATTGGCCCACGTGAACGAACCCTCCACCCATCTGCGAGGGTGGAAGTGAGGGCACAACGTCGGCAATATTGGCGATCCGGTAAGCGTTGGGCACCAGACGGCGGAATGACTTGGCGAACGCGGCGTCGCCCACTCGGGGGCCGGCGAACGCGTAGAGCCGGATCTGGTCACGGATCGCGGGAACGCGGATGGCGAGTTCCATCGCGACGACCGTCGCGATTGCTGCCCCGAGGCTATGTCCGGTGATGTAAAGCGGCTTGGACGGGTCGAGGTCCCGGGCGATCTCCACCGGATTGGGGCGCAGCGAGAACGGGGTCTCTCCGGAGACGATCGAGAGGAATCCGAGGTGGACCTTGCCGAGCCCTTCCCGGGATGCGTCCCGAGGATACCGACGCTGGGTGCTCCGGAGGTTGTTGATCCATTCGGCCTTGGTCTGGGTGCCTCGGAAGACCAAGAGGTAGTCGCGATCGGTCTCGATCAGGTAACCGAAGAAGACGGTCTGACGATAGCGCCGCCCGACGATGTTGGGGATCGTCTCCTGAAGGGCGCGACGGAGGGAGTTCGACCGATCGGGGAGCCGATTGCCCACGCCGCCGGGCACGGGCTCAACCATCTGGAAGTACTGCTCGAAGGACTCTTGGTCGGCGCGGAAGGAGACGAGCTGAGTCGAGCCGGAGAAGAAGCGATCGTAGTTCTCCAGCGCCGCGAGGTCGCCGTCGTAATCGGGGAACTTGCGGCCGGTGCGGAACTGGGTAACGGCAAGCCGGCAGGCGCGGATGAGCCGCAACGAAGTCTCGCGGTTGTAGGGCACGGGTGGGGGCACCGGTGGAGCCCCCGTATCGTTGAGCATCGCGCGGAGCTCTTCACGCCAGGTGACCTCGGACGAATAGGCAGCTGACAGGGCGCTTGAGTAGCGGGTGAGGGGGCCGGCCGCTTCGAGGCCGGCGACCCGTTGGCGATGGCGGAGATGCTCCCAGTAGCTCCCCGCGGCCAGCGTGACGAGTAGCGTCACCAAGATCAGACGACCTTGCAAATGGTTCATCGTTTCACTCCCTCGGTCTGAGGCGATGGGATATCCCCCACGGTCGGCTGGGTTCTCGGGGCCTGGGTTGAACCGCGACGCGACGTCCGACGACCGCTCAGATAGTAATCGTTGACGGTTCGTCCGAAGGCCAACGTCGTCACGAACGCCGCGGCGACACGCCCCGCGCATCGGAACGGGGGTACGAACAGACTGATCGAGTATCCGACGACCCAGGCTGTCACATATAGGAAGATGGCCCCGAGGATCCCCAAGACCAGCATCAGGCGAGCCAATGCGGTCTGGCCTTTCGGGAATCCCCATTCCGCACCGATCCTCCAGGCCAGCACACCATTGAGGATCACCAGGGCCGCGAGCTGGGCCTCGGCCACTCCGGGGAAGGCCGGCGGCGTGGTGAGGATTCCCATCACCATCGCGTACTTCAGCATCAGGCTGTGGGTCCTCTCGTTGAGACGGAAGATCTCCTGGACCACCCTCTCACGGACCGCCGCAGTCGTCTCTCGGTCGCGGTGATCGGTCTTTGCTCCGGAAGCGATATTTTTATTCAACCAAAACCTCCTGAGTTTCTTGATTTTGAGCATTTATAAAACACAAATAATATTAGCTTGTTGGTACTTCGAATCTTCTTCGAAAGTTGTTTTCGATGATTGATAGAAGGGGCAACAGGCGTTCTGTGATAATCAACTTTCCTTTGTCCGGTAACCGATCGATGTCAGGATCTCTGCGATTTTGGGGACGTGGTCGCCTTGGATCTCGATTCGACCGTCGTCCTTGACGGTGCCGCCGACACCGCAGGCAGTCTTGAGCTGGGCGGCGAGGGCGGGCAAGTCGTTGCCGTGGGGGTCGAGGTTGCTGACGACGGTCACCTTTTTGCCGCGCGGACGCTTCTCGACCCGGATCTTCGCCGTCTGCTTCGACGGGTCGATCCGGACCGGCTCGACCGGTTCGGGCGGACAATCGCACTCCGACTCCAGTTTGTCGCAACGTTCACAGGTCGGAGGACGGTCGAATGGGGTCCCGGCGAAGAGACGCGTCATGAGCGGTAGATACCTTGGTCAAGCGAAGTGATTCGGTGGAAAGAAAAATGTGTGATTTGTTGGGAATTGAGGGATCTCGACTCAAGGTGATTGGTTCACGATGAGGTCGATGCCGAGGATCGGCAAGCCGACCAAGAACGTGGTGAGCATCGCCGAGGCCAAAGCCTGTCCGGGTCCGCGCAACGAATCGAACGTGCGACCGAGCCCCCAGGGGATCGCCGGGGCCAGCAGTCCGATCAGGATGGCCAGGGTGCGCAGCGGCCCGAATTCCCGGTTGAACAGGACGGCCAGCAGCGGCAGCGCGCCCAGGACGATTCCCGAGCCGATCGGGACGAACCGGGCAGCGGTCGTCCTGGATCGCGCGGATCGCTCGTGGGATCGGGGCTCGCCTCGAGGTCCGAGGAAGGCGACGGCTGTCGGGACGACGAACGTAGCCAGGAAGAGCAGGAGCAGCCGCTCGCTGAGGCTGTCGGAGGCCAATCCTAACCCGAGAAGGGTTGCCAGATCGAGCGCGGTCAGAAAACCCAGCATTGTTTGAATGATCAAAGGGCGATTCATGATGAGGCGGTAGGCCGTCCGGAGGCGTGGCGGTCGATCCGGTTTGGGTGGCCGTCGGTCGTCGAGTCATCGCGAGTCGAGGCGCCGATCGGGGAATCGTTGCAGGGTATCAGACCGGTCGGAGGGCGGCCAAGGGCCTCGGGTCGGTTGCCCGTGTTGCGGTCCCACGACGGGTTCGGGGCGTGATCTAGATTGAGGAAAGACCGATCGTCCACGTTGAGAGGGAGACACCGATGGTCGTGGAGTCTCGACCGCCGCAATCGAATCTCGAGACGCCGACGCCCGAAGAGTTGGCGAGCTGGACCGATGCCGACGTGGATCAGGATCCGCGCGGAGTCGATTGGGGCCGATTTTGGCAGTGCGATTCCCGGGCGATCCAAAACAGCGTCCGGATCGCCTTCCTGATGGCCAACCTGTTCCTCGTCGGCTTCTTCGCCTGGCATCTCCGGCAACAACCCGGGTCGATCCGGGTGGGGATTCTGACCTCGACGTCGGGTCCGACGGCCGAGGAAGACACGCTGATCTCCTCCTCGACGCTGGCGGCGATCGCGGCCTTGAATGATCGGGGCGGGATCCTGGGACGTCGGCTCGAGCCGATCGTGGCCGACTGCGGTGGAGACCCGGGCGTCTTTGCCCATGAGGCGCGACGACTGGTTGAAGAGGAGCGGGTTTCGGTCCTCTTCGGCGGCTGGTCGACGTCCTGTCGTGCGGCGATTGGCTCGGTGATCGCGGAGACCGACCACCTAACGATCCAAGTGGCGCCGACGGAGGACTGGGACGAGTCGTTGCCGGGTGTGATCGGTTTAGGCGGTGTCCCGAACCAACGAATCGGACCCGCAACGCGTTGGTGTTTGGAACGGTTCGGCCCAAGCTTGCTCGTGCTGAGTTCGGGAGACGAACGGGGTCGGCAGGCCTCAACCCTGGCGCGGGCGCGAGTCCAGATCGCCGGGGATCGCCTGGTCGTCCTGGGCTCGGAGCGCGATCCGGCCTCGGGGGACGAGGCTTATCACCAGGCGCTCCGCGATGCGTTGGCGACCCAACAGCCCGACGCGATCTTCTGCGTGGCGCGTGGTCGTGCGCGTCGGGGCTGGGAATCGGCCTGGATGTCGACGGCCGAGCAAACACGTCCGCCCGCCCTCTGGTTGGCCACGGAGGAGCGGCGTGTCCCGGTCACCGAGACTGACGCGGCCGGGCAGATCTGGGTCGGTAGCGATTTGACCCGCGTCGATGTGATCGGGACCGTCGAGGTCGGGCTCCGGCTCTGGGCTTCGGCGGTGGTCGAGGCGGGGACCGATCGGCCCGACGCGGTCCGTCAGGTGATCGTGCGTCAGGTGGTCACCGACGAACAGGGGAGTTGGCGGATCGACCCGTCGACGCGGCAGGCCTGGCGTCGGCTTCGGATCGTGCGACTGGACGGGAACGGCGGCACTGAAGCGATCGGACCGTCGTCTCCACTGATCCGTCCCGAGCCCGTCCCACTGATCGGAGGGCTTCCCCGAGCATGGACCCGGCTCGGCAATCCGATCCCAATAACGACGGCCCGGACGTTCCGGGCGAACGACGGCGACCGATCCGGGGATCCGGTCCGCGTCGATTTCGCGCATGAAGCAACGGCGATCCCCCGAGACTGACGAGGCCGCGCGATCGTGACTGTTTCGTCTTCGTCACCGACGTCGCCGACGTCCTCGAGGTCGCCGATCCGGACTCTCCGCGAGCGGATCGCGTCGGGCCTACAGTTCCGGTCGATCCGGATGCGGTTGATCTTTTGGTTCATCCTGATCGCCTCAACCCCACTGGTCCTGGACAATGCGGTCAATTACATCACCTTCGATCGGACCCTTCGCGACGAGGTCGTCCAGCGGCTGGATAGTCAGGTCCAGGGTCGGGTCGAGCGGGTGGCGGTCGAACTGGAGCATGCTCGGGCCGAGACGCTCGCCTTAGCTCGAAGCACCTGGGCAGCCGACCGCCTGGCTCGTTTGAGCACCGAGTTCTCGGGTTCCGATTCGATTGGGGAGGCGTCGATCGATCGCGACGGTCGGCTTGCGATGGAGGTCCCCTCCTCGATCGGGCACGATCTGATTCTGATCCCTCCCGATCAGCGATCGGTCTACTCGCAGGCCGAGGGTGCTTGGCGTCTGCTGGACAAGTCGCCGAATGGTCCCGACTCGCGGCTGATCGCAGCGATCGAGCGGGCCTGTGATGGCCTGACCGTCGAGGTGGCCGGGCCGCTCCGAGGGCTGATCGATGAGGTAGCCCCGGACGATGGCGGGGACGGGGCTGAAGAGACCTCGCCGATCGAGTTGCTTTATCTTGTCGCTCCGGTCTTCGACCCGGAACGTGGCGACTATCAAGGCTTGCTGGCCTTAGGGCTGGACTCGTCGACGATCCTCTCGACGCTCTCCGAAGGGACGAACCTGGGCGATTCGGGCCAGGCATTGGTCCTGAGCCAAAGCGTGAACGGCTGGATTGGTCGTGACGGTCGCGTGATGGATCCGGGCGCACTGCCGCCGGGCTTCGCACGGGCTGGGGACGGGCATGCCGCTTGGCTGGACCCAGATCGCGGCGATCGCTTGGCTGCGTGGGCGTCAGTGCCCGAGCTTGGGGTGGTCGCGGCGGTCCTCATCGATGCCGACGAGGCCTTCGCCGGGATCCTCTCTCAGCGCCGCTTGATCACCGTCTTCGGCCTGGGTGTGCTGGCCTACGTGGTGATCTTGGCCCTATATGTGGCCCAGTCGATCTCAGTACCGATCGAGCGGCTCACCCACGCCGTGCGTCGGGTCTCCGACGGCCAGTTCCGCGACCGCGTGCCGGTCGAGTCGGCCGACGAGATCGGCATGCTCAGCGAGGCGTACAACACGATGACCGCCGAACTGAAGCGGAGCTACGAGTCGATTGAGGCGACCGTCCGCGCCCGAACTTGGGAACTCGAGCAGAGCAACGAGGAACTGCATCGGTTCCGAATGCAGGCCGAGTCAGCCAACCAGGCCAAGAGCCAGTTCCTGGCCAGCATGAGCCACGAACTGCGGACCCCGCTCAACGCCATCATCGGATACAGCGAGATGCTCCAGGAAGAGGTCGAGGACCTGGACCTGGACGAACTCAAACCGGACCTGGCCAAGATCCAGAACGCCGGTCGGCACCTGCTGAGCCTGATTAACGACGTGCTGGACCTCTCCAAGATCGAGGCCGGCCGAATGGCCCTGTTCGCCGAGACGTTCGACCTGAACCACCTGGTCGAGGAGATCGCCGCGACGATCGAGCCGTTGGCCGATCGCAACGGAAACCAACTCCGGATCTCCTGTTCGGATGAGCTGGGCGTAATGCATACCGATCTGACTCGGCTCCGCCAATGCCTCTTCAACCTGCTCAGCAACGCCTGCAAATTCACCGAGCACGGAGAAGTGCGCCTCGAGGTGATGCGTGAGACGATTGGCGGACGCGACTGGGTCAGCTTCGTCGTCAGCGACAGCGGCATCGGCATGACGCCGGAACAGCAGAAGCGGCTCTTCGAGAGCTTCACTCAGGCCGATGCCTCGACGACCCGCAAGTACGGCGGGACCGGTCTGGGCCTGGCCATCAGCCGACGACTGAGCCGGTTGATGGGCGGCGATATCGACGTGCGCAGCATTCCCGAACAAGGCTCGTCCTTCACCCTCCAGGTGCCTGGCTACCTCGACCTGGAGTCCGACTCGCTCCATTCCGAGGTCGACTCTGAGGAGTCGGAATCGGCGGACCAGGATCCAGGTCTTCCCGAGAATATCGGTCGGGCCGCTGTCCGCAACGGGAACGATCCGACCGATACCGACCCCAACCTCCATGCCGATCTCCTGGACGCGTCCAGCGCAACCGACGCCGACGGCACATCCGAGGACGATGGGGTCGAGCCCGCCATGACCGACCAGGACGAGTCGGACGAGACATCCGCCGGCATGGGGACAGTCTTGGTCATCGACGATGACACGACGGTGCACGACCTCATGCGTCGGGTCCTGGTTCGTGAGGGCTATCGGGTGGTGACCGCCTCGGGCGGTCGAGAGGGGTTGGAGAAAGCGCGGCGATGCCGCCCCCTGGCCATCACCGTCGACTTGATCATGCCCGACTTGGACGGCTGGGCGACCATGCAGGCGCTGAAGGATGACCCGGAATTGGCCGAGATCCCAGTGATCATGATCTCGATGCTCGATCGGCAGAACCTCGGCTACGCCTTGGGCGTGGCCGACTACCTGCCCAAACCGGTCGAGCGGAACCGGCTGCTTCAGGTTCTCCGGCGTGTCCAGGATCAGCCCAGTGCCGGGCCGATCTTGGTCGTCGAGGACGATCCCGATTCGCGCGAAATGTTGGCACGCATGATGCGACTGGCCGGCTACGACGTGACCCAAGCCTGCAACGGTCGCGAGGCGCTCAGCCGCGTGGCCGAACGTCGACCCGCCCTGATCCTGCTCGACCTGATGATGCCTGAGATGGACGGCTTCCAGTTCGTCCGCGAACTCCGCAAGGTCGTCGCCTGGCGGCAGGTGCCCATCGTCGTCGTGACGGCCAAGGAACTGACCGGCACGGATCGTGGCCAACTCGACGGATTCGTCCAATCGGTGGTGCGCAAGGGCGAATGGCGTCGTGACGACTTGCTTCGCGATGTCAGCCAATTGATCAGTGCGGGCCTGCAACGCCAGCAGTCTCAGCAAATCGGGCGACTTCTCCAAACCAGCCTGACCGAATCCGAGCCGAAGCTGTCGCCCGCCACGGCGCAGTGAACCAGAGTTTTGGGAAGGAGCCGACTCGTGAGGGCCAATCCCCCCGCCTGGTCCGGAGCCGGACCAACCCCGGCCGAATTCAATCCGAGTCGGGCTGGGTCCCCTGCGCAACTCCCGGGACCGGATCCACCGGCGTCCACCGAGGTCACCATCCCCAACGATCGAGCGGCGGAGCCAGTCGAAATGCCCTCGAGTTCTCCCGAATCCCCGGACGCCTCGATCGCGTCCGAACCGATCGATCTCGACTTGACCGATGTCGAACGGCTCCGGCCGAATCTGACCAAAGAGGCGACCCCCACCGGTGGGCGAATCCTGGTCGTCGATGATCACGAGGCCAACCGTGACATCATCGCGCGTCGGCTGACCCGTCGCGGGTTCGACGTCGAGGTCGCCTGCAACGGTCCCGACGCGCTGGCCAGGCTCGACACCGAACAACTCCCCAGCCCCTTCGACCTGATCCTGCTCGACATCATGATGCCCGGAATGAACGGCTTCGATGTGCTCGACCAGGTCCGACGCCATTATAGTTCCGTCGAGTTGCCGGTGATCATGGCCACCGCCCGCGACCAGAGCCGTGACGTTGTCCACGCCTTGGAACTCGGCGCCAACGACTACGTCACCAAACCCTTCGACTTTGCCGTCGTCCTGGCCCGGATCCGGACCCAATTGCAACTCAAGCGGAGCGTCGAGCAGGTCCAACGTCTCGACCGTGACCTTTCGCAGCGCAACCGTGAGTTGGAACAGGCCCACGAGGAACTGAGCCGCGTCCACCGACGGGTCAAGAAGGACCTCGATGCGGCGGCCAAGGTCCAGACCTCGTTGTTACCCACCGAGGTTCCCCAACGGCCCGAGGTCGACTTCGCCTGGCGATTCACCCCTTGTGCCGAACTGGCCGGCGACTCGCTCAACATCCTCGAACTGGACGACAACCATATCGTCGTCTACGTCCTGGATGTCAGCGGTCACGGGGTCGCGGCGGCCCTGCTCTCGGTCCACCTCAGCCGGTTGCTCGCACCGCTCTCGGACCCCTCCACCATCCTCACGCAGCCCCTAGAAGGCTCGCCACTGAACCGACGCTCAACTCCCGCCGAGGTTGCCGACGAACTCAACCGTCGAGTCCCCATGGACGAAACGACTGGTCAATATTTCACCATCCTCTACGGCACGTTGAATCTAATCACCGGCCAGTTTCGTTACGTCACCGCGGGCCACCCCAGTCCGATCGTGCTGAGTCGAGGTCGGGAGGCTGCCGAAATCCATGGGGCGCCGAGCTTCCCGATCGGTTGGATCCCCGACCTGCCCTACGACGAGCATCAGATCCAGCTTCGGCCCGGCGACCGTCTGATCCTGCACAGCGACGGGGTCAATGAGGCCTCAGGACCCGAAGGACAGCAGTTCGGCCTCGAACGAATCTGCCAGGCCGCCCTGGAGAGCCGTGACGAGACGCTCGACGGTGCCGTCGAACATCTCATGAGCCGGGTCCAAGATTGGCAAGGGCCCCAAGGCTCCAAGGACGACGCCACCGTGTTAGCCCTGGAGTACCATGGCTCATTCCGAGCCTGACAGTTTGACCACGAGGTGTCGAGAAACGCAGGATCGCTCATCAGAATTCTTCAAGCTGTTTCTGTCAGGGCCGAACCTCTTGGTTGCGGACCTCAAGGCACGGCTCGGGTCAGCCGATCTCTCGGGAGTTGGCCCGAGGCGGATTCAGGAATAAAGAACCCGATTCATGTGGTGTCGAGCCTTCATAGGCTGGTTATGTAGAGAGACTCAGCGGCGGCCTCCGCCATCTCGATCTGGGGGTAATCCACCCGCTAGATTACGCCTCCTCTTCAGAAATATCTTGTATCTCTGACTGCTTGTTGGTTGCACTTTTCTTTACCTCTCCCAAAACACGGCTCCTTCACGATCGAAGAGACCACGTTATGCGTGTTATGTATCACAATGCTGTGCTTTCCGCAATTAGGTGCTTCTGAGCGACAGGCGATCCCGTAGAGAAATGCTTGCCCATTTGAGAGGATCGGAGATTCCGACACCAAAAGGATCGGACCCAAACGGACCAGCGCCATGGCAATCTCAAACCAAAAGACCCATCCGGTTCTGGTCCTCAAACAGATCGGTCTCCGAAGGCTTCCTCGCGTAAGTACGGGTCGGAGGAATTTCACCCCGATCGATGGGGAACTCTCCCTGGAACAGCAGGCGACGCGACTTCTCCTTCGAACCCCGATAGAACCGACCGGACCAATAAGGGCATAATCGAAGAGACGAGGCGACCGATCGTCGACGCCGCGATCGGACCGCAACGGTGGATCGAACACCGATCGCCCAGGATCCGTGTCCGCGATCGACCGACGACCCCGCGTTCTCTCAACAGCAGCACGGAGCCCGATCGCCCATGCGCCTGGCCTTCAGCACCAACGCCTATCTCCGACACCGCTTCGATGAAGCTGCCCGGCGAATCGCCACGATTGGCTATCAGGGTCTCGAACTGATGGCCGACGTGCCTCACGCCTGGCCGGCCCATCTCCCCGAGTCCCAGAAGCAGGCCATCCTCGAGGCCTTGAAGCAGAATGGGCTGCAACTCTCCAACGTCAACGCGTTCATGATGAACGCGATTTCGGACCATCGCCAACCTTACTGGCACCCCTCGTTCTTAGAGGCCGATCGGCATTACCGCCAGGTTCGGATCGATCATACCCAACGCGCCCTTAGTTTAGCCGCCGAACTGGGGGCGCCGCACATCAGCGCTGAGCCGGGTGGGCCGTTGCTCGACGGCATGACTTACGAACAGGGGATGACTCAGTTCGCCGAGATCCTCAAGCCACTCTGCGAGCACGCGCACAAGGTTGGTGTTATCCTGCTGATCGAGCCCGAGCCCGGCCTGCTCTTGGAAACCACCGACCAATACCTCGAACTGGCCGACCGCGTCGACTCGCCGGCGATGGGCCTCAACTTCGATATCGGGCACGCCTACTGCATGGGCGAGGACATCCCGGCCCAGATCGCCAAACTCGCCCAACACACGAGGCACTATCACGTCGAAGACATCGCGGCAACTCGGGTCCATCACCACCTGGTGCCCGGCACTGGCGCGATCGGCTTCGCCCCGATTTTCGAGGCCATCGCACGGACCGACTATCGTGAATGGATCACGGTCGAGCTTTATCCATTCGTCGAGGATCCCGACGAGGCGGCGCGACAGGCTTTCGCGCTCCTCCAACCTCTCCTCAGCAAAGACGCGACGAACCCCGCCGCGTCGTGAGCCGGTCGGCAGACCGACGCCTGCGGCCGCGTTCACAACGGTCCTCCTCGACGTCAACCGACGTCCGCATCCCGCACCTCGCTCCCCCCGGATCTGATCCCCATGAATTCCCCCGATCCCGAGCCCACATCCGCATCCGAGTCGGAGTCCAGGTCCGAAGTGCGCCCCGAGACCGACGGGGGTGTCGAGGTCCCGTCGGGGCCGGGGGCCGATGCATGGATGACCGCCTCGACCACGCCTCAATCCGAACCCGGATCCGACTCACGGGCAGCGATCGTGGCGCACTTGCAGTTGGTTCGACTCCCCAACGTCTTGACGGCCGCGGGCGACAGCTTGGCCGGTTGGCTGATCGTGCAGGGAACCTTCGACGGCGCTCTGTCTTGGGTGCCGTTGGTCGTCGCCTCAATGCTGATCTATGCCGCCGGCGTGACCCTCAACGACCTGTTCGACTTGGAGACCGATCGTGGTGAGCGTCCCGAGCGGCCTTTGCCTTCCGGTCGGGTCCCGAGCCGCAACGCCGTGGCGATCGTCGCCGTCGGCTTGTGCCTGGGCCTGGCATTGGCTGGCCTGGTCGGCACCGAGAGCCTGATCGTCGCCGGATCGCTGGTCGGTTGCGTGCTGGCCTACGATCTGGGCGGCAAGCGAACGCCGCTCCGGCCGGTGCTCATGGGCGGCTGTCGCGCGGCCAATTTGTTGCTGGGCATGAGCTTGGCCCCAGCCTTGGGTGGCCCGGAGGCCTGGATCCTGGCCTTCTGCTATGGCCTGTTCGTTGCCGGAATCACCTTGATCAGCACCTCGGAGACCGGTTCGCAACGGAGTTGGGGGCTGACCCTGGGAATCGTCCTGGAGAACCTGGCCGTGCTCGGCTTGGCCGTGATCGCTTCTCAGGGATTGGCCGATCGGTTGCCACAGACTCCATCCTTGCCACCACCCCAGTTCGTCAGCCCCTCGTTCGCTGAGCGTCTCCTGGGCCTCGTCGGCTTGGCCGTGTTGATCTGGGCCAACAACAACGTCACATTGACTGCTTGGCGAACACCGAGCCCGTCGACGATCCAGCGGGCCGTGATCTTTGGAATTCTCAGCCTGGTCGGGCTCCATATGGCGACGATCACGCTCGTCCGCGGTCCGCTGCCCGCGCTTAGCCTGCTGGTCTTAGCCCTCCCGGCGTCATTACTGAGTCGTCGACTTAAGCCGACCTGAGCCAGAGCCGGTCGGGACCGGGATTCCTCAACACGTGTACGTCAAGGTCATGGTCGATTATTGAAGCGACCCGACGACCGCTCGTCATCATGAGAGGATCAGGGCATCTCGACGCGAATCAAATCATGGATCGTCGCGACCAGTTGAGCGATTGTGACCGGCTTGGTGAGATAGCTAATGCGCGAGAGCATCACCAGACGGTGGGTGTAGGTGGATGGGGGGTGGCCCGAGATCAAGATCGCAGGCAGATCATTGAGGCGGGTTCGCAACTGGGCCACCAGACTCAATCCATCGATATCGTCCTCGAGGAAATAGTCGATGATGGCGATGTCTGGGACGACTTTATCGTGATCAAGCAAGCTCAGGGCAGCCTCGGCGTCCCCGAAGGCACAGACCGAGTAGCCTTGAGCCTGCAACAAGCGTGTGATCGACTGGCGAAGACCCCGATCGTCGTCGACCAAGAGCACGGTGGACATGATCCGGGATTCCTGCGTGACTGGGGGGCATCGGACCGCCCGAGCACCGACAATAGAATCGGCTCATCCGGGAGATTCCAATCTAGTCCCAATTCCAGCTCGAATCCAGTGATCATGCCTGCTCGAACAGTTTGGACGGTTTTGGGGGAGGCTGACCGCTTCCGATCAGCCCGACGACGTTGATCGGGAGCTTCGATGATAATCGTTTCGAAGCGATCGTGAGTGATTGGGTTCGGACATCCGAGCCTGATCAGCAGCTCATCGACCCACTCTTGGGATCGCAGATCGGTTCGATCGGTCAGCTCTGACCGTTCTCAGAGGGTTCGGCCGTCGCGGTTTCGGAATCACTCGACGTGTCGAGCATCCCTCGGCGCTCCAAAATCTGTTGGGTCAATTCCTCGATCAGTTCGGGATGTTCTTTCAGGTAGATCTTCGCGTTCTCGCGACCCTGCCCCAACCGGGTCTCGCTGTAGTTGAACCACGAGCCCGATTTCTCGACCAGCTTCTCAGCCAAGGCCAGGTCGATCACGTCGCCTTCGCGCGAGATCCCATGGGTGTACATCATGTCGAACTCGCAGACTCGGAACGGCGGTGCGATCTTGTTCTTGACCACTTTCGCCTTGACCCGCGAGCCGACCACATCCTCGCCGTCTTTGACCGAGCCGATCCGGCGGATGTCGATTCGGCAGCTCGAGGCGAACTTCAGGGCTCGACCACCCGGGGTTGTCTCGGGGCTGCCGAAGGTCACACCGATCTTGTCCCGGATCTGGTTGATGAAGATCAGGACGCATTGGGAGCGGGAGACCAACCCGGTCAGCTTGCGTAGAGCCTGACTCATCAGCCGGGCCATCACACCGACGTGCGAATCGCCGATCTCCCCCTCGATCTCCGCCTTAGGGACCATGCCAGCCACTGAGTCGATGACCACCACGTCGATGGCGTTGGAGTTGACCAGGTGTTCGGCGATCCCCAGGGCCTCCTCGGCGCTTGAGGGTTGACTGACCAGCAACGACTCGATGTCCACACCCACCCGCTTGCACCAGGTCGGGTCCAGGGCGTGCTCAGCGTCGATGAATGCAGCCAGGCCGCCCTCCCGCTGAGCATTGGCGATCACATGCAGCGCCAAGGTTGTCTTGCCGCTGGACTCCGGACCGAACAGCTCGATGATCCGCCCACGAGGCAGACCGCGACCGCCTAGAGCTAGGTCCAGCGACAGGGTTCCGGTGGAGATCCCCTCCACGCGGAGAGCCTCGCCACCGCTGAGACGCATGATCGCGCCGCTGCCGTATTCCTTCTCGATCTGCTTGATCACCCGGCTCTGTTCGTCGTTGCCCGACGACTTGTCCGTCTCCGCGTTGGCCGCCTTCTTCGCCACCGACCCGCTCCTTCCTCGGTAATCATCCCCGCGATGTTTACTGTACGAACGATCACTATTATCCGGTGCTTCTCACGCGGTGTCAAGGTGAGTCCGTGTCCGATCGGGCGAGCCGCGTCTCGTATTGAATCTGGTAGCGTGGCCCCTGAGGGGTCAACTCGGAACTCATGACCTGGACAGCATCAAGGACCAGTGGGCCCGCGGTCCAGCCTCCCGTCGATGCGTCGGCCGGCGCATCCCATTGCGGGACCGGACCTCCGCGCCCTCGACGACGACCGCGCGGGGTTTTGATCCGCGCTATGGTGATGTGGGAATGGAACCGATCGTCTCCAGTGGGTATGTCCATTGCTTCCAATCCCGCCACCAGTCGGCGATTCAACGAGGTGAGCGTCGAGACCGATGCGCCCTCCAAACCGGCCCAGAGCCCCCGAGGCCGTTTCAGGCTCGGGAAACCGCCCAGGCCTTGCACTGAAACCGAGACGCTTAGGATCCCATCGCAGGCCGTCTCAACGACTCTCGACAGCCGATTCAACGCCGACCATTCGACGTCACCGAGGAACACCAAAGTGATGTGGAAATGTTCCGGATCGACCCAGGTGACTCCCCGATCAGGAAATCTCCCTCGAAGTCGTGTCTGCCAAGACGCTAATTCCGAGCGTACCGTCGAGGTGACGGGGATGGCCAGGAACGTCCGCAATGTCTCGCCCATCGTCGAGGCCCTCCGAATCTGATCGCAGTATGGCTCCGGTCTTCTTGCGAGACAATTGCCCAGGATGATCCCGGAGGGCTCCGAGGGCGCCGTGACCTCGGTTACTATCGGGGGTGATTCTCAAGTCACAGCACACGAGTGGGATGATCGAGAGAGGACTTCGCTCGGATGACGGATGCGATCCACGTTCGATGCCTCGACGACGGGCAGGCCTGCGAGGTGATCCGCGATTCGGGTCCGGATCGGTCCTCGGTTCACGTCTTCGATGCGCTCTGGCTCAGGGACAACGCGCCGAGGCATCGCGACCCGGATAACGGCCAGCGGCTCATCGATGTGCTCGACCTACCCGACGACCCTCGGATCGCGGCCGTCCGGATCGAGCCGTTCGAGGAGAATTTGGATGGGGTGAACGTCGACCGATCGAGGCGCGGGACGTTGGTGGTTCGTTGGAGCGACCTCGAGGAACCGGACCGCTATCGGCTCGAGGATCTGTTCGAGCAACGGCCTGATGATCGGGAGCCCGATCGTTGGGAGGCCTATCCAGGAGGACCACAGGTGCTCCTTTGGCGGGCCGCCGACGCGGGATGCTGGCCCGTATTGGACGAGCGCCGGTTTCTCGACGATCCCAAGGGACGTGGCGCGTGGCTGACCGGCTGGGCCGAGTGTGGGGTGGCTTTGCTAACCGATGTCCGGCCCGAGCCGGGTCGCGTTCTGGAACTCGCCGAGCGGTTGGGCTATGTCCGCCAGACCAACTACGGTCGGCTCTTCGACGTCCGCGCTGTGGACCGCCCCAACAACTTGGCTTATAGCGACCGCGGGCTGGCCCCGCACACCGACAATCCTTATCGCGACCCGGTGCCCGGCGTCCAGTTGCTCCATTGCCTCCGACCCGCCTCCGAAGGGGGGCGAACCCGGTTGGTCGACGGATTCGCCGCGGCCGAACACTTACGAACCATCGATCCCGAAGGCTTCCAGATCCTCGCCACCACGCCGGTCCGCTTCCGATTCCGAGACGCCCATGCCGAACTGATTGCCGAGGCCCCCCTGATTGAACTCGATGTCCGAGACCGCGTCCGAACGATTCGATACAATAACCGCTCGATGGAGCCGGTCCGCCGGCCAACCTCCGAGATCCGTCCGTTCTATCGCGCCTGGGCGACGTGGGCTTCACTCCTCCAGAGCCCGGAGTTCGTCGCTGAGCATCGCTTGGAGGCCGGCGAGTTGCTGGTTCTCGACAACCGACGGGTCCTCCATGGCCGGACTGCCGTGATCGACCCGGAACGTCGTCGCCACCTCCAGGGGGCGTACATCGATCGAGACGGCCTGATGAGCACATTACAGCTCCTTCGCCGCGATCTCGAACACCCAACATCTCAAGACAAGGAGTTGAAGATTGACCGTTTATGAACAGTTGCAGTTGATGTTCAACAAGAACGGCGATGAGCTTTATTTCGGCGAGAAGGTTTCGCAGGAGGCGCATGCCTTGCAGTCGGCCTACCAGGCCGAGCAGGAAGGCGCACCCGACGCGCTCGTGGTTGCTGCTCTGGTACATGACGTCGGGCATATGCTGCACGGTTTGGGCGAAGATATCGCCGAGCAAGGTCTCGACGGTCATCACGAGGACGTCGGCGAAGCTTGGCTGGCCCGCCATTTCGGCCCCGAGGTCACCCGGCCGGTCCAACTCCACGTCGCCGCCAAGCGCTACCTCTGCACCGTCGAGCCGGACTACCGGGCTACCCTCTCACCAGCCTCGGTCCGTAGTTACGAACTTCAAGGCGGGGCGATGACGCCCGAGGAGGTCGCTGCTTTCGAAGCGGACCCACACTACCGAGAGGCGGTCCGGCTCCGACGTTGGGACGACCGGGCCAAGATCCTCGGCCTCGACGTGCCGAACCTGGAGCACTACCGAGACCGAATCGAAGGGTTGACTCTCGAAGCCGTCTGATCGCTTCGGACCCGCGTCAATCCCTCGGGAGGCCGAATGTGTTAGGTCTCCCGACCTATTCTATATTCGCAGAAGCCGGATCGAAACTCTATTTTTCAGAAACGCATTGGTTGGTTATAGTTGCTGAGGATCATCAGATTTTAATGTGGCATTTAAACTATCTCGAACAAAAAGACAGTAATTGATTGTTGAAGCGAAAATCTCATTTTTGATTTCATTGATATCGGACGAGGAAATCAGACCTGCGTTGAATCCGATTTGAGCACGCCGGGCTAGGTCGATCATCCTCCCGAGGTGATGTTCGAAAGCTCGAAGGATCACCGGATCGTCTTCGGGCTTATGGTCGGCACGAGCTGTGTAATAGAGAGCGTCGCGGTAGTCTCGTGAGGCCTCGATGAGGCGGTCGACCGAGATCACGCCCACGCGATATTGTTCGATAGAGGACTCGAGCCGTTTGCGATTCGTCTCGACCCAGAGCCGAAGGATCTCCCTAAGGACGGTTTCTCGATCATCGTCGCGGACCGACGTGAAGTCGAGCTTCTCGGTCGTCAGACCCAGATCCTGAAGCAGCCCTCCCAAAGCGCTAGGATCGACTTCAGGCTCGAGGTCAGGTTTTTGGTCACCTTCGCCTCCGACGAGCCCGCCGTCGGACTTCTGCTTCGTCTGGAGCTGTTGCACTAGCGCTTTCTGTTCCATCATCGCTTCGATCTGGAGAAGGGCTGTCATCTCTTGAGTCAGACCGGGTTCCTGCTCGTCCTGGTTCGGGGGAACGCTCGATTGCTTGGGATCGCCCTTCGAGGAATCTGCGGGCCGCGCAGAGGTCGGTTCGTCGGAGAGGGGTGCTGAAGCCACGGCCAAAGGCCCCTGCCCCTGTGGTGGCCTCGTGCCAGGACTTCCATCATCTCCTGATTTCATGGCGACGACACCGAATGTGGTCCCGGTCACGACGGCCAGGCCGACGCTCGACGCGGCGACCCACTTGTAGAGCGTGGCGGGAAGCACATCGCGGCCCATCACCCATAGTGTCAATGGGACGCCCGAGTGTATTGACAGAGCCTGGACGACCGTGACGGTCGAGCCCAGGAGCGTCTCGGGAACCGACCGGAAGAGGAGCTGATTCGCGACGAATCCCGATTCGGGCGCACCGAGGGATCCGACGAGGACGCCCGGCGAGAATCCGCGACGGGACAGGCGATCGCGGAGCCGACCGCGTGCGCGCGCGATCCGACTATCGAGCGTGCCGGCAGGACAGCCCAAGCGCGAAGACCCCTCAGCGCGACTAAGCCCTTGGATCACACAGAGCACGAACGGCTCGCGATACCGCTTGGGGAGCCGGGCCACCTCCTCGTCGAGGACGCGACGTAGCTCCGAGAGTTCCAAGTTCGAGGGAGTCTCGGCCTCGGAGGGTTCCTCGCTGTGAGCCACCAGTCGGAGACGCGGATCCGAAGACGCCAGTGTGGCCGACCCGGTCCGCCAGCGACGACGGGCTCGGAGGGCGATTCGCGTGGCCACCGCGTGCAGCCAAGGGGCGAGCCGTTCGGGGTCCCGGAGCGTACGGGCGCGCCGGACCAGCACCAGAAAGGTGGCTTGGAAGGCGTCGTCGGCGTCGGGACCGTCGCCGAGGATCCGTCGGCAGACGCCCAGGACCAACGGACCGTGGCGTCCAATCAGGGCCGCGATCGGCTCGGGACCGCAGCCGTCGGCCCACCGGGCGAGCAACTCGTCGTCGGGCCGTGCGGAGGCGGTGCCCCCCCGATAGATTTGGGTCAGTGGATGGGTCAGGCTCGTCGAGGAGTTGGCGCTCATCGCGGGGTCTCCGGTGTTGGGGGGATCGATACGGTCGAGGATCCGTCACGACCGTTCCCCCTACAACTGCCCCGCACCTCGCGCATCGTCCCATTTTCTCGACTTTCCGTATGAGGTTCCCTACTCCGGACCCCCACCGAGGGAGTCGGAATCGATCCCCAATTGGCGGAGCCGCTCGGCCAACACTTCGGCGCGCTGGCGTTCCTGCTCGGCGCGTTGCCGTTCCAACTCGGCTTGTTGGCGTGCTCGCTCGGCCCGTTGGGCCTGTTCCTCGGCCCTCTGGCGTTCCAACTCGACTTGTTGGGCCTGTTCCTGGACGCGTTGGGCTTCGCGATTGGCTCGTTGGCATTCTTGCTCGGCTCGGAGGTACTCCTGTTCGGCGCGCTGATATTCTTGCTCGGCTCGGGCGTCGGACTGCTCCGCGCGTTGACGTTCGCGATCGGCCCGTCGCTGCTCTCGGATCCTTTCCTCGTCAAGTTCCTGATAGGAGACCAAGGCCCGGCCATTGGGGGCGTTCAGGACCAGGTCGTCGCCGTCCAGATCGAACGTAACGCCCAGCAGGGGGCTGACCCAGCTGCGTATCGTGGGGATCGCCTGGAGCGCGTCGTTGTGTCGGATCCAGCCATGGAGCGTGCCGTGGTCGGGGTCGTACAGGTAGTATTCCTGGACGCCGTAGGTCTCGTAGAAGTCGCGCTTTAGGGCCATCTCCTGATCGGAGTTGTTCGGGGAGCGGACCTCGAAGGTAACCTGGGGGCCGATGCCGTTCTCCCGGTGCTGAACATAGGAGGGGCGATGGTACTGGGAGCGTCCGAAGACGACCATGGCGTCGGGGGCGCGTCGGATGGTCGGGTCGCCCTGGACGGGATACCAGAGCAGGTCACCAGCGACGAAGACGTCCTCGAGGTCGCGGAAGAGGGTCTGCAACCCCTCCTTGATAGTAACGATCCACTGAAATTGGAGGGTGTTGTCGGCCATCGGCAGCCCATCGCTGCTCGGATAGATCACCATATCGCTGTCGATGATTGAACCGGAAGTCCTATCGGGTGTGCTCATGCGATCTTCCTTGACAAGGGCTCTGGGATCGATCGCCGAGTCTATCGGACTCCTCGGCACCCGTCGAGCCAGTGCCCAAGCGCTTGCGTCGGGGAGTTGTGGGGCCGCCGACCAAGGGCCGACACTGACTCGAAGCCTCCGAGGATCTGGCAACACCGCGGGCTTTCCCGAGTTCCATTGGTCGGCCCACGGCGGATAGGTCGGCCTCAGCAAGCCGGCTTAGGGGTTCTCGATGTTGATCTTCTCCCAGCCGTCGTCGGGGACGGCCGACGCGTCGTCGAACCCGGATCCGCCATTGACGACGCCGCCGATGACCACGCCGGTGCCAACGGCGATGACGTCATCGCCGCCTCGAGCGAAGATCTGGATGAAGTCGAAATCATCGATCAAAAATGTGTCTTGCTCATCGTCGTCATCATCGTCTTCGCTCAGGCTGACCAGAAGCCGACCGACTTGCTGGGCGGTGACGGAGATGGTGTCGTCGTCGGAACTGCCGAAGAAGTCGAACCGATCGACGCCGGCGCCGCCGTTAAGGGTGTCGTCGTCTTCACCACCATTGAGGACGTCGTTGCCTACGCCGCCGGCTAGCGAGTCGCTATCGTCGCCGCCATTGAGAGTGTCATCACCGCCCCCGCCCCTCAGGACATCATCGTCGTCCGCACCCTCCAGGTCGTCCGGGCCGGCACCGCCGATGAGCGTATCGTTGTCGTCATCGCCGTCGAGCGAGTCGCCGCCGTTGCCGCCCTCCAAGAGGTCGTTACCCTCACCACCTTCGATGAAGTCTTGACCGAAGCCGCCCCGGAGTTCGTCGTCGCCCTCGCCCCCATCGATCACGTCGAAACCGCGGTTGCCCGCCAGCGTGTCGGAGGCTTCGGTTCCCACGATCGTGTCCGACCCCGAGCCGGCGAAGACCAGGCTCGGAATGTCCAGGCTGCCGTCGCCGGTCGGGTCCAGATCGATCAAATCGTTCCCCCCGAAGGAGCGGACGTTGATCAGGGAGACATCGGACTCGTCGACGCTGGCGCGGTTCGAACCTTCCGACTCGACGAAGATCGAGATTCCTTCGACCAGGATGGTGTCGTCATCGGTCTCTCGGAGCACGATCGTGTCGGACTGTCCGGTGCCGACGATCTCCAACACGCCGTCGGTCGTCAGCGTCGCGCTTAGGGTCAGCAGGACGCGTGCTTCGCACGCTTCCACCGAGATCGGCGTGCGGGTTCGTAACGCAGTTCGGGACGCATTCATGAGGTGTTCCAATCTGTGACTCGAGAGAACCCATTGGCCCGGTCGCCACATAGCGCCCGGGGGAGGTCCCACGCCAAGTAACCTGGATGGACGTCGGACCTGCTTAGTTTGAGTGGCATTGAGCAACGAGGTCCGCCACACGAACCGATGAGGGGTGAAGCGGCACGGAATTCTGATCATGGGGACGGTAAACAGGACCCGTTGAACAACACAATCGAGGCGATGCTTTGAGGTCAAGGCGTCTCTGTGAATTCCCAAACCGCCCGGAGATGAGAAGTCCCAAACGAAGCCCGCGTTCCGAAAGACCGACAAACCATCTGCTCGTTGCATCAGTCTCGATCAACGCGGTTTGCCTCGAAGACGCCGACCAAAAAAGCCTGATCTATTAAATTTCGTGTTAAATAAGGCCTGCTGGCAGGCCACTACAAATTGTGTTGATCGGGACGCTTCGATCAGGGGACGAACCCACGTTGGCGGGCCACTTCGATTTGCTCGGCGGTGGGGAAGCCGAAGTCGATGCGGTCCAGGACGAGGGCGGCGCCGATCGTGGCGGTCGTTGCGGCGTGGGCGACAGCCTCCGGATCGGGTGGCACCCGGGGGTCGAAGTCGGCCTCGATGAGCGTGCGTGCCAAGGTCGCCCCAAAGCATTCGCCGGCGCGGTTGGTGTCGAGAGGCGGGCGTCGACGGGGGAAGGCGGGGCGGTCGACGATCGCGCGATCCGAACCATCTCCGCTTCGGGCAGAGACCGTTACGCCCTCGGCCCCTCGAGTCACAGCAATCACCGCGACCCGACGTTCCAGCGCCCGGCGATCCTCAACGTCGAGCGTATCCCATTCGTGTTGGTTGCACGTGAGGATGTCGATCCGGTCCGCAAGCATGCCCAAGGGCGGTTGGCGATCGCGCATGTTCCGCAGGGCCGGTGCGCAGAGGCGGATCCGCGCGTGGCTCCGATGCAGGGCCTCCTTGAGCAGGCGATTGGGCAACGATGCGACGACCAGCAGGTCGGCCGGCTCACGGAGCGATGGGGACCCGCCGAGGTTCTCCAAAGCGGCGTGGCATCCTCGAAATCCGATCGGCAGCTTGTCGCCGTGACGCCCACTGGTGACCAGCAAGGTCCAGTCGGCCGGATGATTCATCACGATCGGACTGTGGGCGATCGTCGACACCTCGGCGAGCTTGTGCTGGATCGTCAAGGTGACCGGATCATCGGGCGGCCCGACGGCCGAGATCAGGGTGCCCTCGAAGGCGGCGGCATACCCCGCGCCCATACCGCCCAAGTCGTCCTCCCAAGCGGTCGCCTGAAGTCGACGCGTCCAGCCCGGTTCGAGGTCGTCGGCCAGGAGCGGATCGTCGAGTCGGATCATACCGAACGGGCCGGGCCATCCTGTTGGCGGCGCGATCACCAGACGTGACCTATTCGCATCGGCAATCGTCAACAGGTCGGGCTTGATCCCCTCGATCTCCGCCTTGTCGACGAGGCGTCCGTCCTGACTCCGGTCGAGCGGTCCGCCCTGTTCGGACGCGACGAGTGGGTCGTCGAGCCGGAGCACCCGGTCGAGATACGCCGGCCCAACGACCAAGGTCCCCCTCAGGCTTGAGCCGCTCATGAATCGGTGCCTCGGAGCTGGAGAACTCGGAGTCGGTCCCCCTTGAGCTGGATCGCCAATCGAGCGACGCGATCCGGGTCACGGACGGCCTTGAAGATCAGATGCGAGATCGCTTCAGGCGGATCGGGATCATGGTCTTTTGGCTCCGACTCGGGGGGCGGTTCCGTCGCCACGTTGGCGAAGACCAACGCGCCACGCCCGTCGAATCGACCGAGCGGATCGGGTCGTTGCGGCGAGTCGTCCGCCTGCTCTTCCCAAGACAGGTCGCCATGGTAAACACCGGCGTAGAGTCGACCGTACCAGGCCAAGGCGCGTTGGTCGGTCAGGACGAAGAGGGTGTTGGGTGCTTGGTGTCGCCAGGCGAACAGCGGTGCGGTGAGGAACCCAAAGACGATCAGGCCCAACACCGGCGCAGCGACCGGATAGAGCATCCCGAAGACCTCAACGTTCCCGTTCAGGTTCGCCTCGCCGCCTTGGACCATCATGGTCCAGGCGACCAAAGTCCAGAGGATCAGCAGGGCCGTTAGGGGGATTCCGATCAGGAACCGGGGGAGGGTTTGGAAGACCAGGCCGAGCCTCGGCGGTTGGTCGGCCCAGACGAGCCGCTCGTCGGCTCGGAGCGTCTCGCAAAGCCGCTCCAAGGCCGAGGGGGCGACCCGAAGCGTCGGATCGTCGAGGATGGGAGTCAAAGGGGTGGCCTGGGTCATCCGGGGCGGCTCAGTCCAGTGGCCGTGGGCCTCGGTGGTGGGGGTCGAAGCGCTGTCAGCTCGGTCGGCCGAGTTCGTCAAAGGTTACACATAAATTCGTTTGTTGTAAATGTACCATTCGAGGAGGATAATCGCGAGGACAACCCCGGCGATCAGCTTCCACCAATCCTGTTGGGCCTCGACGATGGTGCTCTGGCCGGAGATCGGGGTATAGCCGATCTTGACGGCGTCGGGTGTTTCGGGCGACTCTTCCCCGTTGCCATCCCCTTGCCCCTCGTTAGCGCTGAGGCCCCGGGGAGCGATGTCGCTTTCGCGGCGGTCGAAGAGGTTGATGGCGAAGGCCAGGTCGGGCGTCTCGGCACCGCTCCATTGCGCGGTGTAGAGCCCGATCTGGTCGGTCTCAGCGAAAAGGAAAAACCCCTGGGGCTTGCGCTGGAGTTGGGCGGTCGATCCGTCCGGCTTGGAGATGGTCATGGTCTCGGCGAGCCCTTCGGCGCGGAGGCGGATCGGCTCGCCAGCGCGGTTGATACCGTCTTGGAGCCGTTGGCCGACGTTGCCGAGGACCTGCAGGGCGTTGAACATGAACAAGGGGAAGCTCTCGCGGGCCGGCCAGTTGGTGTTGGCTTTGTCCTCTTCGTCGAGGAGCGGGAAGGTCAGGATGACGTCGGAGAATCCCTCACGCGGGGCGACGAATGCCAAGGCGCCCTGCTCGCTCTCGATGAGGGTTCGCGAGCCCGGCGGCGGTTCGACCCCCCGAGCGTTGACGATCGCCACGGTCCGAAGATCTCGGATGTATTGCAGGAGCGGGTGGCTGATGTCCCAGTCGAGGATGACCGGCTGTTCGAGGTCGTTGGGGGGCTCGGCGAAGGTCATTTCGGGCGGGAAGGCTCCGAAATAGAGCGTGTTGGCCTGGGGCGACTGCTCGGGCTGGATCCGATCGAAGACGACCAGGTCGTATCGACCCAGGAGCACCTCGCGCTGCACGGCCTCATCGTTGTAGCTCTGCGGCCCGATGACCGCGACCCGCGAGCGATCGAGGATCGAGCCGGTGCTCAGTGTGTCGCTGAGGAACCGATTGCCGGTGGTCACCAGCATGATTTGGGCCTCGCGCGGGGCGCGGATCAAGGCGAAGCCGCGGTCGTCCAGGGGCAAGTCGTCCTCGACCTCCAAGGCGACCTCCAGTAACTCGCCGTCGCCGGTGTCGGTTCTGGGGAAGGCGAAGGCCCGATCGTCCCCGGGCTCGATCTCGAGTTCGATCGCGTCGACGAGTTCGCCAGGCCGATCGACCGCGTTGGGGTCGTGTCGGAGCAACTGGACAGAGACGTTGGCTTGCTCGGGGCGATGGTTGCGGACACGGCCGAAGACCTGGAACCGTTCGTCGAGCAGGTCATCACGGCGGGTCTGGAGCGCCTCAAGGGCCAGGTTGTTGGACGGTCGTCGGATGGTGCCGTCTGCCGTCATGCGTCCCTTCGAGGTTGAGTCGTCGTCGGGCTCGACCGGGTCGCTGGGCTGGCCGACGACGATCAGTTGGGGCACGAGCGTACCGAGGTTGAAGTCGGTCACATCGGGGAACCCGCCGTCGGAAAAGATCAAGAGTCGGGGGGGGACGTCTTGGAACTCTGTGGCCACGACGCCCTCGGGTACGTCCTGGGCGCGGGGGTTGGCCAAGCCTTGGGCGACCTGAAGGGCTTGGCGCAGTGAGGTGGTGCCGTTGGTCGGTCGGATCGCCTGAATCCGGGCGCGGAGCTGACCGCGATTGCTCGAGAAGCTGCTGACGACCTGCGCGTCGTTGGAGAAGGCGATCACCAGGGCCTGATCGTCGCCGGCCATCGAATCGACGACCTTCAGCGCCTCGGCCTTAGCCCGGTCCAGCCGGGTGGGCGAGACATCGTTGGCCGACATGCTCGCCGAATTGTCGATCATCAGGACGTATTTCTGACCGATCGAGTTGGTCCCATCGCTCCGGAGGCCCAACAGCGCCAGCATCAGCAGCAGGACGGCCATCAGTTGCAGGAACAGGAGGAGGTTCCGCCGGAGCCTCTGGAAGAGGCTGTTGGCGCGGAGGTCCTCAATCGATCGCTTCCAGAGCATCGTGCTGGGTACCAGCAGCGGAGAGCGTCGAAGCTTGAGGAAGTAAAGGACGATGATCCCGACCGGCACGCCGACCAGCACCGCCCATTGCCAAGGGGTCAACAGATTGGTGATTTCCATCGAAACCTCGTTCGTGGATTCGCTTCGCGTGAGGGGGCGTGGAGCGGTCGACGCCTCAGAGTTCGCCGTCCTTGGGTCGGGATTTCTTCGAGAAGAGCGGTTGGATGAAGATGTAGGCCAAGTAGATCACGAAAAGTGTGAACGCGCCGTAGAAGACGAATTGGTTCTCGATGTCGGGCAGGTCCATGGACCGCGTCTCCGTCCGGTCGGGAAGTGGGCTCGGCGTTGGGTCAGCGGACCAATCCGCGGTGTCGTAGGTATTTGAGCACCAGGGCATCGAAGGGCTGGTCGGTGGTTGTCAGCAGGTAGGCGATTCCACGCTGCGAGCACCACTGCTTGAGCCCGCCGACAAACCGATTGAGGTTGTCCTGGTAGCGTTTCAAGAGCGGCGCGGTGACGGTGATCTCGGCGATGTCATCGTCCTCGACATCGACCAATCGAAGGTCACCGACGACCTCGGGGTCGACCTCTTCTCGGGCCAAGACCTGGATCGCGTAGATGTCGAGGTCGCGGGCCAGCAGGTAGCGCAATGCGTCCTGATATCCTGACTTGTCGAGAAAGTCGGAGATAATAACGACGATCCCTTTGCTGGGATGTCGGATCGCGAATTGTTTGGCGGCGGTCTTGAGGTCGCTACCCTTGGTCGGCTGGAGCGCCTGGAGGTGCTTGAGGACGCGCCACATCTGCGAGCGGCCCCGGATGCCTCGGAGCCCGGCGCCGAGTTCCGCGTCGAAGTGCTCGATGACGATCCGGTCGAGGTTGACCAGACCGATGAAGGCCAATGCGGCGGCGATCTGCTTGGCGTAATGGAGTTTGGTCGGCTCGCCGAAGTCCATCGACAGGCTGGCGTCGAGCAGCGTGTAGATGTGCAGGTCTTCTTCTTCCATAAAGAGTTTGACGAAAAGCTTATCGAGCCGGCCAAAGACGTTCCAATCGATGTGACGGAGGTCATCACCGACGGAGTAGTTGCGATGATCGGCGAACTCGACGGAGGTCCCGCGCCGTTTGCTCCGACGCTCGCCTTTCATCCGGCCGACGAAGATCTTGCGGCTGACCAGCTCGAGCTGTTCCAGTTGGCGGAGGAACTCCGGGTCCAGCAGCGGGGCGTCCGGATCGGCGCTTGTGGATGGGCCCGACTTGGGTGTGGCCGATGCCAAGGCGTCGGCGACGGCCTGCTCGGGCGAAGGTGCGGCGGAAGACACGGCGAGAGGTTCCTTTGCCGACAGGTGTAGGCTCAGCGGCTTGCCGGGTTGATCAGGGTTGCGGTCCGGAGAGGTCTTGCTGAACGTCGGTGAGGTGAAGCAGGCCGAGCATGAGCAGAGCGGCCACGCCGAGCCCAAGGATCCAAGGGATCAGCGCGCTGAGGAAGACGAGGACGCGGCGGCGGAGCGTCAGGTCTGGGTGGCGCTGCAGGTAGTCCAGTGATGTCGACCAGCTCTCCAGGATAACCAGGCCTCCGCCCAGAGCGATCAGGCCGGCCACGTCCCAGTCTAAGATCCAGAGTAAGGGTGTGACCAAGATGAGCCAGCCGGTTTGCAGCAGGAGCAGACCGATCAGGTCGGCGCGCGTCCAAGTGCGTTGGGGTGCGGGGGGCGCCTCCCAGGTAACTGGATCGGGGTTGTAGAGGTCGCGGCGACGGGCAACCGAAGAGGTCGCCGAAGCGGCAGGTGGGGACGGCTCGGCGGTTGTCTTCACGGGTGGTCCAGCTCGGGCGAGCGCCTCCGGATCCGGAGAGTGTTTGACGACCGAGCCGAGGTCGGACTCGGGCCCCACCGCCTCGACGGCGAACCGATGGGCCATGGATCCGACCGAGGTCCGGTCTGACCGAACTCGGGGCTGCTCACGAGGCGGCGGCGACGGGTTCCTCGACGTTCTCTTGGACCGACTCGAGGATCTTGGAGAGGACCTCGTCGGGATTGATGTTTTCGGCCTGGGCCTCGAAGTTGAGCAGGATCCGGTGCCGGAGCGCCGGCAGATAGACGCGTCGGACGTCTTCGTTGGAGACGTTGTACCGAGCCGCCAAGAGGGCGCGGACCTTGGCGGCCAAGACGAGCGTCTCGGCTCCGCGCGGGCTGCTACCCCATCGTACGTACTGGTTTGTCACGTCGGCGGCATAGATGCTTTCAGGGTGGGTGGCCAGCACGAGCCGGACGGCGTAGTCCTGCACCTTAGGCGCGATGGGGACCTCGCGGACGACCTGTTGCAAGTCGAGCAGGGTCGGCCCGTCGATCACCTTGCTGGCGTGCGGGCGTTCGCGGCGGGTGGTGCGGTCCAGGATCGTCATCATCTCCTCGCGGGTCGAGTAGCCCACGACCAGCTTGAAGCGGAACCGGTCGAGCTGGGCCTCGGGCAGCGGGTAGGTCCCTTCCTGCTCGATCGGGTTCTGCGTAGCCATGACGAAGAAGGGCTTTTGGAGCTGGTGGATGGTGCCGCCGACGGTGACCGACTGCTCCTGCATGGCTTCGAGCAGGGCCGACTGGGTCTTGGGTGTGGCACGGT